>URYK01000005.1 GCA_900552125.1 uncultured Solobacterium sp. | reverse complement strand
AAGTTCAACCATGCCTGTACATGTTTGAACTATAGCGACTGCCTGTCGCACAAAAGGATGCACCCAGCATCCTAATAAGATTCAAATTTGATGGTTACTCTCTTATCCTCTTTTCTAGATGCAACTGACATCATCTGACGAATAGAAGAAGCCATCATACCACGACGACCGATCAAGCGAGCAACATCATCACTATTTGCATATACATACAAAAGCACTTCGTTGTCCTCAAGTGTCGGCATCTGTTTTACAGAAACATTGGTCTTATCTTCGACCATCGGTTTTACAAGATCCAACAGTACTTTTTCGTAATCAATCATACACTATTTAGCGTTTTTTTCTTCGTGCAAACGTTTTAAGATTCCTTCTTTAGAAAGGATGTTACGTACTGTATCAGAAGGCTGAGCTCCCTGTTTGATCCATTTGATCGCAAGCTCTTCATTTAAGCTAATGCTTGCTGGTTCTGTTGTTGGATTATAAGTACCGATAGTTTCGATAAAACGTCCATCTCTAGGTGCGCGAGAATCCGCTGCTACAATTCTGTAGAAAGGTTTTCTCTTAGAACCCATTCTTTTTAATCTTAATTTAACTGCCATTTTTATTTCCTCCTATTTGGTTATTTTCATCATTACCTTGATTAGTATATCATAGTTTTTTTGTCTGTCAAGTATTTTTCCTTTACACTTTGATTTTTTTATGATTAATTCAAAAAAAGGCAAGCCGCACTTGCCTAAAATCTTCTTCCTCGTTTTCCACCTTGCATCATACGATTCATATTACGCATATTCTTCATTCCGCCTAAGCCACCCATATTAGGCATCTTACCAGATTTAGTCATAGAACTCATCTGCTTCATAACTTGCTTCATTTTTTCATATTCGTTAATTAAGCGATTTACATCCGCAACAGTTGTTCCGCTACCTTTCGCAATACGATTTTTTCTAGAAGCACGAAGAATGCTTGGATTTTCTCTTTCTTCAGGAGTCATACTCAAAATGATAGCTTCACTTTTTTTCATCTTATTATCAGCTTTAGCTTCATCAATCTGACCAGCAAGCTGTCCCATACCAGGAATCAACTTCATCATACCGCCTAAAGAACCCATTTTCTTTAACTGCTGGAATTGTACTAGCATATCAGTTAATGTAAATTGACCGCTCATCATACGATTTGCAGTTTTAGAGCTAGCTTCCAGATCCATTTTTTCCTGTGCTTGTTCTACCAAGGACAAGATATCTCCCATCCCAAGGATTCGATCTGCCATACGAGCTGGATGGAATACATCTAAATCATCAATTTTCTCACCGAGCCCTACAAATTTTACAGGAACATTTGTAATAGCACGTACAGATAAAATACCACCGCCACGAGAATCACCATCTAGTTTTGTAAGAACTAAACCAGTTACCTGCAGCTGTTCATGAAAACTGCTTGCAACATTAACAATATCCTGACCAGTCATCGCATCAACTGTTAGTAAGATATCATCTGGTTTAACCAATTCTTTAATATCAGAAAGTTCCTTCATCAGTTCTTCATCAATATGCAGACGACCTGCTGTATCGAATAAAACAGTATCATAACCATGCTCTTTCGCATAGTCCATCGCCTGTCTTGCAGTTTCTAATGCTTTTGTCTCAACACCTAATGAAAATACTTCTACACCAATACTTTCTCCCAAGGTTTTTAGCTGTTCAATAGCCGCTGGTCGAATAACGTCACATGCAACCAATAAAGGTTTACGATTTTGTTTTTTCTTCATTACATTGGCAATTTTTGCTGATGCAGTTGTTTTACCAGTCCCCTGTAAACCAACCATCATAATGGTAGTAATGCCACTGCTCTTATAATTTACCGGTGCATCTTCTGTACCTAATAAAGCTACGATTTCATCATGAACGATTTTCACAACCATCTGTCCAGGGTTTAAAGAAGTCATAACTTCTGTACCCATTGCTTTTTCTTTTACTCTTCCAATAAAATCTTTAACAACTGTATAGTTTACATCTGCCTCTAACAATGACATGCGCACTTCACGCAACATATCATTCATATTTTTTTCTGTTAATTTCCCTTTTCCAGTTATATTCTTAAACGCTTTTGTTAAGCGATCACTTAAGGATTCAAACGCCATATCTTATATACCGCCTTTCTGATTATTGCCTCAACATTATATCATAGCTTCTTCCTATTTGAAAAGAACGTTTTATTTCCTGCGATAGATTTCAATCTGAAATTGAATTTCAGTCTTCAGATTTGTCACTTTTTCCAATTTTTCTACCGCATTTCTTGATGTTTTCCAATAATATGGAGTCATATGAAACAATGCCTGAATATCCTGCTTATCCTCTATCGTAATCATATCATCCAACATAATTGTATCTTCTAAAACAAAGCCATCATAATTTATAGTCTCACTTGCATTCTCATATGGTTCATCATATAAAACTTCCTTCAAGCCCATTAAATGACGAGGACCAGGTCCTACTTTCACAAATATACCTTCATGCTTTAATACACGATAAAACTCCTGGTCATCAAATGGCGCAAAGACAGATAAAACCATATCACAGCACACATCAGATAGTGGTAAATGAAATACACTTGCCACCACATATTGTACTTGATTTCTTGCTTTACACGCCTCATCCACTGCATGTTTCGATAAGTCAAAGCCATAAATTTCATTTTCTTCATTCTTTATATAATTTGTATAATACCCTTCTCCGCAGCCCGCATCTACGATTATATGAGGGTTATATTGTTCTGTGATTCGATTTAATTCATTACGCAAAATTTCATAATATCCATGTGATAAAAAGCGAGTACGAGCTTTTACCATCTCTTTATCATCGCCCGTATTTTTCTTCTGATGCAATGCAAGATGAACATAACCTCTTTTCGCAATATCATAGGTATGATGATTTTCACAGCACCACACATTTTTATTTTTCTTCAAACTCTGATTACATTTTGGACATACCAGCATACTTCTACCTCATTTCTCATCTAAGTATAGCATAGGCAATAAAAAATACAGAGAGAATTTTACTTAATTTTCATAATATTTGTAGTAAAATAAAGACAAGAGGTGAAAATAATGGAACTTGACAAAATAATTGAAAGTAGAAGAAGTATTCGTTCTTATACAAATCAGCCAGTATCAAAGAAAGATTTATTAGAAATGATTGCATGTGCAAAGGAAGCACCCAGCTGGAAAAACTCACAGACTGCTCGCTATCATATTGCATATAGTGCAGTTATTGTGGAAGAATTAAAACAGAAAGGATTGGCCCCTTTTAATGCCGAAAACACAAAAAATACCCCTGTTTTGATTATTACTTCGTTTGTGAAGGATCGTTCAGGCTTTAACAAAGATAAAACTCCATCAAATGAACTTGGGAACTTATGGGGAGCATATGATTTAGGTCTACAAAACGAAAATCTCATTCTTAAGGCAAGAGAGCTTGGGCTTGATACCTTGATCATGGGAATTCGTGATGCTGATCAAATACGCTCTATCTTATCAATCCCAGATGATGAAATTATAGTTAGTGTTATTGGTGTAGGATATCGTAATATAGACCCTGATAAACCAAAACGTAAAGAAATTGATGACATTGCGAAATTTTATTAAACGCAAAAAAAGGAAGCTATCACAGTCTTGTGAATAAGCTTCTTTTTAATTAACGCTGTTTGTTATTTTTATTACGCTCTTTATTTATTTCATTTTGAAAACTATTTTTGAAATCCGGAGAAGTTTTTTCTATTTGATATTCTTTTTCATGATTTCTTTTTTCAGATTCTAATTCAGCACCTAATTCAATACCCATTTCATATTGATATAAATCCTGTTTAACCTGTCTGTTTTTGAATTGCTTTTTATTTTCCATATTTTTTCACCTCACACCACTAGTATGGGTTACTTCAATATAGTTATACTAAAAAATATCTTCGTCTACTTTAGAAGTAGGATAAACATCAATAAACTTCGTATTTTCAACACATTCATCAATTAGCTTTTCAAAATCAAAACGAGATTCTAAACGTTCTGCTCGATGAATTGTTGGTTTTGTGACTGGATTTTTTGGAGTAAAAATTGTACAGCAGTCTTCAAAAGGCTGGATTGAAATATCATATGTATCAATTTGTTTCGCAATATTGATAATTTCTAATTTATCCATACAAGCTACAGGACGAATAACCGGCATTTTTGTTACACAATTGATTGTCTGCATACTTTCTAATGTCTGACTAGCTACCTGCCCTATGCTTTCTCCATTCACAATTGCCAGACAATGCTGTTTTTCACTTAAACGCTCTGCAATTCGATACATCATTCTACGCATGATAGTAATCGCATAACTCTCATCACAGTTTTTATATATTGCCAATTGTAAATCTGTAAATGGTACTAAATGAACACGAACATGACCCTGATATGGAGCCACTTTTCTTGCTAGTTCCAGCACTTTATCCTGAGCCGCCTGACTTGTATATGGAGGTGAAGCATAATGAATACATTCAATCGCAACTCCGCGTTTCATCGTTAAATAAGAAGCGACTGGTGAATCTATACCGCCTGATAGCATAACCATGGCTTTACCGCCAACACCAACAGGATAACCACCTGCTCCAGGAATACGACCTGTCATAATATATGTATCATGCTGATGAACTTCAATCTGTATACGAAGCTGAGGTTCACGAACATTTACTTTTAAATCTGTATTTCTTAAAATTTCACCTGCAACAGCACGATTTATTTCATCAGAAATCATTGGAAATAATTTATGACTTCTACGTGCCTCAATTTTAAATGTCTGTGCATCGCTTTGTAATGCAACCTGCAATGCCATCTGTTTAATCGCTTCAATTTCACTTTCTACACGAATCGCAAAGGAAAAAGAAGAAATTCCAAACACTTTCTGTAAATGTACACTTACTTCATGAGCATCTTCCCCATTCAACATGATATACATACGATCATGTGTTCTTTCATATGTCAGCTTATCATAATCTCGCAATGCGTTTTTCACATTAATCAATAGTTTCTTTATAAAATCTTTCTTATTTTTTCCTTTTGTAGATAATTCACCAAATCTTACTAAGATGTGATTATAAACTAATTTATTTTGTTCGATAGTCATTATTAATCTCCTTTAAAGCCTCTATAAATGCATCTATTTCCTGTTTATTCGCCAGATGCGATAACGATATACGAATTGCATGTGTCGCATGAAGTTCATCTCGTCCCATAGCCAATAATACATGAGATATAGCTTTACTATGAGAAGAACACGTGCTTTGTGCAGATACCGCAAACCCTTTGCTGTTTAAAGCATTTAACATAATTTCACTACCGATACGAAGGCACGAAATATTTAAAATAAACGGACTTGCGTTTTCAGATGAGTTGATTACTACATCTTCTATTTCCTTTAGAGATGATCTTAAATACATATTTAATTCTTTTACATGTTCATATGAACTAGGCTGCTGTTCTAAGGCCAAACGCAAGGTTTTCGCAAACACAATATTTACAGGAACATTACTTGTTCCTCCACGCAATCCAAACTCCTGCTGTCCGCCGCTTATCAAAGGCAATAAATCAACATTTCTTTTTTTGTATAAGATGGCACTTCCTTTTAAGCCATATATTTTATGTGCTGAAAAGGTCGCAAGATCAACACAAGACAAGTCTACAGGAATTTTGCCTAGAGCCTGTACCCCATCCATATGAAACAATGCCAAAGAATTCGCATGTACATAATCAGCACACTCCTTAATCGGCTGAATAGCTCCAGTCTCATTATTTACCATCATCATAGATACAAGAATCGTATCTTTTCGTAATGCTTTTTTTAAATCCTCAAGTTCTACACAACCATCCGCATTTACTGGAAGATAAGTGATTTCATAACCGAAGTACTCCTTTAACTGCTCCATTGTATTATGAACGCTAGAATGTTCTATACAAGTTGTGATTAAATGCTTGCCTCGATTCTGATATCGCCAGGCTACGCCCTTAATTGCCATATTATTTGATTCACTTGCACAGGAAGTAAATAAAATTTCTTCTTTATAAACATGCAAAAGCTGTGCAATCTGTGCACGGCTTTGTTCCATCAGCTTTCCTGCTCTTCTACCAATGTCATGTAGAGAATCACTATTTCCATAATACTCTTCCAATAGCTTAGAATATGTTGACAACACTTCTTTACGAACTGGAGTCGTAGAGGTATAGTCTAAATAAATCATATTATTCACCTGTATTTAGGACACTAGGATCCTTCTTATTAATTAATTTCTCATATGCACCTGGATGCATTTTTTCCATACACTGAATTCCTATTTTCAATGCTTTTGTATACTGACCATTACGGAAGCATAACTCTGCTCTTGTCAATTCACTATCTATATCTGGATAAGATGAACGATAACGATTACCAAAAACAATTGTATTTTCAACCATGATTGCCATACCTACCAAATTATTCACACTATTATATAGCGTATAAATATAATCAATTGCACTTCTTAATTCAGCATTCAAACGTTTTACATCTAATGGAGAATTATCCAATATTACTTGAATATCCTTCATCATAATTTCACCTTTATGTAAATCATCCTCATATTTCTGTGAAACGCTTGGCAAACGATGCTTAAGCATTTTTACTCGAATTTCATTTACAATTAATTGAAGCTTTATCAATTGTTTTTTAGCTCGTTCTTCATCACTACATGCATTATCCAGCTTCTGTTTCATTTCGGATACTTCATTTGTAAAGTTTGCCGCGCTCTGATCTAGCTCTTTATAAGCAATTAAAATCGTTGTATATGGAACTTTATTCTGTGCAATGACAGCTTCCAGTTTACGCTGCATATCATTTAACGTAATCAGACGTTCACGTACTTCTGCCAAGCGTTTTGTCCAGTTTTCAAAGCCAAAGCGTTCATAAACTCGATTATACAATTCTTCAATTGCGTCAACATCTTGATTTATACCTCGAATATTATCAAATAAGATATCAATATTATCCTGTACTTCATCAAATGCTTTTTCTTCCATCTGAAGCTGTTCTGCAAGCTGAGCAATTCTCTTTTCACAGTCATTTAGATCCTCATTGACATCTTTTGGATTTCCATTGCGTAGTTTATTCAAATCGTTCTTCAGCATATCACTAATGATATCCAAATTCTTGCGAACTTCTAAATGATCAGTATATACACCTTTATTTTTTGCCTGTGCATATTGAAAACCTACTTCATCAATTGCTCTTGGGAGTACTCCTCTAGCTCTTTCATACATTGAAGGAAGTACATCTACAAGTTCCTGCATATGATGAATAGACTCACGAATTTCCTTTTGCTGATCTGCAGCTTTATTAAATTCAGATGCAAACATCCATTCTTCAAAAGAAGAAAACATTTTTTCGATACCTGCAATTTCCATTTCAAGATACTCATAGCTCTGTGAAAAAGCAGAACGATTTTCCTGAATCTGGCGTTTTAGTGCTCTAAACTCATCTTTTAGTTTATTAATATGAACACGCTGTTCATTTTCCTGTTCCAATATTCCATCTAATGTCTTATTGATTTCATTTACAGTTAGTTCTAATTCATTCAGTTCACCTTTTAAAACATCCATTTTACGTCTTGCAGCTTTTGTTTTATGAACATAAATAAGGTCATCTGCCTCAGCAAGTGTAACACTGCATTCTTTCAGTTTTTCCTGAATCTTATCAAAATCGTTACGACACGCCTCTACACACTGGCTCATTTCTTCATTTACACGAGATAAAGCAACCGCTTTATTTAATTTAAAAGCTAAAGGAATCCCTTTTATAGAATTATACATCAGCTCCAATTCTTCTAATTGTTTACGAGCCTGTTTTTTACGAATCATCATCATAATGATCGTTAGGACAATAATAGCGATAAGCGCTATTCCTATATAAATTAAAACATCAAGAGAAATAACATTTTTTATATTATTGATAAGACTCTCCATCTCGACACCTCTCCCATCTAAATTTCGCTAGATATATTGTATCATAATTAAAAAAAAGTTTAAAGAAAAGAAAAATAAAGATAAAATATATATAAAACGTTATAAAACGATATAAAAAAATATGATATTTATTCCGTATTCTTATGCCACTTATCTTTATATCACCTAATTTATGCCACCGATTTTTAATTATAAAAAAATAATAGTATTCTTAAATACAAAAAAACTCCCTACCCTCAAATGAATGAGAGTAGGGATATTTATTATTTGCCTTCTTTGATTTCTGTTAATGGAGCTGGTTTCACCCAAATACCATGAATCATTACTAAGTTGTCCTCTTCATTAACATCCTGTACGGTAGTTTGATTTACATATACTTTTGCTTTTGTATTTGCAAAGTAGTTATCTTTCTTGCCGTCTGATGCATCTGCCTCTGATAAGAAACGAGTTGGGAAGTAACCACCAAGAGCTGGAACATAAATGCATTCATCACCATTGATAGTATCTACTGCTGTACTTTTTCCTTTAGGTATTGCGACTTTCATTGCAACAGAAGTAACTACACTTCCGACAGAAAGAACCTGATCAGGTTTCTTGCTAGGCTTTGATGGTTTGCTTTCAACCTTAACATCTTTTAGATATTTCCAGTCTGCTTTACCTCTAATAATTTCTGTATTATCCATAAAGCAAGCATTTTCCATTGGCATATTATTTGGTAAATGATATGTTCCATAGCTATTTTGATCATACATGTGGTCGTATTTCCCTTTTGCAATTTCAAAGTGTAAATGATTTCCTGTTGCTTTTCCAGCTGTACCCTCTTGTGCAATCTGAATACCTTGTTTGTATTTAGCACCAACATAAATACCGCCTAATGAATTGTCATGGACGATCATAATAGTAGCATAATCGATAGTGCCATCAGCAAAACGTACTTTGTTTTGTGATTCCCACCAAACTGCATTTCCATTCACAGAATCAATAGCTTTACAAACTACACTAAATGGGGCATAGAACAAATCACGACCTGTATCTTTACCAGCTAGATCTACTGCATATGTTCCAGCGTGAGTTCCCTCAAAATCTCCCTGTGTAATATTGCATACAGTCATTGGAAATAAGATATCTTCATACCCGCCTCGTTTAGATATTTGTCCTTTTTTCATAATTGTTTACCTCCTAATCATTAATTTCTTTTTTCAATTTATGTACTGCGCTTAGCATTGTTTTTACCGTTCCATTTCCACCTAGAGCTTTGTATGGTTCGTTCATATATTCTAGCTCCTGTATATCATTTGATGATATTTTTCCTTGCTTTAGATGGTACTCACATTTCTGAATAATACGATCATGTAACAATGCTTTTATTCCATCTCGCAGTACTTTGATTTCTTCATTTTGCTTCTGATCAATCTGTTCAATAATTTCTTGTTTGCGTTTCCTTTCCTGTTCAATCATCTCTTGTTTACGCTTTTTTTCTTGCTCAACCATTTCTTGCTTATGTTTCCTATCCTTAATTTTGTCCTGGATAAGATAGACGATTGTAGGAACTGCAACAGCAATCAGCATGTCGATAATACGGTCCATTAAAAGCTATTTTCCTTTCTTTAAGGCTTTCAAATCTTTCATAGCACGATTAGTTACACGTGCCTCTTTGGTGAATGCATTGTCTTTCCACCAAGACACCAATGCCGTAACAACGGTGAATCCAGCAGATACTAACTGATAGATTACATCATCAGAAAGATTGATTACATCTTTTCCGAAAATAGCCAACATCTGATTAGCTAGTGCAATGAATAAGCATACTGTTCTAGCAATTGTTGATGCAGATACGCCTTCTCCTTCGGGTTTAATAACTTCCTGTTCTGTTTCTACTACTTTGTTTTCTTCTTCCATAATTCTTTCTCCTTTCGCCTTTCAGTTCAGTCATAATAAAAAGGGCTGATAACGTTCACCCCTTGAAACGAGATACTTTGGATCACTTCCTTTATTCGACTAATTCAAAATAGTTTCCAACCAAAGATGCACAACTTGCATATAGTGGTTGACCACTATCTCGAATGCATTTATATATCACATCGTTTTCGATGTAATATTTGTCTTTGAATACTTCCATATTCATGTCATATGGAATAGGATCATCAATCGTTCCAGCGTGTTCCACATCAATGACTTCCCATAGTGATGCGGTATCAATAGATGGTTTCCAGTTTTCCTGTGAAGTATGGTCTTGTTTACGCTTCCACAACTTGCCATCACTTTCCACTCTATCGCCTGTTTTGTAGTCAACACCTACTTGCCATGAATCGTAGCAATAAGGAATCTTGGCAGCTTCTGAATCAGGTAAATCAATCAGAAAAGCTGTCTGCTGTGAAAGTTTCATCATTCTTTCTAGTTCATCAGCCTGTCTAATTTTTTCAGCTTGGATTTCCTGTGGTTTGATGAATAGTTCTTGTTTTTCTTCGGGTTGTAGTTCGACAACTGAACCATCAGCCCATCTAAAGTTAGGCAACATTCTTTCATCATACATAGGCTTTCCATGTTTCTTCTCTAAATAATTAACTTGTGCTCGCCCATAAATCTCACCATCTGTACCCTCATCAATCAGAACGTAACCACGTTGCATAATTTCTTCTTCTGTGGTTTTATCGCCCAATGCCTGATTACCTGTACTCCAAATATCTGTAATGCATTTGTTTTCATCAGGCAATGCATACACTTTATAGATTATTCTGTAAGGGTCAACTAAAAATCCATCATCTATATTTTCCATATTATCGCTCCTTTCTATCCAAGTTGTTCACAAGAAAATAGAATGGTATATTGATATTCTTCTTGTGTAGGACTTTGAAGTGTCATATAGGAAACCCCTCTTGAAGTACAAGAAATACCTAATAACTCACTTCTTTTATCTGTTCCATTAGTTGCTTCAAACGCAATAACATCATAAATTGGGGTTGCTTTCATTGCGATTGGAAAGTCAAATCCTTCCAAATGTGCAGTTCCTGCTTTAGCAACAAGTTTCTTTTGAACAGTGACAAATACATATTGTCTGACCCTCATTAATGCAATCGCTTTATCTTCTTGTACGTGTTTGTATGCGATTGAACCTGGCCACATATGAGCATAATGGATATAGTGAACTTCGCTAGTAGGATGAGTTTCAGTATCTCTGTTATACCAAAGCGAATATACAATTGATTGAGTAGTATTGTCATACCACACCTCTAACTTGAATATGTCATTTTCAACAATACTCTGTACCGATTCGCTTAATGTAACAGTACCTGTGCATTCAATATCATCAACCTTAATCAAGGTAGTACGTTTTTTCCCAATAACAGAACTATCTCTCTTTACATATTGTCTTATTCCTGCACCTGTTTGTGAATTTAATGTAGTTTTAATTCCACCGCCCTCTAGTGGTTCGACTACTATCGCACCATAATACGCGCCTTGTCTATGTTGCCAACAATCAAGTCCATATTTTCCGTTAGTGTTAAAATTATAACTCGCCTGTCCTCTTTGATTGATTTGAAAATCACTATTAACAAGTTCATCTTGTGGTGGTGTCATAGGAACTTCTTTTAATGGTTCATTATTTGCACCTGTTACTGTTGTTACACCATCAGTATTTACATGCCATTCAATTTCAGTAGGCTCTACAACTGAATTATGAGAAGCTACCGTATTTGGATAATAGCTTGGTATTGTAGGAACATCAACATATTCAGTTATTGGTGTAGCTAGTTCATATTCAACAGTTATAGGATTTGATTTTAACCAAGTTTTCCATGTTTCGGCATCATTCCAATTCTTATTAGGATACATTTCATCTGTAATATTAACTGATAATTTTCCAGTTCCATTAATAGTTATACCTTCTTGATAATTAGTGCCAGTGACAATATAGGATTTCACTTTGTTACACTTTGGTAAGCTAGATGGTTTTGCATCTTGTAACTGTATATAAGGAATACCATTAGATGCACTCCAAATCCAATTTTCATCACTTGAACCATCAAACACAACTTGTTTTCTTTTTCGTTGAATTGTATCATTTTCATATACATCATCTTCTGCTAGTGTTATATCTGTTTCTACTTCACTAAAATTAAACGGTTCCCATGTTCCATCTCCATCTTGGTATACAACAGGTTTTATAGTTCCTGGTTTTATTGTTTCTCCTGTAGGTGCATAAAAAGCTATAAGCAATTGCATGTTAGGATCGTTTAATATTTCTTGCAAAACTTCTGTTGTAAATGTTCCCGTTCCGTTTTTGTTTGTGTAAGAATTAAATGAACCACTTCCGTTTCTCAAATAAATTTGAATAAAAGGAGTTGTTTGTGAATCGAAGTAGCACATTAATTTTCCAGCTTTTAATAGTTTAATAGTATCTTCGTGCGAATATAAATATTGTACTGAAAATGATGAACTCAAAGTTCCACTACCACTAACAGTAAAACTTCCATCTCCGTTATTTGTTACTGTTGCACCACCTTGAGATTTTGTAGGCAGTTTACTAGCATCAAATAAATTTCTACTATGACTTGTTAATTTTGTTATTTTTACATTTTCAATTTCAACTGGTTCATCTGGTGTTGGTGTTCCGTTTTGAAATGATTTACCAATTATTTTTCCAATGTTAATTCCATCATTAGATGAAATCCCATTATAATAGTTTTTATCATTTAAATAATAACCTGAAAATACAGTAGCTTTAGAAGCCAATCCATCTCCCAAATCAACTAGATTTCCATAAGTACCATCCCCCTTTTTAAACCTTATTTGAACAGGATCTTCTGATACTATTTCATACTCGCCCATAACATTAATGGCATCATCAATCTGTGTTTGTTGTTGATTTGACTTTTCTTGTTGTTTCTCTGCTTCTGTAACCAAGCTTTCTAAATCTTGCTGAATCTGACTAAAATTAGGACCATAGTTGATGTCAAAAAGAGAATCCATATAGTTTTTCACTAATTCCTGCCATTCTGCTTCAGACGGTAATATGACTGTTCCAGTAGGTGCTGGGCTAGAGAAAGCTTGAGTACGTATTGTCTTTTCAATATGTCTTGGATTATTAGAGTCAACCAAGCCAACAGAAAAATAAATAAATCCTTCTAACTTAAATGCATCAGAAGGAATTAAATAATTGCCTTGCGCATCTATATCCATTAGTACAGCATGAGGTAGTCCATTCCCATCAACCCATCCAACAGTTATCTGTGGGATAAAACCTTGATACGTGTCAGAATCATCAATATACTTAATTGGTACATTACTAGAACCTTGAGCAGGAATGATATCTTCACTAATGTTTAATGATAATCCATTTCTAATCAAAGTTATCATCCTTATACACCTCCATTCTTACATCTTCATATCCTCTCTGTTTTGCTATTACAATCCAATCAAATTTTGTATTGGGATCTCCATGAACACAGAAAGAATCTTTATATTTCTTCTGAACACAGATATGCGGTACTGATGTTATTTTTCTTGGTGATAAAAAAACATAATAATCGCATTCAGTATTTACCGTTTCCAAGAATAGCTGATCAAGCATGATCATACACATACCGTCTTTATCCGTCATCGCACTTCCGAAATCTTCAAATGCTGCATATGTTGATTCAATAGCATTCATACGAACCATACCTTGAGAAGTTTTTACAATTCTATTCTTTTTTCCCCTAACCGTTAAATCACCATTAATAGAAGCATCATTATATACATTTAAAATACCATTGCATGTAAACATACCTCCTTCAAATGAATATGTGCTATTTTTGCCACTATTATTGGTTGCATTAATCGTAACTCCTGGATGAAGAATTCCATTCCCTCCGGAAAATGAAATTGATAAATCTCTACCATTTTGGTCTTTTGCAATAATATAGAAATATCCTACACCATTATTCTTTACAAATCTTAATTCCAGTTCTTTTCCTAGAAATATGCTTTTAGTTGATGTTTCATCTTTATAATTTAAATAAATGTTATTACCCACATTTAAATCTTTATCTGTAGTAATGGTTGTACCATTTACTGTACCTCCTGTTATCTGGGATCCTGTTATTCTTCCTGTGAACGTTCCATTTTCAGCAACCATATTTTTTGTTTTTAGCTCCCCTGTATCTAAATTCCAGGAGTTATTTCCTAACTTGTCAGATAGGATACCAGCAATAATATAATCTGCTACGATGCTCTCAAAATTAATCGCTGTTCCCCATACCCAGTCAGTGTCTTCAGGATTTCTCTTTTTGGATATCTGTATACCCTGTGTACCGATACATAATGCTCCAAGTGTAGGACTATTTGTATCTAGGTCCTCAAAAAGAATTGCTCTTACATCCTGTTTCTGAGCAATATCCTTCTGTGCCCTTAGTAATGTATTCAGCAGATTAATAACACCTGCTATTTTATCTCCCATGATGGTATTATCGCCTTTATTGATAACCTTATCAATGGAACTTACCGAATCTGAAATATTATCAAAATAGTTAGGTTCATAATCCCCTAATGTTAAATCAATAATAGATTCGTTGATACAATCCCATCGTAAATAAATTACTCTTTGATCAGTAACAATGTTCAGTGGTTTATATTTACAGTGTACTGTGTCTCCAAGACTTACCTTTGTCAAATCACTAAAATCTTTATACGTTTCTGTTTTTGATACATCAGCAATTGAGATATTGTATGTCATTGCAGGCATATCTACATGATTCTCTGTAAATTCAGCCATAGCTCTTTCTCTAAGAGCTGCATATAATTCATCCAGATTGTTACAGATAGTTACTCCATTTGCTTCATCATCTTCAAAAGCATCCTCTTTTAACTTAATATCATTATATTCACGAACAACTGGAGAGAACTTTCTTGGATAATAATTAGAAATGTTAGGGGAATCAACAGTTTCATTTGAAGGAAGCATATATCCATTATAGGCTTTAGGTCTAATTCTAGTGATTACCTGTGCCATATCTACAGCAACATTAACTCCCGTCATATTCAATCCAAATTCTGCTCTAAAACCATTATCCATACCAATTCTTTTATTTATGTATACATCATAATTTTTATATAAAGCTTCCCCTCCCCATCTTGATATAAAAGAATTATCTTGATTACCATTTAATGCTTTAATCAGATTCATTTCTTCAAAATATGCGGTATTTCTGGTCTCAATATCTGAATGCCCTGTATATTCAGAATTTTGAAACAAAACATCCATTGTTTCCTGTCCATTTTTATTAACTGCTCTCACATCAAACAAATAATGATCTGAAGAGAAAAATATAGGAACAGCATTTGCATTTATATTTGTATCTGTTTTATTTATATCATTGACTATGAAAAGCTGTTTTTTTCCTATTGGCGTATTGACAGATAAAATAGCATTTTCAACTAGTGTTTCATTCAATTTTTCGTCAATCGGATTGTTTAACGTAATTTCCCATGTTCCATTAATTTCCATGGATAATTCACATGAAGTTGGATGTAGTGTATGGTCTCCATTAAAATCAAAATCACGATTACCTGGTTTATATAGCTGTATCATTATATACACCTCCAGTTTGGCTGTATTTCTAGCTTAAAGCTCGATGGAGATATAGTTATATAGTTAATTCCTTCAATCAATACCATATCTTCATAATCGCCATCCACTGTATAATTGATTAGTGTTCCATCTGTTCTATATGAAAGCTCTCGGAACACATCAATAATTAAATTCTGAGCAACGTTTGCCTTTATGGTATGGCCATTTATATTCAATGTACATATTCCTTCTCCTTGAATGAAATAAATAGGTTTTGATACATCAAACGGATTCATGAGCGAACTCAGGTTATTGATCTTATTTAGTCCTGAAGTAAGATATGTATAAGGATCTAACGTGAATGAAACAGTAAATTTGCCAATTCTATAAGAAGTCCTTGCATTTGTATCAATTACAACTTTTTTTATCATGTAATACATTCCCATATCATCAGAACATATTAGTTTTTTGTTGGCAGAAGACAAAAACCATTTTTTCGCCTTTCTCCAAATATCATGCCAATTATCAGGAGCAGTCATATAATTGAATTCTATAGATAATTCTATATCATCATAATGGCCTGTATCCTGATATAGTTTACCATCTCTGCCAAGCACATCATATTCGTTGTATCTTTTTTTAGGTGCAGGAAAATCAGGTCTTTTAGTAACGAGAAGATTTAGTGAAGAGGAAGGGATCCCATCTATCAGGATATCGTATGCCATTTTAGTTCCCTCCTTTCATCACGCTTTTAGTAGACTGTGATCTAGTTATATATGATGTAGTACTCTGTGCGATTATTCTGCCATCTAGATAAACCGGGACAGTTACCTGGTTCTTGCTTTCAAATACTGCTTTAGTGTTTGATAACATCGTGCCATTAATGGAGAATGCATCTTGTACAGTATCTAGGCTCATAGATTTCCAATTTTTCATCTCATATATCATTGAATCTCCTAGATCTTTTACTGCTGATATTGCTTTTTTCTTGTTTTTTTCAACACCTTTAACTGCTCCTAAAGTAAAAAAATCACCTGCTTTCTCTGATTCCTTTGATGGTGAATGTTCATCTAATGAATTCATTAAAACAGATATCATTGTATTACCCATATTAGCTACTGCCGAAAAAACACTTCCGCTATTTTCTTCAATACCAGATTTTAGTCCAATAGCGTAATTAGCACCTGCCGCTGTATATTTCCATGTCTTTCCATCTAATACAGCATACCCTGCATCCGCCAGTGCTTTCCATGCTTTCTTAGTCGGTTCAGTTCCATCGTTGATGCCATCCTTTGCTCTATCAACCTGTTCGAATGCAGCACGATAATAGTCCTCTTTATTATTGGAAAAGCCTTTTAATCCCTCAGAAGAATATTTCTCCCATGCAGTCTTATTTGAGTCGGAACTGTTAGTAACTGTTTCATTTTGTTTTGCTAGCTCTTCCTTTAAAGAAGATAATCTTTTTTCACTAGCCTCTAGTTGAATCTTTGATGCTTCATTATTACTGTTTTTCAGCATTGCATTTTTTTGCTCTTCAATGCTTATCATCTGTTCAAGTGATAGCTGCACTTTTTTCCCATTTTCATCATAAGATGAAGATACAAAACTATTTATCGCATCTAAGCTCTTTGCTGATCCATCAGCATAAAGCTGTAGCAGATACTCTTGCTCTGCGATTGTCTGTGTGTATCCTTCAGCTAATTTCTTTTTATTTTCGTAATTAGATTTAGCATTCAGATAATCTTTATCCTGCCATGCCAGTCTTTCGTTCTGAAGTCGCATAGATTCATCCCAGTTATTCCTGTTATATTCTGCGATTTCTTCTTCAATTCGTTTTTTCTCAGCAGCATATGTCTCCTCTGCTTCAAGCATATCCTGCAAAGCCTGTGTTTGATTTTTTACAGCTGTCTGATAATCATCTTGATTTGCATCAATAAACGCTTTTGCACGCTGTTTCTCAATAAGCTTATCTAGGGTTCCCATTTGTTCTTCATATTTATCAATGATATTGTTCGTCATTGTAATTTCAGTTCCCAAGGCATTATTCAATTCATTGATAATGAAATTAGCTCTCTGCTCATATCCCTCTTTGACTTTTCCGTTTTCAGAAGTAATTGATTCAAGCTCGCTCTTTAATCTTTCATAATAGGCAAATTGACTTTGTGCATCCTGAATCTGTTTTCCAGTTGCATCACGCATTTCATTATAAGTATCGATATTTTTTTCTGCCTGTTCTGCATTTTCTCTAAGAGCTCTAGATGCTTCATCTTCCTGCTGTGAAAAAGCAATCAAAGCAGTACCTAAAGCTGCAACACCGCCTATAGCTACGCCCCATGGATTGGATGTCAGCAATCCCCCAATAGTGGATAGTCCATTAGCGACAACTGAAGTTTTATTTGTCCCTAAATCAACTAACTTTTCTCCAATATCTACGATTGAATTCTTAAAATCAACAGTTTTCTTAACAGCAAAAGTCGAAGCCATTGCAATTCCTAAAGTTTTTACTGTGTTTTCTACTAAAGGAATATTGTCGGATAGCCATTCTACACCGCTTTCCAATACAGGCAATGCATCTTCAACAATAGGTCCAGCAATATCCGTCTGAAATGTCCTTCCTAGTCCTTTCAGTTTGCTTTCAACTGTATCATATTTAATTTTATTTATTTCTTTCATCTTGCCGGATACATCTTCAAACTCATTTCCGACACTTGTTAATGATTCTACAAATTTAGTATTCGCATCTTCACCCATTGTTCCAAATGCTTCTGATGCCTTTGTAAGTTTTTCCTGTTCATTTGTAGTTTCTTTGATATCTTTTACAATAGCATCAATAACATCTTTTTGAGATGCCCCTCCCTTTTGCCATGTTCTAAATACTTTCTGAGTATCTTCGTTAAACATATCTAAGGAATCTTCTATTGTTCCATCAGCTAATCGGGTAGTGACCTCATTTATTGCATCATTGATTTTATCAAGGTTATACGCGCCATTGTCAGAACCGTTGGCAAGCAGCTGAAAATATTCTTCAGCAGAATACCCGGCCTGAGAAAATTTACCAGAATACTCTGAAATATTATCTCCAAGTTCATCCGTGTAATTTAGCCCTGACTGAGCTCCTTTTGCAATCAGATCCAATGCATCCTCAGCATCTAAACCGAATTGATACATCAGCTGTCTAGTTCCACGAAGCGTTTCATTGAAATCCATCTCAAAGGTATCTTCTAATGTTAGTAATCCAGCTGTTACATTGGAAAGGGATTCTTCATTAAGTCCTTTAATCTGCTGTTTTACTTTTGCCATGGATGTAGCAAGCTCTTCCATTGAATCACCGAAATTATCATCGTACAGCTCCTCAATCTGTTTATTGTACTTTTTCATTTCTTCGACTGATTCACCTGTCATTGCCATAAACTGAGCATTTGCATTATCACTTTGAGTAACTACTTCTTTTAGTTCATCACCTAGAGATTGGATCCCATCGGATGTAATGCCGGCAAGAGCTCCCTTCATCACAGTGAACCCTTCTCCAGCATCTTTTGCTTTATCATCGACATCATCAAGTGCTGAAGCTAATTGTCTGGATTCTTTCTCAACCTGGGAAACGGTATCTTTGTTCTGCTTCAATTCAGTTGAGAGTCTTGTTATCTGATCTGCCAAACGTTTAGTCTCTTCACTATCTTTGCCTTTGGAAAGTACCGCCTCTTTATAAGCTGTCTGCAATTCATTTAATTCTTTTTCCTGACTGGCTATAGTGTTCGTAAGTTTTCCTAACGAACTTTCAGTATGTTCATTTGCAGAAGATAATTCCCTGATCTTATCAGTATTAGATGCTATCTGAGAATTCAAGCTAACAATATAGCCTTTTGTTGAATTTATAGATATACCAAGCTTGCTTAAAATTTCTTCCTGCTTTCTGACTGCATTTTCTGCTTTTGCTGCCTCAATAGAATTTTTACCAAATGCTTCAGTCGTATCAGCTAGTTCTTTTTTAAGAACTTCTAATGTTTTGTTCTGTTTAGTATACTGTTCATCAAGCAGAGAAAGCTTTGATTGCTGTTCCTTTAGTTCTGATGTCAGCAGGTCATTTTTCTTTGAAAGAAATTCAATTGAATCCGCATTATCTTCATATTCTTTAGATAAAAGATTCATTTCAGAACCCAACAATTTAATATTGTTATGGATGGATCTTATTTGTTTATTGAATTCTTTCTCACCAGTTATACCTATTCGAGGTCCGATATCGTATGGCATCTAATCACCTCACTTCAAACATGGAATATAATTTCCTTCATTAACAGAATCTGCCTCTGCATATCCCTTGATACGCTGATACATTTCAACATTATCGCTCAATTCTCCAATCGGCATATGCAAAAATTCAATCGGCTGTATTCCTATGATTCTGGCCCAAACAGAAAGACATAGATAATAATTATCAGTTCCTTCTTCTCCTTTTTTTGTTTTATTGCTTATTCTTTTTTTTTGGATTTTATCATAGTCTCATATATAGCTTTTGTTATCTTATTGATAGAATGATAATCTAAATCAAAAAACACCTCATTGTTTACCTCTCCAAGAAATAGTTCTTTGTCTTTGATATTATTTATCCCTTTATATTTACAGTAAACTACTCCCTCTTCCATCAATATCTTTAATATATTTTTAGTAACTCTGATGCTGTTTTTTCCATATTTTTTCGGATTCACCAGACAATCACCAATCAGATCAATCTGTATACATTCATCTTCAATTTTTTCTGCTGCATTAAGCGAGAAAACAAGGGGATAATATTTCCCCTCGATTTCAATAACATTCACTCGCATCCTATAATGCTCCCTGTACCTGAGCAGTGGCAGTTGAAGTAGCTGTTCCTTCATACTCTCCTGTTCCGGTTACCTCAACCTTGATGTATTTATCCTGTTCAGATGAAGTTAACTGATATGTTGCATTTACAGCACTATCTATATCAGAATAAGGTCCTGTACTGGAATCTGCTTTTTTCCATTGATAGGTAACTGTTGCTCCATCAGGCTGTACATTTGCTGATAAAGTTTCATTTACTTTTGCAGTTCCTGTAACAGATACGCTTTCTATACCCTTTTTATTTCCTTTACCACATTTATATTCAAGATATTCAATAGCCTCTTCTTCTGTGTCGAACCATGCGTCTATCATCCAAGGATGATTATATTGAGAATCTACAAGATTACTTCTTTGAACTACACCAGTTACTGTAGGAGTCTGCCACTCAACATTTTCTCCTTTAGTAGTTGCACTCTGTTCAGGTACGTTAAAGAATACTTTTGGTAGGAAAACAGCACGATACTGATTTACATCATTATTCTGATGCCATTCGATCAAACCAACACCCAAATAAGGAGCTTCTCTATTTTCATCATAAACTCCTTCCTGTGCGGTTTTATCATCGTTATAACTAAATGGAACTACCTTAATTCCCAAGATTTTTTTAGAAGCATTCTGTGTAAGATCATCAGTTCCTAAGGATAATTCTCCATTTTGGAATGTTCCTTTATCGTTTTCAGCCTCCATGTTATCAGCATATAGAGGATTATTTTCACTCTGATTAATTGTGAGGCTATATTCAACCATCTTAGCGACGGTTTCAGGTAATGTATAAGTAGGGTTATTGCCACTTCCGCTGTATACATATTCCCCAATTACTAATTTTGAAAGTCCTTTGATTGCCATTATTTCATCTCCTTCTTAACTTCTTTATCAATTGCATCCTGCATAGCTTTAAATGCATCTTTTTTGCTTTTTCTAACAGCACGATCTACAAAAGGGTTCTTCTGTCTAAATGATGTTCCGATATTAATTGAACGAGCAATCAGTTGATTTGGAATACCTTTTGGGTATTTTTTTGTTTTGATTCGCCCATAACCGTCCCATCCTAATTTTGCATTTGTATAATTACCATCTTGCCGGATTTCTGATATACCAAAGCTATCGATAAGATCAGCTTTTTGTATTTTGCTTATACCTTTTATAGGCTCTTCTTCAGTTCCAAAATGATTATCCGTTGGCAGTGACTTCATTTCTTCCTTAATAGAATCTGCAAGAACCCCAGCTCCAACATAAACGGAACCTCTCAATATCTCTTCACTTTTTTTAGAAAATTTACTTAATGATGCAGCGTATTCGTTCAATCCTTTGCACTGTAATTTTGCCATTTATTACACCTCAAATTTCCATTGATAATGTATATATTCTGTATCGATTTCATAAGATACGTCATTTAATTGGAATGAAATTAAATTTTGTTCTAAAGCATTCTGAATACTATCTATGATTTCGTCATATTCTGTTTTTGTGAATAGATCAATGGTCCCTGTAATCACTTGCTCATCTATGCTATTATCCGCATGCAGTGAGTTACCTTCTCCATCTTCTGACCATACGATATACTGGTCTTTTTTATTTGCGGCCTCATAATGATATACATCTGCAGAAACACAATTTAGTGCATCACGAATCTTTTGAATTTTCTTTATCAATGATTTCATACTTTTCATCAATCCTTGTCAATGTCAGTTTTGTGATATCCAACCCATCATCATCCTTAATATGCTGAATAAGAGATATCTTATATTGAAGATTATCCTCTAGGATGCATATATCATGATTGGTTATGGTTCTATCTCGCCATATTCTTACTACATCATCAATCTGCTCATTTGCTTTTAATGCAGCATAATATCGATTATATCCTACGGTATCAAAACCAAAAAGATGGGACGATTTAAGAACCAGTCCCACCCTTGGCTTATCCCCAGGCTGTGCTAGATTCTGAATACCATAAATATTCAAAATCCCATCATCGAATGTCATTTGCTTTTCTGACTCATTAGCAGATTATTCATTTCGTATCGTAAGAATCTTGGCATTGCTGTATTATTTGAAGAACGTTTCCGGAAAAGATAAGCAGCATACTGAACTTGAATAATTGCATATTCATGGGATTCATCTTCTTTAATCCCTTCTCGTTTGATAAAACTATCTGCTGCCTTAAGAAGATCATCGAGTAATTCATTATTTGCATTTGTAACCATTTGAAGCTCACGCTTCAACATAGCTAATTTATCCACTCAAAACCTCTTATGCTCCTGCTTTTTTGATATTTACCGTATATTTTGATTCTCCTAAACCATTCTTAACAGTAATTACCAAAGGTTTTCCAGCTGCATCTGTGATAAATTTAATTTCAGTTCCGTTATTGACTTTTTTACCATTGTATTCAATTTCAATTTTTGCGTTATTTTGTGAAGAGACAGCATTAACAACACCGCTATCGCCTGTTGCAGTAATTTCATAATCATATTTTTTTGAATCAAAAGAAGGACTAAGTGTCTCTGTACCGATTGTCAGTTCCTGTAGAGAAGCATCATTAGCTGTATCTCCTACAAACGTTACTGATTTAACTGGTGCAGAACCTAAACCGATAGCTATGAATCCCTCTGCGATAACAGGTGTTCCATCATAGCGGGCAGAACCTTTAAATGCGACCATATCATCAGCAAATAAATATTCATCACTTCTTGCAAATTGAGAACCTGAACGTTCTGCTAATAAATATAGCTCTCCATAACCAGCAACAATATTATTATCAGCGATGACATCATCTGATAAAACGACGATATCGCCACCAGCTACAGGCATTTTATTATCATTGATCGCATAGATAGCTCCAGATGCTGCAAAATTCATAGACTCAATCTTAATTTTTGTTAATGTAGTTTCATTCATTGCCCAGAATTTTCCTCCCTGAGCATATTTGCTTTTTGCTTTGCCACCTGCAGCAACAATTTCTTTAAAGAATTCAAGTCCTGTCTTACCGCTGTCAATCGTAATCAGATTACCCTGAAGATCTTCCCATGGTCGTGCGTTAGCTGGATAATTATCAGGTTCTGAAGACTGTGCTAAACGAGTTACGATACCTAAAGGCATCTTAGTACCTACTCCATATAGAATAGCTTTATCCAGTGCGATACCGATTGCCTGTCCTAATGCACTGATGATTTCGACAGCAAGATTATAATCACTGTCTTCCAGTGTAGCAGAACAGATATAAATAATACCCGCAACTTTATATCCATCAACTTCTGTCTGACTGAATGATAATGATAATTCATTCAAGCGAGCGCACATTTCTGTCCATACGGCTTCTGGAACTGTTCCCATTACATTTTGTCTTGCTTTACCCGTAACTGGTCTTAATCTAACTCGGCCAACAAGTTTTGAATATTGAGTAATATTTTCTCTGATTAGATCCAATACAATATCTGGGATTGTTAATTCTGCACCTTTTACAGTACGTTTTTCATTAGCGATTTCTCTAGTTCTTTCTAAGAAATGCTTAACTGATTCATCCGCAAAAAAAGCATCTCTCTCCTGGATGCCCATACCGAAAAATATAGTTCTTCTTTTCATCTTATCAACCTTTTCTTCCTTTCTTGTATCTTGTCCCTTATCATTAACTGGATTGTTTTCTTTCTCGATCTCGGTTAATTCCTGTTCGAGACCATCGATTTCTTCTTCCAGTTTTTTCTTTTCTTTTTCATGTGTTTCCTTTTCTTCTTCAAATTCAGCGACCTGATCATCAACTACCTTTCTGTCTTCTTCTGATGTACTCTCATCCATTTCTCCGATAGCTGTTTCCAGTTCCTTTTCTCTCTTAGAAAAATCATCATCTTTTTTTCTTAATTCTTCTAAAAGTTTTTTCTTTGCATTGATTTTATTTCTCATTAGAAGTGCCTTTAATGCCATATATTATTTTTCTCCTTTCAATTTTTTCATTAAACCATCTTTCCATATTTCAAAAGAACGTTTATTAAGTGTATCAACTTCTTTTTTTCTTGCCGATACGCCTGTTTCTTCATATGCCGGAAAGGTCACGATAGATACTTCATATAGCTTAACTAACTTAATGCGCCAGTGAACATCGCCTGTTGTCTCATTGACTGATCTTTCTTCATCCAGTATGTCAAATCCAAAAGAACACTGATCAACATCTTTTCTTTTAACCCTTTCATACAGATTCATTGCATCCTGGTCATTCTGATTGATTTTTACTTCACCCCATAGACCTTTTGCATCAACACGGAGAGTTAATGTATTCGCTTTATTTCTTCCTAGTACTAGCCTTGTATCATGGTCAATCAAACAGCGGATATCATCATTCAATGTGCTGTCGAAAGCTGAAGGATCTATACTTTCTGTCATTCCATCGAAAATTTCATAGTTTGAATTGAACACTGCAAAATATCCACTAATAAACTTATCGCCATTTTCATCTGAGCGAACATTGAAATCATGACATAAGCTTCTAATAGTTCTATTTTTCAACTTATTCACCTCCCTGTAATTTTGATTGATCTCCTATCATGCCCCTAGGTATATAGTTTTCAAGGATAATCAGTTCATCTAATCCTTCTCTTGGAGGAAGTCCTATCCAGTCTCGAACTTCATTCCCTGTCATGATTCCTCTCGTATAGTTATCATCCCCAACTCTTGATAATTTCTCAATATCATATGAGAATAGAGAACGATTATTAAATCGGAAATACCTTTTGGGACTTATCAGCAGAGTTTTTGTAAACGCCTGTTCAATTGCTGTGCATATGTTTTTGATTCTTGTATTAATAAAGTTATTCCATGTATCAGCATCAAAATTTCCGACTCCTAAAATAAAAGGCGGTACATCAAGTATCGCAGCTACCGTTTTCTTATCTAGTTCAACAGAATCCTTTATTGCTAAATCCTGGAGCGATAAAGGTTTAACTGTCTCTACTTCAAACTGATCAGCTGGAATAAGCCATGGCTCTCCTGCTTCAGTGCTTTCTATATACCGATTCAGCAGTTTCTTCCTTCCTTCTGAAGAAGAAAACTCTTCAATCATTCCATCCACTTTTACTATGATGGACGGTTTCCATTTTGACTCCATAAAGCCTTTGGTTGTTGCAGTTGCCTGAGCAAGATTATTTACGATTGATTTTAAAGAAGTTCGATATCCATTACCTTTCCATGGAAAATTGCTTCCAGGATTTATAACTATATGTATCACATCACTCGGTTCGAATCTCTGCCCATAAATATTTAAATAATATCCAAATCCTTCTGGTATTAATGATACCTGAGAAGCTGGTATTGGAAATAGATTTTTGAGATAACCTTTTTCTGTAAATGGAAGAACTACGCTGTTTCCATTACCTTCCAATAATAGATTCCTTACAACTGCAGAAATAAATGTCTTTCTTGTCATAAACGGATTTGGATTGATATCTACTATTCTTGAAAATTCATCCTGTATCCTGATATCTCCATTTTCGGTATTTTCCATCAGATGGATGGTCATACTTGATATCAGGTCCGCTATTTTATTTACTGCGGAAATAACTTCCGGATTTTCGGATAGAGATTTATATCCGCTGCACAAGATTGAATCCCAATCCTGCAAAGAACAGAAAGCAACCTGTTTATTTGGATTGCTGCTTTTCACTGGTTCTGCTCTTGTCTTTTTCTTGATTTTTTTCTTTGCCATCGAATACCTCCTAATCTAAGAAAGCCTGTGCATTTGATGCTTTTTCTCCTGCGATAAGTAATTGTTTTCCTGCAATTACACTCGCATCGAACAAATCAATACGCTGATTAGGCATTACTTTTTCATATCTAACAAATTCATCTGAATCTTCAATTGCTTTGACATTGCTTATACAGTAGCGGTATGCCTGATTATGCATAAAATAAAATTTGCCTAGAATAATCTTATTTTCAATCAATCTGAAAGCTTCGGTCTTTTCGACATATCTTTGTGACTGATCTTTCATTTTAAATCCAGCTTTCTTCATTTTGAGATTGAACTCTCTAGCATATCTTCTGTCATATCCTATCCATTGAATTCTGAAGCCTCTTTCCTTCATGTTCAGGAACCATTTCACTACATCTTCATATTCTATCACATCGCTATTGCACATAGTCAGCCATCCTTCTTCCTGCCACCAATATACAGGTATACCGTCCTCATCAGCTTTTGTGTTGGCCATTGAAATAGGTATAAAGGCATGAGATATAACGATATCGATATCTTTATATCTTCCATAGAGAGCAGCTCCTGTCAAATCGTACATTTTAGATAGATCGGCACCGCCATACCACTTAATCGGAAGTTTTGCTAACTCATCCAATGTCCATGAATATTTTGAATCAGATGCATCGATTGCAGCTTCATCGAAATATGTATCCATCTGATTTGTAAAACGATTCAGAGATTTAGCAAAATAATCTTTTCGCTGTTGCGGATCATTCTGAGCCTGTATCGCATCATTCATCAGCTCTTCTGGTCTGATAGACTGGCCATAGGCAGGATTTGCCATTTCCTGTATTCTTGGATTCGTGTAGTCCAGAAATTTCTTTCCGTCCGGTCCGATTGTGTCATCAGCTTCACATATAAAAATAAAATACTGCTCATCCTTGATTTCTTTATCAAGAACTCTCTTACAGTATTTGACACGCTGTGCAAGGAATGAATTTGGATCATCGCCTGCGGTAGATATTCCAATCATAAGTTTATTTGTATATGCCTTCATTGCTTCCTTGAAAAGATTGTACTGCTTAGGTTTTTTAAACGCATGTATCTCATCAGCAATTGCAATGTTACAGTTAAATGAATCCTGTGCATCTGGATTAGCAGCTAAAGCATTTAGGTCGAATAGCCCTTGGCTTATTTCTCCTGAAATGGAATGCTCGTTGTTATTATCAATAATATGAAAATGTCCGCCATCTTCATCACTTTCACCCATATTCTTTATGTTGTATTTCACAAATCCAAACGTTTCCAATGTCTGCTTTAATGCGGCAGCAACTACATATATCTTCGTACCAGACATTCTGTACAAGATGCCAAGTGCATACGCTAAAGCACCTGCAAAGGAAGTCTTAACATTTTTTCTTGGTATAAAAATCAATGCTTCATGGTATTTATTGATTTTCGTTCCCTTGATTTTAAATCCCAGCAGATTGTATATAATGAATTTATGAAAAGGCATCAAAAGAAAAGGAGTTCCTCTTAATGGAGAACCATCTCTTTTTTCACCCTGTTGATGGCAGAATGTATTTTCAATCAGATTTATAACGTACTCGGCATCTCTGATTTCAAAATCATAATCAGGATTTTCCATATCTTCAAAAAATCGTTTGCAGGCTTTTATTCTATATTCATTAGCTACGATAGTTCCATCAATGCAACCCTTGGCATAGCTAATAACTTCTTCGTAATTACTTTTCAAGCTTTCCTAAAGCCTCCGCAAATTTACTAGTACCTGCCTTTTCGAGTCCTTTAGACTTAATCGCCTTTAATCCTTTTGGTGTTAATCCAAATGTGTTTTCCATTTCAAGAAGTTCCTTGCGCATCGATTCCAGAGAAAGGTAAAGAGCAGACTTACGGATATTGGTTGCTCCTGATTTATTTGTATATTCCTCTGTCACCTTACAGCCACCATCAATAAACTCCTGATTCATGCTTTCATATTGGACCTGCATTTCAGAATACCTTCTGATTGAAACATCAAATTGACTTTTATATGTCCCAAGTTCTATCATTTTGTTCATAGTTCGTTTGATGATTTTGTCTCTTTTCTTCTCAAATGGAGACTTCTTCGGCATGTCTGCACCCCCTTTCTTCAAAAATTGATAGAGTTGGAAAAAGCTACCCTACCCAGTGGAAAGTAAAAACCCACCCTATTTTTAAAGGTGGGGGAGTTACTTTTTTTTACACTTCCATAGTCTTTTTTATAATAAATCCTTATTTCGTTGCATACTTCTTTTTTCTCCAATCAACTCCTGGCTGTGTCATGTTCATCAACTGTTTTCCTAATGCCGTTAGTTCTCCGGTCTTCCTATTCTCCAGCTTGTTATGATTAGCATTACTTACACTTATCATATTCCATGTACACCATTGATACTCAGGATAATCCTTAACAGGATATATATGATGAACTGTCTGTGCTTCTGTCTGAATTCCATATCTTTTATCTATCTGACATTTATATCCATCTAGTTTTAGTATTGCTTTTCTTTTCCTTTTCCATTTAGATCCATGATAATCTATCACACTTATTACCACCTGCCTATATAAAAAGCACCCATATCTGGATGCCTCTAATCTATACTATCATAATAACACATAAAAAAGTGAAATTGGTGACCAATTAAACTATTTTTGCAATAACCTTATTTATATGACGATAGAAAGCTGATTTATCACTGTAATTACTTTTATTTACCACATTCTTATAATACTCTCTATTTATATATAATTCAGTAATAAACATTCTATCATTCTCATCTGCAATCTTCATCAGTTTTGAATTGACATCATTTATTCTAGATATGTATTTATTACGCTCTTTGATATATTCATCCTGCTCTACAATTAGTGCAGGTTTTCTATCTTTATATGGATCTTTAGCATTTTCACATTTAGGTTGATCACTATTTGTAGATGCAAGACCAGTTAATTTCACATCCAGCTCTTCTATTTTATCATTAAGTTCTTGTACACATTTATGGTAATAATCCATACTTCTACATTCTCTTTTGAACTGTTCGATTTTATCTTTAGTCGTTAACATCTCATCCCTCCATCATTCTATATATCCTAAAGAGTATAACCACTGTGTAAACTCAACAGGATTTATTTTTATATCAATTCCATTATTTCTTTTGAATTTTTCAATTGCTTGATTAGTTGTTATTTTGCCGTTCATCCAGTCACCAAATATTCTTATGTCACGATTCACACAAACTTCACTACGTATTAAATGTTTAACAAACTCCATCATCTAACCTCATTCATCATGATGACTGCAAAAATTATTAGAACGATTAATAAAAAATCAACCATGAGTATCACTCTTCCTATAAACTTCTGGATCTACTTTAGTACTTTGTCTTTTTATACGTTTAGCTCTTCTAATTTCATAAACAACATTAATTCCTATTAGTACCAGGAAAGCAATAATTACTATGTACAATATCATTCAATCACTCCTCATCAAATTCAATTCATTGTTCGATACATCGCCCCTGTTCTTTCTTCTTAATTACAATCAGTAAATGGAACTAATACTTTTTTCATTATTTACTCCTCTTCATTTCATCAACTAAAACAATATTTATATTTCTTCTTTCATGTCTATTTTCATATTTTTTACTTTTTCAATACACATAATTCCCACTTTAAACCAGTCATTTGGGTATCCTTTGTTAAAGGTATACCCATTAAAAATAATTCTTGATATTTATTTTGTTGAATTAAATTAACATCAAGTTTTAATACTTCATTAAATAACCTTGGAGAAACAATAATTCTATATCTTGTTCCATCTTTATTCTTAATGAACTGTTCTTGATATGCTAAGCAAATATCCTTTAAAATTTGTTCAATCATCATCTTTTTCTCCTGGATATACTAAAAATTTCCCAATACTTATTGTCCATTTAAACAAATTAATGTATACATATGTTTCTTCTACGAAATGAGATAAACATATTCCAAACGACCGATGACCGTCAGGCATTTTTTCAATTTCAAATCCCCATTTTATTTTTCCTTCAAACATCATTTCACTTCCTTTCACCAACTATCTCTTATTCTAAATTCAACTCTAACAATAACACCAACGGCATATCTTTCTTCTTGTTTTATGATAGATATATCAGTTACTCTCCATGATTGCCCATGATCATACAACATTTATTTTTATTATTATTTGCAAATCTGGTTATGCGCCATTTGAAGTCCTACAAGCCACAAAATAATTCTTGTATCAACATCTTTCCCAATAGTATAAATCCACTCCCAATAGTCTGCATCTTCTTTTGAAAGTCTTTCTTCGACATCCTCTGATAAATCAAAGCCTTTAAATGTATCAAAACATTCAAGTGTATCAGCAACCAATTCTCGCAATTCTTCTAATCTTTCATCTTCATACTCTGCATCCGGACTTATTAAATGTTGCTCCAATTCATTTCTTGCTAGTTCTACATCATATACATATTTATCTGTACTACATAAAATTTTACCTAAGAAATAATAAACACTATTGATATAACTAGATAAGCTTTCCGACGTTGCCTTTTCTGTCAATCGAACAACTGCGGAACCTAAATCACCCGTAATATATAGGCAGCCTTTATCTTCATCAAAAACATAACGTACATAATAATTGCTACTACCGTCTATATTTCTCCAATCAAGAGTAGATATCCCATCAAATTGTTTAAACTTTGCTTTGTGGTTTCTAAAATTCTTTTTAGCTTGATCAATCCAATCTTTTTTATTATCTAGCATTATTCTTCACTCCAATCAACCATTTTTAGTATTTCACTAATAGTATTTTCAGCTAAGGAATCCAATTTATCAATGATCAATCTTATTTCATCTCTGTCCATTTCATTAGTTATGAGTAATAAAGCATTCAATTCAGATGCTGCATTCTGTGCAGTATCACGAATTATAATCAGTTCCTGTATTTTTTTAAAATCATTGCATTTAATCATCAGTATCTCTCCAATCAATTTTTTGTCCACAATAAGGACAGTATTCAATATCTTCAAATAACGAATTATCTACTATTCTTCCACAATTACAAACTACCATATCGTAGCCATCATATTGTTTTGCTCTTATCTTTTGTTTTCTTCTAGGTGTAGCTTTATCTTGTAATTCATTATGTTTGACGATATATTCATATACTTTTTCAGGTGTATCTATTTTATGATCTATTAAAATCAGAATAGTTTGTGCAATTTCAATAATGCTTATCTGATCTGTTTTTATTCCGTACTTTGATAGAACTGATTGTATAGCATTCGATATTTCAAAATCTATCATCATATTTCTTTTTTCACACAAACTTTTTATGAATATATTGAAATTAGTTAAATCATTATTCTTTAACTTTTCTAATTCAAATTTTTCTTTTGTAAAAATAGGAATATATGGCTTTTCTTTATCACTCATTTTTCTTCGCCCACTCTTTCCATTTGTCTGCTTCCAAACATTCCTGATTACATTCATCTGGAATACTATTAATAGAGCATCCAATCGAACATGGCAAAGAATCTGATACATTTGCTAATTTTTCAGCTAATTTATCAACTTTTTTTGAAGCTGATGATTTAACTCACACTTCATTTCATTATCATCAGTAAGTGCCTGTTTTTCTCTTTCAAGAAGTGTATTATTTTTTTCTAGTTCTTCTATATATGCGATTACTTCATGGCCATCAAAACTACGTTCTAGTAGTTCACGCATTGATTTTTCCATTTGTATCTTCCTTTCTGTTGATCTGCTCATTCTTATAGTTTTCATTATTTTTAGGATTTTTTCTATCCGGATACAGATAGTCATATATTTCCATCTGATAATCCTTTTTATCTTCACAATTATTAGCCATCTTTTTTCTTCCCTTTCTTCAATTCATTTGTTCTACACACCATCTTAGCTAACAACAACGCTGACTCAGTAATTTCCTTATCACCGCTGATATAGTGATTACGATTCAGATATAAGATTTCTGCTTTTGTGGCCAAGAGTAGATTGGTTGGATCAAAATTACGTTTATTTCCATCAGCAAATATAACTAAGTATCCATCGGGAACAGGACCAAAATATTGCTCATAGACCAATCTTTGTTTTTGGATCCAATTAACATTTTTCTTTGCATTTGGTAGATTGTTAACTTTTACCCAAATATATCCATCTTTCAATACTTTCTCGGTACCGATAGAATCAGTATTAGTTGGTATATGACCTTTTTTGAAACTCGTACGATTTCCGCCCACATTAATCTTCCCTTTGGTACCTTTATTTTTGGGTACATTGCCTTTTTCAAATCTTCCAGTTAGTCCGCTATTCAATCGATGATTTTTTTTGTAATATTTGATATTTTTAACAGGAATATCAGTTCCAAATGTTTTATTGATTTTTTCAGTAAGTTCAGCATTTGATATTCCTCGATAATTTTCCAAAATGAATCGTTTTATTTCTTTTGAAAACCGCATCATTTATTCTCCAACATTTCTGGCATATCAGCATTTCTTGAACCGTAAGAGTTATATTTGAATTTTTCTGCATCTAATGCAAGCCTAGCATTGTCAATTATGTTCGATGATAATCCTTCCATTGCCTTTGAACGTTTAATCTCTTTTTCAAGTTCCTCTTCCGAAAGCTCATCGTCGTTTAATCGTTCAATCTGTTCAAATAAATGATTATTTAAATCTATTAGCTTATTTCTCATGATCACCTTTTACCTCCTGTCATTTAGTTTGTAAACGATAATTCTTATCATCACTCTTCTGAATTTCAATGAAGAAACGGCCACATCGTTCTTTAATTCGCCCTGCAATTGCTGCATCTATTCTCATGATGTCAGCAAACAGAAGTTCACTTGACACTATCGTTGTCAGATTATTGTTGTATCGATAATTCAGCAGATCAAATGCAATAGTTACATCAGTATCCGTGTATCTGCCTTTTAGAAAATCATCAATATACAGTACCGGAACTTTCTGAAACTGATATAGCATTCTGTTATTGGCCAGCATATCTGCCTTGACTTCACGAATAAATGTATTCCAAATAACATATTTTGTTTCCTTTGAGCGGTCGATAAATGTTTTTGCAATGGCCGAGCATATATGAGTCTTGCCTGAACCACTTTGGCCAAGCATACAGAACCATTCATCATAATCTCCCTGCACATAGTCAATGGCCATCTGTTTAACTACCTTCTGCCATTCTTCATGTACCTGGAATGATGCAACCCTATGATCTAGCAATTTCTCTAGTCCGCTTTCCTTTGCATAACGGATTGAATTTCTTTTGGCCATACACTCACATGGTTTCTGCATCAGTATCGGATTGTCTTCCTCTGCAATGTAAATCACACCTTTGTTCTTGCAGATATCACATTCAACTCCATCAAACTCATTCAGATGGCCAACTTCAGCATTCTTCCATTCGCATTGTTTGATATGAAATGGTCGTTTATCATTAGAGGACGGTAATTCCATATTCCCTAGCATCTGTCCTATTGCTTTCATTTACATCACCCTTTTTTGCTGCATTCAGATATTTCTCAAAATTTGTAGGATTGAATAATGTCGACGGGGTAAGATATTGGCTGAATTTCTTATCATTGCCCCAATCCATGTTTTTCTTGTCAATGACCTTTTTGAAATCATCGATCGTATATCCCTCTTTCAGTCTGGCTGTTATGTATTTTCTTGTGGTTTTGGTCGTAGGCTTAAAGTGGCCATGGGTAACATTGTTGAGGTACTCGACAATATCTTTTATATATTTAGTAATTTGTTCTTTAGTAATTGATTCTTTAGTATTTAATTGTGTCGGATATTCAGTATCTTGAATTTCTGTATCTTGAAATTCAGTATGCTGATTTTCAGTATCTTGTTTTTCTATGCCTTGTTTTTCAGTATTCTGAATATCTGTATCCTGTGCATCTGATTCCTGTTCTTCATGGCACTGCATAGGAGTTTCAAAGATATCATATTCATATTCGATACGACCGCTCTCAGTTTCATTCGGCAGTTTTTTCGTTACCTTGACATAACCGAACTCTTTCAGCTCATTCAGTGTTGACATGACCGCAGCCTTTTCCTCTTTGCTGATCTTGACGATACCGTTGATGGAATAATCCCAATCCTTAGGAAGTGACAGCATTACACTCAAAAGACCTTTTGCCTTGAATGACAGTCTTTGATCCTGCAAGTGATAATTGCTCATCACAGTATAATTTGATTTCTTATGAGTTCTTATCTTCGACATATTCATCTCTCCTTGATAATTATTTTTATGATCTTCTTTTTTTGGTACTCTTCCAGCGCATCAAGCGGTCTGGCATTGATGATGTACCACCAAATTTTCAGCTTTTTCAGCAACAAAAACCACCTCTATTCCGTGCAAGATAACCTTAATATTATATTGCATCGGCTTTTCTTCATTTGAGCCTTTATTTATAGGCTTTTCTGATGTTTTTTCGATTTTATCGATTTTGTGATTTTGAGGTGTATCAGAACTTCATATTTTCGATGATTTTTCGTTTTTCATCATCCGTATTCATGGCATATCCGCGAGTAGTTTTCAGCGAGCTATGTCCTAATAGATCAGCTAATCCAAGTACGTTGTCCGGATGCTGTTCCAGATATTTTCTTGCGAAAAAATGACGGAATGCATGAGGATGTATTTTCTCTTTTTTTACCTTGGCCAGACCTGCCACTTTCTTGAATCTTCGCCATATGGTCGAATGGTTCAGCATCTTTCCTTTTATCTTGCCAGGGAACAAATAACCTTCCTTTATGCCGTTTTCCTTTGCATATCTTCTCAATGACCTAGACAATTCCTGATGCACGATAACAGTTCTTGTCTTGCCTTTATTACGTACTGTTATGTAAAATCTATGTTTCTTGATATTCTCTACTGTGAAAAATCCAAGCTCCTCTATACGTATTCCTGTTTCAGCCAATACCATCATCATCATATAAGTGTCCGTCTGACCTATTTCCTTTGCTTTTCTGAGCATTTTATGGTAATCAGCATCACTTATACTATCTTTCGCGGAAGTCTCTATTTGAACACGCAATTGCTTGATACGTGCATTTTCACACTCTAAGTACTTCAGATATTTATTAATGATCGTGATAAATGAATTGATGCTTGAAACTTCATAGTTCTGCTCTACCAGGTACTTCTTGTATCTGATGGTATCATCCTTTGTAATGGATCCATCACCAACAAAATCAATAAATTTTCGAATATCTCTTTCATACTTATCCAATGTCTTCTTAGCTTTTTCTTCATACCGCATTTCCTGCATAAAATCAGGAAGTCTTTCTTCCATAATGGCTTTCGTTATAATTGCGGATGGTCCTCCCTGCTTATAGGAATCCAGTATCTTCTGTATCTCTACAATTGCGTTATCGTCCATTTAATTCCTCCTGTTCCTTTTCTTAAATGTTCTGCTGTAACATTCTATGTGTTTCATGAACATATTGCAGAAAAAATATGCAGATGCATCAGTTTCACCATGATGCAGTGTATTGAGATACTTAAAGTCATCTTCAGGTATACTTATCCATGTAGTCACACAATCTCTAAAACGATTATATGTGACCTCACAATTGATATCGTCAGGCATCATATTCAGCAGCTTTCTAGCGATACGTTCATTTCTGGTCATCTTCCGTTTTGACATACATAATCACTCCTTATCATCTGAAAGAGGAATCAGCGGAGTATCTGAATACTCCTGCATAGCATCAATGACGATATCTACCTCTTTCTGCGGACACAGATACCCATTATTGAAATTGACTACCCATATTGCGTCTAGACTTGGTGCTCCATTTTCCTTTACCATGATCAAAACGTTGGAATCTTCGACAGCAAATGAACATGTAAGTTCCTTGCTATTAAACCTCATGCAAGCACAATAAAGCTGATCAATATATTTCATAAATTCATTCATAATCCTACTCCTCTTCATAATCTTCTAAATTTTTTAATGATAATAAATAGTGAAATTTGACATAATCGATAAAAGTAGTTGATGCATCACTCAAATACAAGGTAAAAATCCTAGCTAGTTCTGCTCTAAATCCTAATCCTTCATCTCCAAATGATTCATCCATTAATTTTCTTATCAAAAGAGCTATACAATGCACAAATCCAGGAAGTTCTTCATTTGAACAGATTTTAAAATCTGCTTCTTTTACTTTTCCATTCTCATATATCACCTTGATCATACTTACTCTCCTTTCACGTATACCGTATGATACTGAACACCATATCCTAGTGATTTACTTTCTGTGCCATAGAACAAATCAATCACATTTCCTTTTATAGCTCCACCAATATCCTCGGCTATATAGATTTTACCGTTGAACATTACCTCACTCCCTAGAGGTATTACTGATGGATCTACTGCAATGGTCCTGCCTTCTTGTGGCACTGTTCCACTTTTGGTAAATCCAGTACAACCGGAACAGTCAACTCCATATGCTGTTATCTTGAATGTTCCGATTGCTGTTCATTTTGGTTGTTTACTTTTTAATTCAGCTATTGTATTCTGCAGAGTTTCGATTGCGATTGTTTTATCTTTGCTTTCCTCTGCTAGTTTGTCGTATTCATTCGACAAGGTCATATAGTCCTTGTGAAGTTCTTTGTACATGTTCATCTGGTCATTCATAATCAATATGCTTAGACCAGTAAATGCTGCAAACATTACACATGATGTGTTAATTACTATTCTTTTCAATGACATATTCTTTCCTTTCCCTGCTCTCGCCACCATGCGAGGGCACTTGCTAAAAGCTTGTATTTTATGATTTATCGAGGATCAAATTATGAAAAAATTAGCTAAGTTACACAAATTTAAGGGAAATAAATTTAAAGATGATTTTTGTAAGCAAATACCCTCGCAAGGTGGAAAGAACAGTTTTTTAATGCTATAATAGAAATGGCTTATAAAAGCCGTTTACAATCGGTACTTCACTCAGTTTGGTCGCTAGGATGAAGTACTTTTTTTGTTGTTTTTAATAAAACATTTTTCTGCTTCTTTGAAACGTTTTACGAAAAGACTTTGTTTGATTAATCCTTTTCTTCCAAGCCATTTAAATTCTTGAGAATCTTTCCATTTCACAGTAACTTTATTGCCTAGTTCATCTTCTTCAATAAAGGTCATTTCCTTAAGTTCTCGCATATATCTTTGAGCAACTTGAATATTAACTTCGAGAATCTTAGCAATATCGGAAGTATCAAGATAAGGCTTGTAATTGATCATCATAAAATCACCTCCTCTTCAATATCAGAAAATACGCTATTTAATAAACTTTCTTATTAAGTTCATTTGGTTGAACAGTTGACTTTTACCTCTACCTTTGTACTGTAATTAGATTGAAAGTGAGGTGAAAGCAATGAACGATTTAACAAATGAACAAAAAATTCTTTTATCTGAAATGTACAAAGATTATTTATGTCAGCTTGATACTCTACAACCTGAAAAAGCAAATTATTTTTATAGTTCTATAGAAATTACAGAAAAGTATTTTGACAATCGATCTGTTGTATATATTTCTGAACTTTGTTGGAAACTAAAAAGTAAAGGATATATAAATTGTTATCCTGGCGATAATTTAGCAAATGATATATCCATAACAGATAAAACCATTATTTATTTTGAATATAAATTTAAAAGGAACATATCCGCATTAATTTCTTTTATATGTAGTCTAAAAAGATAATTCCTACTATCTTTTTTCTCTATACTTCATCATTTCCTCTCTTGAAACAAGTTTTAGCTTTCTCGGCGCTTGATATAAATTTATCAATAAAATAACCTTTAATAACATTTCTTCTTCGATTAAAATTGTTTGTGTATCTTGATCAAACCATAAAGCTGATGGATTATCCCCTGTATTCCATGAAAGAATATCACAAATCAATTCACCTACTTTTACATCTGTAATATTTTTGTTCATACCATAATACCTCCTAGTTTAATCCTTACTCGAAGATTGAATAATTTCTATGGAAATATCTAACTTATTCAGTTCATCAATAATTGCATTCAATTGCTGCAACAATTCTATGCATTTATTGATGTTTTTTGTTTCTATTCTAACTACATTTTTCATCTTAACCTCCCATTATTTTTTGAATAATTATTTTAAACCCTCATATCATGATATAATTCATTTAGAAAGGAGGGAAAATTATGAGTTATAATAAAATAGGAGTCATTTATTTCTCAAATGATGAATCAGTCTACTTATATGATAATTTTGAAATTGATGGAATATCATTTGATGATCCACTTTTAGAACTTTCCTATTATCTTGAAAATCAAAATAAACAATTTTTTGTTTTACTTAGTGGTAGTAAGCGCTACATAATTAATAAAGACAAAATTTTATTTATTAAAGAAATCATTAAATAACATTATTTTTTTCAATTAAGACTTTTGCGATTTGAATCACAGCTAAGGCTTCCTCTTCGCAGAAGTCTTTTAAAATACTGTGTACAACTTCTAGTGCTTTTTTTGTAATTTCTTCCATTTAATCACTCCTACTCTGTTTTGAATGAAATATTTATTCCCAAGATCATTAACCAAATATTCATTGTCATCCGAATCTAAATTAAAGTTCAAATCATCGCTAATTTTAATTCTTAGTTTATCCTCGATGTTTTTCAACCTAGTCTCTATCTTCAGAAGAATATCTTTACCCTTATTTCTTTTCTCTTCCTGCATCATCAAATCAAATGATTCTCCATCTACTACCCCTCCATTTTCTAAATTTTTTCTTGTTAGATGTTTTTCCATTTTGACCACCTTTCTATACTGGCATTCTGCATTTAGCCTTATGCTCTTCTCTATCAACTCTTCCCATTGCATAAGCTAATGTAATAGGATTGATATTTTGAACAATACAAATTTCATACACTGCTTGGCAAACTGCATTTACATGTTCATTCTTTCCTTCAATGATTTGCTTTAAATATTCTGTTGACATTAATTCACATCCTTTCTGTTAACTACATTAACATTATACGTAACTAACTTACGTTTGTCAATATCTTTTTGTAAAGTTACTTGACATTGCTATAAAATAGTTTACAATTAAATCGAAAGGAGGAATATTATGTGATAAAAGATAGAATAAAAGAACTGCGAACTACTTTAGATTTAAGTATGGAAAAGTTTGGAAGTAGAATAGGAGTTTCAAGAGCAGCTATATCAGGATTTGAAAAAGGTACTACAAACCCATCCGAACAAACACTTAAATCGATATGTCGCGAATTTAACGTCGACTATTTATGGCTTCAAGGTGATGACAAAATTGATATGTTTCGAAAAGCTCCTAAAGATATCATTGATAAGTTAGGAGAACAATATAATTTAGATGAACAAAGTAAGATAATAGTGGAAACATATTTAAATGCACCAGAGGAAGAAAAAAGAGGCATTGAAAACTTTTTAATTTCTTTAGCTGAAAATCTCAAAAAAAATAGAGAGGACAATTAATCCTCTCGTTTTTTTAATGTCTTATTATGTAATCCTGTATCTCGTAATATAATTCCTCCACCCTTTCTTTTGACTCAATAGTCATGATAAGTCTGATAATTCTGATTAGGTATTCTTCCATTGTCATATTTTTTATCCTCCATATAGTCAATGGCATGCCACCTGTAGTCGTACGTACAATACTATCGTACTATTTTCTGTTGAAAATAAAAATGGGTTCGACTTTATTTTCACTTGTATTTTTAAAAAAATGCATTTATGTTATTATATTAATGTTTATAGGGAGGAAATGTGTTATGAAAAAGAAATTTTTAATGCTGATTTTATGCGTATTATCCTTTGCAACCATTGCTTGTTCGAGCAAGGAGGAAAAGATAGAGGCAAGAGCTGAAGAAATTTTAGAATTTCCTAAAAAATTTCTAAAAGAAAATTATGATATAACATTTAGTGAAGGTAGTGTTAAAAATAATAGTTTCACTATAAAATGCGGTTATTTAATAAAAAACAATATTACTATTTTTATGGATTTCGATGATGAATTAAATTTCACTGGATTTAGCATACTAAAATATGATTTAACAGATAAAAATCTGCAGAACTCAATAGACGATGTTGAAAATATAATGATTTGTTTGATGGATGAATACAATCCCGATGATAAAATAGATATTGCTAAAGAAACTTTATTTAATACTGTAACCAAAAATGATATTAATATAACATATGAACAAAATATTGAGAATTATAAGATAAGAGTATTCTATTCATCACCAATTTTAGAAGATAAATCTGGTAACACATATGAAATTAAGAAACCAATTTATAATAATGGAATTAATTATGAAAGTCCTAATTCGACATTAGTATCTGAAGGAGAATATTCTATTTCTATAGAATATTCAGAATAAGTTAGTATATTTTGATTTAAGTAATATACCTAGAGATATAAAATATAAAATTGATAAATACAATAATTTAGTATATAATTCTTTTCAGAAATGGTTACAAGCCTAATGTGACTAGTAAGCTCCTGATCTAAAAGGATTGGGAGCTTTTACTTAGATAAAGGAGCTAACACAATGAACGACGAATTAGATCTAGAAGAGTTACTTGACTTAAGAGAAATATTAGAAGCATATGCTAAAGTTCCAGCTGATAAACGAAAAGAATGCAAAGATAAGATGATTTCTATTGCTGAAACATTTGCAAATTCAAAAAAGTGGTCGTAGTGGCCACTTTTTGATTTTAACTTCCATGGTTATAAATAGGATTAGATCTTTCGAATTCAAAAGCTAAAATATGAAAGGCAGCTCTGCAATCATTTGCCTTATATCCTATCATTCTATAATCTGATCCTCCAAATCTAAATACATGAAGTTTGGTATCACCAGTAATTGTAATACCATCCATTCTATTTGCTATTGATGGTTTCATATTAGAATATTCAATCATTTCAAAACCGCCAAGTTCCTTACTTTTTGTAGCTAATTCTTGCCATGAAAATTGTGATAACGTACATAATTTTTCTAAAATATTCTTATATGCTTTTTTAGCAGTTTGCCCATTTGTGTTTAAATATTCAAAATTAAAGTTTCTGTCTGATGTTATGTATTGAAAGTTAAAGAAGATACTAGAATCCGGCACCTTACAGCTACTTGACGATATGGCTTTATCCGATACTCTAGGATTTTTTTTATTACTTTTAACTTTCACTATTCTATATAGTTTGCTTTGAAATATTCTTTTATAACATCAGGTTTTATAATTCCATTTTGTGGTGTTTCTTTCCAAGGTGTCTCTTGATGAGTCATATTCCGCAATCCCCAAGCTGAGTACTGTCCAAATTCTCCGTAAACTTGTTTCAATATATTTTCGGTATCTTCATCTATCATTCCTTGATAATTAGCATTATACGGTATTCCTGTAGAACCATAATTTTTATATTTTTGATATACTTCATTTACAACTGGTCCATGCTTCCATGCAAGGATATTATCGTCAAACAAAGGTTTATCTCTTAATGCTAAATAACATCCTTGTGCATAATATAAAAGTTTTTGTAGTTTCAGATTCGAAATAAACTCAGCATCAGAATCTTCCATTATGCATCTGTTGTAATATAAAAACCATTCAGCAATCTCTAGTGCAGTGTATTTGCTCCTTTCCATGATGTTGTCCTCCTCATAATTTATTCCCTCTTCGTGGTCATTATATCACGAAAAGATAACATTTTTTATATCATTTTATACTTTTTTATATCTTTTTATACTCTTTTATACCATTTTATACTATTATTTTCTTTTTTTATATCAATAACATTTTATATATTTAACAATTGTTTTTTCTTAAGATTAAATTCATCTAATGTAATAATGCCTATGTCCATCAGTTCCTTTAATCCTTTTAGTTCTTCAATATAACTATTTTCATTATTAGATACTTGCTCTATTTCCGTATTTTTAGGCTGTTCTAGAGGTTTTTCATTGCTAGTGTTATTGTTGATTACCTCAACCAGTTTTCTGTCTGCACCGTCAAACCAGTGGGCGTATGTTCTAAGTAATGATGGAACTGTATGTCCTAGTCTTTTCGCAATATCATAAATAGAATATTTATCTTTCATGTTGTTAATTAGATATGAAGCATGAGAATGCCTTAATCCATGTGGAGTAATTATTGGAATCTTCTCTTCATTCAATTTATTTGCTATTTCAATATATTCTTTTAACTTTCTATTTATTGCATAACTGTATAAAGGATGTTGCAGACCAAAAATGTATAACTCTTTGCTATGTGGATCGTACACATTGAAAGTTTTTAAACGTTCTATATATTCGTATAATTGATTGACGACTACTAATGGCATGGTAATATTACGATAACTATTCTTTGTTTTAGGTGTAGTTCTTTTATGGGTTTTAAAATTATATTGGCAATATATTTTCATAACATAATTTTCAAAATCAAGACTTGCTGGAGATAAAGCAGCTATTTCACCTACCCTTATTCCCATATAAAACAATACAATAAATATAGTTTTAAATTTCAAATCATCTACACAGTTGATAAATAAATCAAACTGATGTGGTGTCCAATACAGTATTTCATCCTGTACAACATCTAAAGTTTTCTTTGGTATTTCTACGTACTGCATATGATTTATATTCATCCATCCTTTTCGGATTGCAAACTTGATTGCTTTTTGAATTGAAGAATGATAGTTGACCAACGTTCCCTCAACATAGTCATCTTTTATAGAATACATATAATCTTGTAACACTTGATAACTTAGCTGATTTAGCTTTAAATGCCCTAAACGTTTATTAATCACTCTATATTCTGCTCTATTTGTATTAACTGTACTCTCTTTCACTATATGACTTGCATGTTCTAAATAATGTTCTGTTAATTCTTCAAATGTCATATCTGCGATTTCTGTAGAAATATCTGAAAATCCGTCACGAAATTCTTTTTCTGCTTTCTGGGCTTTTTTTGCAGAGGAAAAACCTCTTCTTTTATACTGCTTTCCTGCTTTCAGATGTGACTTTGGATATCTACCATAATAAAACCATTTTCCAGTTTTTTTATCTAATTCTACCGCCATAATATCGCCTCCAACAGTATTATTGCACAAAAAAATCATAAAAAAAAGTACTAATTTTATGCCTTTTGTATGCCATAAATAAAAATAAACCTATAAATAAAGGATATATAGAATTGTATCATAATTCATACAATTAAGAAATCAGAAATTGTTGTTATTGTGAAATAAAAATGTAAAGCGAAAAAAATTAATTGACTTTGTCAAAGACCTCAAGTTTTACAGTTAAAAAAGGATAAATAGGCCCAAACCTCTATAAATAAAGGAGTTTGGACCTGTTTGCCTTTTATTTCAGTTTCGTACTTTTTTTTGAATTCACTGCTTTAAAAAATTTTCAAATATTTTTGTGTGATAACTTCTTTCGATAGTTGAAATCCAAATAAAAAGGAGAATTTATCAATTAATTTTGTCCTATGGAATGAGAGAATATGTTTTTTTGCCTCCTAAATGAGTTAAATGGAATCCTCTCGATGTATCTATAATGTCTCGACAGTTATACGATTCAGAATTTTTGGATTTAGTAATCTTTGATTTTCTAATCATAAATGTCTCTTATATTTATATTATAGCAAAAAATACTGAAAAGTACGAATATTAAATCAATGAAATTTGACAATAAAAGTCTTTATTTTAGGCGTTTATTTATGATTTACAACTCTGCAACTGTAAAACTTCCGTATATTTATTATAAATTATATATAATATAAATAAATAGAAGTATAATTATAATGATTGTAATAATTAATAAATATTATGTATTAATAAAGGGGATTGAGAGAAATGAAGTTTTTGATATATGATGATAATAAAGAAGATATTGATCATCTCATTTCTTTACTTGAACGTTTTTCAGAGAAATATGCTGATGTGTTTGATATAGATATTTGTGATTCTACAGATTTTTTATTGGAGAATATAGAGAAATATGATTTTCTATTTCTTGATATTGAAATCGATAAAGAGAATGGTATAGATATTGGGAAACAGCTAATTAATTTAAATCATCACTGTCGTATCATTATTACTTCTCGTTATAAGAAATATTTAATACAAGGTTATAAAATCCATGCGGATCGATATTTTTTAAAACCTATCCTACAAGCAGAATTTGATGCAGAGATGAATGATGAAATTTATGTATTCAAGAAAAAATACAGCGGTTTTTTAGATGAAAATATCTCTAATAAAAAAATCTTGTTTTCCGATATTCTTTATATTGATGTGTGTAATCGAAAAACTAGAATTCATTTTACTAATGAAAAAGTATTAGTAACTCGCTATTCTTTGAAAGATTGGTTCGATATTTTAGATATGTCTATATTTGAACAGACACATAAGTCCTATATCATTAATTTAATTTATGTGATAGGTTACTCTAAACAAGATGTGTATTTAAGTAACGGTGAGAGTATTCCTATCTCTAGAAATATGAAAAAACATTTTGAGGAAAAATATATAGAAGTGATGCCGAGGATTATATTATGAAATGGTCTTTAGTATTATGCAATTTTAGTTATCTATTAATAGGAGTATATATAGGCTTATCTACATTGAAAACTAAGCTATAAATATTATTATTTTAATGTGTTTATTCTTTATAGGATGCTTATTCAATATAAATGGTCCTACGCATTTTACTACTGTTGTGACTACAGTGAACTATGTTATTCTTTTTTCTTTGATGTTTGAAACAACATTAATCTATAGTCTATTCACTTCTCTTTTTTTAATGATGTTAAATACATCTTCGGAATTTATATCTATGCTTATTATGAATGTTTTTTTTAATCTAAATGGTTCAACAGAATATGATTCATTTCTGTATATTATCTCATTGATACTTGCTAATATTGTTTATTTTCTGTTGTGTACTATATATATCAGATTCAAAAAAACATATTCTGTTGTACATTTTCCTAGTTATTCTTGGATTATATTAATAGTACCTTTTTCAACTCTTTTTTTAACTTTATTGATTCCTGATTATTTTGCATTAGTTGAAAATGATAAAGATATAGTCATGGCACTGCTTTTATTAATGGTTTCAAATATGATAACTTTATTCTTCTTCTTTATATTTGTTTACAATATCAATTTAGAAATTGCATTAAAGAAGGAAACCGAACAAAAACAGCAGCTTGAACATGAAATCAGTTTATATAGTCAATATTATCATGAACATTTTAACCTGCTTCATACACTATTGCATCGCTATACAGATATGAAAAGATATCTAGTTAATAAGGAGTATGATTTGTTAGATAAAACACTTGAGGATTTATCGGAAAAAACTTTTAATGAGTTTAATTCTATATATTCTGAGTCGTATACATTAAATATTTTAATAAATAAGTATATGGAGACTCTTAGAAAGTTTAATATAAATATAAGGACAAAGTTAAAATGTTCAAACTTTACATTCTTTGAGAGAGTCGATGAAATTAATTTCTTTAAAGAAATATTAAGGATCAGTATTGAATCCTGTAAGTTAAAATCTAATAGTCTGATTTATATTTCGTCGGAAGAAAAATTTAACCAGATTGTAATTCAGATTAGATTTCCCGCTAATCATAATCTCAAAGCTTATATTCATAATAATATGATTCTTCATGAGATTATAAATAAATATAGAATTATTCCATCTTATAAATATGATGAAGAAAATGGAAGTATGATACTATCTTTTATTCGGCAGAATAAAGAAGAAAAGTAGGATTGTATAAAAAAACAGCGACAGCTGTTTTTATTTGTTTTCTATTTGTTTTATAGAAGCACTGACTAGGCCCATAAATAATGGATGTGGTCGATTTGGACGACTTTTGAATTCAGGATGGAATTGTACTCCAATAAAGAATGGATGATTCTTTAATTCAATAGTTTCTACAATATGTCTATCAGGGGAAGTACCGCTAATAACTAATCCTGCATCTTCTAATTGTTCACGATAAGTATTATTGAATTCGTAGCGATGACGGTGTCGTTCATATACTTCTTTTGTTTGATAACATTGCATCATTTTGGTTCCTTCTTTGATATTACATGGATATGAACCAAGTCTTAATGTACCACCTTTGTTAACTTGATCGTTTTGATCTGGTAAAAAATCAATAACTTTATATGTAGCATCAGGATTAAATTCACGTGAATCAGCATCTTCCCATCCACAGATATGACGAGCAAAGGCTATGACTGCAATTTGCATACCTAAACAAATTCCTAAATAAGGTTTTTGTTTGCGCTGACAATGATGAGCAGCCGCAACCATACCATCAATACCACGTTTACCGAAGCCACCTGGTACTAGAATACCATCACATTCCTTTAATATTTCATCTGCATTTTCTTCTGTGATTGTTTCAGAGTCAATCCATTCTATGGAAACACTGCAGCTATTTGCAAAGCCTGCGTGACGTAGTGCTTCCGCTACTGAAAGATATGCATCATGTAATTGTACATATTTGCCTACCAATCCGATTACAATACGTTTATGACAATTCTTTATTTTTTCCAGCATATTGTTCCACTCTGTTAAATCACAAGGTGGGCAGTTTAAATGAAGTTCTCTACATACAATATCAGAAAAATTTCCTTTTTCCAGCATAATTGGAGCTTCATATAGCTGTTCAACCGTTATATTTTCTATAACACAGTCTTCTTTAACATTACAGAAGAGGGCAATCTTTTTGAAAACAGAGTCTTCTAGAGGACGGTCACATCGTAATACGATGATATCCGGATGTATTCCAATACCTTGAAGTTCTTTAACAGAATGCTGTGTCGGTTTTGTTTTATGCTCATAGCTTCCACTTAAGTAAGGGACAAGTGTTACATGAATATAGAGAACATTTTCTTCTCCGACTTCTAAGCCTACTTGACGGATAGCTTCAAGGAAAGGCTGACTTTCAATATCTCCTGTTGTTCCGCCAATTTCAGTGATAACAACATCAGCTTCTGTCTTTTTGCCAACCTGATAAATAAACGATTTGATTTCATTGGTAATATGAGGAATGACCTGTACGGTTTCTCCTAAATATTCACCGCTTCGTTCTTTGTTAAGGACATTCCAGTATACTTTACCTGTTGTTAAGTTAGAGAATTGATTTAGATTTTCATCAATGAATCGCTCATAATGTCCTAAATCTAAATCTGTTTCTATACCATCTTCGGTTACGAAGACTTCTCCATGCTGGAAAGGGCTCATGGTACCTGGATCTACATTGATGTATGGATCTAATTTCTGCGCTGCTACTTTAAGACCACGTGATTTTAGTAACCGTCCTAAAGATGCAGCGGTAATTCCTTTTCCTAGTCCGGATACTACACCTCCGGTTACAAATATATATTTTGTCATAAACTGCCTCCTTGTTTGATTTTCTTTATAATATTTTGTGCTAACTCATATTTTGTGCAGCACAGATCCATCGCTTTCTTTTGTATATGGCGATGTGCTTTATCTTCCGTCCAATTATATTTCTCAACAAGTAACCATTTTGCCTGATTTATAATTTGAATTTCCTTCATTTTATCTTGAAGTACTAACTTTTCTTGTTCGAAATGTTCAATACGTTTTTGCATTGTAGTTAATAAACGAATGCTTTGATAAAGTGCTTGGTGTGATAATGGTTTCGCAAGAACTGGGATACCTGTATCTTCCATACGGGCAGCATACTGATGATACATCGAAGAATTCATCATCAATAAAACCCCTGGAGTACTACGCTGACTAATTTCCTGTGCAAAGCGAATGCCGCTTTCTTCCTTTAATGGAATATCAATGATAAGCAAATTAATCTTACGTTGAATTAGCTGCCGGCGAGCTTGTGCTATTGATGAAGAAAAGAGAATGTTAGGATAGAGATCTCGTGGCAACATATCACGAAGAATCTGGACAGGGATTTCGCTTTTTGATAAAACCAGAATAGAACAGGTAGTACCCATACATTCTCCTCCTTTCTTTTTTACTTGCGATAAGCTTCTAGATAATTGTTTGGCAGTATATTGCGGATAAAATTACTTTTTGATGCGCTATTCCATGCTTCCTCGTGGTTTTGAGGTAGTTTTTGAAGTGTAGAAGTAAGTTCTTTATCTGCATGATATAGATTAATGTTCATTGGTTTAGGTGGCTCAAGTTTACGGTGTATTCCATCTAAGCCAGCATAGATAAGCAATGCATAGCATAAATAAGGGTTCGCCGTAGGATCTGGAGAGCGTAGTTCTATACGCTTACGTCCTCCTTTTATTGCGGGAATACGAATCAGCTGGGAACGATTCTCATATGACCAGCTGATATAACATGGTGCTTTCTTTTCTCCTAAACGAAGAAAACTATCTTTATGCGGATTTAGAAATAAAGTCATTTCATGGATATGTTCAAGAATTCCAGCCATAAAGTATGACTGTAGTACCTGTTGTTCATTTTGTAAAGATAGATTGATGTGCATACCATTTCCAGCCTCATTAACTAAGGGTTTAGGAGAAAAATCAGCTTCAAGGCCACTCCCCATAGCAACCATTTCAACCACCCATTTAAAGGTAGATGTCTGATCAGCTGCTGTTAAGGCATCGCTATATCGAAAGTCGATTTCGTTTTGTCCAGGTCCTTCTTCATGATGGCTAGCCTCAGGCTGAATTCCCATATCTAGAAGAGTGAAACATATTTCACGGCGAATATCTTCACCACGATCTTTAGGCGCAACATCCATATAACCTGCCTGATCAAAAGGAATGCGTTTTTTACTATTGTCATCATCGTTTTGAAATAAGTAAAATTCAACTTCTGCTCCAAAATCAACATGAATTCCTTCTTTATCTGCTTCTTTAACAGCTTGTTTCAGTAATAGACGACTATCACATTCAAAAGGCTTACCATCAGGATAGCGTATATCGCAATACATACGAACGACTCTTCCATCCATAGATCGCCATGGAATAATACATAGGGTAGAAGGATCAGGATGAAGAAATAAGTCACTTTTTTCTTCATCACTAAATCCATCGATGGCAGAGGCATCAAAGGAGATTCCTTCCGCAAATGCGCGGGGAAGTTCTTTTGGCAGAATGGAAATATTTTTCTGAATTCCGAATACATCAAAAAAAGCTAATCGAATGAATTTAACATTCTCTTCTTCAATAAATGTAATGACATCTTCCTGTGAATACATGATCGTTCCTCCTGTCTATAAAATGAAAGCGTTCATCGTTAGGAAAAGACACTTCTCCCATCAGATGAACGCCATTGCTCAAACTTTTTTATTAACACTTTATTTATACAAAAAAAGTGCTGAAAAGTCAATGTATTCCTGTAATCTTATACATAAGTTGTATAAAAAATTACTATTGACTCTTAGAAAGATGTGAGTTAATATGCAGTCATTCAATGAAATGGAGGATTAAAGATGTTTGATGAGTTACATGAAGAGTGTGGGGTATTTGGAGTTTACCATGTAGAACAGGCTGCTTCACTTACCTACTATGGATTACATGCATTACAGCATCGTGGTCAAGAGGGGTGTGGGATTGCAGTAAGTGATGGAAAACGAGTAAAGAGCCATAAAGGGAGAGGTTTGATTTCCGAAGTATTTGATGAAAAACAGATACAGCAGCTAGATGGAAATATTGCCATTGGCCATGTTCGTTATTCAACAGCAGGAGGAAATACACTTGAAAATGTACAGCCTTTACTATCGGTTTCTCATCGTGGAACATTAGCTTTGGTACATAATGGCCAAATTGTAAATGCGATGAAATTACGTAATGAAATGGAAGATGATGGCAGTATATTTCAGGGAACAAGTGACAGTGAGATCATTTTACATCTTATTCAGAGGCAAAAAGGGTCTTTGTTAGAGAAAATAAAGCAAACGGCTTTGCAGCTAGATGGAGCTTTTGCATTTTTGATCATGAGTGAAAATAGTATTTATGCTGTTCGTGATCGTTATGGTCTTCGTCCGCTTTCTTATGCCAAAGTACAGGATGGTTATTGCATCAGCAGTGAAACTTGTACATATGATGTCATTGCTGGACGTGATATCATAGATGTACAGCCAGGGGAAATAGTTAAAATCTCAAATGATAAAGTAGAACATTTCTATTATACCCAGGATGTATGTCATTCACTCTGTGCTATGGAATACATCTATTTCTCTCGCCCGGATAGTACGTTAGATAGTATAAATGTACATTTATTTCGTAAGCGCAGTGGAGCATTGTTAGCGCAGAAAGATCACTCATTAGAGGCAGATATTGTAATTGGAGTACCGGATTCTTCAATCAGTGCAGCAAGCGGGTATGCAGAAGCCAGTCATTTGCCTTATGAAATGGGATTGATTAAAAATCGCTATGTTGCACGAACCTTTATTCAGCCCACTCAGGAATTACGTGATCGAGGTGTACGTATGAAACTTTCTGCTATTCATAGTATTGTTGAGGGAAAACGTATTGTTTTGATTGATGATTCTATTGTTCGAGGAACAACATCCAAACGTATTGTACAGCTGTTAAAAGAAGCTGGAGCTAAAGAAATTCATATGCGAATTGCTTCTCCAATGATAAAATATCCATGTTTTTATGGTGTTGATACTTCTACAAAAGAAGAACTGATTGCGGCTCATAAAAGCGAAGAAGAATTATGTCGTTATATTGGTGCAGATTCTTTACGTTTCCTGACTATAAAAGACTTATTGGAAATAAGCAATGGATCACTTTGTACTGCTTGTTTTGACGGTAACTATATTACAGAATTGTATGATTATGCTAAGAAAGTAAAGGAATGATAATTTTTCATCAATCTGAAATTTGTTTCAAAAAAATCTTGACATTTTTTCTGTTATGTTTCATAATGCTAAGCATGAACGATAGAGGCGATTATGAAACGCTTAGCTTGTTTTTCCATAATGATCTTCTTCATCTATAAAGCAATTTAACGGCAAAGGCGTCGTGTACATTAGGTACGTGATTGCCTCTGCCGTTCTTTTTTCGTTAAGGAGAGTGAGAATATGAATACAAAAGTAACAGAATTGTTTGGTTCTATGGTGTTTGATGAAACTATCATGAAAGAACGTCTTCCAAAGGATACATTTAAAGAATTGCAGAAAACAATTAAAGAAGGGCGTACACTCAATATCAAGATTGCGAATGCAGTAGCAAATGCAATGAAAGATTGGGCAGTTGAACGTGGTGCTACGCATTATACTCATTGGTTTCAGCCAATGACAGGAGTCACTGCTGAAAAGCATGATAGCTTTATAAGTCCAGATGGAAAAGGGAAAGTAATGATGGAATTTTCTGGGAAAGAATTAATTAAAGGGGAACCAGATGCTTCATCTTTTCCTAATGGCGGATTGCGAGCTACTTTTGAGGCAAGAGGCTATACAGCATGGGATCCGACTTCCTATGCATTTATAAAGAATAATGTATTATGTATACCTACTGCATTTTGTTCATATTCAGGACATGCACTAGATAAGAAAACGCCTCTTCTTCGCAGTATGGAAGCAATTAATCGACAAGGAATGAGGATTTTAAAACTATTTGGGAATGAAGATGTACATTCCATTAAAACAACTGTTGGCTGTGAACAAGAATATTTTTTAGTAGATAAAGAATATTATCGTAAACGTAAGGATCTGATCTATACAGGAAGGACATTATTTGGTGCTCCATCCCCAAAAGGGCAGGAAATGGAAGATCATTATTTTGGGACAATAAAATCGCGTGTACAGGCATTTATGGATGAGCTGAATACAGAACTTTGGAAACTTGGTGTAGCAGCAAAAACTGAACATAATGAAGTAGCGCCAGCACAGCATGAATTAGCACCTGTATTCTCCACGACAAATATTGCAACTGATCACAATCAGCTGACAATGGAGCTAATACAAAGAATAGCGAAAAAACATGATATGGTTGCATTGCTGCATGAAAAACCATTTGAAGGAATAAATGGAAGCGGAAAACATAATAACTGGTCAATTTCTACAGATACTGGTGTTAACCTATTGGAACCAGGAGAAACACCGTATGAAAATGCTCAGTTTCTATTATTCCTGTGTGCTGTTATCAAAGCTGTAGATGAGCATCAGGATTTATTACGTCTTAGTGTCGCAACAGCAGGAAATGATCATCGTTTAGGTGCTAATGAAGCTCCTCCAGCTATTATATCGATGTTTTTAGGTGATGAATTAACAGAAATTTTAAAGGCAATTGAAGAGGATCGTGCTTATGATGGTAAAGAGAAAGAACTGATGAAAATCGGAGCTCATGTATTACCGAAGTTTCCAAAAGATACGACTGATCGAAACCGTACTTCACCATTTGCCTTTACAGGTAATAAATTTGAATTTCGTATGCCGGGAAGTAATTCCTCAATAGCAGGATGTAACATTGTATTAAATGCTGTTGTTGCGGATGAGCTTAAACAATTTGCGGATGTATTAGAAAAAGCGGCTGATTTACCAAGTGCTTTGCATGTATTAATCCAAGATACGATTAAACATCATCATCGTATTATTTTTAATGGAAATGGGTATGATGATGCTTGGATCGAAGAGGCTCAAAAAAGAGGGTTACTCAATTTACGCACAACACCAGATGCACTTCCTTATTTTATTCGGGAAGAAAATGTTCGTTTATTTGAGGAACTTGGTATTTTTAGTGAAGAAGAAATTCGTTCTCGCTATGAGATCATGATGGAAGAGTATATTAAGACTCTGCATATTGAGGCCAAAACGATGGTGGATATGACGCGTAAAGAAATTCTTCCAGCAGTCAGTTCACAGCTTCATGAATGGAGCAATACCTATTGTTTGAAAAAACAGGTAGGTAGTCATATTGATTGCAGTTATGAAGAAAACGTCATTGGTCTTGCCTCTGATTTACAGGCAGCTGCAGCAAGTGATGTAACTAAGCTTGAAGAGGCGATTAAACAAGCAGAGAAATTAGATTTGGAAAAAGCAGCAGCTTATTATCGTGATGTTGTACTTGTGTGTATGGAGGAACTTCGTGTTTCCTGTGATGCATTAGAAATAATAACATCAGCAGAATATTGGCCATTCCCTACATATGGAAAACTGCTTTTTGGAATTTTATAGTAAAAGAGATGATAAGCCGGCAGCTTAAACTGCCGGTTTATGATAAAGGAGGAGAAATTTATATGTGTTCGATCATGGGGTATTTTAAGACAAATGTGTCTAGAAAAAGATTTGAAAAAGCTTTTGAAAAAACACGATCCAGAGGACCGGATGCGACAAGAATCATAGATACAGGAAATGGATTTCTTGGCTTTCATCGACTTGCGATTATGGGATTAGATGAAAACGGTATGCAGCCTTTTATTAAAAATAATCGTATGCTGGTATGTAATGGTGAAATTTATGGATTTCGCAAACTTCGTCAGGAATTAATACAAAAGGGATATCATTTTGAAAGCGAGAGTGATTGTGAAATCTTGTTGCCATTATATGAAGAGCTAGGCTGTGCCATGTTTGAACAGTTAGATGCAGAATTTGCGTTAATTATGTATGATGGAAAATCTCATAGTATTCTTGCAGCTCGTGATCCAATCGGTATACGTCCGCTTTATTATGGTTATGATGAAGATGGAGCGATTGTCTTCGCCAGTGAACCAAAGAATCTTGTAGATATATGTGAACGTATTCTTCCTTTTCCTCCAGGATATTACTATAAAGAAGGTAAGTTTTATTGTTATCGGGATATAACAAGAGTTCAACAGGTACATAATGAGGATATTGATATCATATGTGAGAATATCCGATATCATTTAATTGAAGGAGTGCGTAAACGTTTAGATGCCGATGCACCATTAGGCTTTCTATTAAGCGGCGGGTTAGATTCTTCATTAGTCTGTGCTATTGCATCACGTTTTTTAGATAAACCAATTCGTACTTTTGCGATTGGCATGGATAAGGATGCCATTGACTTAAAGTATGCAAGAGAAGTAGCTGCTTACATACATAGTATTCATCATGAAGTTATTATTACTAAGGATGATATAATTCAATCCTTGCCAGAAGTCATAAAAGCATTAGGTACGTACGATATTACCACAATACGTGCTTCCATTGGTATGTATCTGCTTTGTAAATATATCCATGCACATAGTGATGTACGCGTACTGTTAACAGGGGAGATATCGGATGAATTATTTGGATATAAATATACCGATTTTGCCCCAAATGCTGATGCCTTTCAAAAAGAGAGTGAAAAGCGTATTCGTGAATTGCATATGTATGATGTATTGCGTGCAGATCGCTGTATCAGTGTCCATTCGATGGAAGCTCGAGTTCCTTTTGGTGATCTGGATTTTGTGGAATATGTAATGAGTATTGATTCAAATAAGAAATGTAATCATTATGGTAAAGGAAAATATCTATTGCGTCGAGCTTTTATTGGTGATTATTTGCCTGAACATATCCTGATGAGGGAAAAGGCAGCTTTTTCAGATGCAGTAGGGCATTCACTGCGAGATGAACTCCAGCAATATGCACAGGAATATTATAGTGATGATGAATTTAGAAATAAATGCCAGCTTTATGAATTTGCGACGCCATTTACGAAAGAATCCTTATTATATCGAGAAATATTTGAGTCCTTCTACCCTAAACAGGCACAAATGATTCAAGGCTTCTGGATGCCAAATCAAACTTGGGTTAATGTAAGCGATCCAAGTGCTCGTGAATTATCGAATTATGGCGCAAGCGGCATATAGACGAGGAGGTAAGCTATGAGAAGTAATACAACAGAACATGATGCTTGTGGAATTGGTGCTATCGTAAATATTGATGGTAGAAAAGATCATTCATTAATTGATCAAGCACTAACAATAGTAGAACGTTTAGACCATCGTGCTGGAAAAGATGCAAGCGGTAAAGTTGGTGATGGAGTTGGTATTTTATTACAGATTTCTCATCGTTTTTTCAGTAAAGCGGCATTTCAAGAAGGATTTACACTTCCAAAGCCCAATGACTATGGAATTGCGATGTTATTTTTGCCACAAGAGGCATCAAAAAGATTTGAGGAAGAAAAACAATTAGAATCGATTATTATGGATGAAGGGGCAGAAGTCTTAGGATGGCGTGATGTACCATGCCAAAGTACTATATTAGGAGACAGTGCTTATCAATGCATGCCAAAGATTCGTCAATGTTTTATTCAACGCCCTGCATATTTAAAAAAAGGATTATCTTTCGAACAATTATTATATGTGATTCGTAGGCAATTTGAAACAAGATGTAAAGATACATATGTAGTATCAATGTCTTCAAAAACTATTGTTTATAAAGGAATGTTTCTCGTTAATCAGCTACGTCTTTTTTATGATGATCTTCAGGATGAACAATATGAGAGTGCCTTGGCAATCATCCACTCACGCTTTTCTACTAACACACAGCCTAGCTGGGAGCGTGCACAGCCTTATCATATGATTGCGCATAATGGAGAAATTAATACAATTCAAGGAAATCAGAGTCACATGTCTGCACGAGAAGAAACTATGTATTCTTCTTTTTTGGAAACACAGAAAGAGAAAATTCTTCCTGTTGTGAAAAATGATGGATCTGATTCTGCAATATTAGATAATACGTTAGAGTTTTTATACATGAACAATATCCCAATGGAAAAAGCTATCATGATGATGATTCCAGAACCATGGAGAAATACTTCCATGGTACAAGAGAAAAAAGATTTTTATCATTATTATGCGACAATGATGGAACCTTGGGATGGACCAGCTGCTATTTTATTTACGGATGGAGAAAAGTTAGGAGCAGTTTTAGATCGAAATGGATTACGTCCGCTTCGATGGTGGTTAAGTGATGATCATCAGCTTGTGCTTTCTTCAGAGGTCGGAGTACTTCCAATATATGAAGAGCATATAGTTTGTAAAGAACGTTTGCGACCAGGACAAATGTTATTAGCTGATACCGTAAAGAAACATTTATTTACAGATGAAGAATGTAAAACAATGTATATGAACATTCATCCATATGAAGACTGGTTAAATCGTAATTTATTACAGTTGAAAGATCTTCCTGTATGTGAAAAAAAGATGGAGGTATTATCTAAATCAGAGTGCAAACGTTTATATAAGGCGTTTGGTTATACGTTGGAAGATATTCACGAACAGATTTTACCAATGGCAAAAAATGGCGTAGAATCAACTGCCTCTATGGGTGCGGATATTCCTCTAGCTGTTTTATCAAAATGTCATCCAATCTTGTTTCATTACTTTAAACAGCGATTTGCACAAGTTACAAATCCTCCTATTGATTCATTACGAGAGACAATTATTACAGATACCTCGATGTATCTAGGAAAACAAGGAAATCTCTTGCAGGATGAGGATGTCAATTGCCGTGTTTTAGAAATTCATAATCCTATTTTAGATGAACAGGATATGGATAAGATTCGTACATTACATAAGGAAGGTTTTCATGTAGAAGAAGTTTCAATCTTATTTCATGCATCTATGCATCTAGAAGAGGCAATAGAACATCTTTTGGAAACATGTGATCATGCAAGTGAGAAAGGTACAAATATTTTAATATTAACTGATTGTGGAATAGATGAAAATCATCTAGCTATTCCATCGTTACTAGCTGTTTCTGCTATAGAACAGCATTTTACAGAAACTAAGAAGAATACGATTTCTATTGTGCTGGAAAGTGGAGAACCTCGAAATGTACATCACTTTGCGACTCTTTTAGGTTATGGTGCTAGTGCTGTCTATGCTTATTTGGCACATGAAAGTATTCGTGAAATGGTTGAAGAAAATATTATAGATAAGGAAGTTTCTGTGGCTATTCGAGATTATAATGATGCAATTTTACATGGTGTATTAAAAGCTGCATCAAAAATGGGTGTTTCTACATTGCAATCATATCGATCAGCTAGGCTCTTTGAAGCAATTGGACTTCATCGCGATGTTGTAAATCGCTATTTTTCCAAAACGATTTCTCAAGCCGGAGGCATAACATTAAAAGAGATTGAAGAAGATGTACGTTATCACCATCAAGCTTTTTGTAATTTAGAAAATGATAAATTAGAGACGATTGGCTTTCATCGTTTCCAAAAGGGAAAAGCCAAAGAGCATCATTTATATAATCCAGAGGCTATATCTACACTACAGAAAGCAGTGAGAGATGGAGACTATGCGGAATATAAATGTTATAGTCAGCTTATTCATCAAGAGAATGACCCAATTTCCATTCGTTCACTCCTTACCTTTGATACAACAAAGCGAAAATCAATTCCTTTATCTTCTGTTGAAAGTGCACAAAGTATTGTGAAAAGGTTCAAAACAGGAGCGATGTCTTACGGCTCTATTTCAGAAGAGGCTCATACTTGTCTTGCGGAAGCAATGAATCAGCTTCATGGCAAAAGCAATAGTGGAGAGGGTGGAGAAAAGCCTGAACGTTATCATACAAAATATAATAGCGCAATCAAACAAGTGGCGAGTGGTCGTTTTGGAGTGACAAGCGAATATCTGAATAGTGCAGATGAAATTCAGATCAAAATGGCGCAAGGGGCAAAACCAGGAGAAGGAGGACATTTACCAGGAAATAAGGTCTATCCATGGATAGCGAAAACACGTCATTCCACACCTGGCGTAACACTTATTTCACCGCCTCCTCATCATGACATTTATTCGATTGAAGATTTAGCTCAGTTGATTTATGATTTGAAAAATGCCAATCCTAAAGCATCCATATCCGTTAAACTTGCGGCAGAAGAGGGAGTTGGAACTATTGCATGTGGAACGGCAAAAGCGGGAGCACAAAATATTTTGATTTCTGGTTGCGATGGAGGAACTGGAGCTGCCCCGCAAAGCTCAATTCATCATGCAGGTTTACCATGGGAGCTTGGCTTATCACAGGCACATGAACAGCTCGTAAAAAATCATTTGCGTAGTCGAGTTCGTTTGGAAACAGATGGAAAACTAATGAGTGGTCGTGATGTAGCGATTGCGGCATTATTGGGAGCCGAAGAATTTGGTTTTGCGACTGCTCCTCTAGTAGCAATAGGATGTAAAATGTTACGTGTTTGCAGTTTGGACACTTGCCCATATGGTATTGCGACGCAGAATGAAGCATTACGTCAACGTTTTCAAGGAAAACCACAAGATGTAATTAATTTTATGTTGTTTGTCGCAGAACATCTGAGAGAAATCATGGCGGAGTTAGGATTTAAAACAGTGGAAGAGATGATTGGACATAAAGAATGTCTGAAAATAAATAAGCAAGTTATAGGATATGAACGCCTACAGTTAGAAGAACTTTTAACATCTGAAGCTAAAGATGGAAAAGTTCATTTTGATAAACAGGATGAATATGATTTTCATTTAGAACAAACTAAAGATACACAAATTCTAATTCCAGGTTTTAAAAATGCAATCAAAAATAAGCAGAGATACTATGAGAAAGTAAATATCACGAATACGGATCGTACTTTTGGAACACTTTTGGGATCTTATATTACAACACATTATGGAAATGAGTTAGCAGATGATTTTTGTCATATTGACTGTATAGGCAGTGGCGGCCAGTCCTTTGGTGCTTTCCTTCCTAAAGGGATTTACTTAGCTCTTACAGGAGATGCCAATGATTATTTTGGAAAAGGACTTTCTGGAGCTATTCTAAGTGTTACACCTTCTTCGCAAGCAAATTATAAGCCTGAGGAAAATATCATCATAGGGAATGTTGCATTATATGGTGCAACTAGCGGATATGCCTTTATTAATGGTGTGGCAGGAGAACGCTTTGCGGTTCGTAATTCTGGAGCAGTTGCGGTTGTGGAAGGCTGTGGAAATCATGCGTTGGAATATATGACAGGAGGATGTGTTGTTATATTAGGTGAAACAGGAAAAAACATTGCGGCTGGAATGAGTGGCGGAATCGCCTATATTTTAGATGAAAAACATGATTTACATGAGCGTATTAACTCAGAAATGGTTGAAGTAAATAAGTTAGAAGAAAGTGATTACCATTATGTAAAACAGTTAATTGAAGCATATGTCAAAGCTACAAATAGTTCTCATGGTAAACATATACTTGAACATTTTGAAATTTATCATAAAGACTTTATGAAAATAATCCCTCATGATTATCGAATCATGAAGGAATACATTTTACAAAATAGAAAGCAAGGTTTAAATGAAGAGCAGGCAGAGTTAAAGGCATTTGAACAAATGAAGATAAAAAGAGGATAAAAAGCAAACCAGAATGTGATCTGATTTGCTTTTTTTGTTAGTTATATGTATTATAGCAACAAGAATATGTTTTTTAAGAGTAACTAAAGACAATAATGACATAACAATAATCAAAACTATACAATAAATCAATGAATAAATAATAAAGTCAATGTAGGAAATAGGAAGATGTAATACTTGACGTAAGATAAATATGACAAAGATTTCTAAAATAGCTGAAATGATTATTGATGTAAGAGATAAGATAACTGCTCGTTCGATAAAGAAGTGTTTTACTTTTCTTTTTGTCATTCCTAATGTTAGAAGTAGATTGACTTCTCTTTTATTTTTCATGCAGTACTGTGTCAATATATTATAGATGATAAATAAACATACTGCTAGAACAGAGAAGTTTAGTCCATATATAAAGATACGTATAGCACCAGTATCTCGATAGAACTGTTGTAGATTTTCCCTGTTGTTAATTACATACATATGGTCATCAGATTGAACAATGGATATGGCATTTAATTGTTCAGCAATTTGTTTATGATTTTCGCTATTAATAATTAGTGATCCACTCACATAGGTATCGGAATATGTATCGATCCATTGCGCAGTTAATGATGGAGGTAGTAAGACGATAGCATCATCATAGATGAAGTTTTCCATCAGTTCTTCATCTTGTATCATCTGATATTCCATAGGAATTGCATCTAATTCTTCTTGAAAAGTTGTTAGAATATGTATAGTTAATTCTTCATAGGATAATGGACTTTCATTACGATATACTAGTATTGGAGTATTTTCATCTGCTATCTGATGTTTATTTAAGAATTTCTGATAAGCAGATTGGTTTATGGAATATATAGGTAATGTAGTGTCAAATCCAAATACAGCGTTTGATTGAATTCCATAAGATATAGTACATGTTGTCGCATTATTTGTTTTACAGATGGTTTCTACTTCTGTGATGAATTGTGAGACATCCTTGCTATTATTATTAAACAAACCAAAGTTTGTCGTTATGTCCGCATCTTTGTGGAAGTATTCAGCTCTATCTTTAATCCAATACTCTACTACCGTTTGTGTAGTTTGAAATAAAATAGAACAAACTACAAGTACTGCAATAATGAAAGTGCCAAAACCTGTTCTTATGATTTCTAAACTAGATAATCTAGAGATAAATGGTAAGCGTTTAAGTTTTATAGATCGAAAATGCAGTTTCAAAGTTTTTTGTCTTCTGTTTTTCCACATGACAATTAGGAAACATAATAAGAAAATTAGTATGTTAAATAAGAATAAGGATGCGAAGTGTTTTGGTGTTAATACGTAAGTAAAGGTAAATGAAAGTTGTAAATAGTTTTGTAACCAAGTACCACCAGTCATAAAGAGACCTTTCCACAACAATACACTAACAAGAAAACTTAAAAGAAAGCAGATTCCGCATACAAGGAAGAATTCAAAGAATAAAGATAAATATATCTGTTTCTTTGTGGCTCCAAGAGTAAATAGCTGATGTAAATAGGATTCTTTTTTCTTTATATACATATTTAAGGAATTAAATATAAACAGAAATACGCAGATATAGATTAATACAGTGAATGCAGAATAAAGCAGACTGAAGGGATCATTAAGATAATATTTTGCGTTAACTACGTTAGTATTTAGTTGATAACCGATCTCAGGATTCGTATTGATCATATTAACTACATGGTTTAATGCAGCTTCATCTTTAAAATCAGCATATATTGTGAATGCTTCTGTTTTATCCTCTAAATAAGTATAGAAAGTAGGACTAACAGAGTTCCAATAATCTTTGTATACACCAGTTATCTTATAGTTGATCTTATCTCCGTGCTCATTTTGGAATGTAAGATTATTACCAATTTGTAATTCATTCTGTTCTATGATCATATATGGTACGAGTACTTCATTTTCATTTGCTGGATAGCTTCCTTCCTGCATTATAATTGGAAGAGATTCAAAAGAAGACTCAGCTTTAAAAACATACATATAATGATTACTTTTCGATAAAATAGGATCAAGGGCTAATGGATTTTCATATCTTTTAATTTCTGTATTGTCTTCAATAAACGATAATTCATCAGGATAGGAAGATGTTAAATGTTGAGGTGGATAAGAAAAATCCCATTTTCCAGTTTGTTTTTCACTTATTTGCAGATTATAGTAATCGTAAGAATCTTTAACGACATAAACTGTGGTTAATAGAAATGTTGATAAAAATACAACGATGATGAAAGGAAGAAACATTGTTTTGTGTGATTTAATATATTTTATTGATAATTGAAATATATATCTATAATTCGTTCGCAATTTCCCCATCTTTTAGGTAAATGATACAATCTGCCTGTTGTGCAACATAGGTATCATGTGTAATCAAAACAATAGTTTTTCCCTGTTCTTTCATCTGTTTAAAGATATCTATAATATTTTGTGTGTTATGACTATCAAGATTTCCTGTTGGTTCATCTGCTAGGATAATATCACAATCAGCAGCCATGACTCTTGCGATAGCTATTCGCTGTTGTTGACCGCCAGATAATTCATGAATAAAGGCGTTTCTTTTCTCTTCTAGATCAAGCTGTTTCTATATTATACTAACTTTATCTGCATCTGGTTCTATTCCATCTAATTGACTAGTCAGCTTTATGTTTTCTTCAACAGTAAGAAAGGAAATCAGATTAAAGAATTGGAAGATAATGCCGATTTCTTTTCTTCTTTTTATTGTCATCTGTTCTTCGTTCAGTGTGCTGATGTTGGTGTCATCGATGAAACAGTTTCCCTCATAGTTTCGGTCGATACCGCTAATAATATTAAATAAAGTAGTTTTTCCGCTGCCGCTTGTTCCACATATTGCGACAAATTCATTTTCTTTGATTTCTAAGGTAACATCATGCAATGCAATTGTTTTATTCTCTTTTGTCCCATAGGTCTTGCATAGATGTTCCACATGTATTTTATTTTTCATATTTGTACCCATCCTCTCTTTTTGCTTAAAAGTTCAATCTGTATTCTATCTCTTATCATCATTATATAAGTAATATATTTTCTATTACAATATATATAGAACAAGATTAAGAATATCGTAATAAAAAAACCTCGAATATAAGAACGAGGTATCATATAAAGGGAAAATTAAGGTTTATTTCGAAAATCTTCTAATTCGATATAAGCATATAGTGATGTCTGATAACTTTTATATCATGGATTAATGAAGCTGCTTCTTCACTTTGCGTAGATATTCTTTTACCACAAAGTAATGGGTCAATATATCGTCTTTTCACATCTAATGAAATATGATAATAATTGTTTACAGGAGTATCACTTTCATGAATTGATGTCATAGTCTGAAAATAGTGGAAGTATCCTTTATAGGAGAGGCAAGGATACGGTGGATGATCTCAGATTCTGTAAGAGAGTATAAATCATCCATAGTGATAAGCTTGTCATAGTACATCATCTTTAAGATATCTTCATTGGATAAATAGAATAAATTTGTTTGATGCATACAGTGCATGAAGGCAAGAGTTGGTTCTAAATGAGAAAAGCTGATTTCATTGTGATCGATATATAAGTCCTGATATATATTTTTTAAGGTATCTATACTTCCATGTAAAACGAAAAGATAGTCGCAAGTGTATACTCTAAACGGTCGGCAGATAGTTGTGGTCTTGGATTATCTGCGATAGGATAACGTTTATAATCGGAAATTTCTTCAAATGAAATTCCATCTCGTTTAAGTAAAGTATGGAGCATAGAATCTTATTCTAAAATCTGTATATTTCTTTCCTCAGTGGAGTTCTGATGTAGATAATCTCCATTAAAGAAATCAATTGCGTGGGAGAATACAGGAGATGAAACATCATGAAGCAATCCTGCTAAAGTTTGTTTTTTGTCATGGGTAAAATGCCAAATAATGAGTGCTACTCCTAGACTGTGGTCATAGCGAGAATAAAAGGTTTTGATGGGAAAGAGTGAAGTATGCCACAAAATAAACCAATTCCCTTTAATCGCTGTAGAATATCTAATGTCAGATAATCATGTAAAAATATAGGGAAATCATCAGATAAAATAGTATGATAAGATGAAATCATAAAGACCTCCTTAATGAAATGTTTGTGTAATAATATTATAGCATGAATATTTTATATGATTGAAGTAGTGAAACGTTTCGTGTGTATAAAGATTATGTTAAAATAGGATAGAAAAATAGCGAAGAAGGGATAGAGAAATGATAGAGAGAGAAAAGTTAGAAAAGGGACTTTGGTATGATGCCAATAATGATAAAGATTTATTAGAAGAGCGATTATATGCTGAGGAACTGTGCTTTTTATATAATCAGACAAATCCAAGAGATACGGATAGGAAAGAAGAATTATTAAAGAAGTTGCTACCAAATCGAGAGGCCAATGTAACGGTACTATCACCGTTTTATGCAGATTATGGATATCGCTGTTATATTGGAGAAGATACATTCATCAATCATAATGCGTATTTAATGGATGGCGCAAAGATTTCTATTGGAAGCCATTGTTTCATAGGTCCAAACTGTGGGATGTATACTGCTAATCATCCTTTATTAGCTAGTGAAAGAAATAGAGGTTTGGAAAAGGCTAGTCCGATCATTATTGAAGATGATGTCTGGATTGGTGCAGATGTAACGATCCTTCCTGGTGTTAGAATAGGAAAGGGAAGTGTAATTGGGGCGAAGAGTGTAGTTACAAAGGATATTCCATCTAATGTGATTGCGGCTGGTAATCCTTGTCAAATACTTCGTGCAATTACAGAAGAAGATAGCATTCTTCCTTAATGGATATCAAATAAAGCACTTGGAAACAAAGGTAGTTCATGCTATAATTGCCTAGTAAATGAGAATTATTTACCATACATAAACTTATATAAATATAGATGATAAAGAAAGGAAGAACAGTATGAAAAAAATTAGAACAAGATTTGCACCTAGTCCTACAGGTTATATGCATATAGGTAACCTTAGAACAGCGTTGTTTGAATATCTAATCGCAAAGCATGATGGTGGAGATTTCATTTTACGTATTGAAGATACGGATCAGGAACGCTATGTAGAAGGTGCTGTTGATATTATTTATGAAACTTTAAAAGAAGTAGGACTTCAGCATGATGAAGGACCGGATATTGGTGGAGAATATGGACCATATGTTCAATCAGAACGTCTTCCAATGTATAAAGGCTATGCAGATCAGTTAGTTGATTTAGGCGGAGCACATTATTGCTTCTGTAGTGAAGAAGACATTGAAAAACAAAGAAAAGAAGCAGAAAGCTTAGGTATTTCTTTTAAATATGATGATCCATGTAAACATATTTCTAAAGAAGAGGCTAGAGAACGTATCGCAAATGGAGAAAGCTATGTAGTACGTCAGACAATTCGTCATGATGGTGCAACATACTTTGATGATGAAGTATATGGACGTATTGAAGTTGACAATAGTATTCTAGATGAATCTGTTTTACTAAAGAGTGATGGATATCCAACTTACAACTTCGCGAATATCATTGATGATCACCAGATGGGAATCACACATGTCGTTCGTGGAAATGAATATTTATCCTCAACTCCAAAATATAATCTGATTTATGAATCATTTGGATGGGATATTCCTACTTATGTACATGTTCCACCAGTAATGAAGGATGAACAGCATAAATTAAGTAAACGTAATGGAGATGCAAGTTTCCAGGATCTAGTGAAAAAAGGATATCTTCCTGAAGCTATTTTGAACTACATTGCATTATTAGGCTGGTCTCCAGAAACAGAACAGGAAATCTATACTTTAGATGAATTGATTAAAGTATTTGACATTAAACGTATTTCTAAATCACCAGCAATCTTTGATATTGATAAATTAACATGGATGAATGGGATGTACTTACGTGCCATGAGTGAAGAAAAATTCTGTGAACTTGCTAAACCATATATTGAAAAAGCAGTACATAGACCGGTAGATATCAGAGCAGTAGCACGTATCCTGCAGCCTAGATGTGATGTGTTAACTTCTATTGAAGAAAGTCTTGATTTTATTGATGAACTTCCAGAATACAATATTGAAATGTATATTCATAAGAAAATGAAAACAACTTATGAAATTGCATTAAAGGCATTAAAGGCTTCTGAACAGGCATTAAGTGAGCTACATGACTGGTCTAGTGAAGAAACTATTCATGATTTATTACTATCTCTGCCAAAACAGATGGAAATGAAAAATGGACAGATTTTATGGCCAATTCGTACCGCAATTACTGGTAAACAGTTTACTCCAGGTGGAGCAATTGAAATTGCACACATTCTTGGAAAAGAAGAAACTTTAAAACGTATTGCGATTGGTATTGAAAAACTAGAAAAAGAATTAGCTTAAACATTCGCACACAGATGATATTCTGTGTGCATTCTTTTATTCATGGAGAAGGAAGTGAGAAAATGAATCATCAGATATTTGAAGAAAGAATTCAAACATTCATAGAAAGACGTCAAAAAGAAGCAGGAACGATAAATGCAATGATGAAGATGCATTTGATTTCTTCTGATTATGACCAGAAAACAGTAGTTTTAGCTTTTGATGTAGAAGCTTGGCAAATGAATCCAGCTGGGAATATGCATGGAGGTATGCTTGCGACTGCTCTGGATATTACCATGGGCTGTGCAGCTTATACCAGCATAGAAGCAACATTTACACCCACTATTTCTATGAGCCTTAATTTTGTAAGTAGTGTAAAAGCAGGAGATGTATTAGAAATAGAAGGAATTTGTGACCATGTAGGAAGCAGACTAGCACAAGTACGAGGCATCGCAAGAGTTCATGGTAAAGTAGTTGCGACTGCTAATGGATCTTATGTTATTAATAATAGATAATAGTTTATAGAAAAAATAATTGTCCATACTGTACGATACTTGGAGGTACGTATGGATAAAGATTATAAAATAATACAGGCTGCTATCTTGATTATAAGTTTATGTATCATGCTTTCTATGTTTCGCTTATACTCGATTAGTATAGAACTGAAAGAAGAATTAAGGGTTCATTTCATAAGATAAATAAAGAAAAAGCAAGAAAAATATACCCAATTTATAACTTTTGGAGTACAATAATACACAGAGATTATTGGAGGGTTATTATGACTGTAATTGAAAAATTAGAAAAATTAAGAATGCTGATGAAAGAACGTAATATGGACATCTATATGATTCCTACTTCTGATTTTCATGAAACAGAATACGTAGGGGAGCATTTTAAAGCTAGAGATTATATGTCTGGCTTTACAGGTTCACAGGGAACATTAGTTGTATGTCTTGATCAGGCAGCATTGTGGACTGATGGACGTTACTTTATTCAAGCAGCAGATCAGTTAAAAGATAGTACGATTGATCTTATGAAACAAGGGGAAGAAGGAGTACCTTCAATTCCTGAATTTATGCATGATCACATCAAGGAAAACGGTGTGGTTGGATTTGATGGACGTGTAATGAATACACATCTTGTAAACGATATTCTATCTGCTTTAGAAGATAAGAATGTAACTCTTTCTGTAAACGAAGATTTAGTTGGTATGATTTGGGAGGATCGTCCAGCTCTTCCTTGTGAAAAAGGATTCTTCTTAGAAGAAAAATATAGCGGAAAAACAACAAAAGAAAAACTTGCGGATATCCGTTTGGAAATGCAGAAACAAAACTGTGGATATCATATTGTGACTTCTTTAGATGATATCGCATGGATCATGAATATGCGTGGCTGGGATATTGAAAATTTCCCTGTAATGTTAAGTTATTTAGTTATTACAGAAAATGAAAATCATATCTTTATTGATGAACGTAAATTAGATGAAGCTCTTATTCAGAATTTCAAAGAAAATAATGTTCAGATTCATGAATATGATGGTATTTATGAGTTTGTTAAGACAATTCCATCAGATGCATCCGTTATGTTAAATACATTTGTAGTAAATTATGCAATCACAACAAGTCTAAAAGATGGAGTTCGTATTGTGGATCAGCCAAATCCATCTCAGCTGATGAAAGCTAAAAAGAATCCAGTAGAATTAGAAAATAATCGTAAAGCTCACATTAAAGATGCAGTTGCGATGACAAAATTTATGTACTGGTTAAAGAATAGAGTTGGAAAAGAAACAATTACGGAAATCAGTGCTAGCGATTATTTAGAAAGCTTACGTCGTGCACAGGAACACAATCTTGGATTAAGCTTCAATACAATCTGTGCTTATAAAGATCATGCGGCAATGATGCATTATAAGGCAAATGAAGAATCCAATGTAGAAATTAAACCAGAAGGAATGCTGCTTGTGGATAGCGGTGGACAGTATCTTGAAGGAACAACAGATATTACAAGAACTTTTGTATTAGGTCCTATTTCAGATGAAATGCGTTTACACTTTACAAGTGCCTTACGTGGATTGATTCAATTAAGTAAAGCAAAATTCTTAGAAGGATGCCGTGGACTTAATTTAGATATTTTAGCTCGTGGACCACTATGGGAAATGGGAATTGACTATAAATGTGGAACAGGACATGGCATTGGGCATTTATTAAATGTTCATGAAGGGCCAAATGGTTTCCGCTGGAGAATTGTTCCTGAAAGAAATGACAGCTGTGTTTTAGAAGAAGGAATGACACAATCTAATGAACCTGGTGTTTATATTGAAGGAAGCCATGGTATTCGTCATGAAAATGAATTAGTTGTGCAAAAGGCTGAGAAAAATGAATATGGGCAGTTCCTTTCTTTTGAAACCATTACTTTTGTACCATTTGATTTAGATGGATTAGATACATCAATCATGACACAGTATGATATCGCATGGTTAAATGAATATCATAAACAAGTATATGAAAAAGTATCTCCATATTTAAATGAAGAAGAAAAAGAATGGTTAAAATACGCAACAAGAGAAATTTAAGTAATAAGAAGCGGAGTGATAGCTACTCTGCTTTTCTATATTTTATTTAGTAATTATAAAAATAGACTTAGGTGATAGAATGAAATCAATATTAGTTGGAATAACATGTAAACATTGTATGTATCAGACACATAAAAGAAGTGAAACTCTTGTCATGTCAGATTTTGAACCTCAATTGCGAAAACAGTTATTAAATAATACCTATTTTCAGACGCGCTGTCCTCGATGTGGAAATCTTCTTTATTTCCAGCATCCATTTTGTTATGTGGATAAAAAACATCAATTTGTTATTCTTATGAAATCCAAAGCAGATATTACAGAAAAAGATCTCCAATTATTTAATGATAAACCCAATATGAGAAAGCGTTTAGTCTTTCATTTTGAAGAAATAGCTGAGAAGATTCGAATATTTGAAAATGAACTTGATGATCGTGTCATTGAAAAGATAAAAAATAGTCTTTATCAGCGCTATCAAAATGCTAGAGAGATAGAGTTTTATGATATGGATAAACAGAGTGATACGATATGGTTTCGTATCATAGATAATGAAATAGAAGAAATGGTTTGTGTACTTTTAGACTCTTATCGAAATCTTAGCCAAAAGTTAGAAAAGGACGATATGACATTTAAGGAAATCAATCTAGAATGGGGTAGAAAACATTCATGATGAACAAGTAATTAATTATATTGTTTTTTTTGTATATATGACGGATATATGATATAATCTCTTTTACAAATATTGGAAATTTTATAATATGAAATTAACTTGGAAAGGGGTTTTTCATGAAAGTCAGTAAAGAACGCTTAGCTACGATTGGTAAATTTATAGGTGTATATAGAGAAGAAAAGAGAGGGAAAACACAAAATAAATATACTTTAAAAAGTTTTTGTAATGGTATTTGTAGTGTTAATACATTAAAAAATATTGAGTCTGGAGGATTAAGCAGATCAAATGATGTATATGTGGAACTGCTTTTAAAGTTTGACTTAAAGTTTGGTGAATTCACTATCATAGATGATGCGTTGCATATATTAATGAAAACATTATATGAGGCAATTGAAGTATTTGATTATGAACTAATAAAGGCTACGATCATAAAAATCAATAAATTGCTGATTAAAGTAAAAGACTTTGTTTTTTATGCCGAGCTTTATCAGATAATGTCAGAACTATACGAATATTATATAAATGATAAGAATTTTTCTGATCAGGAAATTCAGCATTTCTTAAATATATTTGATCATATGGAAAGAATCTATAAAGATGCACTCCGTCTATTGATTTTTTCTAAACTTAGAGTGAGTTATGTGACGAATATCGAAGAATATATTGAGCGAATGGAAAAGATAAAAGTAGAAGAAGCAGATCATTTTTGTGTAAGATTTGCGAAGCTTCATTATTTTTTAATTACAGAAAAATATCATTCTATGAGTAATTTATTAGTAGAGATGGAGACATATTATGAAAGCACAAATAATTATGTTAGATTATTAGATGTATATAATTTTGCATTTATATTATATAGTTATATTGATACAGAATACATTGAAGTTTATATTGAGAAAGTAAAGAAATTAACAAAAATTCATGTTTTACCTGATATTAAAATATCTGAGATTTATTCTAATATAGCTTCAAGTTATCATAATAGAGCTGAATATGCGAATGCGTTACATTATTATACACAATCATTATTATTCTATCGAGGAGATTTGGTGCGTCAGGGAATTCTGATTGCGGATTGCCAGAATCGTTTAGGAAAAGTAATTGATATTCCCTATGTAGAGGATGAAGAATTTCAGGAATATCCGTTAAGTATAAAATTAATGTATAAATATTTTTGTCTGGCAAAAGAAGTTCCTGCATTTGTCCGTCAAACCTATATAATGAAAAAGCTATTGCCTCATCTTACAGATGAAGTATGTATAGATATTTTTCAATATGAATTAAGTAAATTGGTTGAAAAGACAAATAATTATAAAATGTTGTATGAATTTGATCGGGAAGTAAGAAAGCATACAAGTTAACCTGATGGTTTTCTTTAATAAATAAAGGGATTACCCTATTTTAGATATATAAATCAACTCATAGCTGTTTTATTGTGTGAAGTACATTTTTCATTTATGATTAGTAGGTCAGAGATGATATGCATATGATCTACTAGAAAAGTAGGTAACGAAATGAAAAAAGTATTAATTACGGGTTTATGTACCTTAAGCTTAATGACAGCTTTTGCGTTTATTGGAAAAGATGTCCATATTCAAACATTTTCAGGTTTATATGGTAATGTGAAGATTTAAGAAAGCTTTCGTTTAATTTTAGTCTTAAAGTTGATAAATATTTTGAAAAAATGAATTAAATTGTATTCATTGCTAATAATAATCAACTCCATGTGAAAAGATTGAAGATGAATAAAGATTCTTGTAAAATATGTTTGTCTTAAAGAGGGTGGGCTTTGAGACAATCTAAAAAACGATAAAGTAACTGTGTGAGGTTGCTTTTTTATTTATATTTCGATACACTTATTTTAGTATTGGAGAGATATCTATGAGCAGACTCATTCTAAAAAACATTACCAAATCATTTGGTGATATACATGCAGTTCAGCATTTTGATTTAGAAACAAAAGATAAACAATTTATTGTTCTTGCAGGACCATCAGGTTGTGGGAAAAGTACACTTCTTCAGCTAATTGCTGGTTTTTTATCAGTTGATGAGGGTAAAGCTTTTATTGATGATATAGATGTGACAGATAAAAAGCCTTCTGAAAGAAATATTTCTATGGTTTTTCAAGAACCATCTTTATTTCCTCATATGAGTGTATATGAAAACATTGCTTTTGGTTTTCGTGAAGAAATCAATGATAAAGGAAAACATGCAAGAGTAGAACAGATTAGTGAAATGCTAGGAATAAAAGATTTATTAGATCGTAAAGCTGTTCATTTATCTGGTGGACAGAAACAGCGATGCGCTATAGCACGGGCATTGATTAGTAAACCATCATTATTTTTAATGGATGAACCATTGAGTTCATTAGATGCTAGATTAAAGACTCAATTACGCATCGAAATCGCAAAGCTTTATCAAAAAAACAATGCTACGTTTATATATGTGACACATGATCAGATAGAGGCAATGACACTTGCGGATCTATTAATTATCATGAAAGATGGTTGTATCCAGCAAATGGGGAAGCCAATGGAATTATATGAAAATCCACAAACTTTATTTGTGGCATCATTTCTAGGAATATCCAATATTAATAAGATACCTTCAAGAATAGAGAATGGTTATCTCTCTATAGGGTCAAGAAAGATTCCTTGGACTAATCAGGAGCAAAGAGATGTAGTGATTGCGATACGTTGTGAAAATGTAATAGTAGACGATTCAGGATTAGAGGGGAATATCATATTGATAGAATATGCTGGAGAGAATATGTATGTACATATCCAATGTGAATTAGGTACGATCATAATGAAACAGCCATACAATAAAGCTATTCATCAGGGAGATAAAATATACATTTGGTTTGATACGAAACATTTATTTGTATTTGATGCATATACAGAAGAAAGAATTTGAAGTAGTATCAAAGGATTATATAAAAAGAGAAAGCTGCTAAATAAACAGCTTTTTTTATTGCACAAAGACTTAAATAATAATTATTTTTTAAGTACTATAGCATTATTAATTGCACTTGTTTCAGTTTTTATTGTGCATAATATAGTTTTCTTTTTACTATTTAAGTCATAAGTATATATTTCATCATTAGAATAATAATACATTAGTTCATCATTGGTAACATAAAATAAGCGATAACTTGGAACCTCAATTGTTTCAGATAATTCTCCTTTTCTTTTATCAATTTTTTCTATATCTTCATTTATATCATTAGTAGTGTAAATATAATCTTCATTTGCAGCAATGGAGTTAATATTCCCATTATTTGTTTCATAAATCTTACTCTTTTGTTTTCCATCTTTCTCTAAATGATAAATATAATTAGGCGGTGCAATATATTCTTTTTTGTCTTGATTTTCTATGCGTCTCCAATCTTCACTAGAAGAATATCCACTTAAAATAAAGTCAGATGATTGCAAGTCATAAAATAATGTAGAAACATTAAAGTCTTTATCCCATGCGATATCTGTTAAGGTATTATCTTTATAAAGAAATGGCTGTAAAGTAATCATGTTAGAACCTTTAGGTACTGCTATTATAAGCAATGTATCTTCATAAGGAATAATATAATTAATAGCTGATAAAGAATCTGTTAATTGTTTATGATTTTTTGTTTTTATATCATATTCAAAAACCTGATCACAGTTCTTTACTTTAGAAGTATAATAAACTTTTTCCTTTACTTTATCGTAAACTGTTAATGGATATTGTGCAGTATAAGGCAATTCGGTAATAATTTTATCTGTACCATCTGCTAAATCATAATAATGAACTTCACTTTTCAGGTCTTCTCCTACCTGTTTAGTTAAAGTGTAAGATATATAATAATCATTAATGTTTTCTTTTCGACTACATCCACATAAGAAAATAGAAAATAACATTAGTAATAAGAAATTTCTTTTAATACTCATTTGAAAAACCGTTTCCTTTCTTTCAACTTATAAGGTGTGCAAATCATTCTATAAAATAATTTGATAATGCTTTTGACATTTTAATTATATAACAGAAAAAAACAAAGTTCATTAAAATATAAAAAAAGCTATCAGACTTAATCTAACAGCTTATTACGTTTTATATGGTGGGTTGAGCTCTGCTTAAGTAGAACTAACCTTCTTGGGGTAGATTCAATCACCTCTTACATAGGTTCATAAACCCCATTACATATTCGATTTATTACATCTTACATATATTATAGCATATTTTTATTTTTTTTCAATAGTTCGACGGTAAAATTTAAGGTCCTTTTTATTCTATGTATTCTATAGAAATTATTGATTTGAGGCTCACATCGACAATTATTTCCTTTACATACTCTTCTATATATTGTTTGCGGTCACCATCACTCATGTCGTTCCATTTTTCTGTATCGATATATTTGCCTATTGATCTTATATTCAGCTTACGGAGAAGTTTCTCTCTTTCTTTATCTATTTCATTTATCAGACTACCGTATACCTTTCCATCAATCTTTTCAGCTATATACATCTTATATGCTTCTTTAATCTTTTCATCCAATGTTCTAAGTCTTCTCTTTATATTCTGTTCTTTTTTTGTTTCATTTAATTCATAGGAATGAATAGCTATCCTGCTTAACGTTGCTTCTACCAGACGTTCCTGAGGTATCCTCTGTCTGCACTCCGGGCATACATAGTAATAATACTTTTTGATTCCATCTTTTAGTTTCTTGGAGGTGCTTTTCCTTTCACAGATATTCCCGCAAGCATCTTTAATTTTATTCCCAAAATAATATTTGCTAGGATCTGTTTCTTTATATCTTTTGTTTATCATTTTTACTACCTTATCATATTTCATTTTTGTTGTGATTCCATGAAACTTATATATTTTCCCTTCATATTCATATTCTCCATAGTTTAATGTTCTCAACAGCATATTTTTTATGACTTCTGATTTTTTTTGAAATTCAGGAAATTCCATCGGAGCCTTATACTCAATTTCCTTCATTGTATCTCCACTAATGGCTAATTCGATGCAATACCTTATATATTCTCCCTCCCTAGCTTTTTCTCGCAGATAATCATTTTCATCACGTTCATATCCAAACGGAACCTGTCCAAACGGCCACTTTCCTTGTGACAGCATTTCTTCAATTGCATCGATAGTTCGCTCTCTAATTACTTCTCGTTCCCACTGCGCAATTATCGCAAGAACTCCTACAAGCAGCCTGCCATTTGCACTATGAATATCTAGGTTATCAACTATTGCTTTCAGTTCACACTGCTGATCAATAAAAAACTGCAGTAATTCATATGTATCGATCACATTTCGAGCTAAGCGATCAAGCTTATAAATTATTATTTCATTGACTTTTCCATCAAGCACATCCTTAAGTAGCCTCTGCATCTCTGGTCTATTTAATGTCTTAGCACTGTAACCATCGTCAACATAGACTTGTACAGAGCTGATATCTATACCATCAGCTTTAAGCCTGTTCATTATGTTAGTGATCTGTGCATCGGCTCCATAGCCGGTAAGAGCCTGTTCTCTAGTTGAAACTCTAACATATATTGCTCTTTTTTTAACATCATCTTTAGTTTTTGAACGATCTTCTCTCAGTTTTATTAGATATTTAGTATCAATTACTTCGCTGTTATTTGCTGCTGTACGCGTTATTTTCGTTTCCATATTTCCTCCTCTATGGCATAGAGGGCATATGATCCGGCGACTAAAAAAAGGGTATATATCATCGGACATATACCCTCTTATACCTGTTTTCCAGGGGTTTATTGGTTATGTTGAAGACTGCCTTAATAGGCTTTATCATGATAACATGCTTGTTATAGAGTGTAAATATATTGGGCAATGCAGAATTCACACTCCATTAAAGTATGATCATATTCTGCCTAATAAAAATCCCACCTATGTCCACTTCAAGCATAGAGCATATCAGCTGCACCAGGCAATTAAAGTAACTAAAAAAAACTGCAGCAATTCGGATAAATATCCGATTCACTGCAGTCATGTAGTTTACAAGGGTAATGGGTTTGTGATGTAATATTCCTTGTAACTGTTTAATAGAATAACATATATTTTAAGTTTTGTAAATATTTCTCCTCTTCTTTTTGCAACTAACCAATATTTCTTTTTATTTGTTTTTAATTCGAGCTATGGTGATGCGCTGTTTAGGCAGTTCTTGTATCATTTCCAGTTCTATCTTCAGTTCATCTGCATAAATGTTTTTGAACCATTTTCTGGTAGCCGCATCATATCGGTAGGATAGAGCTTTCCAAAGTTCCTTATCTTCTATACTGTAGGTTTCAACTCTTAGGCAATAACAAGGCCTTATATAGAAGGAATTATCCTTGATGACCTTAAAATCTGCGCGATTCTGATACTGATTCAGAAAGTACAGCTCATCATCATATTCTGCTGTATTGATGAACTTGCTCCAGGCCTGCTGATCAGGATCATACTGATATCCGTTTGTCTTCAGCAGATTTTTGATCATAAATGCATCAAAGACCAGGATATAGACATGTTCACTGTCATGTCTTGGTTCATACTTCCAGTTTGAGAAAGATCCGAAATTCTCCTGAAGCTTATCCTTCAGTTTTTTTATATCTGTATGATACAGCTCCGACAGCAGTATCATGTTCTGCTTCAGTGCCGTATCCAGCAGCTTTCTTACGATCAGCAGATAGGTCCTGTCTTCATGAGTTTCCCGTCGCTGTACTACGTCTATATGATGCGCAAGTTCTAAAACTAAAGACAAGAAGATATCTGACGGTCTCCTGGACAGAGTCGATACATGCAGCATTCTTTTCCCAAACGTGTATTTTGAATAATTTCCCTGCTTTTCCTTGAATTCCATCTGAATATAAAAATGTGAATATTTTTCATACTCATCAGGATAGGATTTTTTAAGAAGCTCCATCATTCTGCGATGAACATATTGAACCATTAACATGATCTTATCCCTCCTATTCTGCAAAAGGCTCCAGCATAGTCTGCAGCTCATATTTGCTTATAATTTTTTTATAACGTTCCATGTATGAGAACAGTTCCTTATATTTTTTATTTAACACCAGTTCTGCACAGTGAAGATCTCCTGTAAGACTGTATAGCTTGTTGGCTACCTGTTCTAATCCGTCCAGTTCAGGTTCTGTCTCTTTCATTTCTGAAAATTCAGAAGCTGTTTGATTTTTTTTCACATCAGGAATATGCATATTTGTCTTTTCATCAATCGAATCCATCAGCTGATTATATGTCATATAGTAGATGCTGTTCATCTCATTGATAGGCATATCTGATTCTCTCTCTGCAGGAACAAGCCCCCATTCCGGCTTATAATATCCTGTCAGATTCATTTCAAACGGATACTGGCCTCTTCGCAGCAGCAACTTCGTTCCAGTTTGATCCATATGCAGTATTTCAGAAACTGTCATAAGTGAACGTTCCATCATCTGCTCAGTCTCAGATCTGCTGGTACTGCCGAATATAGCACCTGTTTTTCCAGAATCATGGCTGATGCTTACAGAACCTGTCTTGATCGTCTTCGTACCGATTGCTTTTGAAAGACGTTCTGCCGTTTCAGTGTCTTCCTGCGATAGGGCAAGATAGATGGATACTGCGCACTGATCTATCATAATCTTCATGATATCTTCTCCGTATTTATTCTTCATCTGATGATCGGATTGATATATAAAATCTCCTATGATTCCTCTGCCTCGCATGATGGCCAGCCAGTCCTCTATCTCATTTACCTTTGGGTATAGAGCAAATTCTTCCCATTCCAGCAGTATGCGCTTAGGTAGTTTTTTATCAGGCAGTGTATTTGCATATTCAGTAAGTTGATTATACAGCTTTCGGATAATAATGGACGCATATACCTTGAACTGTGCGCGATGTTCAGGAATAACGATATATAATATGCTTTTCTTTTCCAGCAAGTCTCTATATGAAAATCTTTTTCCATCGCTGTCCGGCTTCGCAATGATCTGTTCGGCAAGGGCATTGATGAACGGTTCCAGATCTCCCAGAACAGAAGAATATATATTTGTTTCTGTCTCTTCAGCAGCAGCGAATGCAGCACCAAGATATTTTTTTGCTCCAAAATCATCCGGAAGCTTTCTCATAATCTTTAGAATCATAGGAGTCTTATCCGTTTTGTCTTTTGGCGCTTCCAGCATTCCATGCAGGATATTATTGATGCTTCCCAGATGCTTATACTTTTTCTCTGCAAACATTGACAGAAGCAGGATAAGACTGTGGATCACACCTTTACTAGCCTGTGAAAAGAATGGATTTTCATTATTCCCTCGATCGCGGGAATAAACGATGTCCATGGCAAGTGAACCGGCAGCGTCTTCACAAGCGGCTTTTGACTTTACATTGCCATCCTTCAGATAAGCTTCCATATATTCATTGATGTCTTCGAACAGATCAAACTGAACAGACAGTTCAGGATTCTGAAAATCAATAACGTATATCTCATAGCCGCAGTTTCTAGCATCCTGTGCCGTCTTTGCATAAATTTCCTTTTTTGTATCCGGTATGATCATTGTAGTTCCTGCCATGATATTGTACTGCACGTTCGGAATTACATATTCTGTACTTTTACCGGATTCTGTAGGTGCAACGATCCTTGCATGTGTATTTGATGTATCGATATAAGCCTCTCTGGTCTTCTCATCATAGCTGATCATTCGACCTTCAGGAAATTCTCCGCTGTGATCCTCTATCTTTTTAGGAAGCTTTATTACCTGGTAATAATCTTTTGCTTCATCCTTTGTCATAAAACGGTCATTCCCATGCTGTCCATCACCTACTTCTTTAGCCTTGATCTTATCAAGCCTTTTCGAATTGCCTGAAACAAACGCAAGAACAATCACACAGATCAGGATCACGATGCAGGCAATTATCGTTATCGGACTGATATGTATCATCTCATACATATTTCTCAGCTCCTTCTTTAAATTTTGATTATTCGATCCTCTACAGGATCCTCAGAAAGTTCCGTAATATCCTGTTCCTGGAATTCTTCCTTCTGATAGCGATATGCTGCCTCTTCCAGACGAAGCATATCCATGCATCCTCTGATCTGAGGGCTTTTTATTTCATGCACCTGCAGAAATCGTATATAGGATGCTCTTTCCTGCAGGTTGGAATCATTCAGATCATATAATATTTTTTTAAGAAGATTCACCTGATTGAACCGGTCTCTTCTCGAACGAAAATATACATATTGATCTATATCACGATAATCAAGTCTTCTGACACATTCTTCAGGCACAGGAAACATATACCGCAGATTGCTTACTGCGATCATCCTATGGTATTCGTGGTCATAGATCTTATGAAAGGTCAGACTTCCGGCAATTTTGTCATGTTTATGATGATCATAATGACTCACGCTGCCAACATAGCACAATCCATTCATTCTAAGAAGCGGACCGTAAAAAGGCTTGATATGTTCTGAACCGTAATTATAATCCGGTATCCTAGGATCTATGGATTTTAAATAATCCATATATTCCGGATTGGGGACAATCCAGTATAGCTTTCTGTTTTTATGCATATTGTCGCCATTCCTGCTCATACCCGCTTACTCTCTCTTTTATATCTTGCTGATCGGATCATCGCCTCATCGTAGCGTATTGCGTTGCGGATTCGTGCAGCTTCCTTTACATTCTGTTTCGTTTCATTCGTCATGAAGTTCAACACTCCATTCAGTATCTTCATGCAGTCATGCATCGTATTGTCATTCTTTTCATAAACTTCTGAAAGATCCATCTTTGGCAGAAAGGCATGCTTCAGATTCTTCCAGTCACTCATCCGCATCTGATATACACCGCTCTCTTTTGCTTCAAGATAAAGTTCAATACGCTTTTCTTCATCACTGATGATGCATTCCGCTGCCTGAAGTGCTTCTTCTGGATCTCTTCCAAGAAAATGATAAAGACGATAGATGCTTTTTACAGTACGTTCCGGATATCGGATTTCTTCCGTTGGATTTCCATCAGATATCTTTTCTTCTATTTCCTTAAGCACTGATTCATTTTTCAGCATGTCAATGAATCTCTGATCTTTGATTTTGAACGCCTGCTCCAGCACGAGATTATGAAAAACCTTTCTATCTTTTTTTCCTGGATGGATCATCCTCTCTGCAAAACTATCTATATATTCCTGCATTGCTTTGGAATCATTGCGCATATAAAAAGCAGCTAGATCTCTCTGGCTGCTTATGTATTCTTGGAAGATAGGCTGGATGCTCTGATCCGATAATATTTTAGCTACGATAAGATCGGTCTCTTCTTTCACCGATGCATCCTGAAATGCATATGCCCTGCTTCCGGAATCGGGAAGCATAGCCGATAGCTTCATCAGATCATCTGTTATCTGTCCAGGAATATGCTTCATGGACTCCCGATAACACTGATCTATTTTAATATCAGCAGTTTCTTTGCTGATATGCAGGAAGTTTTCTTCCAATTCCTGTCGTTTAGAATATTTAAACTCTTTATATAGCCACATTTCATTGGAAAAGATATCATTGGCAAGTTCGCTTTTGAAATCCTGTATAGTCTCTCTGCTGCAGAATCCTTCATTCTCATGAGTTGACCAGTACATCAGATGAACATGCGGATGATAGGATTCATTATGAAATGCTGCACACCATCGGAAATGTTCGATCGGTATTCCCATTCCTTTTGCAAGGGAAGGGATGTGATGCTGCAGAAGATTTCGCCAGCTGTCCTGATTTTCTCGATCCAGTTCTTCAGCATCGCTCCTTCGCAGGGAGATAATGCTTCGCCACACATTGCCTTCGTGGTTTTTCAGTTCCTCACGTACTGCTGAAAGATCTGCAGATCCGCTCTCATCAAATAAGCCATGAACACTGTCTATGTTTTTTTCTACTCCAGGTCGTTCTGAAATATAATTGACATAGATTTCATTTCCCAGAGATAATTCTTCAAGATGCTCTGCTGCTTCAGAAATAAATCGGCTTGCGGTGTACATATTCTGATTCTTTTCAAACTCCTCATAGGGAACATCTTCCTTAAGATCAGGGAATTCTTTCAATATCCTTTCTATAAGATCTTTCTGCTTATCTGTAACCTGTCGCGCTGCGGTAACAGGATTGAGAACTGTTCTCATTCCGCGCAGCTTTTCTTCCATCCCGTTTAGTTCAACACCTTCTCTTGTGGATATATAATCAAGACTCTGCAGAATATGCCCTCTATCTGCAGTACTGCTGAGAAAATCATTATACATGATTAGTCGTGCCATGTTCAGTCATCCTCATCTTTTACCAGCCTTGCATAGGTAATAGGATAAAACTTATTTTCTCTCATCTGCTCAACAGCATATTTCCGATAATTCTGCAGTATTTTTCTGGATTCTTCATCGTTTCCAAATTTATTCATATAGTCATAAATAATCTGGTTCAGGACAGAAACGTTTATAGCCAGCTCTCCTGTAAGCTTGAACAGTCTTCCGCCGAGTCTCTTTTCGCTCTCATTGACTGCTGATGTTACGATTTCACGTATCATCCTGATCAGATAAGGATTGTTCATACCTTCTATTTCATGCATCTGCAGATAATCCTGAAAGATATAGTTGAACAGTTCCGTCTTCGTACCACAGGCGCCGCCTTTCATCTGCACCGTCTTATACAGTCTGTCATATAGATCCTTATCTATATAACGTAATGATATAGGTTCACCTTTTTTTTCCATAAAATCAGCTCCTTATATTCTTACAGAAGAGATCCTAAGTCCTTCTTCCGGTTCAAGAGCAAGTTCCTGCTCTTCATAATATGCATCCTGATGCGATGACAAGAGCTGCCGTCGGCTTCGTTCCATGCACTGTTCGTTTGTTTCACCTTTGTCCAGCATCATAAAATTTTTAAAGTCGTGGGTTCTTTCTACCGCATCGGATAAGCGAAAATTCAGCGTATGATCATCAAATACCAGATATCCGGTATCCGTATCGATATTGCTGTCAAAATACTGGAATCCCTGTTCATTCAGCATCAGACGGTTTACTGCAGCACGTAGCTTTTCAGATTCCGCTCCATCTATCTTTCTTCTTGCTATGAACTGTTCATATCTTCGATTGATTTCTGAACATGCTTCCTGCAGATCCTCTGATATATCCATCCTTATCGTGCTGTCAATATAGCCCTCTTCATACAGGACCACATCCTTATTCACCTTGTCTGTTATACCGTAATCCTTAAAGTCAAAATATTCTATAATATGTAGTTCATCCAGTTTCTCCATCAGACCTGTATCGATTGCTTTTGTTATCCCGTATCGTTCCTCCAGCGGCATTTCTTCGATCAAGTCGCTGTTCATCAGATCATGATCATAGGAAAAGTACGGAATTTCATCCGCATGAAGACTTAGTACCGCCAGCTCTTCATTCTTATAGATATCCTTATGATCCGCATAGCAGATCATGCCATCCAGTTCATTTTTCGTTGCCATCTGCATGGACCTGGCAAGAACATTGAGGACACGAATATCATCATTCGTATCTATGCGATAAAAAGGATATTCGTCATAATTTATGATGCTGTATCCTTTCATTTCTGCTGCATTTTCCTTATCCAGTCCTATCTTAACGAATGCATCTTCTATCTTTTTATCCGTAGCTGGCAGATCCAGCCATTCCGCTTTACCTGTTCCGCTATTTTCTATTTCTATTGAAAAAGCCGGCATCCGCAAATCCTCCGTTTGTACTGCCAGCTCAATTAGATGTTCATACTCTCCGATCTCTTTGATATAGTCTGTGATGGCATCCGCTTCCTTGATTGCCTGGAAAAGTTCAGATGGTTCCTTCTCCAGAACTTCGATCCAATTCTGTATATATGCAAGATGCTGACGGGTATGCTGTTCATCATATTGCAGGTTCAGTTCCTGCATAAGAAAAGAAGAACCGATCTCAGCACGAAGTTCTTCTCTGGCATATGATTCACTACCAAAGTTTCCAGACAGATCTCTAGCAAGACGGCTCTCATGACCTGTCGCATGGCATAACTCATGCAGCCTTGTCGCATGATAGGCATATTCATTAAGAAATAGCTTTTTTTCTGGAATTACTACCTTATCAGAGTCTGGCGTATAAAAAGCTCTGTCTCCTCTTTCCTCATAACTAACTCCCATGTTTTTTATTACCAGATCAATGAACTCTTTTTTATTAATTTCTGCTGGTCCGTCCTGATCCAGTGGAGGAACGCCTTCCATCTGTACAGCATTGAATACATGATGTATTTTTGAACGAAGCTGAAATTCATTCGGTTCAGCCCCATTTTCTATAGCTTCATGATAATCGCTCCAGGAATATATCTTTCTTTCTTCAGTGTGGATGATGTACCAGTATTCGATCGGTACTGCTTTTTGGCCCCTAATGATATGCCATCCTTGTTCCTTGGCCTGATTGAACGTACACCATCTTGGATCATCCCATCCGTTTTCATCTGCAATAAAGCTTAAAAGAAAATGATTGATTCCCTTATACGGTCTATCTGTTATAGCATTTCTTGGACTTTTTGATTTCCATCCGCGCTGCCAGGGAATCGTTTCAGATTTCAGGGCTTTAAGATATTCATCTATAAGCCTCTGACGCGCTGCATTTAATTTTGGCCCGTTCATATATCTTCATCTTCCTTAATTAATTCTTCAATATCTGGAAATAGTTCGTTGATTTCATCAGGTTCACTGATCTGAATTCCTTGTTCTTCTATGATCTTATCAATACTTTTCATATCCTTCACCTTTATATTCTTATTCTGCCGAAGCTCTCTTCAATATAATCCGCTGCATCGATTTCCTGCTCTGTATTTTCTGCCTTGATATCATCCATTTCAAAAACAGATTTAGAAAATGATTCCTGGACGTTCTTCCTGATTTTATCCACATGATCATTAAGATTCATGGTATCTTTTCCGTTTAAAATCTTATAATCATGAGAATGATCAAATGATTTATCCACCTTACTGAGGGCGAGCAAACGATTAAAGCTTTCAATCGATTTCATTGCTTCCGGATATTTGGTTTCTATGCGATCGATCATTCTCTCAAAACTTCTGACTGGTTCTGAATAGTCATAGGTTTCAATGTAATGATCTTTCAGAGGATACTGAAATTCATATTTCACAGGTTCCAGTTTATCTTTTTCCTGTGCCAGATCTTCTCTGATATCATTTATATTTTCATTTGCAGAATTTATTTGTTCTTTATAGCCAGAAATATCTTCCTCCATTGCAGAAATACTGTCTTTTAAACTTTTTATTTTATTTCTATAGATAAATCTGCTTATAAATCCATTTTGCATTTTTTCCAGAACCTGACTGCTATTCTTTATCTTGTCATTCGTTTCTTTTATTTTCTGTTCAAGGTCTTTGATCTGCTGATCATATCCGTATATTTCATCAGAAGCATAGTAATCATTAAATTCGTGTTTCTGCATTTCCATATATTTTTCTTTGTTATCTACATAGTAGATTATCTTTTTATTTCTAAGCAGTTCATCTTTAATGTATTTTTGATTGTTTTTATCCGAGCAGAACTGCTTTTCTGCATAATCGATCAGTTTATCACAGTTTCCCTCTCTGAATTCATTCAATTTTTCAAGATAATGATCCTGCCATGGGTGAACATAAACATCCATTTCTTCAAAAAGATAGAATGATTCATCTTTAAGAGGATTACTGATAAGGATATCCATGCCGGATCTTGCATGAAGTCCCTGTGAACGATCGCCATCTCCTTCGATGATAGAGATATGCAGTCCATTAGCATCCTTAGGAAATATATTCGTTGTATGAATCTCATAGAATGCTTGACTTATATCTTCTCTCTGTATGTCATAGGATGTTCCCTGGAATAATTCCATAATGTATTTTTTTGTATCTTCTGCATCATGTGTTTCTGAAAACTTCTTAATCTCTTTTATCTTATCAATGTTCATATCTGCACCTTCCTTTCAATATTCGAATTTTTTAAGTTTTATTTTGATTTCTTCCTTTTTATTTTTTTGCAGAGTACCCGGCCATATCTGCTGCAGGTTCTAACACACTGAACAGGATCACAAGACTACGGAAAATTTCATTTTCCTAGCAAGCTGCTACGCAGGTCTTGATATCCTGTTTCTCCAGTGTGTTCTCATTGCTTTCGCAGACATGGCCGGGTACCCATGATGTGTCTGCGACACATGGCTTGTTGCCGAGAAAGGAACTGAAACTATGAAATACTACTATGCTGAAATGATTTCACCTTATGATGATGAACTTTACTCTTGCGTATGCTCTTCTGAAAGCGAACTAAAGAAAGACGATATCGTCGTTGTAGATTTCTGCGACCGTTTTGTAACTGCAAAAATCAAAGAACCCTGTGATGAGCTTAAGATACATACAGGCAGAATTGATTATCACCCTGCAGTAACAAAGGTTGATGTAAAAGAGTATATTGCGGCGAAACAGGCTAAGATTGACAGAGCAATGATACTTGCACAGATGGAAAGTCTAAGCAAGGAAGTGAAGCTTGTCGAACAGATGAAGAAACTATCAGGTGCTGACCCTCGCATGAAAGAACTGATGGATAAATACAGCTCTTTAGGCTAGAGAAAAAGGCCAGTCACTGGCCTTTTTCTATCAATGTTATGCACCACAGATATATGCTTTTTGTATGTCTGTGTGCTGACGCAGGATAAAAGGAGTTACGTAAATACTTACGTAACTCCAGGGAACAGCGCACGGCAGAGCCGAGCGCACAGCATTGATTTACGTAATTTCTTACGTATAGACAAATCCTTTATTTACAGGCTTATATCAACTTTTCCACCGAAATTTACGTAACTTTTCTGCTTATTTTACGTACCGTTTATACACTTACGTAATTTCTTACGTAAGTTGAGCATGCCTTACGTAAAATGTTACGTAAGATATCGATAAAACCCTTTATTTATCGCATTTTTCGTTACGTAGAATGTTACGTAACTCCTCTCTAGGAAGAAAAAAGGCCAGTGAGTGGCCTTTTTAGAATTTCTGTGGTTTCTTTCCATCCTTGAAGTCTATGAACTCTCTTGGATCCATCAGACCCTTCTTCGATGCTACGGGGTTTACCTTATAAGAACCCTCATGAATTTCAAGATGAAGGTGAGTTCCCTGTGAGTTTCCAGATGACCCTTGTGTCCCTATCACATCGCCGGCAGAAACCTTGTCTCCTACTTCTGCATAGACCCTTGAAAGATGCGCATACAGTGCGTAATATTTTTTTCCGTCTGCCTTGAACTCGATCATGACAAAGTTTCCACCTCCCCAGGCAAAGGCATCATCGGCCGGACATCGGTTGCCTATATATCCTCCAAAGGGCGCACAGTTCGTAGACGTTCGGATGACCTGTCCATCTGCCAGTGACAGCACTTCTGCGTTCGCTCCTGCGCTGATATCCATGCCGGCATGAAATCCATCAAGCTCTCGATTGCCTACTTCGCTTATGATGACAGGAAGCTTATGAAACGGCAGATGAAACTTGCCGTTCTCTGCTATATCATCTGCAAAATTGATGTAGTTTCCCGGATCAGCAGCTTTTCCGTCTTCCTTCATTGACAGATACAGATATCCGTCCGTCGTTCCGATCTGCTGCCCCTGCTGGATTTCCTGTCCTTCTTCAAGTTTCTGATTCTTCAGCATTCCGTATTCTACTACTAGTTTTTTTGTTACATATTCCATCTCATCATCAAAGCCCAGATTGGTTTCATACTCCACGGTCACTGTCAGACCTTTCTGCTTTTTTATCTCTCCATCCACATCGACCCTGACAGATTCCGTCATGATCTTTTTCACGGTTCCTTCACCTATGGAGACAACCTTTCGATCATCAGACTTCAGCACCATATAGGGAGCATCCTCCTCATAGTGCTTTGTTATTTCATAAGTACTGAGCGGAACGACCATATTCTGTCTGCCATTGCGGATTCCTTTGACATCCTCCAGCATTGCTTTCGTATCTTCATCGCTCATGTCAAATTTTCTCTTTAGTTCTTTGCTGATATCCTCATCGCTGCGCAGACGGCAGGATTTGGCATTTCCTTCATTCTCGACATCGATGTATATATTTCTCATTCTTTTTTCCGCTTCTTCTGCTGTCATATTAGCCATCGAGCTTTCATCCGCATATGCTTCGAAAACACGTATGTCCTGCAGGATGTAAGAATCGCTTTCCTGGCATCCGATTTCCTCGAATGCTTTCTGATAAGGGTCTCCTCCATCTTCGCTTCCTCCAAACAGCACGGTCACAGCAAGGATCGGGATACTGACAACGAAGAGCAGAGAGAGAACTATCCTTCCGCCATTTTCCTTAAATTTCGGAAGTACCCACAACGCTATTTTTGTCCAGAGGCTCATTATGCATCCTTTTTGACTTGTGTGAACCATTCCGGCATGAAGACATCCAGATCATACAGTGACTTGTTGACACGTACCAGACACTGATGGGAACGGTTTTCCTGAAGTCTTGCGATCTCATTCGCAGTAAGATTCATCATCTTGCGCGGCTTGTCATAATCGATATCACCCAGATGGAACAGAAATTTTGTAGCTGACTGTGAGAATAGAGGCTTTACCTTTGATTCCATCTCATCATCATTGCTGTCAACTTCATCCATCGTTTGCGTTGCCTTAAGGAAGCATGTGTTATACTTTCTGAAACGGCGTTCATAGGAGGAAATGATATTGATGATCGACATATATTCTTTCTTCAGTATTTCATGCAGCTCATCTATGCTGACGATGATATCATCTCGAGTAGTCATATTATTGTTTACGAACTGTGTGATATACGTAAATATATTTACCCACTGTGCCAGCTTTCTTGATTTATCCGTATTCATCATGCGCGAAAAATCAAAATTGATGATTCGTACATTATTGAACACATCCTGTTTGAATCCGTTTCCGCTGAATCTGTCTCCCAGATAGGTATGACGATTAAATAATCCACTGTCGGCTCCTTCTACTGCTGACTTCATACCCAGCAGCAGTTTTCGAAGCTCTTCTTTCGTTGCCAGGGATTCCTTATCATTGTAATTATCTCTTTCATAGATGACTTCCTGGTACACATCAGACAGGATAGGATAATCCGTATTATTCAAAGAAGAAAAGTCCGTGCTGTTGCTGATCCCTTTCCGTTCATACGCACGGCGCAGGAACTCTTCAAAAAGATCCAGCATATTATCGTTCCAGCTGGACTTGTACACGCGCATCCAGCTCTTGACCTCGCCGATATAATCATCCAAGATACCGCGGCGGATCTCATCAGGTATGCGCACCTGCAGGGGATTGATGATAAAATCGCTTCCTCCTGCGATATCGATATTGATGCCTCCCAGCTTTTCGATGAATTCACGAGTCGTTCCTTCAAAATCGATATTGCGGATATAGGCACCCATACACGCAGCGTTCTGCAGGATCAGCCAAAGCAGGACGGTCTTTCCTACACCGGACATTCCCAATATAAGAATATTGTTATTTGAACCTCGATATGTAAACGGATCAAACAGCAGAGGATTTTTCCTATCTACGATATGCCCGATATATAAACCTTTTGGATCCATTAAAGAAGGTTCATTAAACGGATATAGATTAGCTACGCTTTCCGAAGGGATATTCTGACGAATCCATTTGCCCAGCAGATCTTCTCCGACAGGAGAAACAGATAGGTAGGCATCCTTCTGCTTTGTCTTGAGATCATCAAGCGTGATGGATACATCATCAATTGCCTGAAAAAATGCTTCCTCCAGATTATCAAACTCTGTCTGGTTCTTCGCTGCCAGCATAAAATATACAGAAATATAATACATATCCTGACTGTCTTTTCTGACCCTTTGATATGCACTTGCAAGAGTTTCTACGGATTCTTCATAATCCATCTGATCAAGATCATCCTTCACTGCTGACCTTCTTGCCTTAATATCCTTTCGGATATTGCTTTTATATGTTCTTGTCGGAAGCTTATTGATATAGATGGCTGTCGTCACACCAGGAATATTGCTTACCTTTGCCAGCAGGTTTGTTTCCTTCGTAGATCCAAGAAAGGAGCCTACGGCATAGGTCTTCACGATATTTGTTCCCAGCATTACATGGCTTGGTCGAAATTCCGTCGTTACAGGCACGATCATATCCTTGAACTCATATATGCCGGGAAGCTGCATTTCCTTGAATGTTTTTTTCTTTTTGAATAATAGAAAGCTTCGATTTTTTTCTTCCACTTCGACTTCCAGCTCACTGTCCGGATAATGGTCTGCAAAGAGACGATTGCCGAATACCCCCAGCATCTGCTTGATCTCTTCCTTGCTGCAGTCTGTTGGTGACAGCGAAGAGGCATACACTTCCTTGATGCGTCGCTTGACCTCATCGAGATCAAGATTTTTGAGATCCTTTTCCTTGATCAGCACCTTGATGCAGTAGAACTTTCGATTTGCTGCATCTCTCGTGGTCTGCAGAAGATATTTTTCCTGATCCAGCAGCATGCGAAGGAAAGGAACAGACTGTTTTGCTTTAGCTTTTTCGATTGCCTGGATATTGTTTGTGACCTTGAATACGCTGTCGCTGATGAAATAGCTGACCTTGAACTTGTCCCTGTCTATATCTTTTGAATATCCGCGTATCATTTTCTGAATATCCTGATAGGACATCAGATCAAGGTTGTTGGAGTGGATCTTCAGGAAGATAAAGATATCTCCGTTTTCCATCTCTACAAGAGAATCGTCAATTCTGCGAAAAGGAAACAGATCCTGCATCACTGCTTCCTTTCTTCGACGCTCTCTCTTTATTTCACGTTTCTCCTTTCTTTTTTGTTTCTTTTTTTTCTTCTTTCCTTTCTTTGAAGCAGGCTCTTCCTCGGTCTCCGGTGCCTCCGCTTTCTCATCCTCCGGAAGGTCGCGTTCCTTCTTTATATAATAATGCTGCGAAGTTAAGAAAGCTGAAGCAGTCACTGCTTCATGCAGCAGATTTGTTCGCTTTCCTTCATATCGGTAGAGCAGGGCACAGATAAATATGCCAACCATGCTCCCCAGTGCAAAGCCTACGATATTATATGCAAGCAGCCCCAGTATAGGTGGTCCTGCCACCAGGACCCATTCCGTCATATACAGACCTTTAATCAGCTGCTGACTGGAAACATACTGAGGATATATATATTCCTTTTTATCCATTTCCATAATGTTCTCCTCGCTTTCTTATCTCACACTCTTTAGAATACTTGCCCCATAGAATCCTACGCTCATCGCATTGCGCATTGCATTTCCGATCTTTCCGCCTGAACCCATGCCATAGCGATCCAGAAGCTGCTCAATCTTGGATGAGGCAATGATGGCGCCAATAGCAAACAGAAAGTCCTGAGTAGTACCGCACTGTACGAACAGACACATGCCGAGCGTTACAAGGATGATCTGAAAGAACTGGCTGAAGATGATCGCCAGACACTGCTTGAACCAGGAAATGATCGATTCATCATTTCCGATGATATAACCCAGCACATAGATATACATCATGCACAGGATCACGATATACTGCCATGTACGCTCCACTACATCGATGAAGGATTTCAGCATATAGAATATGCATAGGGCAGTAAGGATGACCGTCAGAAGTACGGACATATGGCTGAACACCATATCGCTCCATTCGATATTCATCCCATCTGTTGAAACATTTGCAATTACGCTTATCATCTTCCCTGTTACACCAAGCAGGACGATGTACAGACCTTGCATGATTTCGACACCATACATATAGATTATGACGCCGCCCACAAACCGCTTTACGATATCCACCAGTTGTATTCCATTTCCGTCAGCATGATCGAGAAGTACCTTGAACAGCATGCACATCATGGCAAGGCCTATTAGTGGAAGGCCTATCGTCTTGAAGAATGTAAAGATCGTAATTACAACGGACTGATCAAAAACATCCGATGACAGAGCTGCAAACAGCTGGAATATCCCGCCAAAGCAGTCCATTATCTGCCCTAGCAGCCACTTTAGAATAAAATTCATAATATTCTCCTAGAAGAATGCGGTAAAGACTGCTGCAGATAGGGCAAGGACAATGACACACATACAGAGAGCTGTTGCCGCATCTTCCCATGCTCCTGTATCTCCTCGATATGACTTAAATCCGGTCTTGACAAGCACGATCAGAAGGGCAATACCGGCAACACCGCCGGTGATTCCTGAAATCACCTGTGCAACTACATTCAGTGTAGTTTTAACATCATTTCCTGCATCCCTGATCGCATCCTGAATAGCATTGATTTCATTCCTTCGAAGTATTAAATTTGCTAACATTAATTTTAGTTTTATCATTTGTTTTCCTCCTTTAAACAGAAAAAAGGCCAGTGACTGGCCTTACATACCTGAAATTTTTATCGTTTCAGGTTCTATTGATTCCGTGGTCTCTATTATTTCCGTCTCCTGCTGTACGGCAGGTGCTTTCATAATTTCAGTAATATCGACCTTCATTTTTGCCAACAGAGCATTCGTTAGACGATATCTGTCAAGCAGAGGTTCTTCCTGCCACACCTGGATATGTATATGAGGATATTTTGTATCCTTATGCAGAAAGGCAACATAATCCAGGTTTTTTGGATCAATGCTATGCTCTGCACCGATTGCTTTTACACAGGATTCTGCAATCTCATGACAGCGTAGATCGATATCCTCATCCGTTATGCATGTGATCGTTGTTTCCAGCATCCTGCCTTTCTGATGCATGTATTTTTTCAGGATATCTGTTCGGTTCAGAAGGCTGCGCCGATCGTAGGCAGTGACATTGCCGTCCTGATACAGACTGTCGTATTTCTGCTTGACCTCATTCTTATAGATGATCCTGTTTTTTTCCTGAAAATTTATCTTCACGGCAGCTGAACGTTTCGGAACATAATCAGATTTTGCAAAACGCTGCGTCCTTTCGGCAGAATACTGCTCTCTGCTCTCCGTCATCGATGCATAGGACTCCTGCAGTGACGGAAGGCTAAAGCCGCTTGCTTTTGATATCCTGTCTAGGTAATGATCCTTCATCAGAGGATCCTGGTAGGATATCAGTTCCTTCAGAACAGCTACTGTCTGTGCCTTGCGATCTGAAAACTCGTCCTTTTCTGTGCTGAAATGATGCAGCATGAAATCTACCGTATTTTCCTGCCTGTTCAGCAGCTCATCAAGAAGTTCAGGATCTTCTCTGGAAAGTTCGTCCGGATCCTTTCCTTCAGGAAGGGAAGTGCATAGAACATCTATTCCTGATTTTCTTAATAGAGCTGCCGCCTTGAGCGTTGCTTTGATACCGGCCTTATCTCCGTCATAGCAGAGTCTGACCCTGACATTCATCTTTCTTAATTTTTTTATATGTTCTTCCGTCAGAGCAGTTCCAAGAGTAGCGGCACAGTTGGGATAGCCATTCTGTACAAGCATATCCGCATCCGCTGTTCCTTCAACGATGATCAGTTCCTGCTTTCTTCGAGCTTCCGCCATCGCTTCTGATGTGCCGTACAGCAATGCACGTTTGCGGAATATGTCCGATTCAGAAGTATTTACATATTTAGGCTGTTCGGAATCGCTTCGCATCGTTCTAGCTGTAAATCCATAGACATCCTTGTTTTCTGCAACTACAGGAAAAATGATACGTCCTTCCCATTTGCAGCTTCCTGAGGGCGAGAAGATATCAGCTTTCTGCATTTCCTCGAAACTGTATCCCTTTCTTTCCAGTAAGTGCATCAGTTTATCCTTATCAGGAATATATCCGATAGATCTCTTCCTTATCAGCTCCCGGGAATATCCTCTGGACTCGAGATATGACATGCCTTCCGCCCCTTCTTCCGACTGCAGAATATAATTTGCATAATTCAGTACATCTCTGTTGAGCTGCAGAAGTCTGACCTTTTCAGGATTTTCTTTTTTCTGTATATCAGCTGTTTCAATACCGGCAAGTTTTCCAGCTTCCTTTACTGCTTCCGCAAACGATATGTTTTTATACTTCTGCAGAAACTGAATGCTGTTTCCGCCCGTTCCGCAGGAAAAACATTTAAATATCTGCTTTTCTCTGGAAACGACAAGACTTGGATGACCGTCTTCATGAAAGGGACAGAGACCTACATAATTCTTTCCTTTTCTTGTCAGCGGAATATACTGCTGTACGACATCAATGATATCAAGCCTTCCTAAAATATTGCGTATCGTATCCTGTGATATCATAACGGATCACCAGCCATCACATACAGACCGGTAGAATCAGCTACATCCTGTCCCTGAAACAGAATTCTCATGCCTGGACGGACCAGCTCCATGATTCTTTCCGGCAGAAAAACATATCCGTTTTTTTTTCCGGCAGGAAGACACACTTCTGCAAGATCCTGATTTCTTTCCAGAATGAATCCTTCATAGATCATGATAGATTCCTCCTTTTCTTCTATTTCTTTATCTTTCTGATCAAAACTGCTAAAGATGCAACGATTGCAGTTGCACATACAATATAAATAATAATTTTTATCATAATTTCTTCTCCTTTAATTAAATATCGCCTGATATCCGATATGGATACCTTTTTCATCGTCTATGACTACACAGCTGCCTGTTCCGCTTCTTCCGGAAAGCTGCCCGGAAATATAGTTCATGCATTCCTGATATGTCGCATCGCTTGTCTTATTCTCCTGAAAAGCGAAAAATCTGCTTTCAGCAGTGGAAGAGGGAACAGAAGGCAGAGAAGAGTCGGTCTGTGGTTTTTTTATTCCTTCTTCTGCTGCATCGTTTTGCTGCTGTCCGGCATCGCTCCCGGATGCTTTCTCTTTTTTCTCATCAACATTTACAGTAACGCTTTTTCTGCTTATATTGCCCGTACTGTCCTTTGCGGTTATTGTAATAGAATAACTCCCTGCCTTTTTTTCGTTTACTGTACCTTCTATCGAATAAGCGGGAGATTCGTCTATGTTATCCGACACGCAAATCAGTTTATCCCATTCTATCTTCTCTCCGGCTTTCATTGTAATTTCATTCCTGCACTCTATGACAGGAGCTGACAGATCTTTTATCTTTGCTGTCAGACTGACCGAATATTCTGCTTCATGTTTCGGTTCTTCTTTTTTTGTGCAGCCGGAAGAAATAAATATAATAAAGACAACCGACAGACATATCCAGGCCGCTTTCATCATTTTCATGTTATATAAAAAGGCCAGTCACTGGCCTTTTTATATCAATTTTCAAGTAATGCATTTATTTGCCTCCTAAACATTTTATTGATTCGGGTGCTGTTATTTACTGAAATGATTGATCTTCATATCATTATGCGTGTACAGGTCATATCTAGTTCTGTCATTCACGAACGTTACGGATGCATCCTGTCCATCCATATCGACACTAGCTTTATCATCAGAAATCACACCGCTTTGAACATCTTTTATCTTTGTCAGCGAATATCTTGATACATTGATTTCAGAGACTTCATAATGCCCTGCATTGATATCCTCCAATCTTATGCTTTTCTGTATATATTCTCCATCGCTGACATATCCTCCGTTATTGATATCATCTTGTGTAAACTGAATGGATGCATAGTATGTCTGATTATCACCCAAATAGTCAGTTCCGCTTATCTTGAACAGGAATGTCGGTGTTCCATGTGCATAATAGATATCTTCTTGTCTGATATCCTTCTTTATCGTCAGAACAGGCTTTGGAAGAAATTCTGCATGGATCGTATGATCAGCAGAAATGTTGCTGAAGGTGTAGGACTTTGGATATTTTTTGAGATCCACTTCTTTTCCATCAACCATTAAACGTCTCAGATAATAGCCATCATTCGGCTGATATTCAATCGTCCTGCTTTCTCCGGCATCAATTTTCTTTTGTGCTGATGTGATGCTTCCGCCTTTTGCTGATGTTGTAATCGTATATACTCGCTTATACTTTACTGCGATCGTATGATCATCGTTGATATTAGCGAAGGTGTAAGAGCTTGGATATTTATTTACGTCTTGATTCACACCATCAACGAGCAAGCTCTCCAGCACATATTTGGTAGCATCTGAAGGGGAATAGCTGAATGTTCGATTTCCTGTTGCTCCGATTCCATACTGGCTAGCTGTGATCGTTCCGTTCACAGCCGAAGATATGATGTTGTGGGTGATAGAGGTATAGACTGTATTGGAGTTCATTGTTCCTCTATCTGTGGAGATGGAGGAGTTATTTGGAATCCTGTTTGCCCATCTGGATACATCATATCCTTTTATCTTTCGACATGGGATCGTGAACTTATAGCTCTTTCCATAGAAAGACGAATCTGCTGTGTTCTTCAAATCAAATGTCACCGTCTGACCTGTTACATTGATATTAAATTTATTCGTCACATTCTTCCCGGCATCATCAAGAACAGATATAGAAGCTCTGTTGATGTTGAAGCAGTCTGCTACGATGTCCTTAACCTTGAAAAAGGAATAATAGCTTCCGCTGCTTTCCTGTGGGATCGTTGTATTGATCTCATAGCTGAATTCATCATCCACATGTACGGTAATCTGCGATGTGCCGTCTATCTGCTCACTGATAGGAGGGGTAGAGAACTTTGCTACTGCTTCGCCGGTAAATACCCACCAGTAGAACGATCTGCTTCCCAGTTTTGTCGAGAAATCTTTCTCATCATCCTGGCTTCGTCCGTATGTAAAGCTAAAATAGGAACTTTCTCCTAAAATAGTCGTCCAATGCTGTTTGTCTCCATTGCTGGATAATTGAGAATCTGGGCAATACACCTTGTTGCCGCTAACCTGTAAATAACTGTCCCTGCTCAAATATACTTGATCGATGCCCTGTCCGTCATTGAGGACCATATACTCTTTGTTATCCATATCCTGAAAGGTATTATGAAGCTTTACTTTCAGTGGAGTGTTGGTCCCATGAATATAGAATTGAAACCCCCATTTTAATCCTTTGAACGCATTGGATTGTGGCTGTGCACGAATGGAAGTTGTCCAAAACAATATCGTAGGATAGGTCGGTCTGCCTTTGTATGTCCCGCTCGGTCTGAATGCAGCAAAGTCTTCTAATGTCAGTTTCAAATCGACTATCTGTCCCTGATAGGTTCCAACATTATTATACCGGACCCCCACATTTCCTTTCTGGGCATTGGATGTAATGCGGACAGATTGACGTTCTGACATGTCCAGAACATCTTCATCATTGGACCAGTGATCTTCTGCATAGTTCGTCATTCCGAACGGAACAGCCTGTGTCACACCTGGAATAAATCTTGGCGTAAAGCCGTAGGCTGCATCTAGCGTAGTACTGTCCGTAACTTTTCCGATCGACACTGCAAGGATATCTGAAAAAGGCATGATGCTGACAGATACGACGATCACAAGTATCATAGTAAATAGTTTAATCATCTTTTTCATGGCTGTTTCCTGCTTTCTCTTTTCTTATAGCATATCATGGCGAACAGACCGCTCAGCAGCAATCCTGACAGGAGATACTTCCAGTATGTCTGAACACCGGTCTGCGGGGTTTCATGTTCCACGCTGACAAATTCCAGCTTCAGTTCATTCTTCATCTGGGTATATTCGTTATCTGCATCTTTATCTATCTCAAGTTCTATTCGATAATTCCTTGCTTCATTAGGGGAATAATCCTGCAATTCAATTCTATCGGCATTTAACGCTTCTGTTGAATATACCAGCTTTTCTTCCTCATATATGCTGACAGAAGTCACATCATCAAGAATCGTATCTGAAGGAATGATGCTCAGGCTGACATCCGATGTATTTGTACCATTTGCCGTATATGAGAAATCATAGGAGACTGTATCACCAGCTACCATTTCACCATCCAGCATCGTATCTTCCATAGCCTGAGCTGAATCGAAGAACAGGCTCAGTGAAAAAAGAATCATGAATATCTTCTTCATAATCATTCCACCCCCAATATTTTTTCTGCCGAATCCTGTATTTCCAGCTCGTTCCACGAAGCATCATTATTTTCATCCTGTACGGCTTCAGCAGTAACTATGATAGATACCTTATCTCCTTCTGCCGTCGCATCGATGATCTCTACAGGCATCTTCAGCTTTTCAAACATCGGGATCACTTCATCGGTATCAGCCGCAGTCATTCCATAGTAATATCCATCATCATGAAGCTTCCAGTCAGAGGATACGGAAACTAAATCATCCTGCTCCAATGGATGGAATTCTTTTTCATTTATTCTTATCTCAGCCTTCCATCGTATTCGTGCTTTCGCAGCCATATTCTTGACCGTCATATCGATTTTTCTTGTCTGCCCAGGAACCACGTATCCATCGGTAACAGCTGAATCATGAAGAGCTATCTGAACCTTATCGGTTCCATACTGTATATGCAGAACCGAACTGATTTCTTTTCTTGCAAAGATTGACAATGCCCCAGCGAATAGCATGGAGATCAGTATGATACACGTTTTCTTTTTCATGCATCCACCTCCTCAAAGGCGGCTGGCGCATCTTCAAAACCTTCGGACTGAACACTTTCTGAATATACGATAATGTCAAAGGATTCTTTGTGATCATCATCTATTTCACCGATATATACGGAATCAAATAACGCTGATGTCGATTCTCCAGGCTGAAGAACGTTATCGTAATACCACCAGTCGCCGCTTTTTTTCCAGTGTCCTTCATCATAATCTATGGAAACAGGTATTTCCGAGTTTGAAGGTTCTGCAAATACTCTGACATAGCAGGGGATGCTTCCTGTATTTTTTACGGTTACCTGTTTTCTATAAGTTGTGTCTGACTGATATTTTTCAGGAACATCAAAAACTTCTTCTGTCGCAATCGTATTATTGCCGAAGGTAAAATTGTTTTCTTTGATCCGAGTGTCCGTTAATAATGCTGATGAGGCAGAAGTACAGAAGATAATGATCCCAAGCACTGCTATACATGCTGTAATTATCTTCCTATTCATCATTATTCACCTACTTTATGTATTGGATTCTGTGCAATAAATTTTTCATATGCTTCCTGCATCGTTCCGGTTTCTTCTGCCTGCACGCACATGGATTTTACTGTGATTGTTTCTGTCTTGTCTTCCAATCCCTGTGCTTCTATAAAGTTTTCGAATTGTACCTCGTCAAATAAGGTATCAGTGGTCTGTCCAGGTTCAACTGCCTTTTTATAGCCAAATACATAAATTGCTTTTCCTTCAGATTTTATATGAGATAATTCTTCCCATGATTCATTTGGAGTGAATCTAAACAATTCCGTAGCAGCATCTGGCTTCTTTGCTCCATCATCTCCAACTGTAACTGCATTGATCACCGGCATATCTACCTGAATATATGCATAGAATGCATTCTTACCGGTATTTTCTACCTTTGGATCTTTATTGATCGTATTCATCGGCACGATATTTTCGGCAATATCAGGAATATCGTTTGCATTTTCATCTGGATAGGCATCCCACTTATCTTCGTGAAGAATTGAACGAACTGAACCAACTGTAAAAACATTGTCCTTGCTAGCCGTATCTGTGAAATATGCATAAGAAATACTTGTTCCAGCAAGCATTATCAAAGCCGCAGCTGTAAAAATCTTAGTTTTTGTCTTCATATATTTTTTGTCTCCTTTTTTCTTTTTTTCCTTATTTTGAATATATTAGAGATAAGGATGATAGGTACAGCAAATATAAAATAGTTCCTGGCATAAATAAGTATTGTGCCTAAAAAAGGAATTACCAAAATTACTTTTCCTTGTATATCCGTTTCTTTCACGATTCCAAGGTCAGCTGTTCTATTAGCATCTCCTTTCAGAATATATTCATCACCGGTCTTCTTAAGTATTCGATGCGTTACGGTCTGTCCTGCATGTGTATATGTGACTATATCACCAGGAGCAAATGAATTACTGTGCTTATTTACGAAAACTATGCTTCCTGTAGGGATTTCTGGTTCCATGCTCCCGCTAACAATAACATACGGCTGAAAAAATCCGAAAAAAACAAATATCAGCATTGTTATTAAAATAACTTTTTTCATATCATCATCCTTATGCTGTGGCATTACCACATTTTATTGTTCAAAGAGTTACAAAAGTATTGCTTTTCGTTAAATTTCTACTTATGTTAAACCATGGCAGTCTCATTTTATATAATAAATACTTATTTCATTCCATGATTTTATCCTCTGTTGTGCAATCCATATTATGGAAAAAGGGAAGCATGATTCCCATCAAACTTCCCAATAAACATTTCAGAACAAAAAACTATTTAGTGTTTCTGCGTTTTCTTGATACGATTACGAATGCTGCACCTGCAATAACAAATACGCCTGCAAACAGCATAATCTGTGATGCATTGCCTGTTACGACTCCACCATCTAATGGTTTGTCTGGATAAATGATTGTGCGTGTTTTGTCGTCACCTGCAACCCAGTTATCATCGATTACGACTTTGACAACTTCATCAGATAGCTGATATCCTGCTGGCGCTTTCGACTCTTTGATATAGAGCGTTCCATAGGTTAAGTTATCAAATAATGCGATGCCATCTTCTGTAGAAGTCTTAGCTACTTTAATAGGTTTTGTGCATTCTGCATCTTCATAAAGCGTAAATTCTGCAACCTTAAGGATATCTTCATGATTGTAGTAATCTACCTTTTTGACTTTGATATAAGAACGAATCAGCTTATCCTTCATCGTAACTTTATCACCATCTCCTGCAACGAATGTTATCTCTTCCGCAATCTCATATGCATACGGTGCTTGGACCTCTTTCATTGTGTACTCTTTACCTTCAATTAGATATTTGATGGTATGAGGTTCTTTTCCAGATATCCATTCATCTACAACATCACCAGTTTCTTTATCGATTACTTGAAGTTTAGCACCTTCTAATTCCTCAGTGCCAGTTTCTCCAACTTTTGAGAATTCCATTTCAGTCGGTTTATTTTCACAAGTGATTGTCAATAGATCTCCATCAGTTTTGACTTCAACCTTGTAGACATGGTCATTAAGGACATAGCCATCCACCTGTCCGTCCTCCTGTAAAAAATATGTTCCCAGTTCTAGATCAGAGAATGTTGCGATACCTTCTGCATCTGTTTCTGCAGTTTCAATGATATTGCTCATATCTTCGTTAGCTGAGATATTGAACTTGATGCCTTCCAGTTTCTTATCTGCATCGTTTGTATCAACTTTCTGAACCTGGATTGTTCCTCTTGCCAGTTCATTATTAACTTTTCCGTCTTCGCCGATCTGCACTACATAGTTGGAAACATCTTCACCATGATAAGCGATCTCAAAATCATATTCGTTATCGTTTAAAATGTACTGTCTATTTGTTCTCAACTCTTTGATGTAATACACACCGTTAGGTAAGTCGAAGGTATCAGCTAGTGTCAGATTTCCATCCTTATCGATACCGCTTGTATAAACAAGTGTGTCATAAGGAATTGCCACATCGCCTTTATAGTTGTAGATATCTTCTCTTGCGAATATTCCAAATACAACATCTTTATATGCATCTGGATTTTTGAAAGTTTCCTGTTCTTCAAGAACCTTTTTCATATCGATATCAACAGTCGGACGTTCATTTTTCAATGTAGATGTGATTGTTTGAATTTCATTTACCTGATTATCCTTTACCTCGAAATAGTGTTTTTCAGTATCTACAATATATCCATGAGGCACTTTGGATTCTGTATAAAAATACCGTCCCACAGGTAATTTTTTGCTTAAAACAGCATCCCAGTCACTTTCTAATGTCTGAATTTCTTCCTCAGCTTTGTAATAAGTGTGGTTGCCGATCGTAATATCTTCAGCGGCATAAATGGTAATTTCAGCACCTAACAGATTTGATTTCTCCCAGATAGGTGAGTGAACGGTACCGAATTCAGTCTGTCCTAAATCCGTAGTCATGAAGATCTCACCGGATTTGTTCCATTTCAACTGACCAAATACCATTTCATCCTTCATTTCAACAGATTGTACTTCACCTGTATCAGAAACTGTAAATTCAACATCCTGTGCAAGCGCATATCCGTAAGGACTGCTTTCTTCATGAAGAATATATGTTACGTTTGGTTCTAATCCTTTTATAAGATGAGGTTTGATTGTACCATCTTCATTTTTTCCATCCTGACCAGATACCCAAGTTTCAAATACTTCACCTGGTTTTCCTTTAGGGTAGACCATCAAATGTGCGCCTTCGATTTCTTCGTTATTCGTAATATCTTTTTTAGATACTTCTACTTTCGTAATTTCATTCGTGAAATCAGAAGAAAGTTCAATCGTTGCGATATCTTGTCCCTTATATGTCGCATCAAAATTAATGATTTCATCTGATGAAGCGTAACCGATAGGGGATTTCAGCTCTTTGCTGTAGTATTCAGATAATGGAAGATCTGTATTAAATTTGACTAATCCGTTTTCATCGCTATCCGCTGTATATACTAATTCATCAGCTTTTACTACGACTTTACCATCTGCATTCTTAATGTCATTTTTAGCATATAGGCCAAATACTGCTCCTGCTAATGGAGTTTGTGTGTCGGCATCTTTTTTAACTATGCTTAAATCAACTTTCTGACGTTCATTTTTGAAGGATGAATCTGTAAATACAACTTCTGTTTTATCATCTTCATACTTCAGTTCTACTGTCTGTGATTTGCTATTCAACACAAAACCATCCGGTGATTGTTTTTCAGAAACTTCATACAATCCCAGAGGCAGTTTCTTTGATGTAGCTTTGCCTCCATTGGCTGTTGTAACTGTATCCACAACAGTTCCTTTCTTATAAAGCACGGTTCCGTCATTGGATGGATCCATGATATCTTCTGCGGCTTTTATTTCATATACAGCACCAGCAAGTCCACGTTCTTCATACTGGAAATGTTTATTTCCCATCTTGTCGGTTTTAACATTCGTTAAAACTTCGCCGAGCTTCTGAACGTTTATCTGTCCCTGTACTGCTTTATCACTGAATTTTACCGTAATCACAGGGGTTTTGCCATCCGGTAAAGTTTCATAGGCTGTATCACTCGATACTTTAAATTTCAGTGGCTCTGTATTTAATAGGTAGCCATTCGGACTTTTCACCTCTTCGATTTGATACTCTTTTGGCTCAAGAACATCCCCTGTCATTACGACACCATCTTCATTTGTTGTCCATTCATCGACATAATGAGGTAGTGGATTCCATTCCCAATAGCCAACGTATTCGTTTGTTTCCAAATCACGAATTTTGAAAGTAGCACCTGGAATCTTGATCGTTTTACCAGTATCAGCATCCTGTTTAACAATAGCAACGACAGCTTTGAACTTTTCATCGTTGAAAATTCTCCAAGGTTGTGGCTCTCTGCTGTCTTCGTTAATGACTACTGTGAAATCTGGTACAGCATAGTGGTCATCCGGCACTTTGGTCTCACGCACAACATAGGTACCGTAAGGTAATTCATCACTAACTGCATAACCTTTTTTATCAGTAACTAGGATTGCTGCATCTTTTCCTTTAGCATTTTTAGCAATTGGTGCTTTTTCCCAAGAACCGTATTTATCAATATCTTTCTGAGCCTTGATCGTAAATTCAACACCTTCAAGATTATCGGCTTCACCATTTCCATTATCTGAAATTTTGATAATGGAGAATGCCTGTGAGATGACACGTTCCTTTACGGTCTGCTGCTTTGTGGTAACTTCTACTGTCTGACCTGCATATGCAACATTAATGTCATATTCTGTTGGATCCAATGTGTAACCGGTGCTTGAAGCTTTCTCAACCAAGTAATACTTACCCAGATATAGATCATCGACAGATGCTTTGCCATTTTTATCTGTTGTAAGAGTTGCGACAACACTATCTTTTTTATGAATGATTGTTCCATCTTTTGATGGATCCATGATATTTTCTCTTGCACGAAGCTCATAGACAGCTCCCTGAAGAGTAGCTTCACCCTGAGCATTTCCACCTGTAACACTATCTTCCTTTGTCATTTCAATACGTCCACGCTGTCTTACATCATGCCCGGTTACTTCAATCCTTTGTTCATTGGAAGAAATCGTTACTGGATATTCTGTATCGTTTAGTACGTATCCATCCGCTGACATGACCTCTTTGACTCTGTACTGCCCGAAGCGAAGATAGCCTGATTCAACATAACCAGTAGCAGTAGTAACAAGTCTTTCTAGTTCCTGCCCCTGCTGATTGTAGATAGCATAAGTAGCACCTGGAACCTGTTTTCCGCTTTCTGGATCAAGTTTTCTTAATTTGATTTTACCTTTTACCCAATTGTTTTTTGCATTGTATTCAGTAGTCTGATTAGCCTGAATCTGAACACTGCGAATTGTGCTATCTAATACTAGATGATTAGGAACAGCAACTTCCTGCACATAATAGGTGGATGGCAATAGGTCATTAACTGTTACTTTACCATCAGCGCCTGTTGTATAAGTACCAATAGGGGAAGACATATCGCTGTTCTTAGAAACCTTGAAAGAAGTGTTAGGAACATATGTTCCATCTTCATCCTGTTTAGTAATTTCTAATTTTCCGTATTTTTGAACATTGATTGTTACATTGAAATATACAGGATCACTTCCATCTAATCGTGACACTGCCTGTGAAGTATTTCCCTTAACTTTATATACAATTGTATCTTCAGAAGTCTGTCCTCTATATCTACTTCCAGTTAATTTAATCGTATTTGGAGCATCCGCAGTTGGTGTAATCTTTAATGTATCACCACTCTTAGTAATATTTACTCCATCCACAGATTGGATATCAAACTCGCTAACGACACCATTGGTATCATTCAGCGTAAGTGTCTCTCCGACATTGACCGTATAATCCTTATCTCCATTAAATGATGGCTTGTCATAATGATGATCGATTGCATTCTGAATCTGTCTTTTCATGGATGCATAATTGGACAGACTGGTCGAATCAATAGTCCAACCTCTTGCTTCCCATACCATGAACTGACTTGCCATGTACCACTCGGCTGTTTTTCCATGTTCATAATAACCATGTAAAGCAGCAAGACTCATTTTTGTTTTTAATGATTCACTGAAGTCTGATTCTACATAGCCTGTTGCACCATTGACCGCAATAGTTGATGGATCGACACAGAATACGACATCGCCATCCAGATACAGCCAAGGAGTATCTGCATTCCAATCGTTTGTAAGAGTTCCTTCTAATTTCGGACCATGTGTCGTATAACTAATACCTGTACCAGAACCATAGGTTAGCTTTCCTCCGGCTGCATGTACCGGCATCTGCATATTGGTCATGACCATAAGAAGGGAAGTCGCAAGAACCGCAAGTTTTTTTACATATTTCTTTAGGTTCATTATTCATTCTCCTTTCAAATTCATAAGAAAAAGTCAGTTATTTCTAACTGACCGATTTGAACATAGGAATTACTATTCGATAAAGAATAAACCTTTCATTTATGTGCTACTAACTACTGCTAGCAGCTCTATAAGAAGATCATCCATTTTTCTATAAATGTTCTCATCCTTTTCATCTCCTTTCCAAATTAAAGAACCTGCATTTTAAGGTTCTTATCTCTATTTCTTCCACGATACTAAAATTTTCGTAACATAAAAAGAACAGACGTTTTGTCTGTTCAATAAATATTAGTAAAGCAAAATGACTTAATCGTGTCGAGATTTTTTAGTCGACTTAGAATGAGTTTTTTTATTCATATACACCTAAATCTTTATGAGATATCCAAATATATTTCTGGGTTCTGTCATTAAATTCTACACTATATACAGTATATCCATATTCCATTTGAGATTTCATATAAGCCATACCTGCAGAATCAGCTTCTGCTTTAGTATTGTAATAGATTCCATCAGATCCTACCGCTGGATCAGAAACAGGAATATTACAGGCTTTTTCAGGGATCCAACCACCTGGGCATAACACATTGGACTGTGAATTACCTGAATTTGAGGCTGTACTTCCTCCACTTGAAGAACTGCCACTATTTCCTGTGCTTCCGCTATTGCCTCCGCTTGGAGCAGGAGAGGAAGGTTGTTGATTTACAGAATTGTTATTTCCTGTGGCAACATTGCCACCATTGCCGTTTGATGAAGCATTGCTGCTTTCTTTCTTAGGTGTTTCTTTTTTCTTCTCAACTACAACCTTAAATGTTTTTTCTGAAGCATTTCCATTTGCATCGTAAGCTAAGACTTTGACTTCATATGTACCGGCTTTCTTTGTATCCAGTTTACCTTTATTGATGTAATAGCCAGATTTTTCAACTTTCTTATCGCTATATTTCAGATCACCATCTACTGGATCCTTAACTGATTTTACATTATCTTTCAATGTAAGTTTATCGCCCGCGGTGATGGTAACTTTTTCTTTCTTCAGTTCAATCTCTGGTTTCTTCGTGTCTTCTACTTTTACCTTAATTGTTTGTTCAGTTTCCTTATCACCATCTGTGAATGTGACAGTTAATTCCTGTTCTCCAAGTTTCTTGCTATCAAATCCATCAACTTTCTGTACTTTTACATTCTCATCAGATTCCTTGGCATTGAATAGCTTGCTGTTATCTAATTTTTCTCCGTACTCCAATGTTACATTTTCTGCTGTTGTGACTTTTAACTCCTGACTGCATCCAGTTAGAACGAATGCTGCAACAGCTAGTAATCCTACTAATTTCTTCATAATTTTCATCTCCTTATCTTTCTACAAATTAAAGTATTCTATATCTCTTAAATCACTTAAAAACTCAAGATTCCATTTTATACGCATTTTATCACTAAATTCTTTAATAAATTCATGAAGCTTATTCATATTTTTTAGATGTTCTTCATAATCGTTCAAATCTGTAGAAATATAAAATCCTATATTTCTGTCATAATAATTAACTTTTATTTTTCCATTCAGAAGATATTGCTTTATTTCATTATTTATACACAGATAAGAATCCTTCGTAAATGTCTTATCGAAGCTGCTTATAGCCCTATCTATTCTATCTGCAATAAAACTAGCAGGTGTATTTTCATTAGCAATCCTGTATTCAGCACAGTAATTAACCAGTCGATTTGCCTTTATTTCTGATATTTTGTCACACTTGATGGCATTGAGAACTATCCCTTTGATATCTGGACTTCTATAATCAATGAAGCCTTCTATTATCTGTTGATGAGCTCTGCTTGCATTACTATAAATCATGTCTATGATTTTTTGTTGTAAAGGAACGATTTCACATATGATTGCTACTTCCAAATTTCTATAAGTATAGTATTCCTTTCTGTTCATCAGTACAGGAATAAATTTATTATTATTTTCAACTACAATAGAATGATTTTCATCGAATTTAAACTCAAATGGGTTTTCAGAAAGATAAAGATATGCCATAACCTTTTCGTCTTTTTCTTCTAGTTGCCTAATAATAGGAGGATTCATCCTCGCCGCTTTATACTCTGTGTCTTTCTGATAGCTTCCTCTAATTCCTTTTTTAAAAGTTATTTTGTTTACTTCTGCTCGCTGTGCTGTATATGTAATAGGTTCAATCAGAGAACTGCTGTCCAACAAAAATCCTTTTATAGTAACTGGCTCAAATAAAGATAGATTTCCAATATTAACATCTTTCAGAAGCGTACTTATTTCTACATTTTTACTGAATACTTTATCCTTTACCGATGCTAGTTCTTCGATTAAATCTGCCTTCTTTGTCATTTCCAGTATTTCTTTAAGTATAACCTTATATTTTATATTTTCCATACAGTAGTCCCTCCATATTTCTGATATTACTGAGTCTCTGTCAACACGCATTTTTTGCGTATTGTTTAATTTTACATATGTATTGTCCACTATTTGTGGCAGTTGTCGCAAAATTTACGACAACTGAATATATTCCTTTATCATTCTTTCCAATATATCCAAAAATGAATTTATCTCATCAATTCTTTCATTCATTCCATTAAATATATACGAATAAAAAGATTCCAATACATTTCTGTCCTCTATATTTTTATACTGAAGTCTTTCTATCAGTTCATGATATTTTAATAGCTTTCCATTCAGATCATGCTGCATCTCAAGAATAGTTGCTCTGCATTGGGTAATTCCGGTTGTTTCCGCCATACGAAGTATAAGTCTGCTTTTTTGCTGGAATAACGCATAATCGTTTGCCAATTCATCAATCAGCTCTCTGCATCTGATCCATTCATCCATAGGGTACTCCTATTTGAAGCTGTTCTTCAGTTCCTTACATGGAGTAAATTTCACTGCTTTACGTGCAGGAATAACGATTCTTTCTTTTGTAGCCGGATTGATTCCGTTTCTTTCCGGACGTTCTGCAATTGTAAGCTTTCCTAGACCTGTGATACTGCATTCACCATTGTTTTCTAGTTCCCAGTAAATCATTTCTACGAATGCTCCATAAGTTGCCTCCGCTTCCTTTTTGTTTAATCCTGTCATTTCTGCTAATTTATTGATTTGTTCTTTCTTTGTCATAATTTTTCATCCTTTTCTCTAGAAATTTATTTTCCAGCTCCATTTATCCATTGGAGCAGCTCATTCATTATTTTTTTCTCTTTGATAAGACTGACTGCAAAGCATTTCTTTCCTGCGTCTTTTAATGATGCACCAATGTGATACATTGTCTTATGATCCAATATCAGAAAGCGATCATGCATTTCTGATAAAAACTTAAGTTCGATATACGGATACTGTTTATTGAATTTGTTGATGTCCTGCTTAGACAAAGGAGTATGCTTTGATGTATACAGTAGCACCTTTACTCCTTTGTTTTTCTTAGTCAATATATTTAAAGTATCAATATCTACATAATTATCTATTAAGAGGATATCCTTTTCAGCTTTTTTTATAAGTCCTACCAGTAGACTGAAGGCATCATATATCTGTCCGTCAAAGAAGATCTTCTGTTCGTTTTCTTTATGTTCTGATATGTAATCAAAAATTCGTTCAATTTTTTCATCTGTCTGTTTCTGATATTCTAGCTGTTTTAGTTCCACCGAGCTTATTCTTTCAAAAAGCATTGCATTGTTAGCCATGAAATGCCTCATCTCAACAAAAGCTCGCATTATACCTATGCTTACATTAATAGCTATCTCACTATGCAGTACACTTGCCAACATAGAAATCCCTTGTTCTGTGAAAACATATGGTAATGTACGACGACCGCCACGACCATCCGTTTTTTCTTGGCCAGTCATTTTTGAGGTGCCAATCTGGCACTTCAAAACTTCATATTCCTCTGCTGTAAGCTGAAAGCAGAAATCCTTAGGAAATCTTTTTATATTTCTTTTTACTGCACGATTCAACGCTTTTGTTTCGACCTGATACAGCATAGCTAGGTCACTATCCAGCATTACCTGCTGATTTCGAATGATATATATCATATTTTGGATCATATCCGTTTTTGGCTTAAGTGATAATTCTTCCATATAAATTCTCCTTGATTACTTCAGCAAGATTCCTGTTTTTTCTTCCACCGATACCACATATGTATCTACATCTATATATCCTTTTGATAGATCGATGGCTTTACTCATAACCTGTGAAAGTATATACTCAATATCATCTTTCGATACTTCTGCTTCAAAAAGTACCTCAGTTAATGTTGCTGCATATATTTTACTGGTTGTTTCTACCAGTTTCTTTTCACGCTGTTGCTGCAGGTATTTCTCCCGTCTGTTCATGCCGACACTCCTATCCTAGAATTTTCTGACTGTTACCTTTAGTATGCGGCTAATACGTTTACCGTTCCCAAGATCCATAATATATTCTACCTGATATTCGCCTTCTTTATCTGTAGGAATTTCTCCCTCTACCTTGATCTGATCCTTTACGCTATAGCCATATTTATTTTCTGCTACTTTAATATATTGTTTAAAGTCAAACACTGCACCGACCTCTAATTCAATAGAGTCCTGTGTTAGTTCTAATTTTTCTTTTTGTATAGTTTCCTGCTTCTGTTCTTCAACCTGTGTAACAGTACCTTTATGCTCTTTGCTGGCCTTGTCTATCGTAGCTGTATTCCATACTAGAAGACCTGTTACGGTTACAAATAAGAACAATATAAGCAGGATTATTTTCCCTTTAAAATTCATTTGTACTCCTTTCTATAGTACATCCATCATACCAATTTTAGCATAGTAATTTTGCAATGTAAATGAAACGATTTTGCAACAATTTCGCAATGATTTCGCATCGTTTTTGCAACGATTTTGCAATGATTTCGCAATGATTTCGCATCTTTTTTGCAATACTTATCTATCTTTATATATAGCACATTCAAGAATGATAGCGAGATCTATTTCAGCTTCTTTTATATGATTATATATGGTTCTCATGCTCATGTTAAATTCTTCCTGAAATTCCTCATCATCCAGTTTATAAAGATATTTTGCAAGAAGGAGTTCCTTCTGTTTTTCTTCCAGCCTATTCATCCCTGATAATATAAACTCAATATACTGCTCTATACTTTCATTTTTCTTGGAGGACTTATCCATTGCGTACAGTATCTTATTTCCTGAATTTGTATTATTGCTGCTGCCAGCATTTGATATCACGCTGCTGCTTATAGAGATATAGTCAAGTATCTGACTTCGAAACATATGCTTTCCAAGAACTTTGAGATGCTTCTGTACTTCATTTCGTGTTCTCCTTATATCTATACGATCTTCTAATGCAATCATACTATCTCCTCCCTTCGAAAAGGTCAGTGACTGGCCTTTTTGCTTAATGTGAATAACTTAAGAAAAGCAGATTTTAATTTTTGGTTTCCATGTTCTTTATAGCTGTTATTGAAATAATCACGATCAAGATTTTCATAGATTTATATAAAAATATTGCTGCCAATACTTCCTCTGCTTCTTTTATATCATCCCTCTTTTCTAATATAGGAATTTGTAATATATCTATTGATGCTTTCATGAAGCAAATCAAATATAATTCTGCAAAATGTAAGCATCAGCCAAAGAAACATTAAATCTATTTTTTCTATTTTGATCAACAGTTTTATGAAGATATATGCTAGTGGAAGACAGGGAAGGAGTCTAATGGCCTGTTTTATATGTACTTTTTTACCTATGAATTTTAATAGCCAAAGAATCATGAATCCATACATGAGAAAAGCTGAGGCTAATATTTTTATTTCATCTGATCTAATTTCATACATTTCCTTGCTGAATGGTAAATTATTGATAATTTCAATGATCATTAGCATAATGAGAAGTTTTTCAATTAGGTATAAAGATATATCTATTACATATAGAAATGCCTTAACTATTTTTGTTATCATTTTCTTATGATTTTTGATGATAATTAATAAACCATCATACATCTTTATGAACTTTTCGATTAATTTTTGATGCACAATCATCTTTCCTTTCTTTAAAATTTGTTTTAATTTATTACAACATACATTTAAAATTTACAAGTTGTAATATCTTTGATTACTAATTCATCTAAACTTTTCTCAAAGAACTCAGCAAGTTTTACGACGGTTTCCATTCTTGCGTTCATTTCATTTCCGTTCAGCAGGATGTGCAGCGTATTCAAATTTATTTTTGCTGCAGTACAGATCTTCTTGTAGCTAAGACTATTAGATTCTTTTAAATATCTCACATTCTTTTGCAGGTTCGAAGAATCGATCTGTTTGGATCTTCCTATGATCTCATCCATATTTTTTTCAATATCCGAAAAGACAAGATCATTGATATTTACTTTAAAGCAATTGCAGAGCTTTATTACGGTTTCTATTCTTATATTGTTCTGATTTCCATGCGCCAGTACCTGCAGGGTACTGATGCTTATCCCTGTCATACGATATATTCTGTTATAGCTCAGATTATTTTTGCATTTTAACCAGTTGAAATTTTTCTGCAGATTCATAAATGCCTCCTTTTTCTATGAAACATATTATGTTAGAATATCTTATACGGATATTTAAACAGGACAGGAGATGTATAATTGATGGATATAGATATTTTAGAAATAGGCAAGTTTATATTAACATCTATTTTTACGATTATCGGTATCGCTGTCAGTGTCTACACGGCTTTCCATTCGTTAAACAAACAATCTAGAATCGATATCAGCAGAGAACGGCTGGAATATGTGTACTATCCCCTGATGAATGAACTTAAATCTTTTTCATACAGCAGTACGAAAGGATTTGATCTCTACTATTATCTTCATGATAGAATGAAAGACGAAAAATATCGTACATTGCTGGCCTCAAAGAAATTAGAAATCGAGTTTGGAAAATTAAGCAGATTATTTTCAGAGGACACATCTGTTTTAAATTCAGAAGAGATTTCAAATATTTATTCAAACATGTATGAAGAGATAAAAAGACAATATAGAAAATCAAAATGTATCGTAGGATATGAAACAGACTATACTGCAAAAGTTTTGTACTGTGCAACATTTACCTATATTAGCATTTTACTATTTGGTATCTTCTTTAACAATAAACAAGATAGCTTGCTGGTCTCCATAATAAGCATTCCATGGTTTATAATCATTTTGCTTTCTGTAATTTTTACTGTTGGATATGGACTGTCTTTTATACGTAAAAACTTTTCAGAAATTAAGGAATATTTTCTATATATCAATTTTCCTTTCTTTACTGCAGGGAGCAAGACAGCTCATAAAGACAATCGAGATAAAGATAAACAATGATAAATGCAATAATCAGTATTGTCAGACATGTTTTTATTTTTTTCTTTGAGTTCCATTCTGGAAATTCAATTCCAAGGGTAATATAGATGTGTATCATCGAGAACATAACTCCGATTATAATTAATATAACTGCTACAGGGTATAGTCTTTCATCGATATTAAGCATTTCTAAAATATTTTTCATTTTAACTCAGCTCTTTTCAGTGCCTGTTTCTCTAAATCTATATTTACAAAACTATCAATGTCTATTTCCAATGCTTTTGATAGTCCGATAATGCTAGAAAGAGAAGGGTCACTGATTCTGCAGTGTTCGATATTAAAGATGATGCTATATGATATTCCTGATAATCTTTCAAGTTCTCGATAGCTCAGATTCTTTTCTGTTCTTAAGTACTTTAAGTTTTTATACACTATCATTTTTCTGCTTCCTTTCTTGTGATATACTGTTGTATATATACAACAGTATTTTGAGGTGATTTTTATGTTTGATAACATAATTAAAGAAATTGAAAATTTCTTTGAAAAGCATCCTGTCCTGCATCTGCTCCGTCTTGCTTTTTTAGTGATTGCATTAATTATCTATATAGCATGGAGCAATAGATTTACTGTCTTTCTTGTTTGTACTGCATTCCTGTATTATTTTCTAGAAACCGCATTACAGATTATTGCTTTTGTATGGGATTTGGCTATTAGCATATTCAAATGGAAAGAGAAGAATGCTAACGATATTTTCAAATTACCTATATATCTATTTTCTGAATTTATGATATTTATATCAATTCTCGTTGTAGCTTTAGGGCTAAGCTTAGAAATACAGAAGAGATTTAAGCTATATTTTGGTAATTACGATTCAGTATCTGAATTAGTCATAATAAATGCTTTAATCGCTGTTCTTATTACCTTATCCTTCACGTTTATACTCACTTATAGCTTTCATAAGGTATATTTTAGAGCCTTTCATAATGAACTGGGCTTTAAACTTATTGATACTATTCTGATATTTTTCGAAAGCATCGTGTTCGTCCTATTTCTAGGATTTAATGGAATTGTCTATGAATATATAGATATACATAAAAACTTTTTTGTGACTATCTTCCAGAAAGAGGAAATCAGCTCTGCAGTAGCTGTTCTGATAGCAAAAGGTTTGTATTCTTCATTGATATATGGAACATTATTATCAGTAACTGCATTTCATATTGCTTTCAGAATAGCATATTCCAGTACTGTCAAGAATAAGGAACTTGAAAACGAAAGTTCCAGTACTAAATAAATCGTTTCAGTATAGGCTTTATTACAAAAGCAAGTATTTCTATGATGATTTTCTGACATAGATACGAATATAGACCTAATACAATGAACATAAGAGGAATATCTAACAGTATATGATAGGTAACTTCCGTTCCTATACTGATACGAACAAGAAACAGCTGAAAAGAAACATAAAATATATACAGAATAAAACTTAACATAAAGGAAAGACCTATTCCTATTTTAAATGCAAGATCGAATAAAATATGTACATTTTCTTTTTCTGCATTTCTTATAAACTCTTTAAGTTTTTCCATTCGATACCTCCTGAAGGCCAGTGACTGACCTTATATACATATGAATGCTTACTGATCTGCTTTTCAGATCTTATTCTGAATAGCAGACTCCGCTTTAATTAAGTTTATACAGTGAAAAATCAGTTCAGGAACCCAAATTAGATTTTTTCTGTATAGTCTTTATGACCCTTACCACGAAAGCAAATACCTCTATGATAACATTCAGGCATATAAACGATAATATAACTATGCCAACATACAGAAAAGGAAATCCAAATATCTTCAGATAAGATATTTCTGTTCCTATACCAACCAGATATAAGGTTTCACGAAAAGTAATATTGATCAGGTAACCTATAAGAATAAATACGCCGGAAATACCTGTTAAGACTATCATCATGAAATTCAGCAATAAGCTGATATCCTCTTTTCCAACCGTTTTGATAAATTCTTTAAGTTTTTCCATTTTCATCATTCCTCCAAAAGGCCAGTGACTGGCCTTTTTATTTTCCACTTCCAGGCAGCAGCTCTTTTCGGAACATCATGCGCATCGTTCTATAGGTAGGTATTTCCTCCTTCTCATGAATCGAGATAGATATAGCATTTTCCATAAACACAAGAAGCTCATGCAGCTGATAGATATTTAAGGCCGCCAGTGACTCTTCACGGGTCCATCGAAATGTGAGGATATCAAGTTCTCCAAGCACGAAGATATCATTGCTTTTCTTATGGAGCGTACGCTTCATTTTTCCTACCAGATCATAAGCATAATGATTCAGCTGGTCATATGTCATGATTGCTCCATAGCTGTCAGAAAATTCATCATTTCATGGACGAATTTTTTTAGATCGATTTCCATCGAGGATAGCTGTTCTTCATCAGTTTTCTGCAAAATATTATCTAATCTTCTGCACTCTCTGGTATAGCTGTCAATTGCTTTATATAGAAGATCAGTTTCCTCTTTTTTTATTTTTTTCTCATGTTTTTGATTAATTGCTTTTATCTGTTCACTCTCTGTTTTCTTTGCTAGAGAAGCCGCCTGCGAAAGCGTGATCTGTTCTTTTCGCAGGGCTTCTTTTACTTCAGCGCATGCTTTCTTATATATGGTCAGATAGGTCTGTACCTGACTTCTTTTCAGGCCGGTTTCTTCGACGATTATCATTTTGATATTGCCGCCTTTCTGCTGATCACGTTTTTTCTTCTCTTTCAGCAGCTCTTCCTTTCTTCCTATCGCCATCATTCTGTCATAGGAATTCAAAGTATTTATCTTTAGATTTGTATCCAGCATCAGCAGTTCACAGTCAATTTCATCTTTTCTCTTGATCATGCAACGTATCATCTGAAAGCTTCCGTCTTCCTCATTCAGTTTCTTGCATGCAGCTACACGATGGTGACCGGTAAGAATTCTATACATGCCATTCTCTATAGGTGTGACTACCGGTGCCTGCAGCAAACCGTTCAGTTTTATATTGGCAGCTAGCTCATCGACAAACTCATTATTCAGCTTCCTATTGTTCTCAGAAGGAAGCAGCGTATCTATCTGCAACATTCTCATTTCTTCCCGGTCTATTACCTGGTATTCCTGGACAGCCTCGTTCTGTTTCGAATTCTGAAACAGGCCGCTTACGATTGATTTGCTATCCATATTAAATGTTCTCCAGCAATTCTTGCGAAAAGGCGATGTAGTCCTGTGTTACGCTGGCTTTGCTTCGATAGTCTGTAAGTGTCTGGAATGCAAGCTGTGCGTTGGATACGATGACTGAATTTCTGATGACAGTATCAAAGACCTTCGTATCAAGGTATCGTGTTGCTTCTGCTGCCATCTCTTTGATCTGTTCAGTGCATTTTGCATTTGTCTTGGCATTTGTTACCAGGATCCCTAGATAATCCAGATCATGGTTATAGAAGCGTTTTATCAGACGCATTCTTTCATCAAGCTTTGTCAGTCCGTCGATCGAATACAGATCGATGGATACCGGAACCAGGATCTTATCAGCTGCGGCCATTGCCAGATCAGTCAGCAGCGACAGAGTAGGGGGACAGTCAAGAAAGATAAAATCATACATATCCCGATAGGATTCCAGGATATCCGATAACATTATTTCTTTACCTATGCATGTTGCAAAATCGGTTGCTATTGCGGCAGAATCGGAACCTGCAGGAATCATGAAATGATTCTCTCGTATTTTAATAGGTGCAAACTGACCTCCTTTTATCAGTCTGTAGAAATTATGTTCTGCATCCTTGCAGTGATGAATAAGCCCAAGATTTCCCTGTGGGTCCAGTTCGATGTCCAGCACGCTGTATCCTTTTCTGGAAAGGATATCCGATACATTATCGGTCGTTGTCGTTTTCCCGCATCCTCCTTTTTGATTTAAGACTGCGATTACTTTTCCCATGATTGTGTACCTCCATAAATCTTACGTCTTAGTTTTGTATATTTTTTATAGCGCCGTTCGATTTCCTCCAGCATACCTTTTTTAAAATCAAGGGATGCTCGATAGAAAGGATCTCGACAGGCAATGTCATTAAGTTAAAGTTGGCAAAAAAGTTAGTAGATACACAAAAGATAATTATTGAATTTGATAACCATAGTTTTGTGGAAGCGAAAAAGTGCAGTATTGCTACTCCACAGTTAAAGGTATATAATATGGGTGGTTAATCAAGTCTATAGATGAATGATACGACTGGTTTTCTTCTAACTAAA
>URYK01000004.1 GCA_900552125.1 uncultured Solobacterium sp. | reverse complement strand
ACATGCCAACTACCATCACATGAATGTTCCTATTTACTCATCCAATTCATTTTAGTAAATAATATATAGATTTCCCGCTCTTTCGCACGGTCATCAAACATCCCTGCCGCCCATGTAGTTCACACTACATTTCGGCCTGCCAAACCATCTATGGTCCTCTCGGTTTCCCACAACTCCTTCGCACACTTCCTCACGAAAGTGCACTAGTTTAGATTTTCTGTCTTGCATTGGAACTCAACAGAGTAGGACTTACACCTACGTGACACCTCTCTTTTCAAAGTTCATTTACTCCGTTTATACACCGTATCGTAAGTAGAACATCTAATAAGAAAGAAAGTTCAACCATGCCTGTACATGTTTGAACTATAGCGACTGCCTGTCGCACAAAAAGCTACTACAGATGTAATAGCTTTATTAATATTAAGATTCAAATATCTGAATCAAATAATCCCATACCTCTTCCATACCTTGCTTTTCAGCAGAGGAGAAAGGAAATAATGGTTCATCATCATACAGTCCCAATGTCTTACGAATCATTGCAATCTGATGATTTCTCTTTGTGATAGGAACTTTATCACATTTCGTAGCTACGACTGCTACAGGAATTTCATAATAGCGAACGAATTCCAACATAGTAATATCATCTTCAGTAGGTTTATGTCTAGCATCTACTAGAATTACAACACCACGCTTCTGAGTTCTTTCAGAAAAATAATCTTCCATCATCTTTCCAAACTTAATAAGCTGTGTCTTTGAAATATTCGCATATCCATAACCTGGTACATCTACAAACATATACTTATCATCCAAATTAAAGAAGTTTAATAAGCGTGTTTTCCCTGGTGTATTACCAACATATGCAAGTTTTTTACGACCACACATAGTGTTTATAAAACTGCTTTTCCCAACATTACTGCGACCTGCAAGTACAATTTCAGGCAAGTTTGTATCTGGCCATGATTTCTTATCAGGGGCAGATATGACAAGCTCTGCTTTTTTAAACTGTATCATACTATTTTACCAGTGCAGCATCTATTACCTGAGATACTTTTTCTACAGGTATAAAGTTTACACTTTCCTTCACAGTTGCGGGTACTTCATCTAAATCTTTCACATTAGCTTTAGGAATGACAATTGTCGTAATACCACAGCGATGAGCTGCCATTGATTTTTCTTTCAAGCCACCAATAGGAAGTACATTTCCACGAAGTGTAACTTCTCCTGTCATCGCAAGATTAGCTTTTACTGGAGTATCACTTAAAGAGGAAACTAACGCTGTAGTAAGAGTTACCCCAGCACTAGGGCCGTCTTTAGGTACAGCACCTTCAGGTACGTGAATATGGATGTCATTTTTCTCAAATACTTCAGAGTTAATTTTATATTTTTTTGCATTAGCCCGTACATAGTCATAAGCAATAGATGCTGATTCTTTCATTACATCACCTAATTGACCTGTAATGACCAATTTTCCTTTACCTTCAAAATGCGTAACTTCAACCTGAAGAACATCTCCACCAAAGGATGTATAAGCTAGTCCTGTTACAGTACCAACCTGATCTTTGGTTTCTTTCTTGCCATATTCAAATTTTTCATGACCTAACCATTCTTTAATTAATTTCTTAGTTATTTTGATACTACGCTTATTGTCTTTTAAAATAGCCAATACACTCTTACGGCATACTGTCGCAATAACACGTTCTAACTGACGAACACCGCTTTCTCTTGTATAATAGCGGATTAAGTAGCTGATCATATCTTCATCTAATTTTAATTGAGAAGCCTTTAAACCATTTTCTTTAATCTGCTTTGGAACTAAATGACGTTTCGCAATCTCTACTTTTTCAAGTTCTGTATAAGAGCTTAATTCAATAATTTCTAAACGATCGCGAAGCGCATTTGGAATATTCTCCAGATAGTTTGCCGTTGCGATAAATAATACTTTACTTAAGTCATATGGTTCTTCAATATAATGATCAGAGAAAACAGAATTCTGTTCGGGATCTAGTACTTCTAACATAGCACTTGCAGGATCTCCCTTATAATCACTTGCCATCTTATCGATTTCATCAATTAAGAAAACCGGATTAACAGTTCCTGCTTTTTTCATAGCCTGAATAAAACGACCTGGCATACTTCCTAAGTAAGTTCTTCTATGACCACGGATTTCTGATTCATCTTTCACACCACCAAGTGAAATTTTCACAAATTTACGATCTAAGGCTCTTGCCACAGACTTAGCCAAAGATGTTTTCCCTACACCTGGAGGACCAACTAAACAGATAATTGGTGCACGAAGTGAATTGGTCATCTGTTTAACCGCAAGATATTCTAAAATACGTTCTTTGATTTTCTCTAGTCCATAGTGATCCTCATCTAAAATTTCAGAAGCCTTATTTAAATCTTCATTATCTTTAGATTCCTGCCACCAAGGAAGATCCATTACCCAGTCAATATATGTCTTGATTACTCCAGTTTCACCGCTTGCGGCTGGTAACATTTCGTAACGAGAAAGTTCATCTTTAATCTTTTCTTTAATATTTTCAGGATAAGGATTTTCTTCTAATCTTTTGCGAATTGCATCAACATCTTTATCCGTATCAGGAACATCTCCTAATTCTTCCTTGATCGCACGCATTTTTTCACGCAGATAATATTCTTTCTGACTTTCTTCAATTCTTACTTTTACTTTATCATTGATTTTGTTTTCGATCTGTGACAATTCTTTTTCACTTTCGATTTCCTGTAAAATCAGATATAAACGATCATTTATGCCTAATGTTTCTAATAACTCCTGACGTTTTTCAAGAGTAAATGGAAACAACTGTGCAATCTGATTAGATAATGCCTGAGCAGAAACACCTTTTGCAAGCTCATTGATCATTTCTTTAGGAATACTTTGAGAAACAGCTTCAATTTCTTCAAATTGCTTTGCAATCTTTCTAACTAATGCTACTTCTTCTAATGGATCCTGTACTACATCTTCTTTAATTTCAGCAGTAACGCTCATCATATCATCATTTACAATTGTATGTAATTCAACACGAGAAATTCCTCTAAATTTAACTCGTAGATATCCATCCATTCTACGCATATGTTTAATATGACAAAGAGTTCCATAGGAATAAACATCATTCACATCTGGTTCTTCTACTGCCAAATCTCTTTGTGCAACTAAAATAACCTGACTTTCACAGTTTTCCTGTGCCTCTTCTACTGCTCGCACAGATTTTGTTCTGCCAACATCGATAATTACTTCTTGATCTGGAAATACGACAACACCTCTTGTACAAACTAAAGGTAAATGTACACTCATATTTTCATTCATGATTCCTACACTCCTTTCAATAGGCAAAAAAGACGCGATCCGGCGTCTTTTGCAGCATAATTACTTGCCTGCTGATTCTTTGACAAGTTCTAATGCTTTACGGATACGTAAATCATACCCTATAGCATCATTAGAAATCAACTCTTTTACTTTTTCTGCTGGCATATTGTACATACCTGCAATGTTTTCAATTTCTTTATTGATTTCTTCTTCACTAACTTCCAGCTTTTCTTCGGCTGCAATAGCCTCAAGAACTAAACGTACTTTTACTTTATTATAAGCATCTTTGCTCATTTCTCCACGAATCATTTCTTCATTCTGTCCAGTGAACTGATAGTACTGATCTAAGCTCATTCCCTGATACTGTAAACGTTGAGCAAAATCACGAACCATTGAATCTGTTTCATCATCAATCATGATCTGAGGAATTTCAACACTAGCACCATCACAGATTGCAGTTAATAATTCATTTTCGAATTTCTGTTCTGCCTGATTAGCTTTGCTTGTTTCTAAGTTTTTACGTGTATATTCTTTGTAAGCATCTAAAGTTTCTACATCTTTGATTTCAGCCTGTTTTACTAATTCATCATTTACTTCAGGTAATACTTTTGATTTGATTTCATGAACAGTAACTTTGAATACTACTGGCTGACCAGCTAAATCAGCTGCCTGATATTCTTCTGGGAATGTAACATTGATATCTTTTGTTTCTTCAATACCCATTCCTAATACTTGTTCTTCAAATCCTGGAATAAATGTTCCGCTTCCAATTACTAATGGATAGTTATCACCTTTTCCACCTTCAAAAGCAACACCGTCTTTAAATCCTTCAAAGTCGATTACTGCTGTATCTCCATTTTCAACTTTACCTTCTTCTTTTACAACTAAGTCAGCAAAGCGATCCTGTAAACGAGCAATTTCAGCATCAATATCTGCATCTTCAACGCTTACTTCTTCTTTTTTGATATCTAAACCTTTATAGTCACCTAATGTAACTTCTGGTTTAACTGTAATATTAAATTTCAATACTACTTTTTCTTCATCGATGCTATCAAAATCTAAAGAAGGACGAGCGATCATTTCTAGCTCATGTTCTTTGATTCCTTCTGCTAGAGCATCAGCAGCAACTTCATCAACTGCTTCAAATAATATATTTTGAGAACTAATGTGTTTTCTTACTAGCTTTTCTGGAGCCTGCCCTGGACGGAATCCTGGCAAGTTTACTTTCTTAGCTAATTTTTTAAATGCTTTCTTCTGCGCATTTTTCCAAGTATCTCCTTCGACAGTCGCTAATAATTCACCTGTTGATTTTTCTTTTAATTCCCATGTTGAACTCATTGTTCATACCTCCTACGTATCAATATCTTCGCACACAGCATTACATTCCATGCTTCCTTAATAATAATTCATAACCTCTATATTGTGCAAGTCCTTTTTCTTCTTCGAATATTTTCCATGCTTCTAATTCTTCATGAGCTGCGAACACATAAGCAGCCACACTACAGGCAATGGCTAAAGCATCATCTTCTTCGATTTCAAAAGGTAATCTAAGATATGCTTCTTTAACTAAGGTTTCCACGCACATCATGGTAAATGTCGGATTATCATTCTCAAACCATTCCTTCAAATAAGAAACCGCAAGAATAGCACCTTCACTATCCATAGGAGCATCAATGCTACAAGGACAAAACCGTACTTCTAATCCATCCACATCAATACAGACTTCATCACTAATATTCTGTTCCATCATTGCTTCTATCAATAAAGAACGAACTAGGTAATGCGGATTGTCTTTTAAATAATCCTGAATCACATCCATATGATTACGAATATTACTGTTCTTCAATTGTTCAATCGCAAGAAATGCTTCTTCCAGAGAACCGTTCAGCAAAGTTTCTATGTCTTCTTCACGATACACTCTGTTATCTTTCCATTTACACTCGCTTCGACACTGGTTAAAGTATGCGATTAATGGTTCCTCATATTCTTTAGGAATATAAGGCATAGAAAGTTCTTCATCTAGAATGGCATAAGCATTTTCGTATTGCCCTTCCTTTATAAGAGCCTCCACCTTTTTTAGAATATCCTCATAATAAGTATCCATGGTTTCTCCTTTACGACTAAACATACAATAATATAGCATAAATAGCCTTTTTTATCAATTATAAAGTGGTCACAACTTCATAAATTCGATACATTTCTAATTTTTCACATATTATTGACAAATTCTCATCCCCGTGACATAATATGTATAGATTTTATATATAAAATTTTTATATATGGAGGTGATTACATGTATTATCCAGTATCCGCATTACTGATAGAATTTCTCATCTTATCAATCGTTGATACAGCCGACTCATATGGATATGAAATTAGTCAAACCATCAAGCTTGTCGCGGAAATAAAAGAATCTACTTTATATCCAATTCTAAAAAAATTAGAAAAAAGCGGTTATCTGACAACATATACGGAAGAGTATCAGGGAAGGAAAAGAAAATACTACTCAATTACCGAAAGCGGAAGAAAACAGCTTGACTTTCTTCGCGATGAATGGATTTCTTATCGCGACACGATCAACGGAATTATTGAAGGGAGGATACGAAACTAATGAAAGAAGCTTACTTAAACGAATTAAAGAAACATCTAAGAAAACTACCAAAAAAAGAGTATGAAGATGCAATCGAATACTTTAGAGAATACTTAGATGAAATGAGTGATGACATCACAAAAGAAGAATTAATCAAAGAATTAGGCACACCAAAAGAAGCCGCAAGAGAGATTATTGCCAATGTTCTTGATAAAAAAGTAAACGAAGAACATCACGATAAAAAAAGACGCTCTAACACTTTATGGATTGCATGTCTTGCGATCTTATTATCCCCTATTACAGCTCCTTTATTAATCGTATTTATTGTTTTATTATTCTGCATTATCTTAGTCATTTCGATTGCTCTATTCTGTATTTTCTTATTTGGTATTTGTGGACTATTTGTTGGAGGAAAGCTATTATTCAATTCACTGCTTTCTATACCCTATGCTTTCGCAAACTCTCTAGTTATTGCTGGAATAGGGCTTATGGGAATTGGAGCATGTATATTATTATGTATCTTAAGCATTTATATTTTCCGTTATGGCAAACAATTATTTATAAAAACAGCACAGAAAGTCGCTAGAAAGTGAGGAAATTATGAAAAAAAGCACAAAACGCTTATGCATTCTTGGAATTAGTCTTTGTATAGCAGGAGGAATTATGTGTGGTATCGGATATTTTATGGACGATTCCTCTATCTCCTTATCTAATATTGTGTCAACTATCAACTCAAATGAAGAAAAGCATCTTTACAAACTTGAAAAGACCAAAATTTCAGATATACAGTCATTGGACTTTGAACTAAGTACATCTAGTTTTAAAGTTGAATCATCAGATGATGCATCTTTCTATATATCATATCATATTCAATCTGCAGCAAAGAAAGATCCTATTTCTTATGAAGTAAAACAAAACAAATTACAAATCAAGGAAAAAGAATTAGATAACTATACAAATATTGATGCAGAAAACAACGAAGTCATCCTTTATGTACCAAAAAACAATAACTTACATGATATCAAAGGCAACAATGATGTAGGAAATATAAATGTAAAGGATTTAATCTGCAATTCTCTTAATTTGAGTGCTGATGTAGGCAATATTTCTTTAACTGATATGGAAATAAGAAAAGGCAGCAGTTCATCTGATGTTGGAAACATAAATATCACAAACAGTTCTCTATCAGATTTTGAGACAAAAACATATACAGGAAACATTACCGCTTCCCTTGTTTCTATTAAAAATAATATCACAATGAATTGTGACACAGGAAAAATCAATATTCATTTATCAGATAAAAATACCCCTATTCAAATCCATGCCGAAACAAATCTAGGCAATATCGATGTAAGTGATAGTCTAGGAGGAACATTAGTAAAAGATGTTACAGAATCTACCTATAATCTAGAATCTTCTAATCCTTCTGGAACTTTGACACTTACTGTCGGTACAGGAAATATTTCTATACAATCTTAAAATAATAATAAACCTCTTGTTAGATACAGCAAGAGGTTTTGTTTATAGAAATGAAAAAAAGCCTCGTTAAAGGCTTTATTTACAAATGGCGTCCACAGTAGGATTTCATTAAATGTATATTTCTATTACAGTGATAGTTAATTTTAGTTATATTTATTTCGTTTTACTTAATTATAGTATAATCTATTTACATGTATTTTTTCTTATTTTTTAAATAAAAGAGGCATATTTTCGGCATAGCTTTCATGTTAATATTATATATAAGGAAAGAAAAATTAGAGGTGAGTATCATGTATCAAAAATTATATGTTGAAATGGAAGTATTAGAAAATACAAAAGGCGAAATAACACCACTAGCTATAATATATAATGATGAGAGATATGAGATTGATACAGTTATTCATCATGAAGAACGACATCATAGCAAAAATGTAGATGGAGCTGGAGAAATGTTCATAGTAAAAATAGGCAACACAAGAAGAACATTATATCGTGAATATTTACTTGGCACTAAATTCAGATGGTTTATTGAAAGTCCAATAAAATGAAAAATCCACCATCATAATAGATATGCTTCTTATTATACTTTAAATAGAAAAATAAACAGCTTCAACTTTCTATATTTCTATTATTGTTTTTAATGCTCTTTCAAATTCTGAATAACAAGAATTATATCCATATGCTACCATATCAGATAACATTTCTATTTTAGCAATTATCTTTCCTACTATACATGGATCATTAGTATGTACTAACATCTCTGCATAGTCATGAATTTTATTAGCTACTATCCGCCTTTGATTTTTAGTTAATTGTTTCATATGTTACTCCTTACTTTCTTCATATGCACTTTTTAATATTTCCTTAACAAATTTATCTTAGAATTGTTTTAATTTCTTCATTCTGTTTTAATAAATCTTGTTTCATTTTTTGCATAATAATAGTTCTTGTAACTTCATTTGATTCTTTGTTAAACATTTTATCGCTCCATGCTTTTCTTCTTTCTTCAACTGTTTCTGGTCTATTCATATCTATATCCTCCTTGCCATTTGGCTATTGTTGATTTATAATAATGATGTGATTGAGAGGTGCGAACTCTCAATCACTACAGAAAGCGTTATGCTTTCTTAATTTGGCTTAAAAACTTTTCCAATGTTGACTGACGGTTAGGTTTTAAGCCTTTTTCTTTGCAAAAATTTAGGTATTCAATGATTTGTACCATCTTTACCACCTCCCTTCCTTACACTATTATTATACACCTATAGCATTATTTTGTAAAGTATAAAGTTAATTATTTTTATTATTTTTTAATATTTTATTTTTATATTGTAATGTTATAGCATTATGTTATAATATTATTGAAAGGTGGCATATACATGAAAAATAAAATAAAAAGTTTGTTAGCTTCTCGTGGTTTTGGATTTGTTGATTTTGCTAGATTTTTAGGAATCACACCACAAGCATTACAATCAAAATTTAATAAAGAAACTTACAAAGCTAAAGATTTGATAGCATTAGCAGAACTTACAGGTTATAGGCTTGTTATAATTGATGATAAAGGCAATATACGTGAAGAATTCACAAAAGAAGATATAAAAAAAGAACCTACTCCCAAATAAGGAAGTAGGATTTTTTTATATTTTAATTCCCCATATAGATACAATTTTACACTGTGCAACTGTCCATCCTTTGACAGCTTCACATCTAATTCCAACTTGTTTCGTAGTGAAATTGCATTCAATTGTTACACAACCGCTGTACGTATCATTAAAGAAGCATGAAAATGATTGATTCATTTTCCCTGCACTGTTTGTAGTCATGCCTTTATGAAATTGCATAATCTGATCACCTACTGTCCCAATTGTTACACGTACTAATGCTATATCATATGTATCTAAACCGTTGACATCTACATATTTCATTTTTCCGGTTGTATCTGGAACTACATCATCGCCAACAATGGCAGTAGGCTTTTTCAAATTCAACATGTGTATGTCTAAAGATGAACTAGCTTGATGTGCTATATCTGATGCATCATCTGCTTTTGTTTTTAATTCGCTAATCTGTTGAACGATTGCATCGTTATTTATTTCATCTTTTGCACTCTTAAACCATGTATCAAAACTGCTTTGATTTTTTGTTAACATATCATTAAAAGAAGCGTTCTGCTGTTCAAATAACTTGCCTGTGTCCACTTGCTGAATAAGTCCTTGAACAACACCACAAACAGCACTATTTAAACGTGTATCAGTGATATTTGATGTCATAATAGAAGTTGCTTGTTTCACAACTCTCACTTCTGCCAAGCAATACTCCATCATATCTTGATTGCGCACAAGTTCTGGCGGTCTAGCAACCGCATCAGCTACACCTGCTTTATATTTGATACCCATTTTTCTATTTGTATGATCTACATACATTATTACTCTATCTATTCTGTTTAGCGTCGCTTCTGCTGCCAATACCGTCAATGGATAATCTGCTGTATTTTCTAACTTATGCCCATCAATAAACCCAACGCCAGCTTTAACAACAACCTGCATACCTGTGCCAGCTACAACCTGCAAACAATCAGCTGGATATGGCATGATACCATTTCCAATAATACCTTTTAAATAGTTTGATATATCTTCTGCGTTATATAGTCTATCTCTATCAACTGAATTAAAAAAATAATAATTTATTGCCATGTTTTCACCTCTTTTAAACGCCAAACGTTGGGATTACTTCATATTCGCCAGCTTCATTTATTGATTCTATAACCTCTATGATTCTAGTATTTATATAAATTCCCCACTTTTTATTTTCAATAGTTACAATATCTCCTACATTTACATCTTTGCGATATTCTATATTATCGAAAAACACATCGCCTTCAAAAGCAGTCAATACCTGCGTTATACTTTCTAGTCCTTCCTGTTTCATTTGATTTGTATATTCTGCATCTGTAATATCTCCGCCATTTGATGAAAGATTTCTTTTATCTTGATAAATTTCATAACGATCTAACCCAGATGGATTATCTTTTGTAACCCACAATACTTTTCTTTCCATACCTTCTCCTTCTCCAGCAACCAACACATTTGTAGCCTTTGATGATGTCACTTCTTTATAATTGCTGGAAATTAAGTTATCGTATTCATCAGAAAATACAACATGCGGTAATACATCTTGACCATATGAACGATCAACGCCCTTATATAGCTGAAATTGAAATATCCCATTTTTCAATGTTGTTTTAAATCCCATGCTGTTAGATTCACATATATCTTCAATCGTTGTTAAAAGGTTTTTCCCTGTGTACTGCGCTTCTAATCGTTCCGTGAAGTTTGTTGGAACTACGATAAAATTAGGTATTTTTCTTTCTGGAATTACTGGATGAATGATTGCATCATTTATCAGATTCATCACGCCAGCTGATACAGTGCCATACAATTGCGTTTGTACTGCAATAATGCGACGTGAAAGGATAGAAGAAAGAAAACGCCCTTTTATCACCATCATTTGTGATTGATCTTCATTATCCAAATACTCTGGATCTTCGATGATTCCTACATAATCATCATCTTCACGCATTACATAAAAACCAGATTGAAGTAAATTCATATGGTATTCATCAATCGATACTACAACCTCAAAATCACCGCATTTATAATAGCGTGATGCCCATATCAAAGAAGAATAATCGTCTAATTCTCCAACCCTTTCATATTTCTTATTTAATATAATCAAAGATATTTCTTTCATGTTATACACCTCTATACAGATTTTTATATATAAACTTAACCGTCATATATTTTTCATCATCTGCATCAGCATCATATATATATACGCTAGTTCCAACAGCTAATTGAAGCCATGTGCTACCTTCAGCAATCGTATTAAATATGTTTTCATATTTTCCATCTTTAAAAACCTTTACTGTTTTTCTTCCTCTATACGTTGAAATATAGACAACATCACCAGCATTTAAAGTATAGTTTAATTTAAAGAACGATTTATCAACCACATTTGTGATAATGGGATTCCTAACTGTTCCAGTTGCATGAATTTCTATTTCTACACCTGTTTGAATATCGCCATTATTCTCTAAAAATATTTCTTTTACGCTTTCATATGTTCCAAACTCAATACCTTCTTCTGATATAGCAAAAGGAAATTCAAATAAGTTTGTTACTTTATTGATGTTTTCAGTGTGTGAGTTTATATCTCTGAAATATGGATCAGGGCATAATATAGATATAGTCACAAATTGTTTTTTTTCAAAAATATCAATTGGCATTTGTTCAACAATTCCATCAATATATACATTGCGAGTACCGTTTTTATATCTCAATCGTATAAATTTACTAGGTTGTACTACTTTATATAACGCAATGCGTGCTTTTTCTGCACTTCTATCAATATAGAAAGTCACAACGATAGACTTTTTGTTTGTTTTTGATGATGTTATTTTAGCACCGTCAAGAAATGCATATTCTTTTGTGTTGACAGTTGCAGGAGTTGGATATAAACCATCTATCTCTACGCCTGTATAATCTGCATTTTTAGTTAGTTCTATCTGTTCGCCATATTCATTTTCTAATATTGCATTAAACATCTTTCAATCGCTCCTTTGCGCCTATCAATTGCGTTTTTGTCTGCCTGTAGATATCTAGTCTTGATAATGGTTTAGGTGATGAAACATACTGATTGAATGTGATTTCTTTTAATTGTGGTACCTGCTGGTTATTCAATGATCGTAATGATTTTGATTTTTGTATGTTGCTTATATTCGAGTTCAATCCAGCTTTCAGATTGCCCATATTAAACATATCACCAACGGTTAAATCGTTGCTCATAGCTTTTACTGTATCAATCGCACCGCCTACCATATGTGCAGCCGCCTTATTAACAGATTTTTCGCTTTTCTGCAAACCGACAACATAACCTGCACCAGACATTTGCCCTACTTCTTCATCCCATACACGTGATGGTGAATGTGATTTCTGTGCTTTTTTACCTCCATTAATCGCACTTGTTACCAAGTTCATACCAGCAGTGAATGCATCTGACAACCATGATCCAATACCTTGAACGAATCCAGCACCTGCATTTGAACCTTCATTATAAAGTGTTTGACTTCCTGCTCCAGACTTAGCTTGTTTTTTTAAATTATTACCAGCTGTTTTCGCACCATCTTTATTGGCATTAACTCCTGAATTAAATGAAGCACTAGCATCTTTACCTTCTTTATTCATTCCAGATGCTGCTGAATCTGCTTCTGCAATCATCAATCTCTTCATTTCTGCTACTGCATTTTTCGGTGACATTTTGCCGTTTAAAACAGCTTGCTGAATATTAGCAGGTACTTTTTGTCCAGCTGCACTTGATTTAGAAAGTAAATCATTAAATGTTACTAGGTTTTTCATTTGCTGTACAGCCTGTTGTGGCTTTGTTTTACCAGATAGAACATTATTTTTTAATGTTTCTGGAACATCAAACCCTGCTTTCTGTGTTTTTTGTACCAAATCATTAAATTGTACAAGTGCATTCATTTCTTGCACTGCAACAGATGGCTTGATATTCCCACTTCTGATTCCATCTGATAGATACTGTGGTACTGCAACACCATTTTTTTGTGCCTTAGCAACCATATCATCATAAGTAATCAGTGATTTCATTTCTTCAACTGATTCTGGTACTGCATATGCACCTTCTGAAATACCTTGTGAAATAGCTTTTGGTACCTCAATTCCTTTTGCTTTTGCTTTCGCTATGATTGCATTAAGTTGTTCTTCAATTTCTGCTGCGTTTATCTTTGATTGTGCATATTGATCTGTTTTCTCAAACTCTTGATTCAATCCGTTTAATTTAGATTTATAACCGTCAACTGCTGTTTTCGAATCATTGTAATTTTTTTGTAATTTTGCTTGTGCTTCGGATGCTTTAACAAACGCTGCATATTCTTGTCCAGACATTTGATAACCAGCCTTTGCCCATGCTTCTTGCGCTTTTGCGGTTTCTTTTTTTGCATCTGCTAATTTCTTTTCATTTGATGCATGTAATTCTGTGGCATCAGCTAGTTTAATTTCAACATCAGCCATATCTTTGGCAATTTCATTTAGATTTTCTTGTGCAGCTTTTGCAAGAGCTAGATTTTTTTGTGCTGTGATATTCTTATTAATCGCATCTGTCGATTTATTTAATGCATCTTTTTCTTTATCATATTTCAAGTTAAGTTCTGGTATTAACTCATTTAAACGATCAACATAATATTGCATCTGCTTCTTTTCAGCATTTGATTTGTTTTCTTTTTTAGAAAGTTCATCAAGTTTTTTCGCCATTATTTCAGCTGATCCAACTTCTGCGGCTGCTGATTGTATGTGCTCATCACGTGCTTTTTTACTTTCTTTCAATGCATCTGTGACTTTGTCATATTCTTCTACTAATTTTTTTGTTGCGATCGTATTTGCATCAGTTTCTTCTTTTGATTTTTTTGTAGATGCGATATATGTCCCTAGTGCAACAACAGCACCACCAATCAAACCTGCAACAAGCCCCCACGGTGTCATTTTCTGCGCTAATGCTAACGCTTTTGTTGCTACCGTTGATGCATTTGTTGCCGTTGTATTCGCCACCGTTGCAGCTGTTGCAGCTGTCGTTGATGTTTTGGTGATTGCAAGCAATGCATTAGATGCTTTTATTACCCCATTAGCCGCTAATTGTGCAGCTTTATAAGTTCCCCATGCAACCGCCATTCCTTTAACGCCTGCTGAAATTGGTTCAATGTTTTTTACAACAAAATGCAAGCCATCAGCTGTTGTTTCTAACAGATCACCAATAACATTTGCTGCACCATCCCAATCTATATCTTCTATCAATCCTTCAAAATCGTCTGTAACATCTTCAATAACTGGTGATAATGCTTTTAAAGCCTTGTTTTGAAGTCTTGTAAATTCAGTTTGTAGTGGCGCAAGTGTTTCCGCTAAATCGGCTTGCGTTTCTTTCAGTTCTAATTCTGCTTTGTTTGCTTCAATCAATGAACCAGCTAACTTATCATAGGTATCTTTTGATTTCCCATAAGTCTTATTTAAGGTTTGTGCAATCAGTTCTGCTCTTTCCTGTGTGCTTGAACATGCTGCTAACGCTGCACTGTATGCATCTTCTTGGTTTTCACCGTCTTTTATGGCTTGATTAAAGGCTTCTTGCGCCTTTGTATGCCCAGCCATTGCAGCTGTCCAATCTTCGTTTGAACGTTTAGCCCAGTTGATTGTATCGGCTAGTGATGCCGTTACTTGCCCAACAATTGCAGATTCATTGATTGCTTCTGTTAAGCCCTCAATAGGTATAGAATCGCCATATGCCGACCAAACCGCAACGGCTGCATCTGCTGCATCTGATACCGCTTCTGTCGATACTTTCATACCCATTAAGTTAGTGATTGCATTTGTTGCCATTTGATCATCTTTTACATATGAATAGAACTCTTTGTATTGATCTTTCGCAAAATCAATAGAATAACCAAATGAATTTGCAGAACCTTCAACTTTTGCCATCATTGAACGATATTCTTCTGTTGCATCGCCTAACTCAAATAGCGAACCAACAAACTCTGTAATTTTTCCAGTTGCGGTTGAAATTCCGTTAGAAATTACGCCAGAAAGAACGCCATCCATCAACGTGAAACTTTTGCTAGTTTCTTCTGTTTCTTTTTCTGTCTTATCTAATGCACGTGATAATTTATCAGCTGCATCATCAGCATCAGCCATTTTTATTTTATTGGTTTGTAACTTTTCACTTAAACTAGTAATTTCAGATGCTAACTGTTTGGCTTCATCTGATGCTTCGCCTTGTGATAGAATCACATCTTTATATTTGCTTTTTAACTGATTTAATTCTGTTTCTTGATCGTTGATTTCATCAGTTAGCTTTTGCGATGCTGTAACCGTTTGGTTACTTGATGCTGTTAATTCATCAAGTTTTGCATTATACTGATTGATTGCTTTTTCTGTCTTTGAAACTGCTGCCTGTTGGTTATTGATTTTAACCATTAAATCCTGTGCAGCCTTTGAATTTTCGCCCTGTTGTTCAACAACAAGATTATATTGCTGCTTTAATGAATCTAATTTTTTATTTTCTGCATCATGTACAGTATTTAATTGTTTCAATTTAGCAGATAAACCATCGGCAGAACTCGACCAATCATCCATGCCAGCAGATGCGGCTTTAAATTCACTATTTGCAAGTTTTATCTGTCTGTTGGCTTCTTGGATATTCGCTTTTAAGTCTGATATGTCAACGGTAAACCGTGTTGTTATATCTTCATTTCTTGGCATAGCATTCACCCCCTTTATTAAAACCAGCTATCATCTGATGCTGGGCGGCGTATAACATCACCGTTAGATTGATTTATAGGCTCATTGCTTTGCGTTTGAGCATTGTTTAATCGTTTTATTAGCAAAAATACCTCTTGCATTGTTTCATACCTTAAAATGAAAGGATTTAAGCCTTTAAACTTATCACATAACGTTATCTGTAAATCAAATAGAATTTGATAAAGGGAAGCAGAACTGCTCCCCTTTTTTGTATCGCTATTAGAAGCACATTGTGATAATTCATTAAGTGCATATGATGTGATAAATGTTAAGGTTTCAACCAATTCATCTATTCTTATAGATGCAAAATCTTCATCTGGAATGCAAAAGATAGAAGTGATAACTGGATGTATTTTAGAAATTCGGTCTTTTAATGTTGACTTGATGCATTTTTCAAGTTCATCACTGTTTTTAAATTCCATGCTATCAATATCTATTGCATCAAGAATATCTTCACATTCACCGAACGTTATTTTATTAAGTTCAGTTATATAAACGTTTGATTTTGTGTGCAACATTAATTTCATATCACAATGCCCCTTTCAATTATCCAACTACTGATTCGTCAACTTTTCCTTCATCAATTTTAGCCATCGGCAAACCTTTAGCTTTCAATTTATCTGGATCAGTTACAGTTTCAAAGAATGTTGAAACATCGCATTTTGATGTTGGCGTATCATCAACAACAACTGCTTTTGCTGGCTTTCCGCCTTTTGTAAATTTATGCGTTGTTGAAATTCCTGTAAATGTTAATTCCATGTTATTGGAATCTGTTTCATCTGTTTCTGTCTGTGCTGCTTCATCTGGAATTGCAAACATCCCTTTTAATCGCCATACATAGCGATATGTGCCATCTGTCTTTTTAAAGCGATAACCTAACGCATAGTATTTTGGATCACGTTCACCATCAATCATTGCCCCTGTTTCGCTATCAATTGATTTACCAACCAATTTTGCATAAGTTGCTAAATCTGGAATAGCACAAGTAACACCGATTTCATCTGAACCCTCTGAATTGATAACTAACGCTGGCAAGTTGTCATAGTATTTTGTCTCACTTGATGTTTCTGTTGTCTTTGAAATTTCTGCAACTGGTGCAACGCTGAAAACTTCGCCAACAGTATAACCGCCCTCTAGTTCGTTATCATCTGTTAAAACTTCGGCAGCTACTAAATTGTCAACGCCTCGAAATTCTACTACTTTAGTCATGTTTTACCTCCTAGTAATTTTCAATCTTGTAACATGTGAACATGCGCCCTGTGTGTGTTTCTACATCACTTGCAACATCTTCACCTTTTCCATCTATAATCCACCCATTGCTTTTTAATAGCTTTCTAGCTTCTTCTAGTTTCGCATCTACAATAGATGGATCATCACTATACATGTACACCCAGAATCCCCACACTGCACGAGATGCCTCGTTGTTATAGTGTTTATCTTCTGGCGTTTCAAAATTCCAAAAAGTAAAGAAAGATGATGGATAATCTTCTTCACTGCTCATTGATCCCTGCCGATAGACTGGAAAGCCAAACGTGTTCAGTACGTTAATCAATTCACTTTTCATCCCATCACCTTCCTTAATTCTTCTTGAAATATTTCTTCTTGTACTTTTTTTACTTTCTTCTTTGTTGCTGAACCATAAATTGAGTTATACAGTTTCTTATCTGGCTGCATTCTAGGCGTGCCATACATCAGAAATATTGAAGCCAAACCGCCTTTGCTGATGTTAAAACCAACTTTTATATGTGCTTTCGTTCCTTCCCATTCAACACGCTCATTCTTTGCTAATGATTGCTCTGTCTGTCCTGTTAAATGATGCGGTGCAATCGCTTTTTCAATATCTGGTGTAACAACATCATAAGACTTTTGCAATGCTCTTTCTGTGATTTCTTTCGTGTCGGCTGTTGCTCTGTCTAGCTTTTCCATGATTTCTTCAAAACCATCAAAGCTGATTGTTAATTTATTTCTAGCCATTACGGTCTGCCGCCTACTTTTTTAACTTTAAATTTTAGAAACTGATTTCTTAACTCAATATTTTCTGGCTCGCCCATGATTTCATACACATCACCATAATCAAGCATCTTTATTCTGCAATCTGCTTTAATAGTTGGATTGAAAAATGTTTCTATAACTGCCGTGTTTTCTAGTGTTAAAATGCCATTAACAACTTTTTCAGTACCTCCAAACGTTCTAAAACTTCCATTAATAATCATGCCTGTTTCTGGATATACCTTTTTCGGTACACCGTTAACATTTTCAAACGTTGGAACTAATACCATCATAGAAACATTGAAAGGCGCACTAGGTTTATACATCTTTCTTCACCTTCTTCAAGCAAACTTGCGTTGCTCTTTCTTTGAAATAAGATGATAATGCTTTTTCATAGAACAAATCACTAACGCCTATAGCAATAACACCAGCAGAAGTTGGCGCATCAACAATTTCTTGTGATGCCCCACCATCTAATAGATATTGCTTGACTTCTTCAATATATCCCTTTAGGCGTTCATCTTGGTAGTTGTTGCCACTGAACCCCATCCAGCTTTTAACCTTTTCTAATAGATTTACTTCTGCCATTGTTTATCACCTCTATGCGCTTGCCATGATTCCAGCAGCTTTTAATGCATCTAACAACGCTTTAAATTCTTCTTTTGTTACGTTTTCGCCAGCCGCTTCCGCAACCAAAGCAGACTGTTTAACTAGCCCTAAAGCAGATTTTGAAGCCGCCTGTGTTTTTGGGCATGCTGCTTCTGCTGTTGTTTTAGCAGACTGTGCGGTTGTAAGCGCATTTTCAGCTTTCTGCTCTAGCGCATTCATTCCTTCGGAACTAACAAGTTCGCCCTTTGTCCATGTTTTTGCTTCACGTGGTTCAACCACTGATAATTCTTCTTTTTTAGCCATAATAATTTACCTCCGTTTTTTATCCCAATACTGATTCATCAATTCTTGCTTCATCAATTCTTGCAACATCTAAGCTACTTTTTTTTTTATTAAATAGCATCCAGATGTGTCTAGGATTTTACCATCAACAACTGTTAATCCTTTGTTGATCCATTCGTTTGTATCTTCATCAAAATAACGTTTCATTCCAAATTCAAAGTTAGTATTGATTGCGTAATCACTTGGAACCCACATAACACCTACTACATCACCAGCTGTAGCAGTTGCAAAATCTTTAATAATATCTGGTTCAACTAGATCAGTAGTTCTACCAAAGAAAGAACCAGCTGTATTACCCATGTTTAAATCTGTTGCTTCTTTGAATAGTGGGCGGTTATTGGCATCTTTCATTGTCATTAAATAAGATTCAACTGTTGATGCTGGGAAAAGGAACTCACCAAGCCCACGTTTTGATAATGGAATAACTGCAAATAGTTTCTTTCGCCATGCTGTCCAATCACCAAATTCTTCTTCTGTAAATTCAACAACGTTTTTAACTCGTGGATCAACTGTAATTCCTAAAGGCTGCCCAGAACCAGTACCAGAAATAATTGCTGTGTCCATGCCTTTTAGATAACCTTCTAGCATGATTCTTACAACTTCTTGTTCAAATACATCCAATGAAACAATCTGTGCTAATAGTGAAACTGCAACACGGATTTCCCCAATGTGATAGCTGAATGATACTTTTTCTTTGATGTCACCAGCTTTTTGTTTTTCTGATACTGTACCTTCTGCAATCCATTTCAGATCAGCGGATAGTTTCGCAATAGGGAACTCAACGCCACCTTTTACGTTTAATTTACGTACTTTTGCGTAGATATGCCCATATACCTTAGATGCTTCTTTGATGAACTCATCCATGATTGTTTTAGGAATTGCCATACCAATATCAGAAGTAGTTGTTGTAGATGCTGCACGCAATTCAGAAGGAATTGTTTCTCCTGTCTGCACGTATTTTTTGAACGCTTGGCGGTATTCCATTGTTGCTGTTGGCTCTTCATTTCCACGCTGTTGGTTCATTTGTGCGCCACCTACCATCTGCATAGGATTGAAGCCGTTTCCGTTCATAGGTGAACCATTGCCACGCTGTTCTTCTGCTTGTTCTAATGCTGCAAGCTGTGCTTCTGCATCACGGATTTCTTCATTAATTCCATCGATCTGTGTACCGATTGAACGCACTTCGTTAATATCTTCGCTTGCGTTAGAACGTTCTTGAAGTGCTTCTAATTCTTTTTTCTTTCTCGCAATAAACTTTTTAAACCATTCTTTGTTCATTTTAATATCCTCCTAATTTCATACGATTTGCGTTTTTGAGTTTTTCCAACTCTAGTTGTCGCTTTTCATCATTGCTATCCAGCAATGTCGCTCTAGCGTTATCCAACGCATGTTTATCACTATCCAGTGACAAATCGGAACGAGCATTTATAGAAGTACCTTCATAAGCTGGGTAATTAACCGCACTTACTTCCTGTACATAACCGATCTTAGTGATTCTTCTTTTTGGATAGTCTGTATCAAGGTCTGTCCATTCATCTTTTTCTACTCTGAACATGAATGACATGCCATCAATGATTCTATCTTTAACTGCGATATATAAATCATTTGAATCTGTTCTTCTTAGGTTTACTTCTGTATTCATATTTACTTGCAATGGTGTAATTTCAAATTTCAACGTTCCTGTGCGTGTTCTTGCGTGTGGTTTTGTATTTAAATCGTGATTATAGAAAAATGCTACATCACGCAATACATCTTCACTTATTGCACCACTCGCAATCGTTTCTTCAAACAAACCACCAATATCAGTTGGTTGTTCAAACACAATTGGAACACCTGTGATATATCCAATTGCTGCATCTTCTGATTCTCTAACTTGATAATTTGAGAATGCACGTGAACATATTTCACTCATTTTTGGCTTTTCAAATTTATTCGGCATTTCCATCACCTCCATCGTTGTTCTGGTTGCCGTTTTTGTTGTTCTCGGCATTTGTCTTATTACTTGACATTGCTAATTGCCCAACAAATGCAGGGTCTGGGCGCATTCCAAACGCCGTTCTGAACTCATTTTTCCAACATGAAGCAGAATCTATCAATTTATCAAACAACTCTATCTTCTGCCCTGTTTCCATAAATATTAATTCATCTGGATAAAACTTAATTTTATTGCCAAACGATTTCTCTCTATCTGTAAACAATGTTTTAGTGAATGCCTGTGATATTACTATAATAAGTGGTTCTAGTGTCTTTTGATAAAACGCTTCATATTGTGCTTTTGTGTAGTCACCATTTAGAATTGGCAACGATACCCCAAAATTACGCAATATTTTTAAATCAATAAATTTAAGCGTTTCAGCATCAACTATTTTTGGATTTTTAACAATAGGAATATACTCGTTTTTTAAATCCAAAGGCAACAAGCCGCCATCATTCGATTTTAATTTTTCCTCTAGTTCCTTAATATTTTCTTCCATTGTTCCATCATCAATATATGTGTTGTATTTTACAACGCCATTTATTGCAAATGATGCTTTTAATGCTTTTGCAACACCTTCAATCAGTGTGTTGTTTATATCTAATGTTTTTAACAATGCTTTATTGTCTGGCTGTCCTAGTGCGTTACCGCCCATAAATTCATTTACTGAAAATCTGTAACGTAAATGAATTACATCACTATATTTCAATGTTGTTTCATAGCTGTTTGCGAACGAAAACCTAACAAATAACTCACCTGTTAAATCTTGCAGAAAATCAACTTGTTTCGGCTGCACTGGATATAGCCCTGTGTAATCTTTATAAGAATTTCCGTCTTTATCAATTTTTAATACATATGTTGGAATAACAAATGAGTTGTAATTCAAGAATAATTGCCAGAAAATCTTTTCAATAAAATCTGCCTGTGTCATCCACGGATTTGGATATTCTAGCAATCTTTGAATGTTGCTACTCACTGGCATAGAGTCACCATCATTCATGCGTATATGTTGTGGTTGCAGTTTCTTTAATTCTGTAACGATACACGAAACTGATTGTTGAACAACATCACTTGCATAAATATCTTGCCCAAACTGTGAAAATATCGGCATATATCCATTTAGCATATTTGCATAACGCTTATTTTTAGCGTTATTTTTTAATTTGGTTATAAAATCGAAAATGCCCACTCTATCACCTCACTGTCAACACAAAATCGTTTCTATATCTTCTAAATACTTCGTATAAAATAATCAATGTAACTGCCCCATCTATACGTTTTGATTTTTGGTTATCAATCTTAACGCACATGATGTTGCCCCTGTTATCCATTTCAAGCGCTGCATTTCCCAAGCACCACATATCCATTTCATTTCTGTTGTAATTGATATATTGTGCTTTTAAATCAGCTTCAACAAGTTTCATAGGCGGTGACATGACATTTCTATTTTGGTATATCATTTCATATTCAAAGCCATATACATCCATACGATCCAAGAATGTTTTGGCGTATCTTTGATCATATCCACATTTGAACAATTTAAGATTGTATTCTTTCAACAAGCTATAAAACCAATCAGCAATCTGTGATACATCAATTTCATTACCATCATGAATTGTTAAGATACCTTGCCTTGCCCATTCAAGATATTTTGCGCCAGCTTCTTTATCATCACTATCTTCAAGTTTGCTTTCTGGAATCCAATAATGCGAATAAACATACTTGGTTTTATCGTTTGGTTTCATCAGCAGTATTTTTGCATTTGATAAATCGGTTGTTGCGGATAGATCGACAGCAGCGAGATAGAACGCATCTTTAAAATCTTCTAGGCTAAATACTTCTACTGGATAATCATAATCTTCAAGCATAAGCCATGATTGCACGTTGTTCTGTTTGATATTAAAATCTTTTGTTAGCAAATGCATACGTGATGATTTATCAACTTTCGCAACCTCTATATCACGCCTTAATTTAGCTATCTTTTTAACTCCATAACGGATTGATGGATTTGATTTTTCCCAGCTTGCTTCATCTGCCCATATTTCCTGTTCTGAATCCTGTTCATAAAGGAATGGCAGAAAATGAATATCATCTATTTCACCTAATATCACTTTTTTAGCATAAGCCAGCTTTTTATCTAAATAACCATCAACGATAAATCCATTTGTACTGCAATTTAAGAATAACGGCTCATCGTGCGTTGACATCGCACGCCAGCACGCTTCGGCAATTTCATCATCTGACATATCATGTGACTCATCTAAATAAACTTTTATAAAGTTAAAGCCATCCATGTTTTGCGTTTTACTTGATAAACGGATAATATCAACGTTTTTCAGATTGTTTCTGATTTCTGTTAGGTTCTGGCTCGTGATTGTTTTCTTTGGATCAAGCCTTGACCGCATGCCGCCAATTTCCGACCAGATAAATTTAGCCTGTCTATCGTCATTTGATGCAGTACATATTGATACACCGCCTTGACCGATAAACAAATCAGTGTTGCCATCAGCTGCAAACATTGTTGATTTTCCGTTTTTACGTGCAATTTCAAGCAAGCCCTCAATAAATCGTCTTTGCTTTGTATCTGCCATTTTAAAGCTGTATATGGCTTCCCACCATGCTTTCTGCCACGGCATCAATACAACAGGCTTCATATAGAATGGGGCTTTACTTTGTAAACATAAACTTTCTTGAAATTTGATGCGTTTGTGTGCTTCTGTTATGTCATAAATATATCTATCATCATTTAGATCATTTATAAGGTTTTGCATTTCCATACGCAACCACTGCCCAACGATAACTTCACTAGACGTTATCATATCCCAATACTGTTCTAAATATGTTTTCATTCAAAATCAGCTAACTTTTTCAACAACTCATTTTCTGCATTGCTATCTACTTTATTTAAAATTGAGCATAATATGCGGATTGCATTCATATAAGACTGCGAAAACTCTTTATATTGCTTTCCTGCTGGCGTTGTTTCCTGTTTAGATGGATTTTTCGGATGAATACGAATGAAAGGCAGCTTTTTCAGTTCTTGCATGGTTTTTTCCATGTAAACAACCTCATCAATCAACGGATTTATTAAATGAAGCGTGTTTTCATCAACATCCTTAAATATGTCTAGTAATTCTTGTTTTCTATCCATATCGCACCACCTTTCAAGACATTTCAACCATTTTCAAATGATTTTTAAAACTTTTCCAATTTTTATTTTGAAAAAAATGAATTTTTTAATTTGTGTACAAAGCACCTACCCTTTCCAGTTCCCTTTACGAAAAATTTTTGTAGTCAATGGGGGGGCTATGGCATATATCTTTCAAACCATTCATTGATATATTTATCCCATCCAACTCTATTACTCATTTTCGCACGTTCTAGGCATACTTCTTTATCTTCATAGATAAATATACTTTCAGCATTCAAACGTTGCTCCAATCGCTCTCTATCCATCTTCATAGGATAACCACCAATGATGTAGGCATTTTTCCATTTGCCCTGTCGCATCTTGATTTGTTCAATCATACAATCACGAATAGCAAATACATTTTCTTTCAGTCTGTCACGCTTCACATATCTTTCATTAATGCTTATCATTTCCCATATTGAATCAATGTCTAGTATTAAATCATCTATGCCTGCATTCTCTCTAACCCATGTAGATTTACCAGAACATGGCGCACCGTAAACTATATACACTTTCTTTTGCTGCTCATGCCCAAACCTTTCATGTATGATGTTATGGCACTTATGATGAATCAGCATGATATTGTTAGGATTTAAGCTAATGTTGTAATCATTAACGTTTGCGTTTGTTAGTTCGTGCTTGTGGTGTCCAATACAATCATATTTCTTTATGATTGGTTTGCCGCAATACTCGCAACACAATACGCCATCACGTTCACGCTCTGCTTTTAATACTCCTAACAAATTACGCCATTCATCTGATTTATAGAAGTTATCTAATGTAAACATTACTCAAATGTTAGCATGAATGATAAAGCATCAAGATCAGCAGATGATAATTTAGCATCACCTAATTCGTCAATGCTGATTGCTTTAACATCAATATCTTCTTCAATGTCTAGCAATTGCTGAAAGTCTGTCATAAATGCATTTACTGCTTTTACATCTTCTGGTTTAATTGTTCCATCTTTACCGTGTTTATTAATTAATTCATTACGTCTTTCATTGATAAACTTGATTTGTACATTCAATGCATCAATATTCTTTTTAACCGCATATGCTGTTCTTACTGGCAATTCTAATTTGTTCAGTTTGTTCAATGCTTCTACTGAATTAAATACAACTCTGTTTGTTAATTTCATTCGTTATTCCTCCAACGCTTTGTAACTTGCTAGTGCTTCTTGTTCCGTATATGCTTCATCTTCAAATGCATCTTCTAGCTTTCTGATTTCTGTGCGATTATCTTTATATGTTGCTTTCGCCTCATCATTAGCAAAGTAATCACTAAATGTCATATCTTCTGGATTTTCACTGTTAATTGTAATTTCTTGATACTTAACAGGTTTATCATCTACCTTTATAACATTCTTCAATACGATCTGTTTTTTCTTTTCATTTGTAATCATGCTTTCCTTACCTCCATTTCACCTAAAATATAAGCATTTAATTTTGATTGCAATTCTATAACTTTATCTTTTAATCTGGCAATCTCATATTCTTGTGTATCTACACGCTTAATAGTTTTCTGGATCATATGCATATTAAGTGATGTAAGTTCAGCGTATGCCATTGCATAATAATCGTATTTGCTGTCATGTTCATATGCACCAAATTCATGCTCTTCTATACCATGTTTTTTCATTGCATCATATACCCATTGAGCGATTAAACCACAATGAGATTGACCTGGTTCATCTTTCCACTCATATGTCACTGGTTTTAAATCCATAAACATTTTTTCAAAACGGTTATCATATTCTTTGATATTTGTTTTTAAACGATAATCAGAAGATGAATTGGTTGTATTTTTAACATATAAACGATAAAACAAATAATCTGGATTTCCTAATGTTACTTGACCACTGATATCACCAGCTGGACGGAATGTATTAGAACCAATACCAATACCAGAATTTTCAAAGTATAGTATTTTACTTCCAGATTGTAGCTTTATTCCTCCATCATTGCTGTTCAATTCAATATAGTTACTAGCAGATATTCCAGCTTTGTTATCATTTCCAGATGCCCATACTTGAGCATTGTTTGAAACAAGCGCGCACCTATATCCAGAGCGCATAGTTAAATAGTTATAACTATTTGTCCATGTATTCATGATCATATTTCCGCTGGTAAACTCTATTTTTTTAATTGAGTTTACACCTTGACTTAAATAAATGTTATTACCGACTTTTAAATCAGTACTTACATTGATATTCGTACCAGACGTTATTGAACCACCACTGATAGATGCACCAGAAATAGAACCGCCAGAAATATTTGTACCAGATATACTAGTACCAGATATTGAGCCACCAGAAATAGTGTTACCACTGATAGATGCGCCTTTAATTGTTCCGCCGTTAATAGTAGAACCTGTAATAGTACTAGCGCTTACCGTTCCTTTAAACGTTCCACTAGTAGCATTAATTGCACCACTGAAATTCCCATTAGTTGCCGTAATCGTTCCATCAGCATTCCATTTAAGATTTTTACTGCTGAATGAACCATCAGCTAAATTTAAGAATGAACCAACAGAACCAGCTATATAGTTGCGTGATTTGATTGCATCTGTTGCAATCTTTGCAGCTGTAACAGCATCAGCTTTTATCTTTTCTGCCGTTATTGAATTAGCAGCAATCTGTGTTGCCGTGATGCTGTTTGCGGTTAATATAACAGCTTTAATTGAACCAACATCAATTTCAGTTGCCGTAATAGTTCCAGCTTTAATCTGTGCAGCAGTAATTGTATTTGCAACAAGCTTTGTAGCATCTATCGTTTTAGCTGCTATCTTATCTCCTGTAATTGCATTAGCAACAATCTTATCACCTGTGATAATTGCACCGTTTATATGCTCTGCATTGATAGATTTAGCTGCGATCTTATCAGCGTTTACACAGTCAGCTTGTAAGTTAGCAGTTGTTACTGCATTAACTGCAAGTTTTCCAGCTATTATGCTATTAGCTGCAATTCTATCAGCTGCCAGATATCCTGTTGTAATCTTTCCAGCATCAAGATTTGAAATTTTAGCGTTGTTTATTGCTGCATCTGCAATCAATGCAGTTGTTATACTTGCATTCTTTATTGCATTAGTTCCAAATTGAGCAGCAACCCATGATGTACCATTGAAGTAATACATTTTATAACTATCATCAGTATCAAACCAAACATCATTTGTTTTTCTTCCAGATGTACTAGGTTGTGCATTTGCATAAATAACTGTATTCTTACCATTTGCAGTGCTTTGTGCAGTTCCTGCTGCACTATTTGCTTTTTGTGCTTCTTCGAATGCTTTTAATGCATCATCTAATGCCTGTGATGCATTTTCATCCGCTGTTGTTATTGTATCGCCTACTTGACTTGCTAACTTATCCCAATCAATTGCACCATTTGTAATCTGTTTTCCGTTTATTGTTCCGACAGTAAGATTTGCACAATTCAAATTGACTACTTCAATATCTGATGCATCTATTCTTCCAGCTGTCAATTTATTTGCTGTAAGCGTTACGATTTTAGCATCTGTAATCGAACCATCTGCTATTTGTGCTGATTGAATTACACCTTCACCAATCATTGCTGTAGTGATACAACCATCTTTAATATTAGCTAAATCAATCTTTGCATAATGAGCATCTAAATAATCTGTATCAATTTGTCCTGCTTCAATATCGTTAATCTTAGCTTCTAAGACTTCTAAATCACTGATATGTGCAACATCAATAATAGCTTTATCAATATTTGCTATATGCACATTCAATTGCTCAATAGTTGCCTCTAATGCATGAAGATCATCAATACTTGCTTTTTTAGCAATTAATTCTTCAATTTTAGCAACTTCTGCATTCAATTCACCTATATCAGCTTTGTTAGCTTTTAGGTTTGCAATATCTGCATTGATTGCCGTTAAATCACTGATACTTGCTTTTTCTGCAATCAAACTATAAATAGTTGCTTTTTCTGCATTGAATACATCAACTGTTATATACTTGGCACGTATTTCATCAATAGCATTCCATATTGGCGTATCATCATAATCACTACCGCCTTTTTCAATAACTATTTTATATACTTCAAACGTTTGTGTTGCGAAACGATATTTACAAATGATATCATCGCCATCCGTCAATGCTTCAAGCGTTTTAAATTGAATATATGAACTGTTATCTTCATCGCTTAATAATCTAACTTTAAACGAACCAGCTTTTATATAGCTTGATAAAGGCATTACATATTCAATCAAACCGTTTATTTCTTTTTTTACGCTTGATACTGTGACCTTTCCACCAATATCAGTTGTTTCAATGCGAAAATTTGTTTTCATTGCATCAGATGGATAAATGCTTAATAAAATTTCATTTGTACTATAAGCTATTGATGATGAACCCCATGCCACGTTATTTTTTAAATCAATATTACAAATACTACGCATAGGATCACCACCTTACCAGTTAATAATTTCATCAATTTCTTTTTTATGTTCAAATTCTTGGCGCTTTAATTCAAGCGTTGCAGGATCATTTGTATAACCCTTTTCTTTGCCCCAATGCTTTAATAGATATATACCAGCTGTTGTATTTGGTGGAAAATAAACTTCTTCTTCATAAGGTTCAAGTGTTTCATATTCTCTCAAACGCTTTCCATTTTCTTGATATTCAATATGTTTTACTTTCATGACCTTTTTAAGAGTTTCTTTTCCACCAAGTGCAGCCTTATACATTGAATTTTCTATGTTATCAACACACGGCATTCTATTTCTTTTTACAGCTTCCATTAATTCAACTTTTTCATTTTTATATTTATTAAAAGTTGTATGAGATACACCTAATGTTTTAGCAATGGATTGTTCTGTTGCACCATCTGCAATCCATTTTTTTATGCTTTCAAGATGCGGCTTTATTTTTGTATCATATACATTTTTACGCCCTGCCATTTACATCAGCTCATTTATTCGCTTTTGAACTGCTTCTGCGAAACTAGCACCACCATATTCAGTTAATTTCTTTTTGCGTGTTTCGCCAGTTCCCCAGCCACCGTAATTAGGCTTATTAATGATTTCTTTAGCCACTGCATCAACAGATTTTTTTGGCGCACTTGCTCCCATCTGTTTATTTACTTCTGCTTGTACTTTTTTATAATCATATCCTGCATCTTTTAATTTCTTTTCACGAACTTCACCGTTTCCCCATTTACCTGCAATAACTTCTTTCGCAATTTCAGAAATAGATTTTTTAGGTTTTGAAAGTTTTTTATTTACAGCATCTTGCACTTCGTTATAGTTATAACCTTCTTTTTCTAGCTTCTGTTTTCTTACATCGCCGTTGCCATACTTTCCGTTAATAACATCATTTACAACCTTGTCCGTAACTGGTTTTTTAGATGGTTTGCTAGGCTTTGATGGGTTGCTAGGCTTTGATGGGTTGCTAGGCTTGCTTGTACCAGCTTTTAAGCCAAATCCTGCAACAATACCATTAACAATCGCATCAGCAATGGCATTTTTATTTTTCTGATATGTTTCAATATCATCTGCATCATCAATGAAGCATGTTTCTAATAATGCACCAGATACACCATAGTTTTTTAATGTCTGGATAACTGCAAAATTTGTACGTTTTACACCATCAAAAATATTGTCATTGTCACGCAATGGAAAGTATTTTGATAGATTTTTCATGAATTCCTGTTCTACTGTGATACCACCTTCTGAATACGTCACATAACATTCAGTACCTTTCTTTCTTCCATCTTTCTTTTCGTCTTTCTTGAAAGCATTGAAATGAATTTCTAAAGCATACCCTACCTTACTGAAAGCAATTGGCATATAATTGTAAAAAGTTCCATTTTGCACATCTTCAAATGCATTTCGATCTTTTGGATAACGGTAAACAGTAGCATATTTCTTCAATCGTGATTCTACTAAATCAGCTAATTCTCTAGTCAATTTAGCTTCTTCATATCCATTTCCTGTTGCGCCACTATCATATTTTTTAGGGCTTATATTGTAATTCCAACCATGTCCGTTTAACAATAAAATATTCATTGTTTTTCCCTCCATTTCTCTAGGCTTGAAATTCTTGTTTCATGATTTGATTGTTCATGTTCTACATCAGTAACACGATCATCTAAATTATCAATCTCTTTACCATGATTTCTGATTCTATCGTCACGTACTTTGTCATTTTCCATCATGTTTTCAAAATTTACATTTAAACGAATGATGCTATTGTTTAATTCCTGCATTGGCTTTTTTTCATCTTCAATACTTTTTTTAAATGAATTAAGAAAGCCAAACATCGCAATCAAAGCAACTGCAACCATTCCAGCCACAACATAATAATCCATCAAATATTACCCCTTGTTTTCTTCTATTGGAGTTAGTTCTGGAAGTCCTGTTGCAACTGATGTAAGAATTGATACAACACCAGATAACACCGATGCTGATACAATCAAACGCCAGTCTACATCAGTTAGGGCAACAGATGTTCCGATAAGTGCAACTGCTGTTTGTGCCATTGTTTTAATTGCTCGAACGCCAGCAGCCTGTAAAAATAACTTAAAATCATATTTTTTAACTTTCATACAACATACCTCCTTTTTAAATTGTCATATGCCACGTATAATTTCATGACTTAAAAGAAAAGTAAGCAGCACATGGAAGATTATTTTTTTAAAACTATACGTGGCAAATAACAATTTACAAAATGATTATAGTATTAAATCAGCAATTGAAACATAACACCAAAATAACACTAAAAAGAACACGAATATAACATTTAAAATAAAAAAAAGGCTCTTTATTGAGCCTTATAAAAACAATTCTTCTATTACTTCATCACTGAAAAGCAATATCTTTAATTTATTTACCATCTTATTTTTGTTTCTGGTAATTGTTATCGGTTCACAATCAAACTCATATGCCAGTTCTTCACGTGTCTTTCTTTCAAAATAGATCATTTCCAAAAGTCCATAGTATTCACCAGCTTCATCATTTATTTGTTTCAATGAATCATCAATCATTTTTACAATTTTCTTTGTTTTTTCAACATCACAATCATGCATTTTTATAGCATCTTTAAAACCATTATAAGATTTCAATAATTGTTCTGTTTTCTTGAATGTTGTTTTTTTATTTCCTCTCATGAATCCAGCTTTTTTTAACTTTATGATTGTCATGTTTGTGGTATCTTCAATAATCTGCTTCACATCATCGCTCATATTATCTACCCTTTAGTATATTAGAATGGTAAATCATCAGATGAAATATTTAATTCATCGTTGCTTTGAAAATCGTTATGATATGCATTATCATGTACCTTATTATCGCTTGATGCATTCTTACTTTCTAAAAATGATATACTTTCAACAACCACTTCTGTTACATATACAGTTTTCCCGTTCTGATCTTCATAGTTTCGTGTCTGTATTCTTCCTTCGATACCAACTAATGAACCTTTATGAGTATATTGTGCAATAATATCAGCTGTTTTATTCCAAGCTACGCAGTTTATGAAATCTGCATCGGGTTGTCCTTCCTGTTTAAATTTTCTATTACATGCAACTGTAAATGATGTGACACTTGTTCCACTTGTTGTTTTTCGTAAAACTGAATCTTTTGTTAAACGACCAACTAACACAACTCTGTTTATCATTACATTTCTTCCTTTCCTAGTTTCCTATCTTTTTAATATCCATCATTCCTAGCATTTCTTTCACATTACTAGGCAATGCCATAAATTCCTGTTCATGTTTTGCTCTAACTTTAAATGATCGCATGAAGTTAGATGCAACTACTGAATTTATCTGGTCGCTAGGCATCATAGCCCATTCTCTCAATTGGTTGTGATTTCCAACTATTCTTTGAACGATAACTGGCAGCTTTTCAAATTCTTCTTTTGCATGATATCCGCTATTTCTTAAAGCTCTGAATACATAACCCCACGCTTCCTGTTCTGTCATTAAATCTGGCGTTGTGAGTTTATTTATCATTTCTTTAACTTTTCCAACAGACGGTGCAAAACCGCTTGTATCTGTTGATATAATGGCATCAATAGCACTTTGTACTGTACTATATTTATAATCTACAAATTGTCTTTCCCATAACATTACTAACGCATTAGCATCTGTTGTAGTCATATCTTTATATGAATTTGGATATGCTACTTTTAAAATTGATAATATTTGCAATACTTCATTTTTTGTCATTTTCTTTATCCTTTCTGCGATATAATTCAGAATCTAGTTTTGTATTTGCTCTTTTAATACGTTTAGCACGTTTAACTTCATATGCTATATTTATACTTGTTAGTATCAATAAAGTTGTAATTATCAAGTAAATCATTCAATCACTCCTTATCGAATTCAAATGGAACAATACTCTTTGGTTTAAAAACAATCTTATATTTGTATTTGTTTTCTTCTTTCCATTCCATCTGCTCAACGATATAACTTGTGTTATTAGACAATCCAAAATAATGAACTTTATACTTATCTTCACCAGTTTTGCATGTCAACTCAAGCCTACTTGCTGCATTATTAGTTTCAACAGAACAGTTTCCCTCTGCTTGGAAAAGGTATTCACCTGTTATATTATTCATGAAAACAATTCTTCTTAATATCTTAAATTGCTCTGCATCTTTTTTTAAATTACTTGTAGCAATCTCTGAATCACTACAACCACTAATAATAAACATCAATCCTACTAATACTAATACACATATTTTTTTCATTCTTTCACTTCCTTTATTAGATCATCTATATTTTCTTTTAAGTATTCAGTTACTTTCATATATCCTTCTGTATTGCTTTGTTCATCAAATCCTCTAAATGTTGTTCTAACTGGATATACATTTACTATTTTTTCTTTTGATATTTCAACTGCAATTGCCCATCCAAACAAATGTAATATTGTATTTATAAACCACAATAAACCACTATTTCTAAAATCTTCCCATGTTTGTATTTCTGTTGATCTCATTTTTATACCTCTTAATCTTCCTGCATCAATAAAGCGTAGTATTGAATAGGATAGAAACGCCCTTCTTCAAAATCAACATCATAAGTTACTAAACAATCATTTTTATCTAACCAATAGGCACTTTTTATTTTTTTACTTTCATAATCAATATCAAAAATGATTGCTTGTACATCCAATATATCATCAAAAACCGCTTTTCCTTTTTCCAAATCATCTAGTTTGTATGGTTTTATGCAACTGATATAATCAGACATAATTTTATTTATGGTATTTATCACATTTACCTCAAATTCTGTACCATCTTTCATTTCATTTTTTACGGTAACAGTTTCAAATATTTCCGCCATTTCTTTAAATGCTCCAAGTGCTAGGTATGCTTCCCTTGCTTTATGAATTACTTTTTTATTCTGTTCCATGTTTTTACCTCTCTTTTTACCGTCTATTTAACCCTATATTATATTGATTGACTTTTTCCATCTAAGCCCTTATAAATAAAGGCTTTTCTTCACTTTTTCAAGTTTTAAACTTTTTGATTTTTTTTACTCTATTTTATCTCTAAAATCTATTGATATTTCATGTATAATTTCTTTAGGTATCTGAACCATTGTTTCTTTTCTTTCTTCTTCACTCCAATCGATTGCTTGACCACAATTAGGGCAATAATCGTAATAATGATAATCAACTTCATAATCTTCATCACAGTTAGGACAAACCCAAGTATCAAATACTAATTCTCCCTCTGAATAACCATCTGCTACATAAGTAGGTTTTTTAGGTGTAGCTTTATCTATTAATTCTTGAACAGTTTTAATATCTTTTTCTAGCTTATGATTGCATCTTTCTGCCATCAATTCAGCTTCTACAACGATATTATTAAATGGTTCTTGATACTTATTCATTCCACATTCCTCAACTTCATTAAAGCAATTGTAAACAATGAGTAAATTGTTGTATTAATAGTTCCAAAAAGAACTCCAAATTCAACATAGAAAGTAATAGCTATTAAAGAAAATAGCAAAACGATAATGACATCTAATCTACTATTCATCTTTTTTTGCCCACTCTTTCCATTTATCTACACGATTGCATTCACAATCACATTCTTCTGGATTTCCAATTGGACATGCAGATGAGCATGGTGTATGCTCTGTTATTTCTGCTAATTTATAAGCAAGTTTATCAACCTGTTTTTGAAGTTCATGATTCAATTCACACTTCATTTCTGCTTCATCAGCAAGTGCTTTCTTTTCTCTTTCCAAAAGCGCATTATTTCTTTTCAAAACTTCAATTTGTTTTTCTAGCGATTCTATATACGCAATATCTTCATCACCCATAAAACTGAGTTTTAATCGTTCTTTCCTTGATTTTTCCATTTTCCTTCACCTTCTACCATCCACTTAATTTAAATTGTCTTTCCCAACTACGAACAAAGTTTGCTATATCATCAGCTGGTTGCTTATTTTTTTCTGCTCTTACCTGTATTACTTTTTTTCCTCTTAACTCTATTGTTGCTAACGGCTTAGATATATTTTCTGATTTTCTTACTGAAAATATTGCACATAATCCTTTTGCAACTTTGTCCGTGTAACTTCCTACACAATGCTGCATGCGTTTTCCTTCATCATATAGCTCATCTGGAGAAAGCAAAGGAAATATGATATAACCATTTTTATTGATTGACAGCTTTTCAAGTTCATTTCTTCTCTTTTCCATCTTCAATCGTAATTCTTCTGATTCCTTGATTTTTAATTGTTTTGATAGATTCTCATGTGCTTCCTGGAAGTTATCAGGATATAAGTATTTATTTTCATCTGGTAAATTAAGTTCTTCTTTTAATCGCATATGATCACAATAATCAAGAACATTTATGCCATTATCTGACAGATAACGTATCACCCTTGCACTGAATGTTAATTTGTCGTTTCTCATTTTATTGAATTCTAATAACACTTTTGCTTCTTTAACAGAAAACTTATATTTAATGCATTCTTCACGTATTGAGCGATATTCAAGTAAATTCATTTCTTTTAAATAAGATATTTCTTCTTTTGTAATACCAAGCATTGATGGTCCTCTCTTTGACCAACGAATACCTGTCAAGTTATCCACGATATGTGATAAACCTAACTTTGCTAACATTTCAATCTGTGGATGCTTTTCGTATTTCAGGAGATATTCAAACATATAGTTATGTTCCTGTTTTTCAATTGATAGAAATTCAAAACCTGAATATTTATGCATGCTCTTTTTTAGAAATTGAAGTGGATTATTGAACTTTTCAAATCCTACAACTGTCATTCCGCTCCAATTGTCATATAAAGCAAATAATTGCGTTCTCAATGCATTTCCAATGATCCACCTATCATCCGCATTTTCATGCGTATACACTTTTAATCCGTAAAAAGTACAGTTATAAATCAGTCTAGAAATTTTTATAGATACCCCAGCTATCTGCCTTTGTACTTCAAACAATTTCCTAGTAATTTTCTTGTATTTCATGCGTTCTTCAAGATAAAAGACTCTTGCTAATAATCTGTTTTTATATGTACTGTAAACTGCAATATATATAGCATTAACAACTCTAGCTTTCTTCTCTTGATAATCATCTTCATATGTCCAATACTTTTTAAATGAATCAACTGTATATGTTTTCAGATTTGCGTTTTTTAGTTGCTCAATTAACTTTAACTCTTTTTCTCTTTCCATCTGAACTACCTCTAAAACAAACTTAATTGACCATCAACAGGATCACTTTTGTGCTTTTTAACTGTCTTAACTCTATTCTTAACTTCTTTCAAAGGCTGTTCTTCCTCTGCTTTTTCTCTTTTATATTCCGCTTTTTTATCTATCTTATGATTAGATGCATCTACTACTTTTGCACCATTAAATGGTTCAAATTTTATATCATCCTCATCATAGTAATGAACTGCTAATCCAAATAGTTCTTCATCATCACCTGCAGCACATCCGAAGTTACCTTTTCGATACATTTTTTTAGCAACTTCGCTTAATACATAATCCCAACACTCATTTAATGACTTATTTTCTTTATTCAAGTTATTGGCAACAGATGGATCTGTTTTAGCTCTATCCATCAGATAATTTCCAATACGTTTAATTGCAGGATTATTTGTTGCTTGTAATTCTTTTTCAAACATAATTTATCCTCATTTCATATTTTGATAAACATAAATTCATTCAATCATCATTTCATGTATTTATTTTGAAACATAATATATACAAAATTCATTAAGAACATCATTAACCTTTTTTAGCCCATTCATGGCATAGCATACACATGCAGGCAATCTATCTTTTGCGTATACAATAAATAGTGATGGTTTTTTAGGCATTACTTTTCACCATCCAACATTGCTATAAATGGATTGTTAGTTTCTACACCATTAGAAAGCGTATGAGCAGCTTTTTTGTTGTTGTAGGTATTTCTATTACCATCACGTTTAACTGCATCATATACCCACTTTTTCATAGCTAGATAATGTGATTTATATTTATATCCTTTCATCTCTATGGCTTCATCAAGATATTTAATAGCTGCATCTGTTTCTGCTGATCCGTATTCATTACATAACTTTTCTTTTTCTGAATCAGTTAATAAAACATGTTGAAATTCACCATATTTATGTTTGATAGATTTTTCTTTTTTAGGTTTAGATACAGATGTATGCGTTTCGTTAGAAACGGAATTATTTATATCTTTATTTCTTTTATCTAAATCTTTTTCTTTATCTTTATCTATATCTGTGTAACATTCTGGTAACAACTCGGTAACATTGTTACCTAATGCCTTTTGCTCTGCCCTTTTTCTTCTCATTATTTTAGCTTTATCAGTTTCGCTGCCTATCATTTCTTCTACTTGTGATAGATATATTTCGCCAGTTTCAAATATTTGTACTAAACCTATTTTTTTAAACAGTTCCATTGCTACTCGTACCGTATCAATATCACATCGTGTTAAACTAGCTAATGATTTAGCATCATAAGGTATCAATGTTTCGCCAACCAAACGTATTAGCCTTCCTTGACTTTTGATTGATTTTAAGCATAACTTTAAATAGAAATTGATATACTGTATTCCGTTTTCCTGTTCTTCAATGAAACGTATCGTATCATCTTCAAAAAAATCATAATTCAACTTTAGCCAATAATATTTTTTACTAGCCATTATCCCCATTCCTTCCTGTATTCGTTTAACAGCCTTCTAGCCATTTTTACATTATCCAGAATGACACTCTTTTTAGGTACTGTTTTCCATTTTCTATTAAAATCACCGTAAACTTCATCATAAGTTTTCGTATGGTTAAAGTTGGAATTAACATCAAGTGCTGCTTCATCTTTTTTGTATTCCAGCAATATCTTTTCTTTTTCCTGTGCTTCTTGTAACAATTGGATAGCTATACTTAATTTATCCATATCATCACCTTCTACTTTTAAGTTTATTATCACAATACTTAACCACAAAACCTTTACAATGTTTTCTTTTGCCATGCAATACAAATTGCACATTACCTTTATTAAGGTTATATTTTCTACATGCTTCATCTATACAATCAAATTTTTCAATAAAGTTTCCTTCTAAGTCATACAACGCTACTTTTCTAGATAACTTATGTTTAGCACCATATTTAACACTGTTTTTACATAAACCACTTTCCCAAGCGTGATGAGTGTTCTCTTTAGGTGTACACCACTCTAGATTATTCACACAATTATTTTCAGGATTTCCATCTATATGATTGATTATATTTTTACCAGCTATTTTAGGAATAAATGTTTCGGCAACTAATTTATGGATTGAAACATCTTTTCTTTTCCCATCTTTCCATAGTGCAACCAATTTATACTTATATCTATTTTTGCCATTTTTGTTTCGTTGTCTAGGTTTTAATATTCTTTCTTTTAAAACACCACCTTTATATCTAATTCTAGAAGCTGATTTCACATTGCCCAAATTGCTAATTAAATACAAACCTTCATACCCTTTAATTGGTTTCCACTCCTCTTTTAATTGTTCTAGCATTTTTTCACCTCTCTATTATTTCTAGTTCTTCAAGTTCCATTTTTAAATTTTGTTTAAATCCTAATGCTTTTGTGGCTTGCGAATGTTTCCATAGCATGTTTAAGCCACGCTTTTTTAAATCCTCTATAGATGCAATGATTTCTTTTCTATCTTTTGTTAGCTTATATCCTTTCAAACTGTGAACGATATAGCTATCTACCAAATCATCACAATACATTTTGTTATGTTCTTCTACATAAAAGCGCCATTTTCTTTCATCAATCAAAATTCCTTTTTCTCTGATTTCTGATAGTATTTGCTTTTTTGTTTTCCAATCATGAAGATCAACAACTTGTATAAAGTCCATTACTTCATCACCTCTTTTATGATTTTAACTATCCTTTAAAAAGTCAAAAATAGTAGTTTGTTCTGGTTCATCAAGTTCAACTTTTCCATATTCTTTTTCATAGCAAGATTTACAAATTATCATTCCTTTATACCCTGCACAATCATTTTTCCACTCGTCGCATATGTCACATTTATCCTTGAATCTGCTTATCTTAAACTTATATTTTTGCATAATAAATCACACTTCATTTCTAATATTTCATACGTTCCATTCGCTTACGTTTCATGCTGTCAGTAGTCATTGTGTATATTCGTGTTGTTTCGATGCTGCTATGACCGAGAATATCTGCCAATTCGCTTATATCGCCACCTTCTTCAATAAATTTAATAGCAAACAGATGTCTGAAACTGTGTGCGTGAACTTTTGACTTTTTAACTTTTGCAAACCCTGCAATCTTTTTAAGCTGCTTATATATTGTAGTGCTGTGTATCATCGTTCCTTCTTTTTTACCTTTGAATATATAACCAGATGTAATGTTGTTATCTTTGCAATATTTAATCAATTCACGGCGCAAATCCTGCCTTAAAATTACATTTCTTATTTTTCCTTTGTTCTTTGTTTCGATATAGTTAGATTGAATATTTTCAACTGTAAAAACTTTCAATTCTTCTGCACGTACACCAGTGAATGCGATTATTTTCATTATTAAATACATATCCATTCTTTCTAGTTTCTTTGCCCAACGCATAAGCCTTTTTAAATCAATTGGTTCAAGAACTTCTTCAAGTGATGATCTGTTCTGCATCTTTATGTTTTTAACCGTCAAATCTTCTATTTCACCCATTGTTGCAAGTTTCGTATATTCACCAGTTCTTGCAATTCTTGATGGATAACCTTTATCAACGATTGCTGCATACTTTAGGAACTTATTTATAACAACGATGTAATTATTAACTGTTTTTGGTTTCATATTAATCTGCATTTTTTGCTTAAAATCTATTACATCTTTTTTTGTTACTTCTTCATTATGCAAAAAATCAACAAACATCTTAACAACATGTTCATAATGCTTAACTGTATTATTAGATTTTTCATCATTAATTTCTTCATTAATGAATTGCTCGATCATATTTGATAAAGTTTCTTTTTTCATATTTACTCCTATATATTTTTTTATAGTTTTTTGGTTTATTTAGCTTTATCAACTATCCATCAATTTGAACTTTCTGTTGTTCAAAATATTCTTTTTCTTCGGTAATAAATATCTTCATATCTTCGTCACTTATACCAAGTAAACGCAATTTTTTAATATTACATAAACCAGATGTATGGCTATTTAGATCACATAAATCTTCTAATGGATAATTTGCTATATTAAAATCATCTATATTTTCTTTTAGAATAGCGTTTTTAAAATTTTCTTTATCTGATTTCAATTGATCTAATTCAACGAGAACAATTTCCAATGCTCTTTCTTTATCTCTTAATTCGTCATATCTTTTTAATGACAAAATAGCTGTGTTTGTTTCCATATTTATTCTTCCTTTCTTAAAATTTGTGCCTGCATTCATGGCAATACTTAAACGTTAGTTTTCCAGTATCATCTTCTATTGTTGTAGAAGTGATTTTACCGCCACATAAATGGCATATATCGTTTTCAATACATTTGTCTATACAAGTAACAACATCATAATTTAAACGCTCTCTTACGGCTTTAAAATGCTGTTTTTCTTCATCTGATAACCAGTAATCAATATTACCTACTGCATTATCAAACATTTCAAGCGTTCTTTTATGCGCTTCTAGGTTTTCAAATTCTTTCATACATTTACCCAAACACAGTAAAATACCAATCTACAAAACCGATATAAGCAAATAACAACAACGCCAAACGCCACACCATGCCATAACATATTTCAATAAACAACTTAATTCTTTTTATTGTCCACATTTTCTTCACCTCTTTATATTTTTCTAATATTCTGATAAAATTAAATGGGAAAGTTTACTAATACTTTCGACTTGTTGTTGGTGAAAACTTTGGTCGGTGGTCATCAACAACTTTTTTATTTTCAGATGCTCAAGCATCTTTTTGGCAGAATTTATTCACAAAATATATTTGCCCTTTACCTTCTAAAATTTTCTTTTTAATATATTCAATAAATTTTTCATCACTTTCGTTTAATAATTTATAGGCTTTCTTTTTATCTATTTTGCATTCTTTACACCATTGAGTAACATTTAAATTAATACCAAAGACTTCTATATATCTGGTTCTTCTTTGATGCGATAGATTAAATTCCTTTGTAACCCATCTACAATTACTTGGACAATATCCTTTATCATTATCTATTCTGTCAATTTCTAGGTTATCTGAGTATCCATTATTGATTGCCCAATTATGAAAGTTTTCAAAAGTAAGCCATTCATCACAAATTTTAATTCCTCTAGCACCATAATTTTTATATGAAATAGACCTTTTGTTATAACAACGTTGTTTCATGCCATTCCAAATAATAAATGTTCTTGGTTTTTTTCCTGCTGTTATTCCATGTTTTGAGGCATTTTTTGATTTGATTAGTTTTGTTAAACAGTTACAATTTGTTGCTCTACCTGATGTTAGTTTCCCACCTGGAAATATTTTTGTATTCCCACAATCACATTTGCATTCCCAAAGGATATTTCCATGTTTATTCTTACCAACAGGCTTTATAGCTGTTAAATGACCGAATTTTTGTCCTGTCAAATCTTTTCTGTAATATGTAGATTTATCTCTACATGATCGTCCATCCATTAGAGCCCCCCTCTTTCAATAGTTTATTTACGAAGTAAATTTGCCCTTTACCCGTTACAACCGGAGTTTTAGTAGTTATATTACATCCATTTGAATTTATATGTGTATGTTCCTTTATTTCAAGCAAACCTAACTCCATAGACTTTTGTGTAGGCATATTCCAATCACTGCCTTTTCTTTTAATAAGATATCCATCTTCTCTTAGTTTTTTGAATAACCTATTAGCTCCAATTTGATAACCATTCTGCTTGAGTATTTTTGCTAAATCTCCAACTAAAATTGATGTATCACTAGCTGCAACCGCATCAGCAAATAAGGCTTTTGGTTTTAATTCCACAATTTGATTATTGAGTATATCCAATTGTTTCTTTGCCTCAAGATAACCTCTTGCAATAACACGTTCAGGACTATTCCATTGTTTTTCAACTTCTATGAAATACTGTCTGACATGCTTTCCTTTTTCACTTCTTTGAATCATTGCGATTTCTTTTGCCATATCTAATGTAATTTGGTAATCAGTTGCAGGTCTTCCACCTGTACTTTTGCTCAAAAATGAGCAGAAGTCATTTCCTTCTTGAAACCCATATTCACACATTCTAGGAAACCAATCTTTAAAATGTGTTTTAACTTCTAAGGCTTCATGTAATTCTCTAGCTGATAACGTAATCCGTTCGTTATCGTAATTAATTTTTAAAATCTCGTTCATATAACGCTCCTTTCTTTTTTATACCACCAAAAATATTTGTTATAATTTACCTGAAAGGTGGTGAATATTGTGGAATATGAATATTTTTCAAAAATCGTTGAAACTTGTGATATTGAAGAAGTAAATAAATTGTGTTCTGAAGGTTGGTACTTAATTGCTACTGTTGAAAATAAGAGCCAAACCGATAAAGAAACAGCAGTTATTTACTCTTTCGGTAAAAAACCTGATTTTGCTTTCTAACTAAATTCTTATCAATGAAAAAGTTGTTTTGCTTATTTCAGTATTTGTGACTGCTGCAATAGTCACCCATTCTTTACTGTTTAATAATGAGACAACTTTTTCTATGTCTGTTTCTTCTCTTACTTCTTTTGCCATTGCAAGCACTCTTTGATAATTTTCTGAATTTCCACACATATTAGAAACTGCTTCATAATTTATTTCTTCCATATAACTCTCCTTTCTTCACTTACGATTTCATCTTTGCACTATTCATCATTTCGTACAGCCTTCCTTGATCAAATTCAGAGAAGTGATATCCGCTTTCAACCAAGATAGATAGAATAGCAGCAAATTCTCTTGCAAGTTTTTCTGTGCTGGCATATTGCTCAACCGTCATATAATCACCCCTTTCCACGTGACTTGTTGTTCTTGCATAACAGACCTGTTCCAAAATAAGTTTCATACCAATCTAGTGGTATTAGATTCTTATCAAATAGTTCCACAGGTCCATGTTCTTCTTCATAAAATCGAATACACTTCTTTTTTATTTCAATAGCTTTACCATAAGTTAGAGGATTAGTGGTATTCGTTTTATTATGAATTTCCATAATATCTTTTGCATTTACCCACTGGATAGGCATATATATCAACTCCTTTCCGTATTGTTAAAATTTCCATATTGTGATAAAATCATTATGCCTAAGCGGCAGAATGGAGAGTGGTCATTTTGACAAATCTTTTGATTTTGCCCTGTTCCCTTCTTATGGAAGTGGCCTGTCGTTACACGTAAAACGGACGTAAAACATTACATATTGAATCTAGTGGGACCTGGCCACTAAAAAAAGAGGAATTCAATTTGTAAATCCATAATCCATCAGCTAAAGGGCAACCTTTAACTAGCTTTCTAAAGGCTATATGCAGAACTGAAACTGCGTAAGTGATGGTGTTTTCATAGAAGCATTAGGTCGCATCTGATGTAGCAATAGATGAATGAGTGGATACACAGAAGATTAAGTTCTTCGCTGTAATTTATTGCTTGCAGACTCATAGGGTAAACAAATTCAGGCAAACGCTGTTGGTAATGCGACTATCATCAGCGTTTTGTTTTTATAAAGAACAGTTCATCAATAATCGCATTTGGAAACTTACTTTTAAATTTTTTTAAAAATTCATAACTTGGATTTTGAAACCCGCTCTCTATTTTGTAATAGTAAGATGGTGATACTCCAATAAGTTCAGCCATCTTTTTTCTATTAAAACCATTCTGCTTTCTGAATTCTTTTAATTCTTTAATTTCATCCATTTTCTCACCAACTTTCTGTGTTTGCAAACACATTATACATTAACAAATGTGTTTCTGTCAACATATAAATAATTAATTTTGTGTTTGTAAACACATTTTATTTGTGATATAATCCAATTGAAAGGAGGAAATATGAAAAAACGAATAAAAGAACTTAGAAAATGTCTAAATTTAACTCAAAGCGAATTTGGTGCAAAAATTGGAGTTTCTAGAGATGCAGTAGCAGGATATGAACGTGGTGTTAATATTCCCGAACCTACCATTAAACTAATTACAAAAGAATTCAACGTTGATTATTTTTGGCTAACCGAGGGAAAAGGCGAAATGTTTACACAGATTCCGCAAACATTAGTTGATAATCTTGCGATTGAGTATAAACTAACAGACGATTATAAAGCCATACTTGAAGCATTTTTAGAAGTTCCAGATAACCAAAAAGAAGTAATTAAAGATTTTTTTCTATCAATAGCAAAAAAGGTACAAAAAAAAGGCGAGGAATAAAAACCTCGCTTTTATATTTTTACTAATCCTAAAACTAAATCTAATACTAATCCTATACCTAAACCTATATCTGGGTTTCCGTTTGGTTTACCTTTTGTCATACCGTTGGTTGCCATTTTCTTTTGATTTGTCATACCAATGGTAGCCAGTTACAATAATCTTCTATAATACATCATAATCAAATTGTAGATAGCTTTCAAAGTTTCTTCTGATTCGATTGCCTCTAACATTCTAATTATCAATTCTCTATACTGCATTATACCCTCTTTCTGCACAAAAATTGTAGAGAGATATCCCCCCAAGACGTCTATGCCTGACTTTTTCCAGCCAGCTGTATAATAATCTTATCACAAGAGAAAGCGATTTCAAGTGCAAAGAATATAATTATGTGATTAAATAAGTTATTAAAAAGGACGATGAATCATATATAGAAGAACAATTAGATTGTATGGAAATACTCGAAGCATACCTAAAAGTACCAGCTAACAAAAGAGATGATTTCAAAAAAGTAATAATAAATATTGCAAAAGTATTAGCAGAAAAATAAAAAGTGGTCTTAATGGCCACTTTTTATATACCTAATAACTGTTTCTTTTTTAAATTAAACTCTTCTTGTGTAATAATATCCATATCCAATAATTCCTTTAATGACTTTAATTCACTTATGTAATCATTGTTTTTAGTCGATTTAAGAGGAATTTTAGTTTCATCTATATTTCCTTCTATAGAATTTATTATATTCTTTCCTGCATCCTTAAATTGGTGTGCATACGTACTATGCAGCATTTGGACGGTATCCCCTAACCTTTTAGCAATATCAAAATCAGAGAAATTATATTTCCCCATATTGTTGATTAACCAAGAAGCATGAGAATGTCTAAAATCATGAATGCGTATTTTCTTAAGTTGCTGATCAACTGGTAATCCATCATTAATTTTATTTAATATATCTACCATTTTCTTTCTTGGGCGTTCAGCAGCCAATGGACGAGAAAAACCAAACACATAGCACTGTTCGCTGAATCCATATTTTTTCTCGCAAACTTTTTTCCAAACTAGAAGTTCATCTTCAACAATCTTGAACATTGGAATATTACGTATGCTATTTTGAGTTTTTGGGCTTGTGATTTCCCACGGTTTCCCTTTTATTTTATAAGTGACGGTTTTATAAATTGAAACACTGTGTTTTTCAAAATCTATGTCTTTCCATTGAAGTGCCAATGCTTCACCACGTCTCGTTCCCATATAGAATAAGAAAATATAAAATAAGTGTAGCTCTTGATCATCTACATTATCTATGAATCTTTGAAATTCTTCTGGTTCCCAAAAATTCATTTCTTTTCTTACTTCATCTTTATTTACCGTAAGTTTTACTTTGTTCATAGGATTAATGGCTATATAATCATTTTCAATAGCATAATTAAATGTTGCACGTAAAATATAATAAAATTTTTCGACATATTCTTTTGAATATTTGCTTTCCAAATTACGGATATATTTTTGCAAAATATCTCTGTTAATTAAATTTATTTTTTTATTTCCTATAACTTCATTTATCTTATCTAATAAATCGCTATATGTTCTTTTCGTTACACTTTTAACCGAAGTCAAAGAATTGATGTATTCGTCTGATAATTCCTTAAATGAAATATACTTTACTGAAACTTGGATATCTTGATATTGTATTTTAAATTTTCTTTCATATTCTACTGCTTCTTTTTTTAAAGTACATCCTACTGCAAGTTTATGATAATAGTAAAATAACCCATCTTCTTTTTTTATTTTTCCTTTGATATACCATTTTTGATTTGATTTATAAACAGCCATAATACCACCCTTTCTAAGTTAATATTAATGTATTTTTTTATATATAGCAATATAAAAAGGTGGCATAAAAGTTGGCATGAGCATATACAAAATGAAAAAAAGCCTTTAAATAAAGGCTTTCATCATCAAATGGCGTCCACAGTAGGATTCGAACCTACGACCGCACGCTTAGAAGGCGTGTGCTCTATCCAGCTGAGCTATGTAGACATCTCAACGCCTAATAATAATAGCAAATATTTTTTCAGATTTCAACTATTATTTTATTTTTTTCAAAATTCTTATGAAAGTTACCTACAAAATATTAAAAAATCCTATATAGAAAGACGACTGTTTAAAAGCCGTCTTTCATTTTAATTTATTCAGTTTCAATTAAACCATAACCGCCATCATGACGTTTGTAAACAACAGCAATTTCTTTTGTTTCATCATCTCGATAAATGAAGAAACTATGATTTAGCATTTCCATACGCATGATTGCTTCATCTAATTCCATTGTATCAGGCACAATAGATTTCGTACGAACTAGTTCATCATTATCACCATATTCATCTTCAATTTCTTCATCTTCAATAAAAGCATAAGCTAATTTTTCTTTATTTTTTCTTGTAAGACGTGTTTTCTGACGACGAATCTGATCTTCTAATTTATCAATCGCAAGATCGATTGCGGCGTATAAATCATCCTGAACTACTTCAGCGCGTAATACTGCATATTTCGTAGGAATCGTAACCTCAATTTTTTGTTTATTTGGATAAACTCTTACCACCACATTTGCTACAACGCTCTCATCAATTATAAAATACTTTTCAAGATGCGCTAGCTTCTTTTCAATTTTTTCAGCAATTGCTGGTGTAACTGTTATATTTTTTCCGTAGATTTGGACTTTCATATAAAATCCCTCCTTGTTTTGTATATCTATATTATACGTAAAAAAATCCATATTAACAGACTTACATTTTCCTCACTTTTATGTTAGACTATACATGTGAGGGCGATTATGCATATCGCTTTTTTTCATACCTTATATCGTTCATAAAAAATATAAATTTGCAAGTAAAACGATTTTATTTTAACTATGGCTAGGGAGTGAAAATATGGATGAATTAATTCAAATGCTGCATGAGGAACAATTAACATGCATAGTGAAACAGCATGACCATGTATACAAAGAATTCAGTAATGGCATTAAACCAATCTTACATCTGCTTGATGATGGTCATTTAGAAGATGCTATGTTAGTGGATAAAGTTATCGGTAAAGCTGCTGCTTTATTGATGGTTAAGGGAAAAGTTGCAACTATTCATACTTGCATTTTATCTCAACATGCCAAAGATGTTTTTGATCAATATCGGATTCCTTATACTTATGATCAATTAGTCCCATATATCATAAATCGTATGAAAACAGGAATGTGTCCAATGGAAGAAGCTGTTTTGGATATCGATGATCCTGCTTTAGCTGAAAAAAGGCTTCGACAGAAAGTCAAAGCCATGCAAAGTGCATAATTGTTCCAGCGTATTATAATGATACGCTTTTTTATATAACTTCTTTCATTTTCCGTAATGCATTCTTATAGGCAATAGCTTCTATTTCATATGTTGTAAATCCTTGTCCCTGCATTTCATAAATTAAACTCTGCATCTTTGTACAATCCTCTAATCCTTTTGTGTGGAAAGTTTCATAACCTTTAAAGAAATCCATAAAATCCATTCCTAATGCTATATACTTTACTCCTACAAGTTCTTTGATATACCGCATATGTTTCACAAGATGAGGTATATCCTGCTTTTTCTTATCTTCATGTACAAAAACAGGTGCACTATTAATTCCAATGAGTCCGTCACGTTTTGCTATTGCGATAATCTGTTCATCTGTTAAATTACGTGGATGATCACAAAGTGCTCTAGCATTAGAATGAGTCGCTATTACTAACGCTTCTTTATACTCCATAATATCATAAAACGTTTTTTCATTGGCATGAGATACATCAACCAGCATACCTAAGCGAATCATTTCTTCTATGACTCTTTTTCCTAAAGGTTTTAAACCCTGGTTCTTATTTGCTCTTGCACCTGCCGCTAGTTCATTTTCTTCGTTCCAGCACAAAGATGCAATACGTATTCCTTGTTTATATAACCAATTTATTTTTTCTTCAGGATCATCCTTAATCCCACACATACCTTCAATTGTTAGAAATGCTTTTATATGGTCATTCTCCTTTAAATCATCATGATTCTCTATAATATCCACACTTTTACACATAGATAAATCTTCTTTAAGAGAAAGTACCATTTCTTTCATATCATCCCATGACTCTTCTCCTTCAAAATAAGAAGCCATTCCTACATAAGCTACTTCTCCTTTTTTGAATTTAGGGACATGATACATTTCTACAATTTTATTCTCCGATTCCTTTTTCTGCATAACATCATAGCCAATATCCGCATGTAAATCAAATATTTTCATTTTCACACCTCATAATATCTTATGTACGATCTCACCTTTACTTGTTACTTCTACACAATTTCCATAGCCTCTCTGCGAGTGCAAGAGATCCTCCTATTAAAATCGGCAATAAGAAAGTCATAAAACGATATACCAACAAAGATGATACTGCATAGATGTTTCCTACTATAGGATTAAACAATAATAAATATGATATTTCTACAGAACCGATTCCTCCCGGAAATACCAATACTCCTGCAATAATACTCATTATTGAGATAAGTGTAAAACAAGTTACATATGAAATACCTGTACTATAAAGTATAACATAAGGAAGAGAATAATAAATAATATACATAATTAACGTACAAACAAATTGCCTTATCATGAATTTTTTATGAAATAAGTGAGGAAACTGATATCGAAGCTGAGTTAAATTGTTATCATATTCATTTATTTTATTTCTCCATATTTCTTTCTTTATTATTTTATACCCTATGTTAATTACAAATCTATGTATTTTTTCAGAGGTACAAAGCATAATACATGCAATTACGACTAGAATACTGAGAATGTCCGCAATTAGGAATAAGAACAAAACATATGGTTCATTCATTAATAAATCTATATGCAGAAAAGCTATAGTATTCCCTAATATTAATTGCACTACTTTAAATATAAGATATTGATAAAACTGTATTCCAACAGTTTCTGTTTCTAGAATTTCATGTTTCTTATAATAATACAATGTGTAAACAATACTTCCAGTCCCAAATGTAATTAAGTTATAAAAACAACAAAGAAAGGAACAAAATATAGAGGAATGTAATGATAAAGTTCTAGAGAATTGCCTAATTGTATCTGTATAAAGAAAGTTTCTTATTATATAATAGGCGAATAGCAGAATGGAACAGATGACTAGTACTAGAAAAGATGTCTTTTTGATTTCAGCAAATATTTCTTGATAGCTTGATTTTATTAAGATGATAAATCCAAATGCCAGGAATGCCAGAATCAATAATCGTAAAACTTTATTTATTATATTTTTCATTTTGGTATATCCATGTACTGTAAGGCTACGCAAGATAAACCAAGATGAACTGTAATGACTGCACTGAAAGGCACAATCTCAACCTCTTGATCTGGTAGCTTCTGGTGAATGATTTCTATCATCTGCTCAGCCAAATCACGATCCTTTGAATACAACACATAAAGTTTGCTATGACTATTCATACCTGATTGTAGAGCTGCTTCTACACAAGTTTTCATCGCAGCTTTTTGAGTACGAACTTTTTTATATACATCAATAACTCCCTTTGTGCTTTCATTCATCTTAAGAATAAGTCGTATTTTCAGCATTCCCGCAAGAGCTGCAGCTAAAGGCGTTATTCTTCCGCCCTTTTTCAAATGTTCCATATCATCTGGGACAATATAAGAATCTGATTTTACGATTAATTTTTGAAGGTGAAGAATCACATCTTCACTCTTCATACCTTGATCCAGCATATTTTTAGCATACAATACACATGTTTTCTGAATTGCACATGTTGTATAACAATCTATTAAAGTAATATCTAAAGATAATTCCTGTGCACAAGATTGGATAAGCTGGCCAGTACCTGAAATTCCTAGAGTCAACGGTATTACGATAACATGGTCATAACCTGCAGAGTGTATTTGTAATAGTAATTGCTGAATTTCATAAAGATTAGGACTAGCAGTAGTTGGAAAACCTCCGCTTTCTAATATTTCCTGTAAAAGCATATAAACACCTAGGTTTTCAGCTTCCTGTCTAGTTAATCCACACCCTGTATCTGTTAATACCGCTGTTTTCATAAATACACCCTTTCTTAATTATATTTTATCCTTAATTCCAAGATATGTATACAAAGAAGATATTTTTTGTTCCATATTCTGATATCCTAAATGATATAGATCTAGCAGTTATTCTAAATCTACTTCCAATCGCTTTGGAGGTAAATGGAAAGGCGTTTTAGGTATGCTAATCGGAGCACCTACTACTGCAGTGTTGTATCGCTTAATCAAACAAGACCTTGCAAGAAAAGAAGTAGCTTAAAATAATAGCAAAAATAAACAGACTGGTAAATTTTTTCATACCAGCCTGTTCTCTATTATACTATTGCATGATCTACTACTGGAGCTAACAATACTTTACCAGTTCCTCGATAAACATTAACTAATCCTTCTCCGCTTGCCGCAGAGCCAATCAATGTTTTTCCTGAACGTTCTACTGTAAAATCTAAACTTCCACTCCATGCGATTGCCATGTTTCCATCAATCTTAAGTACATCGTCCTGTAATGTGATTTCAATCAATTCTTCTTCAGGTACATAAGATTCTAGGCAAAGTATTCCACTACCTTGAATTCCTAAATTAAATAACCCTTCATTTCCAGCAACAGTGGATGAGAAATTAGAACGCATGACAGCTTTGTGTTTTAAATTAGCATCACAAGCTAAAAATAAACCATCATCCAATACTATAGAACCATTCCACTCATCCACATCTAGCAATAATAAATGCTTATATGTAGGCTCTAATACCAATGTTCCATTTCCTGTATACTCTGGCTTGATTGCGGATTCTTTAGTGACTTTACCACGTACCGCTTTACCCAGCAAATCACCAACACCTTTAATACCGCTTGTCGCATGAACATCTCCTACCATCCATTGCATAGCCCCTGCCTGCATAGTGATATTTGCTTTACTTACATCACAAATCAATTGTCGTTTACGAACATTCATTTCATTACAGAAGTAAGCTGTTTGTGCATCATTAGGAGTTACACTTAAATCACGAAGATATTCAATTACAGTAAATGGTCCTAACTCTTTTACAACACGAATATCATCATTATCAGTAAAATTTTTAATCAAATACATATGTTCACCTGCTTTCTATAATCTATATGTAAATAATATCACTTTTTTGGGGAACATACATACATTATTTTCCTAATAAATGAAAAAAAACACACAAAATATGTGTGCTTTTAAACGCTTAGTTCTCGTAAATAATATCAAAAAATTTCATTTCCTGTCCACTACTCATACCACTATCATAAGTAGCATCCTGAATGATATCTAGAACACTTTGAACATCCGCATTGTATTCTATACATCCATATGTCTGATCAATAACTTTAATTGCGGTCAGTATAGCTTCATTAAACAAATCCATAAAAGAGGCACAGGAAGTAATCGTTTCATCACATGGATGTTTCCATAATGTTCTTTCTTCATTTAAAACATCATAGCGACCATCAATTTCTGGTCGAACAATATTACCGCTTATTGCCCATGGTTTCTGAATAATACCCTCTACAGCTTTTACTATGGAGTATTTAATATTCGTAGGATCATGAAGCATTTTTTGTACATCTTTCCAAGAATCTAATGTTTCTCTTAAATCATGAACCTTAACATCCTGATGATATACCTTTTTCGCAACAGGAACATAGATACGGGCAATTGCTTTTAATATATCTTCATCATATTCACAGATTTTATAGCTTTCAAATTCCTTAATGCTCATATGATAGAATTTATCTAGCATCATCGTATCCATCATAGATTCAAAACGATGATGGTATCCAGCACTAACACCTTTACAATTACCTGTTCGATAAAATATATAAGGGTGAGCAGTTTTATCTAATGCCCAGTGACATAAATGTCCAAATAAATACACACTCATCAATTCCTTGATGTGTTCATCTTTCTGACTCTGAACGCATTCAATAGCGGTCTGATAAAATGCATTAATATGCTGAGAATGCATTTTGCTGCCTAAACGATTCAATGCATGACTTTTATATGTCTCCCACGGTTTCACATGTGAAAAGAATAAAAAATCCGGTCCATTACTTCCAATATAGAAAATCTGCAGGTATTTTTCAATCATTGAGTGAATATCTTTTTTCTTTATCTGCTTTAATACTTCTTCCGCAAATATTTTATGAGTAATAATATTTGGCATAAGCATTACCTCCTAATTACACCTTGATATTATAACATAAGCATATGAAGAATACGTTAATTTTTACTTTTCTATTTATGATTAGGCGATATTACCAAGCTTATTTATCTGGTTTTCATATCGTAGGATAGGAGGTGCTGCATATATCTACAGGTTTTTTACAGATTCAGGTAACATGTGCTAATGGACTTATACCAATACCTAATGTAAGAATTCATCTTCTACAAAAAAAAGCTTCTATCCTAGTCTATGAAGATTTTTTCCTTACTAGTGATGATGGCAAAAGTCAAAACATTGCTTTATATGTAGAAGAAAATGGCACACAAACCTATGAAATTATGATTCAGGATCCCTGTTTTGTTCCTATTCATATTATATGTAGCCTATATGCCAAAATACACAGTAAACTTATCATTAATCTGATTCCAATCCTTCCTAATTTTAAGGAAACTTTTATATCAGAAACAGTAATGTATCCTTCCTTTGATTATCTATTATATGCTATGCAAAACATATCGCCTACCTTAACGATGAATGAATTTCATCAGCTTGCAGATGACATATATAACCAATCAAATACAAAACCTGTTTCCTATAACAACTGGATACTGATACATGAGCCTGTTTATCAGATGGCAATAGATTACTATGCAAAGATGATGACGAACAAAAACAGTGAAGATTTTCAAACAAAGATGAAATACTGTCTTTCCTTTTTAAATAAACCAATAAATTCTCATGTTCTTTATACACAATTCTATGGATTTTCTATAGGTAATTTACAATATATGCAGGAAAAAATAAACCACATCTATCATTTACTTCCTCATGACTATATATATGATATTTCTTCATATAAAAACTTTTTAACTCTATGTGGTTTATCACTTCCACCAACAACGCCAGAAATAAGAAAAAAGACATTTGAGCTGATTACGCTCTTAGATGAAAGAATTACAATAGATAAACGCATGAATCCTATTTATTTGATTATATTAGATGAGGTCTTAGAAATATATCAGAAAAAAGATGTTTCATCAAATAAAGAAAAGATTCAAAGCTTTCAGCGTTTATTTGGTTTGCCTGTAAGTGGAGAACTGCATTATATAGAATATGCTATTTTATGTGAAATAAAGAAAGAAATGACAGAAATTAAAAATGCTCTATAGCAGGATTTTTGATCCAGTTATAGAGCTTTTATGTTTTATATACTATAGAAAAGCTATGATAAGATTCCATACCACCGGCGCTATAAATACGGTTAAAATACCACAGACACCAATTGCTAATGAACTCATAGCTCCTTCTATATGACCTAGCTGTAAAGCTTTAGTTGTACCTATCGCATGAGAACTGCATCCCAAGGCAATCCCTTTCGCAATCGGATGATGAATACGGAAAAAACGAAATACGATTTCCGCAACTACTGCCCCCATGATACCAGTAACTAAAATTGCGAATACGGTAACCGCCTGAATCCCTCCTAGCTGATTACTTAATTCCATTCCAATTGGAGTAGTAATAGATTTAGGCAATAGACTTGCAATCATATCAGGATGTAAATTTAATAGCCAGGAACATAATAATGTAGAACTTAAGCCAACCAATATACCACATAGTATTCCAACCATGATTGGGGCAAAATAATTTTTTAAACTTTGTACCTGTTGATATAGAGGTACTGCCAACACAACAGTTGCCGGTCCTAGGAACAAAGAAATAATATCGCCACCCTGTTGATAAGAAGATAATTCAGTTTCTGATAGAAATAACACTGCCATGACAATAATAATTGAAATTAGAAGCGGATTCAAAAATAACAATTTTGTTTTCTTTTGTATCCACAAACCGATTTCAAAAGCAGCTAGTGACAATAATATTCCAAACATTGGAGTATTCCATAATTCGTTCATGACTTCGATTTCCTTTCCATTACATATTGAATAATCTTCCCGCTGCAGCCCATTGTGACAATTGTAGTCACAAGACAAATCACCAGCATTTTGATCCACAATCCCTGCATCAAAGAAAAACTAGCCATAAGTGCTACTCCAGCAGGAATAAAGAAGAAAGGAAGATGTCCTAATAAAAAATCAGTCACCGTAGAAATATGTTCTAATCGAATAATACGTAATACTAATAAAATAAATAATAGAAGCATACCAATCAGACTGCCTGGTAAAGGTATAGAAGTTATCATATGTATAGCTTCTCCTATAAAATAGATTCCAAAAATCAAAAATACTTCACGAAATAGTTTCATGCATGTTTTCCTTTTCCTTTCATGTGATTACGTTTTGAATCTTTTGAATGAGAAAAAGATTTCTTTGTATAATTACTATTCCCCATTTTTGGTTTACGATAAGGAATTAAACATTTCGGAGAATTTCCTACAAGATCCATACGATTCGCTTTCTTTAAAGCTTTATAAACCAAATCGTAATTCTGAGGATAATTAAACTGCATTAATGCTCTTTGCATTGCCTTTTCTTCATACGTACGTGCTACATAAACAGGACGCATCGTTTTTGGATCTAAGCCAGTATAATACATACATGTTGCAGGTGTTCCTGGTGTTGGATAAAAATCCTGTACCTGTTTTGGTGTATAATGAATTTTTTTCAAGTAACAAGCTAATTCAATAGCCGCATTTAAATCACTGCCAGGATGTGAGCTCATTAAATAAGGTACGATGTATTGATTCTTATTAAATTCCTCGTTCTTCTGTTTAAATTTCTCTACAAATTTCAAATATAATTCTTTTCGAGGTTTTCCCATTTTATCTAATACTGCCGCATTGATATGTTCAGGCGCAACTTTTAGCTGTCCACTAATGTGATACTGCACTAATTCATCAAAGAATTCATCATTTTTATCATACATTAAGTAATCATATCGTATACCTGAGCGAATAAATACTTTTTTTACTCTTGGAAGTTTTCTAACTTCTCTTAAAATATCTAAATAACGACTATGATCAACTTTTAAATTTGTACATGGTTTTGGGAATAAGCATTCACGATTCTTACATGCCCCAAACTCTCTTTGTTTATCACATGCTTCTCTAGAAAAGTTTGCGGTAGGACCACCAACATCGTGAATATATCCTTTAAAGTTTGGCATTTCTGTTATACGTTTTGCCTCTTCCACAATAGAATCTTTACTTCGTGTAGAAATAACACGTCCCTGATGATGGGTAATTGCACAAAATGCACAGGAACCAAAGCATCCTCGATTACTTACCACAGAAAATTGAACTTCTTCAATCGCCGGGATGTAATTATAGCGTGGATGAAACGTTCTCTCATAAGGAAGCGAATAAGTAAAATCCATTTCTTCCTGAGTTAAAGGAAGCGGTGGCTGATTCTGTACGACATACCAGCCATCATATGGTTCGACTAATACACTTGCGACGATAGCGTCGATATTTTCATGCTGTACCTTAAAACTTTTTGCATATGTTCTTTTATCTTTACATACTTCTTCATAAGAAGGAAGCAAGATATAATCACTCATATATTCTAATGATTTCGTTTTCCAGCAGGTACCGCGTATATAGCATAAATCCTCTGCTTTTAATCCACTATTTAAGGCATCTGCCACTTCAATAATGGTATTTTCTCCCATTCCATACATCAATAAATCAGCTTGAGAATCAATTAAAATACTGCGACGTACTTTATCATCCCAATAATCATAATGAGATAGGCGGCGTAAACTAGCCTCAATACCACCGATCAATACCGGCTTGTGAGGAAACAAACGCTTTAATATCTGTGTATAGACAATAGTAGGACGATCTGGGCGTTTTCCCATTTCCCCATTATCACTATAATAATCCTTATCTCTTCTTCGTTTATTCACTGAATAATGATTTACCATAGAATCAATATTCCCTGCAGAAACTAGAAAACCTAATCTTGGTTCTCCAAATTGTTTAAACTCTTCATCATTATGCCAATCCGGCTGAGGTAAAATAGCACAGCTATAACCATATGCCTGTAATGTTCTTGTGATAATAGCGCAGCCAAAAGAAGGATGATCCACATAAGCATCTCCACTTACATATACAAAATCAACAGAATCAAATCCTTGTTCCAGCATTTCCTCTCTAGTTGTCGGTAAAAAAGACATAGCAACACTCTCCTAACTTGCCATACTATATTATCATACTTTTTACATTTTTATCATAGGATTTATTCAAAATTTAAACTAATCCTAAAAGAAGTGTTTCTACACAGCTTACTTTTCCTTTTTCATATGTTACTATCCCAGTCATATAAAGAATAACCTAATTAATTTCTGATAAAAAAAGACGGTTATTCACCGCCAGTTAGAAGTCAGATATTGGTTGGTTGTAATTTATAGAGGAATAGATGCACAATACGAGAGAAAGGAAACGTATCGCAATCTAGTTAGGTGAATCTAACTTCTTACATGTATAGAATACACTACCCTACATAATATGTCAACTCAAACGATTATTTTATTTATGATTTTTTATCTTGTTATCTATATCTTTATCTCATAGCCATATTCATGTAAAATATAATCTTCATCAATCACCAAATCATAAATCCCCTCAGCTTTTGTAAAACCTTCTTTCTCATAAAGACGACATGCAGGTTCATTTATATTCGCAACAAATAAACGAATACAATCTGCATTCAATTGCTTCGCTATTTCTTTTACTTTTAACAAAGTAAAGCTTCCAATTCCTTTTCCTGCATAATTAACATGCACACCAAAGCGTGACAAATACATAGCTTGATTGGTCATGTGTTTCCACTTTATACTATCGGCTGCTTCATCTGTATCACATAAAACGAAAGCAGATACAATAACATCTTCTTCCACTACATATAAGCGATTAAGAAGAATATCTTCTTCAAATGCATTACAAGGATATTCCTCATCCCATATATTTATATTCTTAACACTCATATCTTGGATAATATTTTCAAACATAGAAATAATTTGAGGTAAATCTTCTTTTACTGCTAATCGACATTTCATAGTAATTTCTCCTACATCACAATAGTCACCATCCAACAATTATAGTTTGAAATGACTTTTTTTGTATAAAATACACTACTCTATATAATATGTCAATTTAAACGATTATTTTATTTATGATTCTTTATATATCTTAATTTTATTTCTCTTATTTTGTCTCTATAACGACTAGTGAATATTGTCCCAATAATTAAGATTCCAAAAGAAATTCCAAGACAAAAGCCACTTAATGTATCATAAAATGATTGATTTCGTAATTCTAAAGTTTCAATCATAAAAATAATAACTTGAGCAATAATACCTAATAAAAATATATAATGCATTCTCTTCATTAAGATAGCCTTTTCTATATTTGTATATTCTGCAACCTGATACAGTGTTTCATTATTATCTTCCATAAGATTCTTTATCCTTTCTCCATTCAAGATTTCATCTACTCCTATTTCATAATACTTTGCTATTTCCAGCAAAAGTGAGAAATCTGGTAAGTTTACTCCATTTTCCCAACGACTCACACTTCGATTTGATACATTTAACACCTTTGCTAATTGTTCCTGTGTTATGCCTTTTTCTTTTCGTAATGTTTTTAGAAAAATTCCAATTTGTTTCTGATCCAAGTTAATCCCTCCTTCACATACATCATACCTGTATAATAAAAAATTACCACGACATAGAACGAGAAAACCCTCATTTTCATATTGTCGGATAATTTTTAATCAATAGTACTATGTTTTTACGATATCCACCAGTTGCCATCTGGCATCTGTTGTAGTGCTCCTATTTCTTCTGAAATGATATTTCCCTTTTTATCTTTCACTACAACTTTATCGTAGTATTGATAATCGGAAGTAATTGTATCATTAACAACTCCTTCCTCTATCCAAGCATTAAAATAAATATAATCATGATCAATAACCTCTACACTTTCATTATCTCTTAAAGGAATCTCAAAATATTCAGGATAATAACAAATCATTTTTTCATCTTGGCTAATTACATATAATTCAGAACCAATAATTGAAAAATTATATAAATTGACTTCGTTCATTAAAAACTCATGAATTACTTCACAACATTTATTAGGAAGATACTTATACAGCATTACTTTACCTACATTAAAATTTCCCTGAAGAAAATAAATATATCCATCATAAAAATAAGGAGAAGCATAACACTCTTTTCTTTTTCAAATGGTGTGTAAACCTGTCCGTTATATAAATCATAGAATTGAATTGTTGCCCCTGGATAGCCTCCATTATCAATATAGTCCTGTATTTCCCACAACTCTTCAAATCTGCTAAAACCATATGCATAGCGAGCCTGTCCAGATAATAACTCTATCGAACATCCAATCACATCGTCAAATCGTTTTATATTCATGATTTTCCTCCTTGTTAACCACTAATTTTTCTAAATCCATTACCTACAAACATGAATTGATTTGCCTTATAAAAATTATCCGCATCACTGATTACATCAATACTGCATGTTGGAAAACGCTTCGATACTTCCTCAATCAACAATTTTCCAATACCTTTACGTTTATACGCATCATCTACAATAATCTCACAACAAAATACAGTAAAAGCTCCATCACTTAAACAGCGAATATATCCGCAATATTGTTCGTTTTCATAAGCTACAAATGTAAAAGAAGACGCTAATGCCTGTTTATATAAATCTTTCTTTGTATCATAAAAACTAAGCCATTTTTCCTGTTTACACGAAGCTAGAATATGTTCATAGTCTTTCTCTTCACAATATTCACGAATATGAATAGGATATTTCTTCATGTGTTTAATAAACAACAAAGATGATGCATCATCATTATATATTAACTTCTTAATAACCTTAAAGCCGCATTTATTATAAAATTTATGATTTCTGATTGAATAACTAGGTGTTTCTACTATCCATGTTTTAACTTCCGAATATGTTTTTTCTATATCCTTCCAAACCATATAACCTAAGCCTTTTCCATGATAAGCTGGATCAATAAATAATAAATCCAATGTGAAAATATCTTTATTCTTTATTATCGTATATTCACCTACAATAACACCATCACATAGAATAATCTTTGATTCAGTTTGATCCATCTCTAATATTTTCTCTAATAATTCTCCTGTATCATACCCCTTAGATCCATCTTCCAGCAAATCTGTATGTAATCTAGTATCTTCATCGAAAGCTGCTTTCATTATTGGTGTTAAAGCTGCAATATCTTTCTTTTCTAGTTTCTTATAAGCAATCATCATAATTACCTCCCTCGTATTTTATGAAGTAGATTTATTATCTCATATATAGATTCTCTTCTCAACACAAAAAGGACGCTCGAGGAAACGTCCTTTTCAAACTAATAGAAGTCAGATTTTATTATGAGTTGGTTGTAAAGTTATAGAGGAAATAAGACATAACAGCACGTGAGAAAGGAGCGTACTGCAATCTTGTTAGTTTTATCTAACTTCATTTATAGTATAGCTTGAAAGTTAGCCTATGTCAACTTATTTTATAAAAATTTTAAAAGGGTAACGTATGTACACCTTACCCTAACAATTTTCAGCTAAATCTTTTAATGCATGATATACAATATATTCTGCATACGTATCCATGCCACAATACTCTTCCAGCTGTTTATAGATTATTTGTTTTTCTTCGCCACTAGCTTGTACATAAGCTCTCCATTTTTCAACTGCATCTATACCATATGATATATCTAAGTCACTATAGGTATAATCAGAGAAAATAGGAACTAGTGTTTTTAAAGAATAATGTCCTGCCATTTTTAGATCATAGATGTTTCCAGTTGAAAAAGGCAATGATAAATCAACCATTCTTTCCCAAATCTGTCGCAGTTGTTCTTCATATTCAGGAAACTGATGTGCAAGCTGCGTTAAGCGTAATTTTTCTGCACCTTCCATATTATATACAACAATACTTCCTGTTTTTGGAATATGGGCTATTAAATGCTCTATAAATGCTTTTCGACAGTCTTTTTCACCAATAAATCCAACATGTTGTAATTGACCATTATCTTCTATATGTAAACTGTATTGAAATACTAATACATCATAAGGCTTCATTCCCTCATAAGGTGGGTATACATAAGTTTCCCATTCAAAATCTAAATAAGAGATTGGTTCTTGAAAAGTATTTTTTAGCCAGTAGCGTAGTGCTTGTTTATCCACAAACATACCATGATTTCTAGCCGCCATGATCTGGGCATACTGATATCTAGTCCCTTCAATTTTATCAATATCTACATCCTGTAAAGTTGTTTTTCCTTCTTCCAGCATTTCATATTTGCTTTTGTCCTGTGCTAGATGAAGAATCGAATCATTTGGTAAGGAATCTGGAAAACAATCATCAAAGTATGGACATTTACCTGTTCTTGTACATTTGCTGTCTCTATAAGAAGGAATTGATGTAAGCTGATTACAATGATCCAGTTCTTCTATATAAGCATCTATATCGACAAGCTGTTCATCTAATAGTTCTTTAATTGTTTTATGTGGTTTATTTTTACCATTATATAGATATTCACTTATCACCAATAATTCATGCAGATTAAGCTCTTTTCCTCTAACATAACCTGCATTTAAATGAATCACATATACTTCATCAATCTGAATTCCTAACTTTTTTAATATAGCCAAATGCTGTGCTATCTTTTCTGCTTCTTTTTCTCTAGGATAACATGTATGATAAGTAAAATATAAAATAGTCTTCTCATTTTCCTGTATTAAAAATGGAACTTTTATACGCATTTTATGATATTCAAAACGTGCCTGAATCAATACTTTATGATTCTTCATTGCCTCCAGTGCTAAATCTGCAGGATCATTCGGTTGTCCATAAAAGATATCTTCTTCCCTTAACATTAAAAAATCTTTTACTAAATCTGTTAAATTCTCATTAAAATTAACATAAGGTACAAATTGTTTTTCTACTCGCTGAGAAAGCCAAAATGCTTTAGGACAGCGTTCATATTTTTTTATATCTGACAAATGATACATGAATCGTCAACTCTCTCTCTCTCTTATCAGAATTATATCAAAAGTTTCTTCATTTAGGAATATAACAAGTTCATATCTTTCACTATCTCACCAATTTCCTTCTTCAAAGATTCAGGAGAAAGTAACTTACATTTATTTCCTAAAGATAATAAAAAGGTAATAGCGTTCATCTTTCCTTCTAAAATCAGTGATATATATAAGGTTCTTTCATCTACCCATTTCATTTTCAACAGCATACCTGGCTTTTTTTCACTTATTAATAGAGCTGTTTCATCATACAGCATCATCTCTAGCTTTATTGCTTCATCTTTCATTAATCCTGTCTGTCCAATATGATCCTGTAGTTTAAAAGATAAATCTCTAGAAAATGAAAGATTGGTTAATACTAATGATTTCATTCTTTCTTCGCTAAATTTGTAATTACGGAAAGCTCTTGCCTTTAATGAATACCCTAAGCAATAATAACTTCCTTTAACATTTATGATTTCATAAGGCTGTACACGAACTCTTTCAAAAGACTTTGCGTGCATGCTGCGATACTCTATTTCTACCGTTCGTAATTCATCTCTTGCCTGTTCACACCTTTTTATCATTGTTAGTAGTTCTTTAGATATATCTGATTGATTCTCAACATATACTCCACTTTCTTTTGTTTCAATGGAAGTTGATGATAAAATTTTATCTAAAGCATGATGAAAAGAATCATTCATTAAAAAATCCTTATGACTTTCTAAATATGTTCTTGCCTCTATAAGTGCAGATATCTCTTCTTCATATAAGCCAATTACCGGCAATAATTCACCTGACATTAATCGATATCCTCCGTATTTCCCTGTAGAGCTTTCAATTACATATCCTAATTGTTCTAATTCTTTTCGATATTCTATAATATTACGAATATTTGTCCCAAGCTCTTTTGCCAATTGTTCTCTTGTCATAAATCCTCTAGATTTTAATAGTTGTAACATTCGTATACAGGCAGCTGCTTTTTTCATATTCTTCCTTTCTATCCGTGTGGAGGAATCGGATAATCTAATGGACAGTAGCGAGAAGGATAAGGACTAAATGTTTCTTTTTCTTCCTTTTCCTTAGGTACGACACCTAAATAGGCTAAGGGAAAAATCATTTCTCCAATACAACAATCTAAAGTAAAACCCAAGGCATCTTCAACATGTACTACACCAGCACGAATCAGTATCACAATCTTTTCGTTTCTTATGAATACAGCATGAATTAAAATCGGATATCCATTAAATGTCCAGTTTAGGCTTGCCCCGCAAAGCCTATTTTCCCCCTCTTACATCCTCATTCCATACGGCATTTAATAACTTCGTAGCTAAATTAGAATAGTCATCATAAAGCACTTCCTTGTTGGCTTTATGATATACTCCATTTTTACATTATACATGTAAGAATATAAAAATTCTATATTATTTTAAGAAAAAAACAGCCTTAACAGCTGTTTATTCCATGTTATTGTCTTGAGCATTACCATTCTGTGTTGTACCTGGATTACTTGGATTTGTCACACCAGAATAAGTATAGGCAGGAAATGCTGTTTCTACATCTTTCCAATCTGCATTCTGATCATAAAGGAAAAGGAAATTACCATTTACTAACGCACCATATTCTTTTTCTTCATTATTAATATTTACTTTAACTTTACGGTTTGTTTTAGCTTCCTGAATTATTTTTTTCATGTTTTCATCATCTGATTTTACACGATATAAATAACCTGTATTACCATTGTATTCAAAACTTCTACCTTCATGAGCCGCAAAATCCATATTGTTTATCTCTTTTGCATTCTCAAACTTCACACCTTTGCCTTCAAAGTAATTCATAACATTTTCAATACTGTCTTCTACGCCATCCACTGCATCTTGTGCACTATCCTTTGCAGAATCGTATGTTTTATTCATTGATCCATTCGCATCTTCACTATCATTCATTCCACACGCACTCATCAATGCTACCATTAATGAAAAATACAAAATTCTCTTTAAATTTTTTATCATATAAAAAACCTCCTGTCCTCTATAGTATGTCAACATCTATCATGTCTTATACTTAGAAGATACAAGAGGCTAACACTTATGTTTTTGCACTATTTCTATCCCTCATTTGTTTTAATAATTTTTTAAACTCTATAACAAATAATGTTAATGTTGTACAAACTGCGATAACATCTGCAATTGGCTCTGCCATAAAGACTGCCTGTACATCATTTTCCATAAACATAGGAAGAATGAAAATCAACGGAATTAACACAATGATCTTACGGAATACCGCAAGGAATGCACTGACTTTTGAATTTCCAAAGGCAATGAATGTCTGCTGACAAGAAACCTGCAGTCCCATTAATAATACAGCTGCCATATAAATACGCAATGCCCATTCAGTTAACTCAGCTAGCTGTGGATCACTTGTAAAGATCATAACGAATAATTGTGGAACGATCATCACTAATAACCATAATGTTGTTGAGTAAACAAAACAGCAGATTGTCTGTAACTTAAATGCCTTCTTAACACGATCTGGATTATTTGCACCATAATTATAACTTATGATTGGCTGTCCTCCTTGTGTCAGACCTTGTAAAGGCAACATTGCAAACTGCATTACACTGGATAAGATCGTCATGGCACCTACTGCTAAATCCCCACCATATTTTAGCAATGATGAGTTGAAACATAATACTAAAATACTTTCTGTTGCCTGCATAGCAAAAGGAGCAATCCCTAACGCAATACATGGTCCTAAAATTTTCATATCAATTTTAAAATTTTCTTTTTTCAATTTTAAAATCGTATTTTTACCCATTAAAAAACGTACTGCCCAGATAGCACTTAATGCTTGAGAAATGATGGTAGCTAATGCAGCACCACGTACATCCATATTAAATCCAAAGATAAAGATTGGATCTAAAATAATATTTGTAACAGCACCAATACATACTGTCAGCATACTGATTGTAGAGAATCCCTGAGCAGAAATAAAAGAATTCATTCCTAGAGTAAGCTGTACAAATATAGTACCGATTGCATATATCGTCATATATTCTTTTGCATATCCAATTGTATTATCACTTGCGCCAAACAAATACAGTAATGGTTCCTGGAAAATCAACACTAAAACAGTAAGAAGAATTGCGACAATAACTAAAGCAGAAAAAGAGTTTCCTAATATTTCCTCTGCTGTTTTATTATCTTTTCTCCCCATATAAATACTTGCCCTAGGTGCACCACCCATACCTAACAAATAAGCAAATGCAGAAATAATCATGATTAATGGGAAACATACCCCAACACCTGTTAAAGCTGCACTGCCTATTTCTGGAATATGACCAATATACATACGATCAACCATGTTATAAAGAGCATTTACCACTTGAGAAGTAATTGCCGGTAAAGCTAAAACCAATAAAAGTTTACCAATTGGTTCTTTTCCCAAATCCACTTCTCTAGACATTTTCAATTTCATCTTGATCCCTCCTATAGTTTAAATCGATCAATAATCTTCGTCATTGTTTTCTCCATCTGTTCAATTTCTTCCTCTGAAATATCCGCAAGAAGCTTTTCATTGATCTTTGTCACTTCTTTATTGATACGACATACAATCTGCTGCCCTTCCTCACTCAAATATAGATGCACGATCCGTCGATCATCTTCATCTCGTTTAGAAAGCAGATAGCCACTCGATATCAAATGTTCAACACTTCGACTAACTAAACCTTTTGATACCCCAAGCAATACATATAGCTGCGCACTTGTTGTAATGGATTGGTTGTTAGAAAGCATTATTAAGATAGAAATCTCATTCGATGATAATTTTACATCTTTCATATACTCATTTAAAATATTCGCATAATATTTCCGTATCTGAGAAAAGTAATTCATCATAGTTTCTATATTCATAAATCTCTCCTTTAGTTTCGTCATAAACTGTTTACTTTTGAACCATATGTAGTATACTGCTAACTTTATGAAAAGTCAATTCCTGTTCTGTTAAAAGATGAATAAATAAAATTATAAAAAAGCAATATCTCTATTTTTAAGAAATATTGCTTTATGTTTACTTATTCTTTATTCGTAATTGCTGCCTGAGCTGCCGCAAGTCGTGCAATTGGTACTCTAAATGGACTACAAGAAACATAATTTAATCCCATACGATGGAAGAAATCAATACTGCTAGGATCTCCACCATGTTCTCCACAGATACCTAATTTAATATCTGGACGAGTTTCTCTTCCTCCTGTTACAGCCATTTTGATTAATTTACCAACACCTTTTTGATCAACTCTTGCGAATGGATCCTGTTCAAAGATTTTCTTTTCATAGTAATTAGATAAGAAGCTTCCCGCATCATCACGAGAGAATCCATAAGTCATTTGCGTTAAGTCGTTTGTACCAAAACTGAAGAATTCTGCTTCTTCCGCAATTTCATCTGCTAATAATGCAGCTCGAGGAATTTCAATCATTGTACCAACATGATATTTCATTTCCACATTTTCCTGTTTTAGAATTTCATCTGCAGTACGAACAACAACGTTCTTAACATATTTTAATTCTGCTTTATCTCCAACAAGCGGAATCATGATTTCAGGTTCAATATTCCAATCTGGATGTTTACGATTAACATTGATTGCTGCTTCAATTACAGCTTTTGTCTGCATTTCCGCAATTTCAGGATAAGAAATTGCTAAACGACAGCCACGATGTCCCATCATTGGATTGAATTCATGTAAGCTTGAAATAACAGATTTTAATTCATCAAGATTGATATGCATATCTTTAGCTAGCTGAGAAATATCGTAGGAGCTAGTAGGTAAGAATTCATGTAGAGGCGGATCTAAATAACGAATTGTCACTGGAAGTCCATGCATTACTTCATAAATACCTTCAAAGTCACCTCTTTGCATAGGCAATAATTTCGCAAGTGCTTTTCTTCTCTGTCCTTCTGTTTTTGAAACAATCATTTCGCGTACTGCTTTAATACGATCACCTTCAAAGAACATATGTTCTGTACGAACAAGTCCAATACCTTCTGCACCGAACTTAATTGCCTGTTCCGCATCTTTAGGTGTATCCGCATTTGTTCTAACTTTCAATTTACGTGTTTCATCAGCCCATGTCATGAAACGTTCAAAATCACCAGAGATTTCTGCAGGTACTGTTTTAATCTTACGCCCATAAATATTACCTGTAGAACCATCTAAAGAAATCCAATCTCCTTTATTGTAGCGTTCATCATTAACTGTGAAATATTCCTCTTCTTCATTAATTTTAATATCACCACAGCCGGATACACAGCATGCGCCCATTCCACGCGCAACAACTGCTGCATGTGAAGTCATACCACCACGAACAGTTAAGATACCTTCTGATACATGCATACCTTCAATATCTTCTGGAGAAGTTTCCAAACGAACTAAAACCACTTTATGTCCTAATGCAGATTCTGCAATTGCCTGTTCAGCAGTAAATACAATCTGTCCGCAAGCTGCACCTGGTGAAGCAGGAAGAGCTTGTGCAATTGGTTTTGCACTCTTTAAGTCTTCTACATCAAAACGAGGGTGTAATAAAGAATCTAATTGTTTAGGTTCTACCATCATCAAGGCTTCATCTTTAGTAATCATTCCTTCATCAACCATGTCACATGCAATCTTCAGCGCTGCTGCTGCAGTACGTTTCCCATTACGTGTCTGTAGCATGAACAAGTTCCCTTTTTCAATTGTAAATTCCATATCCTGCATGTTCTTATAATGTTTCTCTAAGATACTGCAGATTTCAGTAAATTTTTTATAAGCATCAGGTGCAATTTCTTTTAAATGATCAATTGTCTTTGGTGTACGAATACCTGCTACAACATCTTCTCCCTGAGCATTCATCAAAAACTCACCATATAATTTATTTTCCCCTGTACTAGGATTACGTGTAAAGGCAACACCTGTACCACAATCATCCCCCATATTTCCAAACACCATCATCTGTACATTAACTGCTGTTCCCCAATCACTAGGAATATCATTCATTTTACGATAGAAAATAGCTCGCTGATTATTCCAGCTGCGGAATACAGCTTCAATAGAACGATACAATTGTTCTTTTGGATCTGATGGAAAATCTTCTTCTAAAGAGTCTTTATAAAATTTTTTGAAACGTTTTACCATTTCTTTCATATCATTAGCATCTAATTCTGTATCCTGCTGAACACCTTTTTTCTCTTTCATTTCATCGATGATTTCTTCAAATTTTGCTTTATTAAGTCCCATAACAACATCTGCAAACATCTGAATAAAACGACGATAAGAATCATACGCAAAACGAGGATTACCTGTTAATGCTGCTACTCCTTCCACAACTTCATCATTCAAACCTAAATTTAAAATAGTGTCCATCATCCCCGGCATAGATGCACGTGCACCTGATCTTACAGATACTAATAATGGATTTTTAGGATCACCAAATTGTTTAGAAGATAATTCCTCTAATTTCATTAAATATTCGAAAATTTCTTTACGAATTTCTTCACTAATTGTTTCACCATCTGCATAGTATTGATTACATGCTTCTGTTGTAACAGTGAAACCATAAGGAACAGGCATACCAAGATTCATCATTTCTGCTAAGTTTGCACCCTTACCACCTAGCAGCTCTCTCATCTGCCCATTTCCTTCTGAGAATAAGTAAACATACTTCTTGCCCATTGAGCATTCCTCCTCTTATGTAATCGTTTACATTTTATATGTCTAATTATACATCATTTCTAATAATTTTCCTAGTATTAGATGAAAAGTTAATCATTTCACAATAAAACATCAATATTCATAAAAGGTTATTTTAAAACTATGCTTATTTTTTACAGAATCCTTTACTTTTTTAGAAACCAGAAATTCTCTAATAGTTACTAAATATCTATTTATTTCCCTTTAAGCAACCCTACAAATATTCCATATAAGAAAACTATAGGAAAGAAAATAATCTTAAAAATAAATCTCATATTATCACGTCATATTATTTTTTATGAAAGAATAAAATTTCTTTCTCTATATAGATTATATAAGTTTAATGTAAAAAAGCTAATAAAATTAGATAATGCTAACTCTATCAAATGTATTATGAGACATAGCACAGGGAACGATGTAACTTCAAATACTTATACACACAAAGACCTTGAACAGTTAAGAAAAGCAATAGAAAAAATAAAATAAAATTTGTAACTTACTTGTAACTTACTTGTAACTTACGCACCACTTTTTATTCCTCTATAAACGAAATAAAAGTGCCTAAAACAGGCACTTTTACGCTATATTTATGCTTCTTAGTTTTTACCTAATAAGCGGAACATGTTTTTCTTATAAACTTCAACACCAGGCTGGTTGAATGGGTTGATATCTAACATATAACATGTAATTGCACAAGCTTTGAAGAAGAAATAGCACATATATCCAAAGCTTTCAGCACTCATATCATCTAATGTAAGAATTAAGTTTGGTACTCCACCAGTTTCTTCATGAGCTTCCAATGTTCCCTGACAAGCCATTTTATTTACCCAGTCAATAGATTTACCAGCTAAATAATTCATACCATCTAAATTATCTTTATCTTCTGGGAATGTTAAATCTAATGTTGGTTTGTCAATCAATAATAATGTTTCATATAAAACTTTCTTACCATCCTGTACAAATTGACCTAAAGAGTGAAGATCTGTAGAGAAGTTTGCGCTAGTTGGAAGATTACCTTTTCCATCTTTTCCTTCACTTTCGCCAAATAGCTGTTTCCACCATTCCGCAACCATTGTCATTTGAGATTCATAGCTTACTAGCATTTCAACATCTTTACCCTGGTTTTCTAAGATACGACGACAAACTGCATAAGCATAAGCATCGTTTTTGCTTAAGTCTGGATCTTTTAAATCTTCATATGCTTTTTTCAATCCTGTCATGATTGCATCTGTATCAATACCTGCAACCGCAATTGGGAATAAACCAACTGGTGTAATTACAGAGAAACGACCACCGATATCATCAGGAATAACAAATGTTTCATATCCTTCTTTATCAGCAATTGTTTTTAATGTACCTCTTGCTTTATCAGTAGTAGCTACAATTCGTTTAGCAGCTTCTTCTTTACCGTATTTTTCTTCCATAAATTGTTTTAGCAAACGGAATGCTAAAGCTGTTTCTGTTGTTGTACCAGATTTTGAAATTACATTTACTGCAACTTCTTTATCTTTAATATAATGCATCACCTGTGCAATGTATGTAGATGAGAATGTATTTCCAAAGAAGATAATTTCTGGTTTAGAATCACTATATAATCCATTGATCATCTCAATTGCAGCTCTTGCGCCTAAATATGAACCACCAATACCGCAAACAACTAATACATCGCATTTCTGACGAATATCTTCTGCTACACGTTTTAAACGAGCATATTCTTCCTTATCATAATCATTTGGCCATTCTACCCAGCCAACAAAATCATTTCCTGCTCCTGTCTTATTATGAAGATCATTATGCAGTTTGGTAACAACATCTTGATATTTCAGAATATCTTCTTTTAAAAATGCATGCTTTGTGTCTAATTTCATCATAAAAGTATCTCCTTTACTTGGTAGCATCTTCAATCCACTGATCCAGATGTTCTGCCAAAGAGGCAAAACCAATATTCATTTCTGGAAGTTCATGGACGAATCTGCGTTTTCGCATGGAACGAGCTTTATTTGCTTCTACGGCTTTCAAGGAAAGCTTAAAATGTGTACCGTCTTCATCAATATCCAATATCTTCACTTTGATACGTTCATTTACTTTTACATAAGTATGAACATCACGTACAAAGCGTTCACTGATTTCTGAAATATGAATCAAGCCATTATGTTTACTATCAAGATAAACAAAAGCACCGTAAGGCTTTATTCCGGTAACTACGCCTTCTACGACCTCTCCAACCATATAACGCATGTATTCACCTCATTTCCTTACGCTTATTATATCATAACGATTTGATTTTGTGCTATAATAATATAGCAGAGTAGTAGATATACTCTGGAATATATGAGGTGATACAGACATGAGTTCGATTTACCCCCTAGTGGCAGCCCTTTTAGCAAATGTCATTGCTCAGGTTTTAAAACCAATCGTCCTGTACTTACGTACAAAAAAACTAGATGTTCATCAATGCATTGCTTGTGGAGGTTTTCCTAGTTCTCATAGTTCTACAGTAACTGCTTTGACAATTGCTGTAGGAATGAGTGAAGGATTTGATTCTACACTATTTGCCATAACCTGTGTATTTAGCTTCATCGTAATTTATGATGCCGCAAATGTTCGCTATTATGCAGGAAGAAATATCCAACTTACACAACAGCTCATTCGTGATTTAGAAACCTTGAAGGGATTAAAATTTAATGATCCTATTTATAGTGAAAAAATAAAAAGTGTTCTAGGTCATAAATACATTGAAATTCTTGGAGGCATTTTACTGGGGATTTTTGTGTCACTATTAATGTATCAGCTAATCCAATAAAGAAAGAAGGAATATGATGCAAACAAAGATAGATGAGATAAAATATACCATCGATAAAATTCGTCCTTACATACAGCGTGATGGTGGAGATGTTGAATTTGTATACTTTAAAGATGGTATAGTTGGTGTTCGTTTACTTGGTGCCTGTGTAGGCTGTATGTCTATTGATGACACGATTACAGGCGGTATTGAAGCTATTTTACTTGATGAAGTTGATGGCGTTGTTCGTGTTGAACTGGTAGAATAAAAGGCACATATGTGCCTTTTATTTATACTATTTACTTGTTATATGTGTAATATTTTTCAGCTGGATGGATATTGTACCATCTGGCTGATTTTTAAATTCAACAAATTCACGTGAATTCATATAGTCTACAGGAATAATAATTTCAATTCCTTTATCTGTTTTAATTTTATGCACTTTTTCAGAACGTGACGGTTTCACATTCTCTACTTCAATCGGTTTTTCTACTCCCTGTTTTCGAAGTTCTTCCTTAAAGTCATCTCTAGCAAGCGGCTGATCCTTAAATAACTCATCTGCAATTTCTTCGACATGTATATACTCCTGCTCCTCCATATGATCCTTCACAAAGCTTTTTACCTTTGGTAAGGTTTCCATCTGATTCAAATCATATTTATTCGTTATCTCCTCTGTTACTTTCATAATAGAAGCTACTGCCTCCTTATAAGATGGAGATGTAACACTTTCTAATACAATATCCGCAAAAAAATTAACCTTAGCTGCCTCTACCTCTACTTTTTGTTCAATGCAATGTAATGCAAAATCACTCAGTTCGATTAGAAAGGCTTTATCATTTTTTAGAAAGGAGGAAGATAATAATGTTCGATAAGGAATTATTTCATTACGAATTCCTGTATCATCTTGAATTAATGTATGCGTAATACCTTCTGTATATGTATTATCCATTACTAATAGATAACTTCTTCCCTCTTCTTTTATAATAGAAACAAGTAAATCACTCGCTTGATATAATGCACAGCGATGTTTAGCTTCAAAGACATATCGAGCAATATTCTCACTTAGTTTTTCAAAACTAAGATTTTGAGCCTTAAAAGCTGCCAGCCATTCATAAATCTGATTTGTTTCTTTTAAATAACCGCTTTTTTTCGATGTACTTGAAAATAATTTAGCTGCTTTGCTTTGTAATATTTTTTCTACTTTAGGATGAATATCCTGAATACAGGCTTCACTGATGACACATGTATTCTGTTCACAATCTAATACATGTATAATAATTTTTTCAAATTCAGGCATAAAATGACCTCTTTTCCTTAACTTTCCTATTGCTTGTTTATGATACCTTATTTTTATAATTTTGCATAGTCTTAAAATCTTTTATATAAATCACAAAATTTTCCCATGATTTATCTTAGAAAGAGTGTTATAGTATCTAAGGAAACAACAAAAAAGGTGGTTGAGGAATGCAAAAAGCAATATTTTCTAGAATTGATTTAAATAGTAGTGAAAGTGCTTTAGCTGAGGAATACTTAAACTGTGTTTATGATTTGCTTGATATAGAAGATGTTCATAAGCTTAAATCTTTTACACAGCATATGAATACAACAAGATTTCAGCATTCATTAAATGTTTCTTACTATACATTTCTTATTACTCGACGTCTTCATTTAGATTATTATAGTGCAGCTAGAGCTGGTCTCTTACATGATCTTTATCATTATGACTGGCGAGATGCAGAAAAAGATGAACGACCAATCGAAGGCAGACATTGTGCAGTTCACCCACAAATCGCATTGGAAAATGCGCGAAAAGCTACAGTTGTAAATGAAATTATTGAAGATGCCATTGTGCATCATATGTGGCCAATGACGTTACGTTGTCCAAAAACAAAAGAAGGCTGGATTTTACAAGCAGTTGATAAATACTGTGCGATTAGTGAAATTTTACTTCAAGGTGGAAGAAAAGTTCGCTATTCACGTTTTATATTATCGTTTCTTGTTTTCTTCTCTTTTAAACTACATTGATTAGGTTAGGGATTCTCACGAATCCCTATTTTTTTATTCCTCTAATATACCTAATTTTTCAGCTTCTTCTTCCATATATGTACGAAATGCAAACTCTTCCTCATCCTGCATACCGATATGATATAAACGTTCAATATCTCCTGCATTAAAGAGATAAAGCTCTTTAGGATCAATCATTCCTTCTGGATAAAGTACGGCTGCATAATCATACAATTTACCACTTTCTTTCTCCTGTATTCTACCTACGATCATAACTTTCTTTTTCCCTTCTTTAAGGGTCAATACCGTTCCTAAGGGCAATAAATGATGTAATAATTCTCTTTTCATATATACCTTCCTATCCATAATTTATCTTTATTTTAAAACCTAATCCAGCCAGAAAGGAGGCTCTTCCGCCAAATTCTACTTCCCCTGTTTTACTTGAGAACTCCATTCCTGCACCCACACTGCCTACTTCCTGAATCCCTGTTAAGGTAATTTTACAGCCAAATAATGAAAAACTCCCTTTCACTTCACCTTGAATTGCGGCTGCACCTACCTCCGCTTTTACTGTTACTTCTTTTTTTGTAATGACTGCTTTAGCTTCACCTTTCACAACTCCTATTCCAATGGCCCCTTCTAAATCACCATGGATAATTGAATTTCCTAACGATGCCTGTGCTCTAAGCTCACCTAATGCCCCTTGTGCCTGCGTATGTATTGTTAGTTGAGGATCAAACACTTTATCTGAATTATATAACTGCACTTTCCCATCAATATTACCTGAAATTTTACCTGCAGATAATCCTAACGAAGCTTGCGCATACTTCTTATTTGTATAAATACGATACTGATATGCTTGAAAACTTCCAAAAAATCCTGCACAGACTCCATTCTGCAAATAATTTTCCAATGTTTTCCCTACACGAATGGAGTGATGAAAACGATGATTAGTTTTAAATGATGTTTCTTCAACATTCCAAATATTCGTCCTATTTATCGATTTTGTACAGATATTCTCTGCTCTCTTAAGAATTCTATTTTCCGCATTTGTGTAAGAATGTATGTTTTCAGCGTAATATGTCTCTAATTGCTGAAGCTGCTGTTCCAGTTTCTTTTGTAAAGAAATTAGTTGTCGCAGTTCATAGGAAAACGAAAGTATTCTTTGCAGGGTAAACAAAGGATATGTAAGCTGGCTACATTTATGTAATGATGTAGTGCATTGCCTTTTGATCTTTTGAAGTTCTCCTGTATATACTTGCAGCATTTTGTCAATAGAAATAAGATTCTAATCTAATACACAAATCAATCTGCTCTTTTATATTCCTCAGCATTGTCTGATAACAATGCTGAAGATAGGGAAGTTCTGAAGCAGTAACGGTATATGATAAGGCCATATTCTGCTGGATCAGCTGCTGCTGAAGTGAATAGAGCTGCTGCTCATATAAAATTACATTTGATTGAATCACTATTTTAGAAGCTTTCGGCACTTGCATTTAGTGCAGCCTCCATAGACTGATAGGTCGTTACAGTCTGATCAAGAAATTTAGCGTAGGATTCCACTATACTCTGATAATTATCAAATACTGGAAGCATGCTTTGAAAACGTGTACGTATTTTTTCTGAAGCCGGCGACTGCCATACAACTGCTAACTGATTCATACAGCTATGAATTTCATGTAAACAAGAAACAAGCTGCTGATTCTGTGTTCGAATATTAGAGGAGGTTTGTTGTAGTGTTTCTAGCGTAACTTGTAATTGTTCCATATGACATCTCCTAATTCGTTAATCGACGTGCCATCTGCATACGTTCTTCCTGTGTCTGACGATATGTTTTCGCACTGTATTTCAAAAATGAAGCATATTCTCGCATCAATGCGGCCATTTGCTGAAAATCTTTCTCAAATCCATGTATCTGTGACACAAAGGCCTGGTTATCTTTTCCCTGCCAACCATTTGCCATTGCGTCTACTTCTTGAAATAAACGACGATAATTGCGTTCATAACTGCTTGTCTGCTGTTCTATCTGCGCGGCCGCAGCATCTAGTCTAGATGGATCAACTTGAATTTTAATCCCCATAAGTCCTCCTTTAAATGAATAAAATTGTCTCCCCGCTACGTATGCCATTTTCATGTAAGCTTAATTCTTGTTTTAAATAGCACTGTTTTTCTACCGCATACCAATTTAGGGTAAATAAACTTTTTTCTTCTAAATTCCAAACTTCTTCAAGAAATATTGTAATTACTTGCTTCATAAGTGAAATCTGCTGATGAAGCGGAATAAAAAATTCCATTCGCTTCTGCACCGCTGGTACATACACCTCCACCAATACTCTTTCATCCATTTTCTTCTACCTCCCAAAGCTGTATGACTCTGCATATTTCATCCTCCCAATAAAAGGCTTCATTCTCTTTTAATTTTTGATTCAATGTCTGTTTATTCAGTTCATAAGCATAGTTTTGAAAACCTCTTCCCATCCATAACACATCAGCATACATAAACAGTGGCTGAAACCAATCATATATCTTATAACTTTGTATATTAGAAATCGTTTCTATAAAAATATGCCTGTGAAGGGGATGATGAAACAATTTTTGTAAATCATCAGAATCAGATATTTGTATTTGTGCATCAATCCAAATAAAAATATGCATTTCTTTTTGATTTAAATAATCAGTATATGTTTCTATAGTTTCTGACTTGTGATGAATACTTTGTGTTTTACCTATGTAATGTACATGCTGATTTTGTTCAATAGATTTAAGAAATAAATGAAGGAAGGGTTCAAAGAAACGAAAAGCACTTAATATAAACAAGTTTTTCTCTTTCCAAAAAACCTCTTCTCTAGTATTTAAATCAATTCCCATAAAGACATCTTTACAGTTTCTTTCAACTGTATGAGAGACTTGTTTAGGTATTTCTTTCAGCAAATATTTCTTATCTGTATCAGACTGATCACAATTTATCCATCTTTCCTTTTGAAAAATCGCAACCTGAAACATATAAACTTCATCCTTCTGCTTCAAAAGGCCACAGCCTGCTTGATGTAAAGGAATTAATTCCTTATCAGTATGAAAAGCATAGGAATATTCATCAATAGTTCCATATAACATATATCTATTTTCAATATGACCATGAAAGCGAAGCGGAATCTGATAAATAGAAGTTGTGCTAATACATATTAAAATGTTATATTTCTTTCCTTCTCTTAAAAGATATAAAAGCTCATCTTCCCATTCTCCATAGTTTTCATGGAAAGCTTCATAATTATGAATAACGCAAAGTATGATTTCTTTTTGCGGATTTTTTCTTCTTTCTGCTATAAACGATTTCATTAAATAAAAGAAATTCTGAATCCTATCTGTATCTTCCTTTTCAAACACACACGCAACTGTATGATATTTTTCATATTTCTTTAAAATAGGTCGATCAAAATCAAAAAGATACAATATACAAGCATTCGTTATTAAACAATTTTGTATCAATGTCTCAATAAACGTACTTTTTCCACTCTGTGCCATCCCACATATCACAATATTATTTTGTTGTTTCAGCGATATCGTAAATGGATATTGTTCCTGTTGTTTTATATCATCAATTAAACCCATGCATATATCATTCCCCTGATAATTCAGTGTTTTCTGTAATAAAACTTTAGGCAGAAATGGTTTCCATAATTTATGCGGCTGTCGATTTTGTGCTTCCTTACATATCGCATCACAAATGACTTCAAGCTGTGTTTTTGTAACTTCTTTATATTCTTTCTCCCATGTTGTAATTCTTCCCTCTTCATTTAAATATGTTATCTGATTGATACATCTATTTATATCAGGTATATATGGTGCTTGAGTCCAAGCTGATCTTGCTTGCAGATAAACTTCATCATTACCAACCTGAAAACAAAATTGTCCCAGCTGCTTCAAATAAACAGCATCTTCTTTTTTCAGCATATCAATACTATCATTACGCTGTGCAACCTTTAGACATAGACGGAATCGTGAATTACTCCAAATCTGTTCATCAACAATTCCAAATGGTTTTTGCGTCGCAAGCAGTAAATGTATTCCTAAGCTTCTGCCGATTCTTGCACATTGACGTAAATGATCTAAAAAAGCGGGAAATAACTGTTTAAGCTGAGCAAACTCATCAGCCACAATAAATAAATGAGGCATAGGCTCAATAGAATGCAGTTTCCTTAATTGCTGATATTTATCAATATCCATACTGCTAATATGGTACTTTTTCCCTATTTCTGATAGTCTTTTTTGTCTTCTTGTTAACTCACTTTCAATTGCAGTCAAACATCTCATGAGCATCCCCTCATCTAAATTAGTAATGACACCTGCAGTATGTGGAAGTGCTTCAAGAGCGCTTGCCATAGTACCTCCCTTAAAGTCAATCAATAAAAAATTTACATCATCATAGGAATAGGATATTGCAAGCGATAATAAATATGTCAATAAACATTCACTTTTACCCGATCCTGTCATACCTGCCAGTAATCCATGAGGCCCATGTGCATGTTCATGAGCATCTAGATATAATAAACCTTGATATTCATCTCTACCAATGACGGTTTTTAGACTCGTGGAGACATCACTATTTCTCCACCTTTGTCTAATCTGTAATTCCTCAATTAAATGCACATCCCAAAGGCTAAGAAAATCAATACTTTCTTCTTGAGAAAAGGAAAAACTCTTAGAAAATTGTAAAAACAGTTTTCTTCGTACCTCTGAATCAATTTTCTGAATCTGATAATGTTTGTTATTATCTTTCCATGTTAAATATCCATTATTTAATCGAATATCTCCTAATATTGGATAAGATTCTGAGTTCCATTTTACTACATGAAGCTTGTCACATTTCAATGATGATAATCTAGTAAGATATTCTTCCATATCAAAACTAAAAACAATTATTTCTTCTATCTTTTGATCTTCAATAATTTCATACAGCAATGACCTTACACGATGACAAGATTGAAAATCACAGATCCATAAACGTTCATGTCCATAAAATATATGAGATAGTGCGAATATCTTTTCTTTCCTCATCATCTTCTGTTCTGCAAGAATAACAACTTTTACAGTGTCAGAAGCATGCAGCATAACTACCTGCAGCAGCATCATAAGCATGAAATCAATAGATTCTTCTTTCTGTCCTGTTACTTGAAGATATTTATTTTCCTTTAAATCACACTGTAAAACAATATCATCAATGATTTTATCTGATTTATAGATATGTAATAAACGATCAATCAAATCATCCTGTTCAAAAGAAGAAATAGAAGGTATTTCTAATTGTAGAACAGCTTTCTTTGAACCAAATCCTATTCCTATACATAACCAGTCTATATCCCCTTTTTTGCGCTGATGTAAGATATGCTTATGAATCATCTTCGAATAAGTATCTGATAATTTTGGATAGTTTTCCTTTTGATAAATTGTTTCTAAACGTACAGCCTCTTCTATCTGATTCTTTAAATCATCCAAATAAGATAGATACAAATATCGACGATGTTCTTCTTTGCGAATTCTTTGTCTATACTCGTATCTTTTTGATACAATTGGCCATAGTATTGTTGCCATTGCCATACTTAATGCCATAATTAGACTTGGAATCATTGCGCTTAAATTTTCATTTGTATGCAAAAATGACCATAAAGAAAATAACCCCATTGCGGTAGAAGACAATCCCATCGTAATCGAAGGTCCTAAAACATAAATTGCAGGCATTACATCTGCATTTGCTTTCTTCATTGGCAGTTCTGCTTCTATTAATGTCGCATGAAATTTTTGTACCGGATCATAAACAAAGATAACTTCTTTTTCTGTACTTCCTGTTTCTTCTTTTCTCAATGCATAACTAAGATTAGATTTAACTTCTATTTCTTTAGGAATCAGAATTTCATCCTTTCCTATGATCATCATGATATTTCCTAACCAAATAACATCCCCACATGCAAGTTTCATCTCTTGCATACGAATATTATTTACGTAACAGCCATTACGGCTATCTTCATCAGATACATAATAAAAGTTTTCTTTAAAGGATATGGATGCATGTAGCCGTGATATATATGGAGAAGATATACAGATATCATTTTTCTCTGATCTGCCTATCTTGATTTCTCGTTCTTCTAATGCATATGCTATATATTCAAATGTTTCTTTCTTTAATTCTTTCACAAAAAAACGAATATTCCCTGTTTCATCCTCTAAAAGAAAATGCATACCGTCTTTAAGCAGTAATCCATCTTTTTGAATGGATAAGTTTCCTTTTACCACAAGCCTATATCCATTGTTCTGTACCGCCAACAATCTTCCCATCTGATTCTCATACAAAATGATTTCCCTTTCTGTATGTAAATCAAAAAAGGTTATACAAGCTACATCCTGTCGATAAATTCTTACCCCAGACATAGTAGCTCCAATTCTTTTATTACTTCCGCCATATTCGCATAACGATCCTGTTTTTGATCCCTAAAACATCTTAAAAAGATCGTATCTAATTCATCAGGATTTTTATTTGCCTCTGGAAAACAGCCATGACGTAAAACATAACAGGTTTTCCCAAAGCTATATATATCACTTCTTTCATCAGCTTCCATAGTTCCTGCTTCCATTGGCGCATACCCAGCGGATATACCTGTCATAATCTCAGGTTCGAATAGAAAGCAGCTGTTCGCAAAATCTATCAGAAAAAGCTGATTCTTCCATACGATGATATTCTGTGGCTTAATATCCAAATGTACGACTCCCTGTCTATGTAGAGTACGCAGATGTTCAGCTAAACACATGTACCATGGTTTACATTCTTCATTTACTTTATTGCCGCAATAATAAGATAATGGTTTACCTGGTATATACTCCATCACAATACAATAATTAAATTCTTCCTCAAAGGCTTCAATCAAGTTTGGTATAAAATCTGCCTTTAACCATCCTAACATCTGTATTTCTCGTTTATATATTTTAAATAAATACGAGTCTGAATAATTATTATGATGTTTAATGATTCGTTTTAATACTCGACACTGTTCCTGAATATGATCATAGACAAGGAAAATTTCACTAACAGAACCTTGAAACAGTCTTGCGCAAAACTGATAACGACTTCTCATAAAGATCCTTTCTGATAGCGATACTGTGCATTCGCAAAACGAATGATATCCTGATCATGCAGCTTTATTTCCTCTATTCTTTCCCCATTCACAAATGTTCCATTAGCACTTTGACAATCTTTTAATATATCCTTTTCAATTTTTGCATGATTCAAAGACACCACATTACCAGGTATAACCAAATCATTATCCTTCCCTCTTCCGATTTTGAAATGTTCTTGATTAATCTCAATGGTTTCCCATGTTTTTAGATCAATCAAACTAGGTTTCTGTTTTTGCAGTAATTCCTGAGTTGGTCGCTCTATTTCTGTATTAGAAATCTGATAATTATATTCACCACTATCTTCCGCAATATTTAAATTCGCATAAGGAACTGACTTTGGAAGTGGAATATCACGTACATGATATTCTGTTTCTTTTGTGATATGAAATAATTTTTCTAAAAAACTAGGTTCTTTCTTATTTCGTTCCTGTAAATCATGGAGACCTTGCAAAATCAATGGCAGTGTTATTTCCTTATTCTTTAGACAATAACTTAAATATCCCAAAGCTGCATAATCATCCACAACACGAGCTTCCTCTATAAGATTTTTAATGAAGTCATGTAGCTCTTCCTTTTGAAACAGCCAATTATCTAACGCAATAGGAAACACTAAAAAACGTAATATCCCACCATCATAGCTTAAATACACATGATCCAGATTCATTGAAACCGGCTTCCCTGCATTTACTTTAACCATGTCTTCCAATACATAAATAAGAAATGACAACAATTCTCCCTCTTCAAAAACATGCGCCTGTAAATATGCCTTTAATGTTAAATATCCCTTAGTATCATAAAATAATTTAGTTTTGCTTCGCGGATCACGTACACAAAGCAGACAACGCTCATCTTTATGAATCTGCTGGAATAGATAGTCATCAAAATCTTTTACTTTCTTTAAAGTTACTTCTAAAAATCCATCATCTCGATAAATAATCTGTTTTAATGCTGATATCATAAAATCCACCTCTTTTTTTATTTACATAAGTAAATACGTAAAAAAAATAGAAAACTCCTAAATTTTTCACTATTTCACATATTTTCACATATTTAAATGATATAATATTACCTAAAAGGGAGGATTCTATGCATCGTATTTATAAATGTATGATACTGTTTCTTTGGTTCATCTGCCTAAATTGCCTATGGTTTGTAAAACCATTATCTGAAAATCTATCTTACTTAGGCAATGGTCTACATATGCGTAGTTATGTTTTATTATGGGCTATAACTTGTGCTATGTGTTTTTATATTTTCACCATGAAATGGATAAAAAATATTCAATATACTCATAAAGCAGGAAAAATACTCTTGTTATTATGCTGTTTAGGAATGGTTATTTCCGTTTGTCTTCCCTATGCACCTTATGAATATGCTGAATTATCAAAATGGCATGTCCGCCTAGCAATGCTTTCTACTACATTGTATATCTTAATTGTATTTCATATTCTATATACACTTCAAAAAAGCAATATTCTATTATTCCAAAAGGCGTTTAAACCCTATCTATATATTGTTATTCTTGATTTATTCCTATATGTATTGTATGGAAGTGTATCTACTTTACTTGAAATCAGCTTTCCTATGGCAATGGTCATTTATTTATATGTTCAAATTCTTTATAGTGAAAAAAAGAATCCATCATGATATTTCTTCATAAATATCATAGGATTCTTTTTCAATATTATTTAACCATCTTTTCAAATGCATCTTTGGCAGCCATCTGTTCTGCACGTTTCTTTGAAAAACCCTTACCTCTACCAAGGTTAATATCATCTAACTTAACCACAACCTCAAATTCCGGTTTATTGCTTGGTCCAGTTACATGAATGGTTTCATAATGTACTGTTTTACGGGAATCTGATTGAATATATTCCTGAAGCTTTGTTTTATAATCAATCACCTTTTCACTTTTCGGACGATCTATTGCAGGCGTTACGACCTCTGATAAAATAATATCCACAGCGCCCATACCCTGATCCAAAAAGATAGCGCCTAACAGCGCTTCAAACATATCCGCAAGGATGGAATCACGCTGTCTTCCCCCAGTTTTCTCTTCTCCAACTCCCAGCAACAAATATTTACCTAATCCAAGCTGACGATTATATTCTGCTAAGGCTTCCTCGCAGACCAATTGTGCACGCAAAGTCGTCATTTGTCCTTCACTTAATTCTGGTTCTAATAAAAACAATGTCTTTGTCGTCCAAAGCTGTAAAACTGCATCTCCCATAAACTCTAGACGTTCATTATCATGTACATAGTTTTTACTTTCATTCACATAGGATGAATGCACAAGTGCCTGTTTAATCAGTTTTTTATTCTTATAAGCAATATTCTTACTGCTCAGCCAATCAAAAATTGTATCCATATTTCTTATTCTCCTCTTTTTCCATTATTATATCACTAATCCAAATAAGCCGCACGTTCAACTGCTTCTTGAACATATTTTGCTATTTCTTCATATTCTTTTTCATCTAAATGGTTTAAAATTTCTATTGCATCATTTCTTGCGACCTCTAAAATATTCGCATCTTGTACGATATCACCTAGGATAAAACCAGGAACACCACTTTGCCTAGTTCCTAATATATCCCCAGGACCTCGAATCTGTAAATCTGCTCTTGCAATTTCAAATCCATCACGTGTCTGTTCACAGATTTTTAAACGTTTTAAAGAATCCGGATCCTTTGTATTACTCAATAAGTAACAATATCCAGGTCGATTTCCTCTACCAACTCTTCCACGTAGCTGATGTATCTGGGATAATCCAAAACGATGAGCATCATAGATAACCATAATATTCGCATCTTTCACGTCGACTCCCACTTCAATTACCGTTGTAGAGACTAAAAAGTCAATTTCTTTTTGTAGAAAGCGATTCATCACATCATCTTTTTCCTGTGTACTCATCTTTCCATGTAAGATTCCAATACGATAACGTTTTCCTAGCGATGCTTTCATTCCCTCATAAATATCTATTACATTACGAATATCCATTTCTTCATTCTTCTCGATTGCAGGACATACAACATAGCACTGATTTCCATCATCCACTTTCTCTAAGACTTCTTCTAAGATTGGTCCCATAGAACGAGATGTAATTAGCTTTGTAGTAACACTAGCTCTTCCCTTTGGAAGCATACCAATTGTAGAAACGTCCATATCACCATACAAAGAAATAGCCAATGTACGAGGAATAGGAGTCGCACTCATTAACAAAAAGTCTACTTTCTCTCCTTTTTCCAGCATCTTCTTTCGCTGTGAAACTCCAAAGCGATGCTGTTCATCCGCAATAACAAGTCCTAAATCATGATATTCTACATCATCCTGAAATAATGCATGTGTTCCTATTAGTATGTCTATTTCATGATTTTTTAAACGTTGCAAGATTTCTTTCTTTTTTGCTGGCTTTAAACTGGAATATAAAACTTCCACGACGATATCATAATCTGCAAACAATGCCGTTAAATTCTGTGCATGCTGTTTAGCTAAAATTTCTGTTGGTGCCATAAAAACAGCTTGTTTATATGACAAAACACAGGCATATAGTCCAAAAGCCGCAACCATTGTCTTTCCACAGCCAACATCCCCCTGTACCATTCGATACATGACCTTATCACTTGCCAAATCATGTAAGATTTCCTGAATGACACGATCTTGGTCTTCGGTTAATTCAAAAGATAAGGAATGTTTAAGTTCCATTACATCTTCCATGCGAAAATGTTTCGCACAACCTTTTATGATTGAAGTTTCTTTTCTTTTTATTACCTGCATAGTCAATTGAAACTTTAAAAATTCTTCATATTTCAAATGCCGAAGACTCTGCTTCACAGCTTCACTGCTATGTGGGTGATGAATAAAATACAAGGCCTGTCTACGTGTAATCAGACGATACTTGTTACGATAAGTTTCAGGGATAATATCTACGATGGTATCTTGCAAAGCATTCCATGCCTTATCAATGTACTTTGCTATCTCTTTCTGTGTAATTCCATCTTTCACATTATAAACCGGATGAATTCCTAACTGTTCTTTCATAGGCTTAAAGTTATACTGTAATGCTGTAATACGATTATTTCCATCATATTTACCTATAATAGTTATACTTTTTCCTAATGTAAAAGCAGAAGTCCAAGGACGATTAAATAAAGAGATATCAAACTCTTCCTCATCCATCATCACTTTGAATTTGGTAACACTTTGTTTCCCTCTGAACCGTATCACTCTTGTCCTTGAAACAATGATGGCTTCTATAACAATCTTATCATCTTTTTCCCATGTATCTCTTGGCTTATTCTCCAAAACTTCATAACGAAAAGGATACCATGTCAACAAATCCATCGCATCATGTATTTGCATAGTTTCAAGAACTGCAATTTTCTTATCTGATATCCTTAACTTTTTTAAATCCATGTTATACACCGCTTTCGCATGTTATTATACCATGAAAATGCCATAGTTACACCTATACTACTTATTGAATCGTAATCGATAGCTGCAATGCTTACACAATTCTTCTTTTATTATCTGATTTGAAAATCCATCACACATTGCTATTACCCGATCACTTTGTATAATTGAAGAAAATGATTCCTTAAAGATATTTCCTAATGCAATATCTCCTTTTGAATCAAGACAACATGCAGTTATCGTTCCATCACTTAAAATTCCACACATATGTTTCATTCCAAGACAACGCCCTACATCAGATACAAAAGAATGATTTAAAGATGGCCATTCAAATACCGATTCCATATTTAAATAAAGATAATCCTGTAGCTTCATACGCATGCGTTTTTCAAAATCCTTAATTTCCGGAATCGCATAATGCTTCATAATTTTTTCCAGCAAAACTTTTGATTCTTCTGATAGTACTCCATCTTTTACACTCCATAAGCGATAACTGATATGGACTCCTTGTCTAGCCAGCTTTTCACTAACACTGCATACATCTTCAAAATAATGAGGCTGTACATGTTCAGGAAAACTATGTAAAGACACATTAATCTGTCGTATGCGATGGCTAAGGAGAAGTTCTTCTTTTGCCTTTAATAATGTTCCATTTGTTGTAATATTCACCTGTAAATCCGCTTGTTCACATATATCTAAGAATGCTCCTAAATCAGGATGCGATAATGGTTCTCCTAATATATGCAGATAAACATAATCTGTATAAGGCTTGATTTCATTAATAATATGCTCAAATTCTTCAACACTTAATTTACGAGGTACTCTTTGATTTTGAATACAAAAACTGCAAGCTAAATTACAGGTATTTGTGATTTCTATATAAATTCTCTTAAATCGCATTTCTTTATCCTTTCTAAAACGGCAGATCATCTGAATAAATATAATCATCACAATTATCACTATTTTTCTCTTCTTCACTACATTCCAGTATCATTCTGCCAATTTCATAATCTACAACATCTTCATAATCAAAGCACCAATAGTCATCAAAATATGTATCAAAATCAAAATTCTCTTTCATTTCTTGTGCCTTACGTTTCTCTCGATGCCTCCTTCTTTGTTCTTTGATTTCTTTTTTCTTTGTTTTTTCATATTGTTTCTGCTTAGATGAAACCTCAACTCCATATTCTTTAAGTTCTTTAATTGCATCATTAGCATTCATACTCATTTTCTTTGTATATTTATAAAGAAAGTTTTCCTGATTCTTCATCTTACACAGATTTTTAATTTTCTTTTCACGTTCCTGTTGTTTCTTTAATTTTCTTTTTGCTTTTTTTCTTTCTTTAGCTGTCTGATTTGTTTCCATGTCCATAATTATACATGAAAACAGCTCAAGTAGAAAGATAATACATAAAAAAAAGCAGGATTAGATATAGATCACTATCTGATTCCTGCCATTGTTCATTTTATAATTAAGGTTATTTACTTCTCTTTCGCGATCCACTTACTAATCTCATTGATTAATATAATACTGAAAGACAAACCAAATACTATTTGCCATTCCAATATAGACAAAGGCGTTGTATGAAGAATCATATGGAAGAATGGAATATGACATACACTTACTTGTAGTAAAATTCCAAACACAATCGTTAATAATAACCATTTATTTTTAAAGATTCCTACTTCAAACATAGAATGCGTACGAGAACGCAAATTCATCGCATGAAACAACTGTGATATTGACAATACCATAAATGCCATGGTTCTAGCTTTCTCTTCGCTTGCATGTAATCCATAACGAAAGGCAACCAATGTAATTGTCCCAATAAACATACCATTAAGAATTGTAAAGATCATACCTCCATGAGAGAAAAGACTCTCTTTTCGATTCCTAGGCTTTTCATCCATTATAAAGGCATCTTTAGGGTCAATCCCAAGTGCTAAAGCTGGAAAAGCATCTGTTACTAAGTTTACCCATAAAATCTGTATCGCAGATAAGGGCGAAATCGTATGCGGCATGAGGAGTATGGCAAGAAATAGCGACATAATCTCTCCAAGATTACAGCTTAATAAATATAATACTGCTTTCTGTATATTCAGATATACATTTCTTCCTTGTTCCACCGCTTCCACAATGGTCGCAAAATTATCATTTGTTAAAATCATATCAGACGCCTGTTTACATACATCTGTACCACTTTTTCCCATCGCAATTCCAATATCCGCATTCTTCAGACTAGGCGCATCATTAACACCATCCCCAGTCATCGCAACAACTAGATTATGAGCTTTACATGCACTAACAATGCGTACCTTGTGTTCAGGAGTAACACGCGCAAAGACACGATAATTTAATACTCTATCTTCTAACTGTTTATCATCTAATTCATCTAACTCTTTACCAGTAATTACCTGTGCATCATTTTTCGCAATTCCAAGATTACGTGCTATCGCAAAGGCAGTCAGCGGATGATCTCCAGTAATCATTTTTACTTTGATACCTGCTTTATGACATAACATGATCGCATCTTTAACCTCATCACGTGGAGGATCCATTAATCCAACAAAACCAATAAAGGTCATATTGCTTTCTACTCCACTGTCCTGACAACTTTTTATGCTTCTCATCGCAAGTCCCAGTACTCGCTGTGCATCACTGCTTACTTTACGACTAGCCTCTAAAATCTGATTTTTTTCATAACTAGTCATGCGTTTTGTCTCTTTATTTATCCTTACATGACTACATAATTCTAATACTTTTTCCAATGCACCTTTGGTATATGCAATATATTCTTTTCCATGCTGATGTATGGTCGTCATCAATTTTCTAGAAGAATCAAAACTAATTTCATTTACACGTACATAATCAATATCTTCTTTATCTTTATGCATTCCTTCTTTCATACAATACATCATAATCGCTACTTCAGTAGGTTCTCCTAACACTTCTTCATTTTGCACAACTGCATTATTACATAAGCAGAACCCTCTTAATAATTCCTCACTGTTTTTCTGCAAAGTTCCTGAAGAAAAACAGGATACCACATGCATTTTATTCTGTGTAAGTGTACCTGTTTTATCACAGCATATCACACTTAAAGAACCTAATGTTTCCACTGCATGAAGTTTTCTGATGATGGCATGATTCTTACTCATTACCTGAACCCCTAATGCTAGCACAATGGTAACTACTGCCGGCAAGCCTTCTGGGATAGCCGCAACTGCCAGTGATATAGATAACAGCAGCATATCAAATAATTCTCTTCCCTGTAAGAGTGCCACTAAAAACATGGATATACATACAACAATAGACATCAATCCTAAGATTTTAGATAAATGCGCTAATCGAGCCTGCAAAGGTGTCATATCCTCATTAGATTCATCTAACATTCGCGCAATTTTTCCGACTTCACTGCTCATCCCTGTACGAACAACAATTCCTCTGGCTTTGCCATAAGTTACATACGTTGACATAAACACCATATTTTTCTGATCTGATATATTCATATCATTATCATATATAAGTGTAGCATCTTTTTCTACTGCTTCACTTTCTCCAGTCAATGTACTTTCTTCTACTTTTAAATTTGTAGAAGAGATTAAACGCATATCTGCTGGTATGTAACGTCCTACTTCAAGTTCTACTATATCACCTATAACCAAATCCTTGGAATCTATTTCTTTTAAAAATCCTTCACGAATTACATAGGCTTTTGGAGTAGATAATTTTTCTAATGCTTCAATCGCCTTTTCTGCTTTATATTCCTGAATCACTCCAATTGTCGCATTTAGTATAATCACGATTAAGATTATCCCTGAATCTAAATACTCACCTAAGAAAATAGAAATAAGAGCACCTGCCAATAAAATAATAACCATCGGATCTTTCAACTGATCAAAAAACAACTCTAGAATCGTCTCTTTTTTCTGTTTTATAAGCTCATTCTTCCCATGTTCCTTTAATCGAGCCAATGCTTCTTCATCGTTCAAACCTTGTGTTAAATTACTAAACGTCTTTTCTTCTACATCAACGATATTCATACGATAAGGCATACAATCCCTCCTTCACTACCAAAATGTATGTGATGAAAAAAATTATATGACTAGTACGACAAAACCTCTAAAAAATAGACAAAGGCAAGAGTCCAAATCCTCTTGCCTTAATTCCAATTTCCTTTATTTTTTAAACGTGACTGTATTTTATCACTCAGCATTTCTTCTATTTCTTTCACAAAGTCATCAATTTCGCCATTATCATGATCAAGAAATAACTCAAGATAAATACGTTCACAAATATCTTGTTCCGTATCATATGCGACAAAAGAGCCGCTATAACTCTGCATATCAGAAAAACCTTCTATTTTACATACGCTGTTGCGCAAATCACCTCGAACACCCTGAAAATCAAATTGTGCAGGACTAACCAAAATCGGTGTATGCAATTGCGTTTCAATAAAATGTTTAAGTAATGGACTTTCTTTATCTCCTGCACTAATCAGAATCAGATCAGCAGGCTCTTTCTTTAAGTGAAATTCAAAACGACTTAATATCTGTGTCGCAAATTCACTCTTTGAAAGCATACTATCATCAATATAATATATCTTCATATTATCGACGAGAGAAGAAAGATGGAATACCTTCGCGATCATCATCTTCTACTTCCTGATACCGCGCAGGTTCTTCATTCTGTGTTCTAGATGCACTACGTGTTACTGGCTGAGTAAATGCAGCTGCAGCTTCTTCTTCCTCTTCTTCCTGGTCAAAACCTGTCGCAATAACAGTTACAATAATAGAATCTCCTAATTTTTCATTAATCGCAACACCAAAGATTGCGTCAATATCATTGCCTGCTGCTTCACGTACTAATGCCATTGCGTCCTCCGCATCAAACAAGGTAATAGATTCTCCACCAGTAATATTTACAATTGCATTACGAGCACCAGTAATCTGTGCTTCCAATAATGGTGACTGAATAGCTTTTTCTGCAGCCATACGAGCTTTATCTTCGCCTTCTGCCATACCGATACCAATTAACGCAGATCCCTGATTTTCCATGATTGTACGAACATCGGCAAAGTCAAGGTTGATCAATGCAGGAACCGCAATCAAATCAGTAATTGTCTGTACACCCTGACGCAATACATTATCTGCAGCCTGGAATGCTTCTGTTAATGGACGACGGCCAATAACTTCAATCAGATTATTATTGGAAACGATAATTAAAGAATCTACATATTGTTTCAGATCTTCTAAACCTGCTTCTGCAGATTGCGTTCTTTTCTTTCCTTCAAAAGTAAATGGTTTAGTAACGATACCAACTGTCAATGCTCCTTCTTCTTTCGCAATTTTCGCAAAAATAGGCGCAGCACCAGTTCCGGTTCCTCCACCTAAACCAGTAGTAATAAACACCATGTCACTACCTTTGATTGCTTCACGAATTTCATTTTCATTTTCCTGAGCAGCTCGACGTCCGATTTCCGGATTTGCTCCAGCTCCTAAACCTTTTGTAATTTCACGTCCTAAGACAATTTTATTTTCGACAGGAGAAATATTCAAGGCTTGAAGATCTGTATTCGCAACATAAAATTCAACACCTTTTACACCCTCGGAAACCATGCGGTTTACGGCATTACAGCCACCGCCTCCAATACCAAATACTTTTATATTTGCTACCTGTTCAAACTGTAAATCACTCATTTGTTATTCCTCACTCTCTCTTATTTATCGCTTAACAGTATGCTTTTTAATTTCTTTGTAAATCCGCCTTCTACATCATCTGTACTTTTCTTTACTGTAGTGGCAATCGTCTGTTCTACTTCTTGAGTATTACAGCACACACGTTCATCTCTTCGGATTTCCATCTGTTCCTTCCAGCTATAAAATAAGCCTAAACAAGTTACCAGGGAACAATCTCTTGCCCCAATTGTCTGTGGAACATAAATCTGAGCTGGTGCATCTAATTTAGAAATCAGCTGACTCAATGATGGAATTTCACAGCCTTCACCACACAAGAAATAACGAACATCACCGCTTTCAATGATTGGTGCACATGCTTCATTAATACGTGCAAACCAATTATTGATATATGGTACTACGGCATCACAAACCTGTTTTTCTGTAATCTGTTTTTGTTCACCATTCTGTGACCAAATGTAAATAACCTGATTTTTTGCTTCCTCTTCCATAAAAGTACATGTATTCTGTACCAAACGAAAACTAATATTCTCACTTAAACGATACTGCTGTTTTAATCCAGTCAGCCAGCTTCCGCATCCTTCATCAAGAATCTCACAATTAACTAACTTGCCATGTGAGAATAATGACAAGGTTGTATGATTTCTCGCAATATCAACCTGAATTACATATTTATCTACAGTCTGTTCAAAAACCGCAGCCTCATTTGCCATAGCATAAGAATCTAGACATACATCTAAAATCTCTAAGCCGGCTTTTTCTATACAGCGAGCATATGCATATACAATTTCCTTATCCGCATACAATAAATCAACACTCATATGCATAACATCTGCTGTTTCATCTATTGGCATCTTTCTGGAAGTAATTCCATTTGTTATGTATTTAATACACCCGATATTAACTAATTCTAATTCAGGATCTGGCTTAAAACAAACTGCTTCATTTAATCCTTTTTGAATATCGCTTAAACGAATACGCTTGCTGCTGGCATCTGGTATAACCGTAACACGTTTATTATGTCTTTGTACCGATACCGATGGAATAGCCAACAGAACTCGTTCTATATGATAACCTAATACATCTTCTGCCTGCTTCTTTACTTTTATAATTCCATTAACTACATTTTGTTCATCTACAATGCTTAAATTCTCAATTCCCTGTATAGGGGCCTTTTCCACTCTTAGAATATTGAAACGCGTTTCATAAAATTCACCAACAACTAATCGAACCTCATGATCCGCCACTTCTATAGAGGCATATATTTCCTTTTTCTTCATAAGGTACCTCCTCTTTACGCTTACATTTATACTTCTATATGATACCATAAATTAAGCGGTTTAAAAACTATTTCCAGCACTTTTTTCAAACGTTTCTAATAAATATTTAAAAAAGACTATAAGTGATATTCCCTATCGCCCTCAGCTTTGATATTTCTTGTAATTTATTAACCTTTTTTTCATGTAATAAACTCTTTTATTCCTATTATTCTTATCAAATTTTCATACAACTTATTTCATATGATCTGCCTCAAAAATCATGTAAACTGATATAATTCAAAGATTTTTGTAATTATAAAAAAGCTATAAGGCATCAAGTATTAAAACTCAACGCTCTATAGCTTTCTATTCCTCATTTGATATATTTCTTAACGCTTCACTCTCTGCATCATTACCCTTAACAGATATTTCCTGCTTTGCATACTTCAAAGTGTTTTTCTTACGTAACGCTAGAACTATACATCCTGCAAGCAATACCACACAGCCAGCACCTAACCCATACATAATCCATGTATAAGTTTTCACTTTATTATCCATATCGGTTTTATATGCATCATATGCTTCCTGTGTGATAGAGGCAGCCTCTGAGTATAATTGTAATGTATTTTCAGTGCTCTCATACTGATAATACACCATCTCACCTTTTTCATTCATCACATAGATCAAAGCATAATTTTCAAATGCTTTATCATTAAACTTCCACCCATCAAGCTCATATTTATCAATAGTAACTTTTGTGAAAGTCATCCCTTCTCTTTTCTGTAGATTTTCAGGAATATCCACTACAAAAACATTATTTCCTAAGATAGCCATTGGCTGAATCTTTGATTCTACTGTATTCGTTTCTGTATTATACAGATAATAGTTTTTCTCTTTAGTCTCATCATTTTGCAAATAAACGATAGTCTTGTTCATCAAATTGCTTTTCCAGGCGCTCACATCTTTTCCATCGATCTTCAAGGTAGTCTCTTCAAAAGATTTCCCTGGCTTATCTACTCCATCTAAACTACGCACAAAACCTAGCTTTGTCCCATTATATGATGTATACACTAAAGGGGTTTCATCTACATTTACCGTAATGACATAATCTTTCTGTGTTCCATCTTCCGCAACGACACTAACTGTAAGTGTATTCTTCCCTGCTTTTACACTTTGTTCACCAGTACCATAAACACTTGCTTTACTATCAGCAGCCTTTGCACTTATTTTAATCTTGGAAACATTACCAGTCAAATTCACTGTATATTGAGTCTTTGATGCGGAAAACTTAGGACTTAATGTACCGGAAGAAACACTTAGACTTGATAAATTTGCATTATTAGATAATTCTTTTTCTTCATTATTCTCATCTTTATTACTCTGATTTGTTGTAGGTGCCTGAGATGTAGAACCTCCTGTATTACCACTATTTCCATTGTTTTGTGTAGATCTAGCACTAACTTTTACAGAAACACTATCACTTACATTAGTGTCTTCACCTAACTCATATCCAGCTAATACCCCAGATGCTGATAGTGTAATCGTCCCTACTGATGATGCAGATACTGTAAAAGTCTTTGAGCTATTATCATACCAATCATAATCACTTGCTGCTCCACTTACAGTAATATATCCTGCTCCTTTAGCTGATACAGTAAATGAAATAGTATCTCCCACATATACTTCACTCGCATTAGCAGAAATACTAACATATGCATCATTACTTGCTTTTAACACTTCTGTATCAACAATACTTAATCCTATAGCAAAAACCATTACCAAAATAAATATATATTTTTTTATTTTCATCTATTTACTCCTTTATTGTATCTTTTCCCATTATATAATTTTTTATTTTGACATAATCTGCTGGTGATATTTTACCATCTTTATTCACATCAGCCGCTTTCAATGAATTATCTTTTAATATCGCTCTTCCCATTATATGATTTTTTACCTTTACATAATCTGCTGGTGATATTTTACCATCATCATTCACATCTCCTAGCTTATAAGCTGAGGATCCAGTATTTCCACCTGAACTTCCGCCGCTATTTCCTCCGGAACTATCTGTTCCAGAATTTACCTTTGTAAGCAATGAACTATGAATATATCCATAACTCTTACTAAAATTATAGCTATTACCAGAATAATCAATACCTGTACGGCTACTGTTTAATGGCGTATCTAACTGAACCTTATACCAAGTAGTGTTACCACTAACTGCATCACCTTTTACAGTATCTAAGAGGATAAAAGACATTATATTTTCTGATGTTGTATAAAGAGAAGAAGAAGATGTAGTAGCTTCTTTTCTTATATTAACACTAGAATTATCTTTCACCACTAATGTCTTTGAATTTGCATCGCTATTTTTGCTGTATTCATCTAACTGCCACATCCAATGCGCTGCAGTTTCTCCCCAATATGGATCAGAAGCATAAGATACATTCATACCACCTGCTTTATCTCCAAGATATGATCCATGATAAGAACTATATTTGGGTGTTGAATACCAAAGATTAACGTAATACTTCGCATGATCCCTGATACTATTTTGAGGTGACGAATATCCATTCGCCAGTCCAGGATCAGAATCTACTGCATTGTGCCCAAACAAGTTATTTTTACTAAGGGCAATACTGCTTGTGCCAAAATAGCTTTCATTCACCGCAACACCAAACGTCGATAATGCATACGCACCATATGTGTTCTGATAATCAATAAAATATTTTCCCATTTCATACATTTTAGTATTGCTTGCATTATAACTAGAACCTAAATAACTTTTTACATAACCATTAAAATCAGCTGCTGTAAAATTTGTTTTTGTTCTTGTGGACACATATTGGTAATAATTATAGTAAGGATTAGATGGATTAATAGAGTTTTTACGTGTGTCTGCTTTATAATCATTAATCATCTTTTCATATGTAGTATAAAAATAATGTCCATCATAACTGTAGTAAACTGTATTGCTCTTCATATAGCTTTGCTGCTTACCAACCATAAGTACACTTGAATAATATGGCTGACGTACATTCAAAGTAATGTAATGATAAATATTACCATTCTTACAATAATAATAATTTACTGATTTCACTGTACTTTCATCTTCATAATCCAAGACTTCCACTTCATCCGCGTCTACTAGACCTACAACACCTGAAAGCATAAACTTTACTTTTGTACCATTGTTGGTGTAACCAAGAAAGGCTCCATCAGCTCCATAATACCCATTTGTATAACCACTTTGTCCTGTGGCAACATCAGTATAGCGTGTATTGTAATTTGCACTGGATTTAGTCTTGAAATTAACAACTCCATAGCTTATATTTTTAGCACCGCCAATTCCTTTTATTTTTGATAACCTTTCTGTTTCTGCCTGTTCTTGTTTTGTAATTGCCTCTAGTTCTTCCGTATCATCAATAATGATCTTGCCATTCTCATCAATATGCTTTAAAATCACATCACCAGAAAGTGTTGCGCCGACCTGTTCAGGCTGTTTTTCATTTGTGATTTGCGCAGATAACCAATTATTCTGTTGCAGTAATAATAGATAGCCGCATAAGAAAACAGCGATAAAAGTAATAGTTTTTTTCACACTTTCACTTCCCTTTTTCTAAAATATGTATATAATTATTATATAAAAATAAAAATAAACTTTCAATTTATTCTAATAATTATTACACTTTTTAAAGTATATCATATGAACATCACATTTTTCTATATTTTTTTATAATATTTATCTAGCAATTATTTCCAACAATATTTGGAGTAAAATATTTTCTTCATATTATTCTGACAACTTTATACATAATTTTGAAATTTCTTGTTGCATTTTAAAACATAAAATGGTATGATATTTAAGCAAATTATGTTTGAAAGTTTTTGTACGGAAGGAGGTAAACGGTATGTCAAAAGTTTGTGCAATTACAGGTAAAGGACCTTTATCAGGTAATAAACGCTCTCACTCTATGCGTGCTAGTCGTCGTAACTGGAATGTAAACTTACAGAAAGTTAAAGTCGTTGTTGATGGAAAACCTCAAACGATCCGTATTAGTGCTCGTGCATTAAAAACTCTAAAAAACAAAAAAGCTATCTAAGAGTGAACATATTAAACAGGGAAACCTGTTTTTTTATTATCCATTCACATAAAAACATCTTTCTCTATGATATATTCATATGAAAGATGTTTTTTTATTATAAATCAAATAAACTATTACCAATAAATTCTGCCAATATACTGTTTCTTGGCACAGCCTCTGCACTACCATCTACGAAGTACTGTAATAAACTCTTTAAACGATTTGCTTCTAGATATTCTTTTTCCTGAGGTGTAATTTCTGATAATAATGGCATGACAATACCTTTTAATATTGCCATCTCATATACCATAGATGTATTAAAAATTGCATCAGCTTCCTCTTGATATGGATATATATTCTGATCTTCTCCAGCTTTCACATGTTTCCATAATCCTATCGTATCTTTCGCATTATAACCTCGGAATTGAAAATCTCTTGCGATACGACGAATCAGACGATAATCACTTGTTGGTATACGATTATGAGCATCTAGATTTAAATGCGTTAATGCATTGATATAAATACGGAAAATAGATTGTTCAGGAAGATCCTGATAAGTCTTAGGATTCAGTCCATGAATCCCTTCAATAATCAGGATAGTGTCTTTATCCATTTTAATTGTTTTATTTTTCCATTCACGCTCACCAGTAATAAAATTAAAGGTAGGCATTTCGACATCTTCATTATGCAGTAGCTTTAACATTGTATCATTAAATAAATCTAAGTCTAATGCTCCTAAGCCTTCAAAATCATAAGTTCCATCAGGAAGTTTAGGACAATCCTTACGATCCTTAAAGAAATCATCCATAGAAATAGGAATTGGTTTTTTACCTAGAATTTTTAAATGTATTGCGAGACGTCTTGAGAATGTTGTTTTCCCTGCAGAGCTAGGACCAGCAATTAAGATAAATCTTGTATCCTGCTTCTGGACGATTTTTTCTGCTAATTCACTTAATTTCTTTTCAATCATTGTCTCACTCATCAGAACCAATTCATTCATATGTCCTTCCTGAATTTTCTGGTTTAACTGTGCAACATTCGATACACCTATTAACCTTCCCCAGTTTTCAAATTCCTGGAATATCTGAAATAATTTAGGCTGTTTCTGATATTCTGTACCTGTAGATAGCCAAATACCAGGTGATTGAAATTTCAAAGAGAAATGCGTTAGATAAGATGTATTAGGCAACATAATACCATATAAATAATCATGTATGCCATGTAAACTATAAATACTGCACTCATTACTCTTTCTACAGCCTATTAGCTTAGCTTTGCTAACCATATCCTGTTTTATAAAAAACTCCTGAGCTTCTTTTCTAGAGACAACTCGTCTTAAGATTGGCTCATTCTCTCTAACAAGCTCTTTCATCTTTCTTTCAATCTTCCTAACATCATGCGGCTTAATATAACCATCAAAATCAATCTCGCAATATTGCCCTTTACTTAACGCACACTCCATTCGAACTTTCACATCTTTGAATAGACTATGCACTGCCGCAATAAATAGAAAATTTAAACTTCTCTCATAGATTTGTTTACCTGTTTCACTATCTGCATGAATAAGTGTTACTGTACCACCATGATAAATAGAATCATGAAGTCCATGTAATTTTCCATCAATTGTTATTGCGTACACATCACTATCTATGTTTTGTGATGCAAGAAATTGTAAGACAGTCATTGGCTCTTCGCATTGTATGCTATTATTATTTAAAATTAGTTCCATTTTATGACCTCCTCCATTTAGTATATTACAAATAAAACCACTCATTCTTAACTTACTCTCATTATACTATGTATATATGAAAAGTAAATAATGTTACACAATCAAAAAAAGTCAGCCATCCAAATACTATGGATAACCAACCTTTTTCTATAATATATTATCTTTTACATCATTACACTGCATCATCAATACTTTCCCATAATGTATAGTAATACATGCTTTTTCATTTAAGATTTCATTCGATGTCGTATAAATATCCTGTAGAGTAAGTTTACGCTTATCTAATGGATATGCAACGCCCTCTTCCGTGATGCAGCTTTCTTCCAATGGTAAAAAAGATAAGTATTTATGCGTTTTTTCTATTTCATAAGTACCTTTGGATAAAACCTTAACTGCGTTGTTTTCATTCATCAGTGTCAATGGATAATCACGATATAGCATAAGATGAAGATTAACCATTTCATGATCAATACGACCACCTAATCCGCCAAATAAAATAATATCGTCATAGCCATCTTCCATAGCTATAAGGATTGCGGCTTCAGAATCAGTTTCATTTTTATGGGTAGGTAACCGGACAACCTGTGTGCTCTGTTTTAATTCCTCAAATTCATCAGTAGTGATACTATCAAAATCACCTATGGCCTTTTTCATTTTGATCTGCTGGCGCATACAGCAGACAGCTCCATGATCAACCCCATAATAATCCGCATGTTCAATCAATGGAACCTGATATGCCCTTCCTGCAATTAATACTACTTTTGACATGATAATAAAACATCTACCGTTTCTTTAATACCGTTTTTAAAGATGTAACTGCCTGCTACTAATGTATCTACACCTGCTTCAACTGCAAGCTTGGCAGTATCGGCATTGATTCCACCATCGATTTCAATACGTGTATTTAGTTTTTCTTCTTCAATTCTTTCACGTAATATTCTTACTTTATCTAATGTCTCAGGCATAAAGGATTGTCCTCCAAAACCTGGCTCTACAGACATAATCAGTACTAAATCCATTTCTTTTAGGTGTGGCAGCAGTTCCTCTACTCTCGTTTTTGGTTTAACTGAAACACCAGCCATAATCCCTTTTTCACGAATCTTACGGCATAAGGCAATACATGCATCTATATCTTTTACAGCTTCTAAATGGAAGGTGATGACATCAGCTCCAGCTTTCGCAAACATTTCTGATACCATATCTGGATCATCCACCATAATATGTACATCCATAACCATATCTACTGCTTTTTTAAACCCCTTTAGTAAATCTGGTCCAAATGTAAGATTAGGGACAAAATGTCCATCCATAACATCAAAATGCATCCATTTTGCATTACTTTTATCTAATTCTTCCAGTTGTTCACTTGTTTTTGAATAATCCAAGGATAAGATGGAAGGTGCAATTACTAATTCTTTCATGTGTTTCCCTCTTTCTTATTTATTAATAGTATATTTTTTAATAACGTGGTTTTGCTTTTTGTATCATATCTACAATTTCCAGATAATGATCATATCGCTCTTTGCGGATTTTACCTTCTTCTACTGCTTGACGAATAGCACAATCTGGTTCATTTACATGAATACAGTCACGAAAGCGACAAGAATATAAATAATCTTTAAAATCCGGTATACATGCGGCAAGTTTATCAACCTTCATAGCAGTAAAATCTAAAGAAGAGAAACCTGGAGTATCCGCTACCCATCCGTTCGCAATCTCATGCAGTTCACAATGGCGTGTCGTATGCTTTCCTCTTCCTAATGCTTTACTGATTTCCTGTGTCTGTAAATGGAAAGATGGATCAATACGGTTTAACAGCGAGCTTTTCCCTGCACCGCTTTGGCCAGTTAAAACACTGATTTTTCCTGCTAATGCCTGAATAAGTTCTTCATTGGCATATCCTTTGCCACTACAATAAACTTCATAGCCACTATCTCTATAATGCTGGATTTCTTCATAAATAGGACTATTATCATCTATTAAATCTAGTTTTGTAATACAAAGAATTGGGTGTATATTTGCATAACAGACACTGAAAATCAGACGATCGATCAATGTTGTAGAAAAATCAGGATCTTTACAGGACATTACTATGATAGCCTGATCCACATTCGCAATTGATGGTCGAACCAAAGAATTTTTCCTTGGCAGAATTTTCTGAATACCATTCTGATTCTCAAATCGTTCAAATTCTACAATATCACCCACAACGGGAGATTTTGCTTTTCTTAATTTTCCCATCGGCACACATAAAACTCGTTCATGGTGCTGATCTAAAACCTCATATCGGCTGGATACGATTTTAATAATTCTTCCTGTTTCTCTCATTCGTAATACCTTATCGTTATAAAGTTTGGATTATCAACCTGCTGTGTATATTCTGTTCCTTCTGCAGGATCCACCTCTACAACGACTCCTTTTTGAATTGTTTGTTTTTCTTCTTCACTTAATAAATCATACGATTGTGCATCTTCTAAAGGATATACTCCAGTTTTTTCTTTAATTGTTTCTCTAGCTTCATCAACCGGTTTTCCTACAATATCCGATATTGTAAAAGTCATAAGTCTGCTGACTGTCACATTCAGCGTATTTTCTTCTTCAGGATCTAATTTATCATCTACATTTAAGCCGCTTTGTTCAACGATATAACCAGGAGAAGTGTTAGCCCTTTGTTCGTAAGTAACCTCTAATTTCAGATTTGGATTTTCCTTACTTAGCTCTTCTTCTACATCACTTAATAAACGGTTGCGATAATCTTTCACAACATAATATATTCCTCTAGACACTGTTAACGTCAATTCTGAGTTTTCGCCAATCACATTTCCTGCATCTTCTGATAAACCAATGACATAGCCTGCTTTAATATCATCGCTTAATTCTTCTTTTATCGTGATATTATCTTTTTTAAAGCCGCTTTGTGTCAATGTCTGAATTGCTTCCTGTTGTGTCTGTGAGCTTGAAAGCTCAGGTACGCTTATCATTTTTTCTCTATTAAACACGTTACTAAAAACTAGAATTAAGACAATACCAATTATACAAATACCGGATATTAACATCACAATTGTTTTCGTACGTGATTTGTTCTTTTTTTTCTTAACAGGTTCTTCCTCTTCAATCTCTTCAATATGCTGTTTACGTTTTTCATTCTTTTTTAATTGTTTTTGTTTTGAGGAATCCATCACTACTGTCTTCTGCGGATTTTCATCTTCAAACACTAGTTTTTCTACATGAGCATATTCCGGCAATAAACAGCGATGCAGATCAAACAACATATCTTTAGCGCTTTGGTAACGATATTTTCGATTCTTTACTGTTGCCTTGATAATAATGTTTTCTATCGACTGCGGCAAAGTAGGATTAAAATCACGAATACTTGGAATTTCTTCTCGTAAATGCTTCATCGCAATCTGCACTGGGTTATCTCCATGAAAAGGAACGGTTCCTCTTAGCAGTTCATAGAATACAATTCCTAATGCATAAATATCTACCTGATTAGTAGCCGGTTCCCCTCTTGTAGTTTCAGGAGCTAAATAATGAGCACTTCCTAATACCGCATCACTTTGTGTAAGCTGTACTGTATCATGTGCCAGTGCAATACCAAAATCCGTAATCTTTACAGTTCCATCATCCTTTACCAGAACATTCTGCGGTTTGATATCACGATGTATAATATTGTTTTCATGCGCATGCTGAACAGCACTAGTTAGCTGGATCATGATATTCACAGCTTCTTCTTTATGTAGGGCTCCACGCTGCAGAATTAGCTCTTTTAAAGTACGTCCTCGAACATATTCCATGACTATATAATGACGGCCTTCAAATTCACCAACATCATATACATCTACAACATTAGGATGATTCAATTTACTAACAGCATTTGCCTCTCTTTGAAAACGTAATAGTGTTACAGGATCTTTACTTAATTCACCACGAAGCACTTTGATCGCAACTTCTCGATTTAAAATCGTGTCAATAGCCAAATATACATCAGCCATGCCGCCTTCTCCTAGTGAAGAAACGATCATATAACGCTCCGCAATCATTTTATTTATGTTATTCACTTGTTTCACCATCCTTTTCTATGATGATGACACTGACATTGTCATAACCACCTGCTAAAAGCGATTGATCAATCAATGCCTGTACTTTTTTTTCTACACTTGTATCACTTTCTAGAATCTTACGAATTGTATTTTCACTAACATAGCCATGAAGTCCATCGCTACATATCAGTAAAGACAAATAATCATTTTTAATCTTATTGATATCAATTCGTACATTATTCCAGATTCCTAAAGCATTTGTTAACATATTGCGATTTGGATGAACGGCTGCTTCTGCTTCACTCAATTCACCCTTTTTTAACATATCTGCCACATAGGAATGATCTTCTGTCAATGCTAGAAAATCATCTTTATATAGTCCATAAGTGCGTGAATCTCCCACATTAAAGATATAGGTGGATGCATCATATTTCAAGATACCGACCATCGTTGTTCCCATGCCTTTTTGTTCTTCATTTTTAGTAGATTGTAAAAAAATCTGATCATTAGCTTCTTGAATCGTATTCTGCAACCAATGTTTTACTTCAACATCATTATGACAAGGTGTCATTTTCAAAAAGCTTTCCTTCATATGATCAATTGCGATATGACTAGCTACATCTCCTGCCAGTCCTCCACCAATCCCATCACATACAACCGCTAGTAAAGCATGGTCTTTATTTTCCAGAAAACAGATACAGTCCTGATTATTTTTTCTTCTAAGTCCAACATGACTCGTTCCAAAATAACGCAAGCTCATGAACGATGACCCTCTTTCCTTAAATGTTTCACACGTAACTGTCCACATGCCGCATCAATATCGGCACCATGTTCTTTTCGGATCGTACAGCGAATCCCCTGTTTCATCAAGGCATCATAGAAAACCATTGCTTGTTCATGATCAACTCCCTGAAAACCATTTTCATCTACTGCATTATAAGGAATTAAGTTCACATACGCATTTAATCCGCGTAATAATTTCGCAAGCTGGTTAACATGTTCTTTCTGATCATTTACGCCACGCAATAAGATATATTCAAAAGTCAAACGACGATTATTTTCTTTCGCATAATATTGAATAGCTTCCATAAGTTCTTCCAATGGATATGCATGGTTAATCGGCATCAATTGATCGCGTAATGCATTATTAGGCGCATGAAGAGAAATCGCCAAATTATACTGTGTATGTTCTTTCGCAAATTCGTAGATTTTAGGAACGACACCACAAGTAGATATTGTAATATGACGAGCACCAATACCTAGTCCGCGGTCATGATTAACAGTCGCTAAAAAATTCATGACATTGTCATAATTATCAAAAGGCTCTCCTGTTCCCATAACTACAATATGGCTAAGACGTTCTTCTTTTTCATCTAAATCACGTTGTACATATAAAACCTGAGCTACCATTTCTCCACTTGTCAGATTACGTTTCTTCTTTGTTAGACCGCTTGCACAGAACGCACAGGCCATATTACAGCCCACCTGAGAAGTAACACAGATGCTTTTTCCATAATCAAACTGCATTAAAACACTTTCAATCAAGGAACCATCTTCTAAAGCAAATAAATATTTTGTCGTGCCATCACTGGCAACCTGTTTATCTCTTAACTCTAAAGGAGTTAAAGAAAACTGCTGTTTTAGTGTTTCTCTAGTATCTTTAGACAAATCACTCATGTCATCTATGCTGACTGCACGTTTACGATACAACCATTGAAAGATCTGATGACCTCTGAATTTCTTCCAGCCTTGTGCTAAAGCCATATCTGTCATCTGATCGTATGTAAAATCATATAAACTTTTCATCATATCACCGTCTTTTATTTTACCATAGAACCCGTTAAGAACCAACGAGTTTCAACACAAACTAAAAAGATTTATAAAACTGTAAGAATTAGAAAAGGTATTATGCACTTTCATCATAATACCTATATTACCTAATTACCGCTTACTGCCAAAGCAGAGAATAAAATACTTGGAGAACCTATCGCATCAGCATTCAGTTTTCCATCATTTCCAACCATAGAAATTTCGTTCATAGCCTTCATGAAATTCCCCGCAATCGTAATTAAATTCACCGGTCTGACTTTTTTACCATTTTCTACATACCAGCCTTCAGATTGTAAGGAAAAATCACCAGTTAACGGACGAAGCCCTGCATGCAGTCCTGTTACTTCCGTAATAATGATTCCTTTATCCATAGATGCAATCATCTCTTCTACACTATGATTTCCATTTTGAATATATAAGTTTGTTGGCGCTATTCCTACATTCGTTGAATATCCGCCTTTAAAACCATTTCCAGTTGTCTTGCAATCCATCAATCGAGCTGATTTCAGATTATGCAGATAGCTTTTTAACACTCCATTATCAACTAAAGTAGTTTTTTGACAGGCAACACCTTCATCATCAAAGCTATGACAATTATATCCATCTTTCATAAATGGATCATCTACAATAGTAATATCTTCACTAAAAATATTTTCTCCTAGACGATCATGCAATAAAGAAATTCCTTTATGTGCATTCTCTCCATCAAACATGCCACAGAAGGCTTCTAGAATATCAGCCATTGCTTCTCTATCGATTAAGACAGGATATGTACCACTCTCTACACTTTCCGCATGTAGTTTATCTAGTACTTTCTTGCTTAAATTTTGTGTAAATTTTTCTACATCAATATCAGCTAAATCATAGATATATTTCCAGTCATAAGCAACCTTAGTATCTTCTTGATCCTTTGCCATGACTCCAGCACTGATAAAGGCCACATGTTGTTCATCTTGCAGATGAATTCCTTTCGTATTATCAATCGCAGTCTGTCCGCTCACTTCTCCATAGCTAACACTCATGACCTGATCGATTCGTTTGTCACTCTTTTTTAAGCGTGATTCTATTTCTTTTAGTAATTCAATCTTCACTTCATCTTTTTGATCTATCAACGTGCAGGTACGCTGTTCAATCACTGGATACTTATCATCACCTGGATAGATATCCACGATATCTTCACTTGTGATTGCCTCTGCATTTTCTTTAATTTGTGAAAGGGCATGATTCATTAATTCATCATCATCCTGTTCAAGGAAATAAATTCCCATATTTCCTTTATAGATCCCTCTCACCGCAATGCCATTGCATTCACTGATTGTATAACGATCTACATTTTCTTGATAAACACGTATTGATGTTGTTTTACTTTTCTGTTCATAAATTTCAAAATCTTCAATTCCAGCTTCTTTTGCGGCCTTTAGCCATAGTTCTTTATTCATTAGCGGCACCTCCTTCATTTCCGCCAACCGTCATTTCTGAAACACGAATAGCCGGCTGACCGACATCAGTTGGAATGCTTCCACTATCTGCCCCACACATTCCCTGAGCACGTTTAAGATTACCCGCAACTCGATCAATTTTCATTAAAGTATCCGTTCCATTTCCAATTAAAGTAGCACCTTTTACAGGATAAGCAATCTTTCCATCTTTAATTAAATAAGCTTCTAATACTGCAAAGTTAAAGTCTCCAGTAGGTCCTACACTTCCTCCACCCATCGTCTTCGCATATAGACCATATTTAGTTTCTTTGATCATATCATCTAAATTATCTTTTCCATTTAATAAGAAGGTATTCGTCATACGAGATGTCGTTTCAAATTTATAGGACTGGCGACGACTGCTGGAAGTAGAAGGCATATTCAGACGACGTCCATTTAAAGTATCCACTAAGTAATTTTTCAAAATACCATTTTCAATTAATACGGTACGTTTTGTGAAATTTCCTTCATCATCAATATTAGCACTTCCCCAGGCATTTGGAATAGTACCATCATCGACTGCATTAACACATTCACTGGCAATCTTCTGACCTAATTTACCCGCAAAATTTGATTGATTCTTTGCGACACCACGAGCTTCTAATGAATGCCCACATGCTTCATGAAAAATTACACCGCCAAATCCATTATCAATAATTACTGGCATAACACCGCTTGGACATGGTTTCGCATACAACATAGTTTTCGCAATACGAGCTGCTTCTATACCGATTTCTTCCGGCTTATGACTTTCATAAAATTCCATTCCCTCACTGCCGCCAGGAGAACAAGTACCTGTTTCTCTTAATTCTTTATCTTCTGCCACAGCTGATACTGCCATACGAGTACGAATACGCGTATCCTGAATATATTTTCCTTCTGAATTGGATATTGCGACATGTTGTTCATCATCCTGATAATTGACAATCGCCTTTACAATTAATGGATCATAAGCTAAAGCTGCAGAACATGCCTCTTTCATCAATTTTACTTTTTCCTTTAAAGATACCTCTTTAGGTCGAACTTTAATCACATGCTTATTCTCATAAGTCACTTCTTTCAGCTCAACATGAATATCCTTTTGTTTTTCTCCTAAACTATCTGCCAGTTTTCTTGCAAATGTCTTTAAATTTTCTTCACTGGTATCATTTGTATATCCATAAACAGACTCTAATCCATGATAGATACGAAGTCCTAATCCATAGCGTATACCACTATTTGTTGATTCTACTGTTTCATTTAACATTGAAATACGCGTACTATAATTTACTTCTTCAAAAATTTCCGCAAAATCACCAGCTGTACTACAAGCAATTTCTAATATTTCTTCTAACACTCGTTTTTCAACCATACAATCACCTCATTTTTCTTTCTTAATTATACGCTAATATAATAATAATTCAAACAGAATTGTTTCATTTTAAGAAAATTTATTCATTCTAATGAAAAGAATATAATTAATTTTCATTCTAATTTCCTAATCATTCTCATATTCTAAAAATAGAACTACATTTATTCTAATCACAATAAATATACAATGTATTGTTAAATGTTTTTAACATTCACATGAAATCTTGATATATGAGCAGCTAGTCGTTAAAATTTAAGTAACATGTGCTAAAAGGAAATGATATATAGCTGCATAGCTGAGACAATCGAGAAAGGAAAATAATTATGAAAAAAGTATTAGTTATTTACACATCAAAGTATGGCACAACAAAAACATATATTGAAATGTTAAAAAAAGATATTCCCTGTGATGCAATAAATGTAGCTGACTTTAAAAAAGGAATAGAAGAAGATTATGATATCATTATTTTAGCTGGAAGTATTTATGCAGGAAATATGGCAGTAGTGAAGAAGATGAAAAAATATCTTGATGCTCTATCAGATAAAAAAATAGCAATCTTTGCGGTAGGACTAAGTGAATATACTTCTGAAACTCTACAACAGATACAAAATCAGAATTTAAAAGATATCTCCCACAACATACCATTATTTTATGGGAGAGGAATTTATGATGAAATGAAAATGAGTTTTGTAGATAAAGCATTATGCAAAGCAATAAAAAAGTCACTGAAAAACAAAAATATCGATTCTCTTGATCCTACTATGAAAGCTCTATTATCAATTCAATCTCAAAAAGAAGATTATATAAGTGAAGATTATTTAAAGCCCATAATCAATTTTATCAAGTCAATATAATACAAAAACAGAGGACATCAATAAAATGCTCCTCTGTTTATTAATCTACTGCTTTCTCTGTAGCTTTGCCATATAGAAACCATCACTATGCGCTTCAAATGGGAAAATCGTACGTTCCTCTACTAACATAAAATCATCATGTTCCTTTAAAAAAGCCTGTATTTGTTTTTCATTTTCCTTTTTATTTAAAGTACATGTGGAATATACTAAAATACCATTTGGTTTTACATGTTCAGCACTTTTAGAAAGAATTTTCTTCTGAATCGGAATAAGAGTATCCATATCTTCACTCTTCATATGATATTTGATATCGCTTTTTCTTGCTAGTACACCATAGCCGCTGCATGGCACATCACATAAGACACGATCAAACATCTGTCCTTTGATTTCTGCTAATTCTGTCGCATCCATGACCATAGGCTCCATGATCGTAATCCCTAAACGTTTTGCGCCTTCTCTGATTAATTCAACACGATGCGGATGTAAATCTCCGCACACGATATGTCCTTTATTCTGCATTAGCTCTGCCATATGATTGGCTTTTGTTCCTGGGGCACTGCATACATCAAGTATTTCTTCATCTGGCTGTGGATCTACAATTCTAGCAATCAATTGACTTGCTTCATCCTGTATAGAAATAAGTCCTTGCTCATACGATGAAGTTTCCGCAATAGAGCCATCATACAACAAGGCATCTTTACTCATATATCCTTCATGGAATCGCTCATCTTGTGCAAGCAGTTTTTCTTTTGAAGTTTTCCAAGTATTAACTCGAGCCGCATTTGGCTTCGTTTCCATATTGGCATAACATATTTTTTCAGCAACATCCATCCCATATTGTGCTTTCCACATAGATACGATCCATTCAGGATGAGAAGTTTTAATCGCTAGCATTTTTACTTCATTTCCTATTACTTCTCGTTCTTTTCTTCTTTCTGCCTGATGTAAAACAGCATTAACCATTTTTGCCATTTTAGGGTGAATGGATTTCTTTGTGATCTCTACTGCTTCATTAATAATCGCATAAGCTGGAACTTTGTCCATATAAAACAGCTGATAAATACTCATATCCAATAAAACACAGATATCATCACTAGGTAGTTTTTTCACTAAATCTTCCCATTGATAACGACATAGACGATAATTCTGTAATGTTCCATATACAATCTGCGTAATCAAGCCTTTATCTTGTTCTTTTGCTTTATTTAGCTCCTTACGTAATAGAAGATTACTATAAGTGTTATGTAAACAAATATCTTTCAACATAGAAAATGCAATTTCTCTTGCGTTCATAACATTCCTCGCTTTCTAAAATAATTCCGATACCATAAGTAGCAGCTATAAGTTATCATAAAGCCCATTGCGGTATCACTTAAGAAATGAGCTCCCATGATCATACGTGTTATAGGCATAAGAATAATAACGCAACTGATTATTATATAGCGATAAATACTTGGTTTTGCGTAAGGATTCTCTTTCCACTGCAGAAAGCAGATAAGACTAGTAAATGCAGTTGTATGACCACTAGGAAATGAGTTATTCCCATACATAGCACATGGACGATACCATACACAAAACTGTGAAATATATTCCATATCACGATAACGTATTCTCCCCCAACAGATCTTAATGATAGTGGTAATAAGAACTGCACTCAACAGCACCGCAATATAAAACAAAAAGAAATTCAGATGTTTATCTATCCATGCAGAAGGCAGTTTATTCACTGTAAATAACGTTATTCCTAGTAAAACAATACTAATACAAACAGTTATTATAATAGAAACAATATTAGTATCAGAAATCCAATAACCCAATAGTTCAGATGTTGCATAAAAAGCTGCCAGTAAAGCTAGAAATATGTATATTCTTTTATTTTTCGTTTTATATAAAAGCAGCATTGTAAAAACAACAATCCATTCAATAGGAAATAACAAGATTCTTTCAAAAATCATACCAATAATCGGAAAGCTCATATATAAAGTATCTGTAATAACATAGTCGTATACACTTCCTATCATAAGCATTATAACTGCAATGATAATAGGAATCCATTCTTTTTTATTCATAATATACTTCCTTTAATCTAACATGATAGGAGAAAGATCAATATCCATTCTCGCTTTTTCTTTATTTTTTAAATGCTCATCATATATCTCACGAATTGCGGACACAAGTAATTCTTTTTGTTTGCTTTTTAAAAGAATTCGAATACGAAGTTCATCTTTTCTTTTGGTAAGAACAGCAGGTCCCAATACTTTAAAACCATTTTTATTCTTCAATATCTTCATTGCTCGAGTGCTTGCTCGTTCAATTTCTTCCTCATGACGAGAAGAGAATGTAATTCCTCCCAAATAAGTATAAGGCGGATAATTTGCTAGATGACGATATTTCATTTCATTTACAAAAAATGTCTGATAATCATGCTTGGCAGCACATTGTATCGCATAATGATCGGTATCATAAGCTTGAATAATAACTTCTCCTATCTTATTTCCACGTCCGCTTCTACCACATGCCTGTTCAAGCAAATCATAGGTTAATTCTGCACTGCGATAATCACTTCGATTTAACATAGCATCACCGTTAATAATTCCAACCAATGTTACATTTTCAAAATCCAGACCCTTCGCAATCATTTGCGTTCCTAATAGAATATCAGCTTTTTTCTCTCCAAAAGCAGATAGTAAATCTTCATGAGCATTTTTCTTTCCTGTGGTATCCGCATCCATACGAATGATCTTTGCCTGAGGAAACTTAATTTGTACTAGTTCTTCCAGTTTCTGTGTTCCAACGCCTAAATATCGCCATGTAGAACTGCTGCAGCTAGGGCAATAATTAGGTACTGGTCTAGTAGCACCGCATATATGACACTTTAGTTGTTTTTCATCTTTATGATACGACATTGCTACTTCACAATGTGGACACATTATAACATGACCACAGCTGATACAGCGAAGAACCGGAGTATATCCTCTACGATTTAACAATAAGATTACCTGTTCTTTCTTTTGAAGACGATCATATATTGCGGCCATGAGCTTCTCACTCAGCATATAGCTTTCCCCTCTACTCACTGCTTTACGCATTTGAACGAGTTTTACTTCTGGAAAATTGCCATTAACACGACTAGGCATCTCAATTAACTGATATACTTTTTTCATTGCTCTGGCATATGACTCTAAAGATGGAGTTGCACTTGCCAGCACCACCAAAGCATTATGATATCTTCCTCGCTCTATTGCCACATCTCTACAATGATAGCGAGGCGATGATTCCTGCTTATAACTTGTATCATGTTCTTCATCCATGATAATAGCGCCTAAATTATCAAAAGGCATAAACACTGCACTACGTGTTCCAACTACAATCTGAACCTGATGACGTCGAACCAGCTGATACTGTTCATATTTTTCCTGTGCATTCAAACCAGAGTGATAAATAGCCACCTGACTTCCAAAACGAGCTTTTACACGTTTAACCATCTGTGGTGTCAAGGATATTTCAGGAACTAGAATCAATACCTGTTTACCTTTCTCTATGATTGATCTTGCGAGCTGTAAAAACACTTCTGTTTTACCACTTCCTGTTGCCCCATGCAACAATACAACTTCATGTTTTTGAATACTATGCAATGTATGTAAAGCTTTTTTCTGTTCCTCAGTCAAGGCTAAATCCTTTTGCGTTGGACCCTGTGCATCTATTACAGCCTGTTTTTCTTTTTCATATACTTCTGCTAAGCCCAATTCAATTATCTTTTTCCCAGGAGATTTATAAATCTGATAAAACTGAGTACGTAACATATCACCATTTCGCAAAGCATCTAATGCCGCTTGCTGTTTGGTAGTCAAATTATCACTATCTTTACGAAATCTGACCCAAGCTTCCATACGAATTTGCTTATGATTGCTTTTAGGTTTTAATTTTGCCGGCAGCATACATTGAAAACAACTTATTTTGGGTGCTATGCATGTATTTGCCATCCATTCTCCCAACTGAAATAATTCTTCATTTAATAAAGGTTCTTCATCAATAACACTTTGAATCGATTTTATCGCATATGGATAGGATGAAGCTTCTTCATCTGATATATAATCAACACCAGTCACAAAACCAATGATCGATGTTTTCCCAAAAGGCACCTGAACACGTTCTCCGCGCTGAACATTATATCCATCACATGAATAAGTAAAACTATGATCCAAATGCATGATCGGATGCTCTACAAACACATAAGCAATTTTCATAAGGCACCTCCTAACAATAGTCATATTTTATCATATTTTGAAGTTAATTCATTACTTTTGTTATGGAAAAGTAGTATATCATATACAAAACATATTATCTATAAAAGTTTAATTGTTTTCTTAATCATACTAGCGTTAAACCTATTAAATTTAAGATGCCTGTATATCCGAAAATGCAGACGATAACACATGTAATCTGTAAACAATGTGGTACTATTATTCGCTCTTATGTAGAATAACCAGAAAAACTAAAATAATGACTTTATTAAAGAAAGAATGTAAAAAGAACACCTTATAGGCGTTCATTAATATTAAATAGAATCTACTTCATTTAATTCATATGGAAGAAAAGGAGCTAATAAATGTTTATTCCGTAATGCTTCTTCAATTTCATCCAGGATTTCTTTTGAGTCTGCGGATATATGATGAAAATGATAGCCAGATGTAACCTGAGACAGGGGAGTTGATTTCCCTGTTTTTAATTTATCTAGCAATATAGCTATATCTCTTCTATTCTTTATAGACATAGGTGCTGTCATTTTCCCATAAGCTTTATGATTTACAATAACATCCTCTACTGTTCCACCTAAGTCTACGATAAGTTCTAATTCTTCTTGAATCTGATTAGTATCATGACAGACTTTAAACAAACGAACCGCTTTATTTGTTTCTTGTATTAGATAACCACGAGCCGTAGAAATAATCGGATAGCCTTGCATTCTTAGTAAAGCAATATCCTGAACAACGACTTGTCGACTAACTCCTGTCTTTTTTCCTAGAGCTGTCCCTGATAAAGGTTTCTTACTTTCTTTAATCAGCTGCAAGATATATTCTAAACGCTCTTCTTTCTGCATAGTCTCCATATATTTCCTCCATTTTTATTCAATTATCTTTAAATGTTTTAAGCTAAGGTCAAGTATAGGTGCAGAATGTGTTAATGCGCCACTAGATACATAGTCAACTCCAATTTCAAGAATGGTGTTAATATTATCTTTTGTGATATTTCCTGAACATTCTGTTTCTGCACGACCATCGATTAAGGCAACAGCTTCTTTCATTTGTTCAGGTGACATATTATCTAACATAATGATATCCGCTCCTGCTTCAACTGCTTCTTTTACCATGTCTAGATTCTCTGTTTCTACTTCTATTTTTCGTACAAAAGGGGCATGTTTTCTTGCCATCTCTACTGCTTGTCTAATTCCTCCAGCAGCATCGATATGATTGTCCTTTAATAATACTCCATCAGACAGATTATATCGATGATTTCCTGCTCCTCCTACAGTTACTGCATATTTTTCAAATATTCTTAAACAAGGTGTTGTTTTACGTGTATCAACTAGTTTTGTTTTTGAATTCTTTAATAATTTTACAATACTATTCGTATAAGTGGCAATACCACTCATTCTCTGTAAATAGTTAAGTGCAGTTCGCTCTCCTGACAACAATACTCTCGCATCACCAATCACAGAGGCAATTTTTTGTCCTGTAGTGATAGTATCTCCATCTTTCACATAGTATTCAACCTTTGTATTTTCATCTAATAATGTAAATACTCGTTCAAAAACAGTTAATCCGGCAATAATGCCATCTTCTTTACAGATTAGATCAACACTTGCTTTTTTATATTCATTCAATATTGAATTTGTTGTTACATCTTCACCATGTATATCTTCTTCTAATGCTAGCAGTATGTACTTATCCGCAGCTAGCTTCATCGTAATTGGATTCATAAGCTTTTCTTCCTTTCGTAGAGATTGTTATATGTTCAGCTGCCTGTTTTGCGAAAACTAAACTTTCTAGTAAGCTATTACTAGCTAGACGATTCTTGCCATGTACACCATTACAGCTTGTTTCACCTACTGCATATAGATGAGGCATCGTTGTTCGTGAATGTTTATCAACATGAATTCCTCCCATAAAATAATGCTGAGCAGGTACCACAGGAATCTTCTCTTTAGTAATATCATAACCCTCTTTAAGGCATGTTTCATATATAGTAGGAAAATGCTGAAGGATATGATTTTTATCTATATTTTCAAATGACAGCCACACATGTTCACTATTTTCTTTTTCCATTTCATCAAAAATTGCTTTAGAGACAACATCACGAGGTAATAATTCATTCACAAATCGTTCATTTTTTCCATTTAACAATATTGCCCCTTCTCCTCTAGCTGATTCAGAGATTAAAAAACTTCGTACTTTTTGTTTGCTATATAGAGTTGTAGGATGAATTTGTACATAATCTAAATGATCTAAGCGCACATCATATTTTTTACTAATCCTTATTGCATCTCCTGTTAAGCTTGCATAATTGGTAGAATGCTTATACAGTCCTCCTATTCCTCCAGTCGCAAGAATAACATCTTTAGCATGAATGAAAAGTGTATCGTTTTCTTTACTCGCCACGATTCCTTTGCATACTCCCTGTTCCACAAGAAAGTCTGTCATCGTTGTGTTTTCTAAAATTGTAATATTCTTACATTCTTTTACTCTATTTCGTAAAACTGTCGTAATCTCTTTTCCCGTTGTATCTTGATGAAAACAGATTCTTGGCTTTGAATGACCGCCTTCTTTAGTATAAATTAGCTCTCCATGCTGATTTTTTTCAAATTGTACTCCATACTTTATCAATTCTTTAATGATCGTTGGACTTTTTCGTATCATAAGAGACACACTTTCAGGATTATTTTCATAATGTCCTGCACGCATAGTATCTTCATAATAGGAAGGATAATCTTCCTCATCTCTTAAAACACAAATTCCGCCTTGCGCCAACATGGAGTCACATATTTCTATCCCTTCTTTACAGATCATTAGAATAGAATGAGAAGATGGTAGATGCAAAGCAGAGAATAAACCTGCTGCTCCACAGCCAACAATGACAGTATCATAACTCATATTCATATCCATAATAACACCTACTTAGCATATGATAACATACGTTCTAGCGTAATCTTAGATGGCTCCACACAACTGTTTTCAACATCTATCTGATTTTCTTCAGTAGAGAGAACATGTATTATCTTATCCAATGTAATCTTCTTCATATCTTTGCATATTGGCTTAGTTTTAGGAAAATAAAATTTCTTATCAGGGTTTTGTTTTCTTAGTTCATATTCTACCCCTATTTCTGTCGCAATGATGAATTCTTTTTCATCACTTGCCTTAGCATATTTTAAGATTCCAGTAGTAGAACCAATATAATCAGCTAATTCACTAACTTCTTCATTACATTCAGGGTGTACTAAAATCTTTGCCTGAGGATGTAAATCTTTTAAATCTTGTATTTCCTCTACTCTGATTTCTTCATGAATTGGACAATAGCCTTTCACTAGCATGACATTTTTTTCAGGTACTTGTTCTTTTACATATCTTCCTAAATTGCGATCTGGTATAAATAAAATGTTTTTATTAGGCAGCTTTCTTACAATCTGTACCGCATTAGCAGAAGTTACGCACACATCAGCCCAAGACTTAATTTCTGCTGTTGAATTAATATAACAAACAACCGCCAGATCATCATATTGTTTTCTAATAGAGTCAATTTCATTCTTTGTGACCATATGGGCCATTGGACAATCAGCACTCATATCAGGCATTAATACTATTTTCTCTGGATTCAACAATTTTCCACTTTCTCCCATAAATGAAACACCACAGAATACAATTGTTTTATTGTTTAATTCTGTTGCGATTTTACTTAAATAAAAAGAATCTCCCACATAATCTGCAATTTCCTGTACCTCATCAGATACATAATAATGAGCTAAAATAACTGCATCTTTTTCTTTTTTTAATTGTTTGATCATTTCCTGTTTCATCATATACTACTCGATTCGTCTATCTCAGACGAATTACTCCTCAACTCCCTTTTTATTTTCCGCATTAGTATAGCATATATTTTTACATATGACAAGACACATATATTTACATACTTAACTATAATAAAAAAGTGTCCGGATCTAGTTTGATCTGACACTATATTTACTATTCTGCTAAAGTTTTATCAATATCCGCAATTTCTTCTTCTAATTGTTTAATAAATTCTTTCTTTTCTTCAATACGATCTTCCATTTCCTCAATAGCACGTTCACCAATTAAACCAACGATTTCATCCTGCATACGTTTGATATAACGCTGCTGATCAAGAAGAAGCTGCTGTTTACGATTTCTTGCATCTGTCATTCTCTGACGCCACTGTGCATGGCGCTGTTCATTCCAGTTTCGTAGTCCTTCAAAATATTCATCCATAATAGAACGGAATTCTTTCCAGATTTCATCTTCTCTTTTCTTACCGCATGAACCGATTGCTTTCCATTCATTGCTAAGGTTTTTCATAAAGTTTGTATTTTCTTTTGTATATTCAGCTTTCTCAGCTACTTCCTTAGCCTGTTCAACAAGTTTCTGTTTTTCTTCGTATTTCTTATACTGTTCTTCATGTAGTTTTTCATAAAATGCATTTCTGTTAGAATAGAATTTCTGACGATGTTCATTGAACTCTTCCCATAAACGATCTTCATGTTCTCTACCAGCACTTCCAGCTGCCTTCCACTGATCCATCAGACTATGGAATGCTTCACCTGTTTTCTGCCAATCATAAGAATCCGCAAGAGCTGCTGCCTGTTCAATTAGATTTTCTTTAATTTCCTTCGCATTGTGGAATTTTTCATGTAAATCTTCCCAATACTGATGTTTACGATCAAAGAAAGTTTGACGAGCAGCATTGAATTTTTCCCATAAAGCATCATCAGTATCTTTTCCGGCAGTACCAATTGCTTTCCATTGTTCCATTAACTCATTCATTTCATTTGTCGCATCATTAAACTGTGTTGATTCCTTTAACTGTTCTGCACGTTGAATCAGTTCTTCTTTTAACGTCTGGTTATTTCGATATCCTTCTTTTCTTTTTGCATAGAATGCATCTAAATAACTTTCGAATTCTTCTACTAATTTTTCTTCATATGCAGATTCCATATTTGGAATTCTTCTCCATCTTTTTCTTAGTGCATTAATCTGTGGATAGATACTATTCCAATCTTCTGAAGTATCTATTTTCTTTATTTCCTCAATCAATTCTTCTCTTTGACGAATATCATCATCAAAGTCATTCATTTCAAATTCTTCATAATCATTATACATAATTGCAGTTCCTCCCATGTTTCTGACAATATATCTATCAGATTTCATACATATATAAATTTTAGCTCATAAATCAAAAAAAGTCATTAGCTTTTACAGATTTATTTCATTATTCTTTATAATTACAAACATATAAACTAGAAAAAGTAAACCATTTAATTGACTGACAAAATTATATTTCCATTAAAAGCAGTTAAATGTAAAATTGTAATTATGAATTAATTTGCCCTTTATGTAAACAGAACTCATAGAACAAACAGTAACATGAATTCTAATAGAAATAAAGATATCATCAGCAATTATGCGTAATGATATCTTTTAGCCCAATCTATAGTTAAACTTACTTTTCAAATTCTATATATTTTTCTTGTATAGCACATACATAATATGCGTAATAATATGAGGACCCGTCATCAAATTGTTTTTTTACATAGAATTTATAATATGGCATATAATATTTTCTAGTATCAAAACAATCATATACGATTTCTGTATAAGCTACATCTGATGAATCTATAATTTCCTTTCTGTTAAATGGATAAATAAAGCTACCATCTTCCAATTGTTTTAAAGCAGTATCTATAGATTTAATTGGATAATTATCTACTTTATTCAAAGCATCCATATCAAAATAAACAATTTCAGTTACTGTCCCTGAACTATCTATATAAAGTTCATAATAATGTAATTGGTTTTCTATAAGATCCTGTATTTCATTTCCTGTTTTTCTACTGATTCTTACACGCCATGGATTACTGTCATCAACATGATTTGTGATATAAACATCAATCAAAGGATCTTCAATATCAATAAGATTATATTCTTCTAAGAAAACTAAAATATTTTGTTCCACTTCTTTCTGTGTTTTTATACCAATATGATGTGGTTCCTTTAAACATAAACGAAACTTATATTTTGAAAGAAGATCAATTTCAGCATAATCAGCATTTAAATAAATATCAGAATTCACAACAGAAGAATATATATCCTCTTGCAGATGTTCTATCGTATAGTCATTAGTATTAAATACATCTGCTGCCTTTTCTAAAAGCGCAATAATCTCTTCATCCGAATAATCAGACATATATATACTTTCATTATAATTTCGATCTTCATAAACCGGTAACCTATCATGTTCATCTATGGTATAAGGATTATTATGCGGAAATAAACTCGTATCATTCCCTAAATGACCGACCAATCCCAATCCGCCATATCCTGGAGATAGATTATTGGGAATTAACAGTGGTGAAAACTCATGTTTGGATAAAAAAGAAACATTATGATCTGAATTGAAATAATAAATCGAAAAAACAGATAGTATTAGAAGCAAACAGGAAACAATACTAACAGCAATTTTAAATATAGGAAGATGATAAATCTTTGTTTGTTTTTCTATCATGACTTGTTTTAGATGTTCCTTATATGTTGAAGTAGCATAAATCTTATCAATTTCTTCAATATACTTTTTATACATATTAGAATTCTCCTTTCATCAGCTCTTTACGTAAAACTTTTTTTCCTCTTGATATCCATGAGGAAACCGTACCTTCAGGAGCATTTAATATCTTGGCAATTTCTTTCGTATCCATTTCTTCATAATATTTAAGATAAATTGCATTTCTTTGGTTTCTTGGGAGCTTTCTAATCTCATAAAGTATAGAATCCGTTTTACTTGTCGATAAGCTTGCATTTTGAGGAAAATCACTGCGCTTTTTCTGCCACCAATGTTTGTGATAATCTTTACATAGATTGATTGTGATACGGAATAACCATGCCCTTTCATAATCAGCATCATGAAAACTTTTATTGTGCTTGACATATTTCAAAAATACATCTTGAACGATATCTTGTGCTTGAGCCAAATTATCGACATGATGCATTGCTAAGCGTAACAAAGAATCGCTATAAAGCTCTACAACTCGTTCAATCTCTACTTCAGAAATCACAATATCCCCTTCTTTCATAGAATTTAATCTACTTGTTCTATACTATCAACATTGATAGAATAATTTGTTCCATCAAACAATAATGTTCCATATATATACACTCTACATCCTCCAAAAGAAATATCATCGTTTAGTATTAGGTATATATAATCTGTATGCGAATCATTCCATAATACAGGATGATAATTACCTTCATCATCAGGCATTGCGGATTGAGGAAGATCTCCTTGTACCCATACCTGTGATTTAGTTTCATATAAATAATCTGCAGATTCTTTTAGTTTATCAACACTCATAGGTGCATTATGATAAGTATTATCATCTCCTTTTACAACGTCAGGATTTTTGTTAGAACTTTCGTCAGAACTATTCTGAGTATCCTTAGGTTTAACTACATTGATTGTAATGGTATTACTAGTAAAATCATCCGTATCAATATAAACCTTAAATGTTCCTTCTTTATCAGAGCTAAACAAAACAGCATCGTCTATAATATCAATATTTCCTCCTGTGATCGTAAATAAATCTTCTGTAATTTCCATTTCCTTTAAGCTAGTTTGATATAGAATCGTAGTTTCTTCTGTAGTAGAAATCTCAGTATCTTCACATGATAGCGAAACAGTTTCAGGTTCATTATTATGACATCCTGTACACAGCATTAATACCGACAACAATAAGAATAAATAATTAGTTTTCATAAACTTTTCCTCCTTTTACTTATACACGATTAAAGAAGTCATTTTCCTGCAATAATTTTAAAAATAATTCAAAAAGTTCCTCTTATTCCTATTTTATCTTTATGAAACAATTGAGACAATATTAATCAATACATATTATAAAAAAACTTTTATCTACTAATATAAAATTTTATAGGTGATCAAAGTTATAGTAATTACTATATATTCAAAGATATATAAAATAACAAAAAAGCCTCTAAATAAAGTTTAACTTTATCTAAAGGCTTTATTTTCCAAATGGTGGTCCCGGTCGGAATCGAACCAACGACACAAGGATTTTCAGTCCTTTGCTCTACCGACTGAGCTACGGGACCATTTGGTTGCGGGGGAAGGATTTGAACCAACGACCTCCGGGTTATGAGCCC
>URYK01000003.1 GCA_900552125.1 uncultured Solobacterium sp. | reverse complement strand
AAGGTGCCCGTACGGTTCGGGAAGGGGCGAGGTCTTTAGACTTCGCCTATTTCATCACTATTATATGGTAAAAGTGGGTAAGGTTAAACTATAATGCCTAATTATAAAAAACATGGCATTTCACCATGTTAATTTTGGATCATCAAACGAATGATTTCATCATCTGTTTTCTTCATTCCATCACGAGCAAGGTGTCCAACCCCCATGATAGTTTCTTCAATATTCTTACAGACAATACCTTCTCCCTTATAAAATTGTTTACCATTTCGATACATCATACATCCCATGATTCCTGCATCAACAGCAGTAGCGATTTTTGCGGCACATGATGCTTTTGCCCCATCACAGATCATACCAGAAGCTATGGCTAAAGCATTAACAACCGTATGACATATTGCATCATAATCTCCCCCTAATAGATAAGAAATTCCAGCACCAGCTCCTACCCCAGCACTGACAGCCCCACAGAATGCGGATAATCTTCCAATATATTTTTTCTGATATAACGTAGTTAAATTAGAAATTAATAATGCTCGATATAATTGTTCTTCATTTACACCTAACTCTTTAGCATAAACTATCACAGGTACAGAACAAGTAATGCCTTGATTGCCACTACCACTGCATATAATTACTGGTAATTCACAGCCACTCATTCGTGCATCACTTCCTGCAGCTGCATAAGCTCTAGCACGAGTCTGTACATCGTTTCCATAAGTACTCAATAATACAGAACCAATATTTGCCCCATAATTTCCTTTTAATCCTTCTTCAGCTATATTATAGTTATACCCCATCTGTCGGTCTAAGACTTCTTTAACATCTTCGATTTCTGCCATTAACGCAAATTCATAAATGCTTTTCATAGAAAACTCCATCGCATCTAATAATTCCTGAGTTTCTTTATCTGATTGATGATCAAAAATCAATTCCTCATCTTTTTTTATGCAGACAATATTTGAATGTTCATTTTGAATACATACATATACAGAATGTCCCTGACCACTAACCTGAATTCCTACTTTCAGAGCACAATTTGATTGTTCATGATGAATTTGAATATCCGTATTCTTTATAAATTCTTCCATCATTTTTATCTGTTCATTATTAACATGTGCTATAACTTCCAATCCCTTTGAAGCATCCCCTGCCACAATTCCTATTGCTGCAGCACTTTGAATTCCTTTTCTTCCTCCGGTATTTGGTACTGTTACACTTTTAACATTCTTAATAATATTCCCACTTGCATAAATATCTACTTTCTCAATTGGATATTCCATATAAGAAGTAGCCACAGCTGCTGCATATGCAATCGCGATTGGCTCCGTACATCCCATAGCAGGTACCAGTTCCTTGTTTAATAATGCAATATATGCATCATATTGTACATCATGTCTTTCCATTGTTAAATCTCCCTTTATCACATTGACTTATCTTTACATTTATTATATCATCTTGCTAAAGATATGAATATTTTATATATTTTATAAGATGATTAAAAATTTTTTATAGGAGGAAATATGGAATTACGCACTTTAAAAACTTTTCAAAAAGTAGCTCAGCTAAATAGTTTTTCAAAAGCAGCTATAGCATTAGGCTATACCCAAGCTGCAGTTACCATACAAATAAAACAGCTTGAAAAAGAGCTACATACTCGTCTATTTGATCGTTTTGGAAAGACTATAACCTTAACACCACAAGGCACAACATTTTATTCTTATGCCTGTCGTATATTAGAAGAAAGTGAGAAAGCTCAGCTTGCTTTACAGGAAAATCATCAGTCAACAGGACACTTGCGCATAGGTATGACAGAATCCTTATGTGCTTCTATCTTTCCTTCTTTACTGCATACTTTTCATAAAGCATATCCACAGATTACCATTCAAGTGCATACTTCATCCCCAGATATTTTATTAGATATGATGAACCATAATGAAGTGGATATTGTTTATTTCATTGACCAAAGACTATATCATTCCGATTGGATACGTGTTGTAGATGAACCAGAAGAAATTGTTTTCGTATGTCACCCTAAACATCCTCTTCTAAATAAAAGAGAACTTTCGTTAGATAATATTCTGCAAAGTGAACTTATTCTTACTGAAAAAGCTACTAGCTATCGATATGATCTAGAACAATATGTCCTATCTAAAAACCAGCAGCTACAGCCTTATTTAGAAATTGGCAATACAGAATTTATCATCCATGAATTACAGAATGAAATACAAATATCATTTCTTCCCTACTTCTGTGTAAAATCTTATGTTGAACAAGGAAAACTTTCTCTTCTATACCCAAAAGACTATTCTTTATCCGTATATCGTCAAATCGTATATCATAAAAACAAATGGCTTACACCTCATATGAAAGCATTTCTATCCTTTGCCAAGTAATCCCTTTACACGCCTACCTTGTTAGATTTAGTCCAATAAGTTATAATATAGCCATAAATTAAAATGAATGGAGGAAGAAAAATGCATATTATTGATAAAAAAAAACTGGAGTCGAAAAGAAATTTATGATAACTTTTCTAAAATAGATTATCCTTTCTATTCAGTTACAATTCCTATTGACGTAACAAATGTAAAAAAAATATCAAAAGATAAAGAACTTTCCTTTTATTTTCTAATGATATGGATATGTACAAAAGCCATCAATTCTATACAAGAATTTAAAATTCGTATTAGAGAAGAAAATCTTGTTGTATTAGATAAAGTAAATCCTAGCTTTACCTATTTACCAAAGGGTGCAGACACTTTTCAAATAATAACAGTTTCTTGGGAAGACGATTATATTTCATTTTGTAAAAATGCTAAAAAACAAAGTATTATACAAAAAGAATTCATTGATAAAAGCAAAGAAACTGATGAACTTATCTATTTTTCATGTACTCCATGGTTTGACTTTACCTCACTTACAAACGAACATAATTTTGATGCTAAAGACACTATCCCAAGAATAACTTGGGGAAAATATTATGAAGATAAAAATCGACTATATGTACATATGTCGATTGAAGTAAACCATCGTACAATTGATGGCTTTCATATTGGTCAACTAAAAGCAGCAATAGATCATGAAATCAATACACTTATATAATACATATTGATTAGATTGATACAAAAGATATGTCGTATAGAAAAAATATTAAAACAAAAGAGACCACTTCATATAATGTTTGGTCTCTTTCATCATTTTAACTATTTTACCTAACAAATACTCTTTTCCCAATAAATTTTTTATAAATAAGATAACCTATACACGCACCAAGAGTATTTAAAATAATATCATCTATATCAAAAGCTCTACCATAAACCCCAATATACATTAATAACAGTTGTAATAATTCAATACTTAAAGAGAAACAAAAAGCAAACAAGACTGTTTTACGTCCATCCTGAAATTTATTCCATAATATTGGCAAAAAAAAGCCTAATGGTAATAAAAGAATAAGGTTACCAACAATATTCTTAATCCAGAACTGTATCATAAAATCAGCCATACCAGAATCTCCTACAGCAATAATTTCTTTTACAGTATTTACTATCGGAATAAAATTCACAGAAATCCAATTGTCATATTCATCAAAATGAATATACATTGGAAAAAAAGTGACAGAGAACAAACAAAGTATATATAAGAAAAATATATTTAGTAACATCTCTCTCTTTAATGAAAAACTGTTGTATTTCCTATTTTTTATGTATAAAACAAATCTTATAATTACCCAAATAGGAACTGTAAAAATAAACAAAATAACACTTTCTAAATACATATCCCTAAACCTCCATATTATATATCATAAATATTCCTTCTCTAGGATATATTATATAAAATTTCTTGTAAATATTTATTTTATTTCTAATAAGTTTTATATAAATCTAATAATTACAAGTATAAACATTCATTAAGCAAACAAGGGATAACCTAATAGGCTGTCCCTTGTCTTTCCTCTAATATTATTTCACTCATTATTTACAGCTTGTACACCTGTTAAGATTCCCATGGAATACATTGTATCAATGCTTGCTCGTCTTGTTAAAATATTAACTGGTTTTCTTAATCCTTGAAGGATTGGTCCAAACATTCTATAGCCGCATAATTCCACCATGATTTTATAGGAAATATTTCCAGCATCAATATTTGGGAAGATCAGTGAATTCATATGACCGGCAATAGCCGAATTAGGAGCTTTAATTTTCGCAACTTCACTAGATAAAGCAGTATCTGCTTGAATTTCACCATCAACAGGAAAATCTAAAGGCATTCGTTTTAAATGTTCAATTGCATTTCTAACTTTTTCTACACTTTGCCCTTTTCCTGAACCAAAGGATGAATAAGATAATAAACCGACTATCGGATCTAAACCAAATTCTTTTGCTGTAGTTGCACATTGTAGTGTGATTTCTACTAATTCCTCTACACTAGGATCTACATTTAAACTACAATCTCCTAGAATCAATTGTATATCATCTTTTTCCATGAATACACAACTAGATACAAATCGATTATTCGCTGCTGTACGAATTAATTGTAGAGCAGGACGCATTGTTTCTGCAGTAGTCGCAAGAACTCCTCCTACAAGTCCATCAATGTAACCTAATTCCAGGTACATAGTAGAGAAGTAATTAATATCGTTTAGCTTTTCTTCGCATTCTTCACGACTCCAATTCCCTCTTCGTATCATCAGCATACGCTCTACCATCTGTTTTCGATTTGGAAAAGTATCCATATCCACGATTTCTACTCCAGTAATATCAATCTTAATTTTATCAGCTATAGATAAAATTTCCTGCTTATTACCAATTAAAACAGGTATGATATAGCCTTCATTCACATGGCGCACACAAGCCTGAAGCACATCTGGATTGTTTCCCTCTGCATATCCGATCCGAGGGTGTTTTCCTTGTAATTGCTGTTCAAAATTCTTCATTTTTTCACACTCGCTTCTTTCTTTGAAATACTCATTATATCTAATGTCATTATATCATGTTTCATCTCATCGAGTGCATTAAATTAAGACTATTTATAAGAATCTGTTCTCAGCAATTTATTAGCTCGTTCTATCTCTTCCTTTGTTGGAGGCAAAATACCTTCTAATGAATATGTATAACCAAGTTCTTTCCATTTGTATGCACCTAATGTATGGTATGGCAATATTTCTACTCTTTCTACATTATTCAATGTTTGAATAAATTTATCAAGAGAAGTCAGATCCTCAGTTGAATCATTAATAGTAGGTACTAATACATGACGAATCCATACAGGCTTTTTAATTTCGGATAAATAAGATGCTAAATCTAAAATATTCTTATTCGGCTGACCACAAAGTGACTGATGTTTATTTTCATCATATACTTTTAGATCCAATAAAACTAAATCTGTAACATCCATTAGCTTTTTGAATTTCTCAAAAAATTCACCATCTCTTGTGAATGGATTTCCACTTGTGTCAATTACCGTATGTATATTTGCTTTTTTAGCTTTTTGAAATAATTCTAATAAGAAATCAATCTGTAGCAGTGGTTCTCCTCCACTAACTGTGATTCCGCCATCCTTACCCCAATAGCTTTTATAACGTAAAGCTCTTTTTAAAATTGTATCTGCATCTGTATCTGGAGTTCCTAATTGCCAAGTATCTGGATTATGGCAATACTTACAACGCATAGCACAACCTTTCAAGAAAATGACAAAACGTACTCCAGGTCCATCTACGGAACCAAATGTTTCTAATGAATGAATTGCTCCTTTTACACTCATATGTTTTCCTCCATTAATAAAGGCCTGTTTGACAACAGACCTTTCTTTTTATTCCTGATTATAGACTAGCGTGGCATGTTCTTGCGATAACGTCTAGCTGCTGTTCACGAGTCAGGTCAATAAATTTAACAGCATATCCAGATACACGAATTGTGAAGTTCGCATATTCTTCTTTTTCTGGGTGTTCCATTGCATCTTTTAATTTTTCAATTCCAAAGACGTTTACATTTAAATGATGTGCACCCTGATCAAAGTAACCATCTAACACATTCACTAAATGTTCTACACGTTCTTTTTCATTATGTCCTAATGCATCAGGATTAATTGTTTGTGTATTACTGATACCATCTAATGCATATTCATAAGGAAGTTTCGCAACAGAGTTCAAGGAAGCTAGAAGTCCATTTTGTTCAGCACCATAAGCTGGGTTTGCCCCTGGTGATAATGGTTCTCCTGCTTTACGTCCATCTGGTAATGCACCTGTTGCTTTACCATAAACGACATTAGAAGTAATTGTTAAGATAGAAGTTGTTGGTTCAGAATTACGATACGTATGGCGTTTTTCGATTTTTTCCATAAATGTCTTTAATAGCCATACTGCGATATCATCAGCACGGTCATCATCATTACCATAACGAGGGAAATCACCTTCTGTTTCGTAATCGATAACTAAACCATCTTCATCACGAATTGTTTTAACTTTCGCATATTTAATTGCAGATAAAGAGTCTACTACATGTGAGAAGCCCGCAATACCTGTCGCAAATGTTCTTCTTACATCTGTATCGATCAATGCCATCAATGCACTTTCATAATAATATTTATCATGCATATATTGAATTAGATTTAGAATGTTTACATATAAATCCGCAAGCCATTCCATCATAATATCATATTTATGCATTACTTCATCATAATCAAGATATTCAGAAGTAATTGGGCGATATTCAGGTCCTACCTGTACTTTTGTTTTTTCATCAACACCACCATTGATAGCGTATAATAAACATTTTGCAAGGTTAGCACGTGCACCGAAGAACTGCATTTCTTTACCAGTCTGAGTAGCACTTACACAACAGCATACTGCATAGTCATCTCCCCAAACAGGACGCATAACATCATCGTTTTCATACTGTACAGAGCTTGTATCAATAGAAATACGTGCAGAATACTTTTTAAAGTTTTCTGGTAAATGAGAAGAATACAATACTGTTAAGTTAGGTTCAGGAGCCGGTCCCATGTTTTCTAATGTATGTAAGAAACGGAAGTCAGTTTTTGTAACCATATGACGTCCATCCATACCTAAACCAGCAATATCCAATGTTGCCCAAACAGGGTCACCAGAGAATAACTGATTGTAAGAAGGAATACGTGCAAATTTAACCATACGGAATTTCATTGTCATATGATCAATTAATTCTTGTGCTTCTTTTTCTGTAAGAACACCGGCTTCTAAATCACGTTCGATATAAATATCTAAGAAAGTAGAAACTCGTCCTACACTCATCGCTGCACCATTTTGTGTTTTAATTGCTGCTAAGTATCCAAAGTATAGCCACTGTACAGCTTCTTTTGCATTTTTCGCTGGACCGCTGATATCATAACCATAGATTTCAGCCATGGCTTTCATACCTTTTAGAGCCTTGATCTGTTCTGCTAATTCTTCTCGCTGACGAATAATGTCATCGCTCATTACACCACAGCCACAGTTTGCTTTATCTTTTTCTTTTTCCTGAATTAGGAAATCAACACCATATAAAGCAACACGGCGATAATCACCAACAATACGTCCACGACCATAAGTGTCAGGAAGTCCTGTTACAATTTTGTTACGTCTAGCTAAACGCATTTCTGGTGTATAACAATCAAATACTGCATCATTATGTGTTTTGTGATATTCATGGAAAATTTCATGTAATTTTTCACTAGGTTCATATCCATAAGTACGACATGCTTCTTCACTCATTTTAATTCCGCCATAAGGCATAAACGCACGTTTCAATGGTTTATCCGTCTGAAGACCAACAACCTTTTCTAAATCCTTTAATTCTATATTAATGTAACCAGGACCATACGCTGTTAAAGAAGAAACTACTTCTGTTTCCATATCAAGAACGCCGCCTTTAGCACGTTCTTCCTTCTGTAATTTCTGAAGTTCTCCCCACAGTTTATTTGTCGCATCTGTTGCATCTTCTAAAAAAGACTCATCTCCATCATATGGAGTATAGTTGTGCTGAATGAAGTCACGAACATTGACTTCTTCTTTCCAGATTCTACCAGAGAATCCTTCCCATTCTTTACGTTCATTCATCATAAATCCTGCACCCTCCTGCTTAAATAGGTTTTAAACGTAAATATATCTTGTGATATATTTATAAGAAAAGAGCCGACATTACGTCTAGGACTCTTTTGCCCAGACGGTCGGCTCTTATACATTATACTTCCTGTGGTCAATTCCACTTCCGTCAGTCATATAACTGAAATTAATGTATCATTATTTTTACCAAACGTCAATAGGCAATTCCTAAAGACATAATAAAACTCAAGTTAGAAATAGCTAACACATATTAGCTTACCTTATTCTTTATGTTATGTCAATTATTTTTATCTGAGAAACCATAAGAAAACTATGTATAGCATAATCAAACAAAAATAGGCAATGGATATCAGAAACTTTTCAAGCTGACCATTGCCTTTTCTTTATCTCATTTAACTTAATATACGGTAAATCCTCCATCACTTGCGATGATGCTTCCTGTAATATGTCTGGCTTCATCACTAGCAAAGTAAAGAATTGTTGCGGCTTGTTCCTCACTAGTCGCATTACGTTCCTGTAAAGTCTGTGTCTTTCCAGCTAACATAGAGTTTTTCATGAATTCCTGTGGATCTTTACCCTGTGCTTTCAATTCCGCAATTTTCGCATATAATTTTTGTTTTGCGGCTTCCGTTAATGGTGTATCCGTACCCGCAGGACAAACTGCATTACAAGTAATATTTTGTTTTGCATAATCCATTGCGGTTGACTTGGTTAACCCTACTACACCATGTTTACTTGCGACATAAGCTGGTCCTGATGGTGTTGCACGTATACCTGCAACAGATGCTGTATTGACAATACTTCCGCCATGTTCATTCTGTAACATGTATTTAACTTCTTCTCGAATACAATAGAACATAGAGTTTAAGTTCGCATTTACAACACTAAACCAATCATCATCCGTCAAATCTTCAATTTTTTTAGAATCTCCTACAATTCCAGCATTGTTGATGGCAATATCAAGATGTCCATAAACCTCCATCGTTTTCGCATATAAATGTATGATATCTTCTTTTTTTGTTACATCACATTGGATAAATAAGGCTTTTCCTCCCTGATCAATGATTTCTTTTTCTATAGCCTTTCCTCTTTCTTCATTACGACCTGCAATCACTACGATTGCGCCTTCTGCTCCTGCTCGTAAACATACTGCTTTTCCAATTCCGGATGTACCACCAGTCACTACCATGACCTTATCTTGAAATCTTTTTGAGTCCATTTAAAATCTCCTTTCTCTTTATTAATTCTATGATAGCACTTTCACAAGGCAAAAGCCAGTATAAAGAAAGGATTCCCCAATTATATGAGGAGTCCTTTTTTCTATTTCTCTAACTCATTCATAGAAATTGTTGTGAAGTTTAAAGACTCTAATACTTTTAGGATTGCATTGGCTGTATCAAATGATGTAAAACAGCTGATATTGTTTTCCGCAGAAACACGACGAATTAGGAATCCATCATTTGTAACTTCTTTATCTTCACTTGGCATTGTATTAATTACATAGTTTACCTGTCCCTTACGAATGATATCTAATACATTCTGATTTCCTTCCTGAGAAATCTTATTGACAGTTTTCACAAACAAGCCATGATCTTTTAAATATTTTGCAGTTCCGCTTGTCGCATAAATTCCATAACCAATCGCAGAGAAACGTTTTGCGATCGTTAGTGCTTCTTCTTTATCATCGTCCGCAATTGTCATTAAAATGTTTCCATGGTTTGGAATTTTGATACCACTTGCCAGTAATGCTTTATATAATGCTTTTTCTAAAGTGATATCGCCACCTAATGCTTCGCCAGTTGACTTCATTTCTGGACCAAGCACGGTATCTACGCTACGTAATTTAGCAAATGAGAATACAGGTGCTTTCACAAATACTCGTTCTTCAAATGGACGAATACCTTCTTCATAGCCCTGCTTCGAAAGTGTTTCACCAAGTACACAGCGAGTCGCAATATTACTCATCGCAACACCTGTAATCTTACTTAAGAAAGGAACTGTTCTTGAACTACGTGGATTAACTTCTAGTACATATACTTCATCTTCTTTATCGACAATGAACTGAATATTATATAGTCCAATAAAGTGGAATCCTTTTCCAATGCGAATCGCATAATCCACAATCGTATCTTTTACCTTGTCTGAAATTGTCTGTGGCGGATAAACACTGATAGAATCCCCTGAGTGAATTCCCGCACGTTCAATATGTTCCATGATACCTGGAATATAAACATGTTCTCCATCACAAATGGCATCGATTTCCAATTCTTTACCAACAATATACTTATCCACAAGAATTGGTGCATCATGACTGATTTCTTTTACAGCAGTTGCCATATACACTCTTAAATCATCATCATTGTGTACAATTTCCATTGCACGTCCTCCTAATACATAAGATGGACGAACAAGTACTGGATAGCCGATACGATTCGCAATCTTCACTGCTTCTTCAACCTCAACTGCAGTTTCACCTTTTGGCTGAGGAATATTTAATTTATGAAGCATTGCCTCAAATTCATGACGGTCTTCTGCACGATCAATATTTTCTAGGCTTGTTCCTAAAATTTTCACTCCGCGAGCTACTAATTTATCTGCCAGATTGATTGCTGTCTGACCACCAAACTGTACAACAACACCTAATGGCTGTTCCAAATCGATGATATGCATTACATCTTCAATGGTTAGTGGTTCAAAATACAATTTATCAGAAATAGAGAAATCCGTAGATACAGTTTCTGGATTATTATTGATAACGATGGCTTCATAACCACATTCACGAATTGTCATAACACAATGAACTGTCGCATAGTCAAATTCTACACCCTGTCCAATACGAATTGGTCCAGAACCCAAAACGATAATTTTCTTATTATTACTTGGAAAAGATTCATTTTCCTGTTCGTATGTAGAATAGAAGTAAGGAGTTGCACTTTCAAACTCTGCAGCACAAGTATCTACCATTTTATAGACTGGAATGATACCATTTGCTTTACGATAATCATAAAGCTCTCTTTCTTCCATTCCCCATTTACGTGCTATATAAGAATCCGCAAATCCGTTTTCTTTAATTAAACGAAGAACATTTAAATCTTTTACATGATTCATCATTTCTTCTTCTAAATGAATGATATTAACAAATTTATGAAGGAAGAAGTAATCAATTTTTGTGATTTCATGTATTCTTTCAATAGATTCATGACGACGTAATAATTCTGCAATTTTAAATACACGTAAATCATCTTTAATTGCGATTCCTTCCCACAACTCTTCCGTAGTAAGCTCTGCAATTTCTTTATTTTCAATGTGATCACATTTCATCTCTAAAGAACGAATGGCTTTTAAGAAGCTTTCTTCAAAGTTTCTTGCGATAGACATAACCTCTCCAGTTGCCTTCATCTGTGTTCCTAAACGACGATCTGCATTCACAAATTTATCAAATGGGAAACGAGCAAGTTTTGTCACGATGTAATCTAATGCTGGCTCAAAACATGCATAGCTTGTATTTGTGATTGGATTAATGATTTCATCAAGAGTCATTCCAACTGCAATTTTAGCCGCCAGCTTAGCAATTGGATAACCTGTTGCTTTACTTGCTAGAGCACTAGAACGAGATACACGTGGATTTACTTCGATAACATAATATTTAAAGCTATTTGGATCAAGCGCTAACTGTACATTACAACCACCACAGATTTTTAAGGCACGAATGATCTTTAAGCTTGCATTACGCAGCATCTGATGCTCACGATCAGATAATGTCTGAACAGGAGCTACAACCATAGAATCCCCAGTATGAATACCTACTGGATCAATGTTTTCCATGTTACATACAACGATTGCATTATCATTGAAGTCTCGCATTACTTCATATTCAATTTCTTTATAGCCTGCAATACTGCGTTCAATTAAACATTGATGTACAGGAGATAGCTTCAAGCCATTTTCTGTAATAATGCGTAATTCTTCTTCATTATCCGCAAAACCGCCACCGGTTCCGCCTAGTGTATAAGCAGGACGAACGACTAATGGATATCCGATTTCATTCGCAAAGCGAATAGCTTCTTCTACACTATGAACAATATCACTTTCAGGAACTGGTTCATTGATTTCATACATTAATTCACGGAATAATTCACGATCTTCTGCTTTATTGATAGCAGTAAGATCTGTTCCTAGAATTTCAACATTGTATTCTTCTAAGATTCCTGAATTTGCCAATTCAACAACTAAATTTAAACCAGTCTGTCCCCCTAAGCTTCCTAAAATAGCATCTGGACGTTCTTTATAAATAATACGACTAGCAAACTCTAAAGTAAGTGGTTCGATATAAACACGATCTGCAATTGCTGTATCGGTCATAATGGTTGCAGGATTGGAATTGATTAATACGACTTCATAGCCTTCTTCACGCAAAGACTGACATGCCTGACTTCCCGCATAGTCAAATTCAGCCGCCTGTCCAATGACAATAGGGCCTGAACCGATTACTAGTATTTTCTTAATATCATTACGCTTTGTCATTTAACCATTCTCCTTTTCCATGAGTTCCATAAATTGATCAAATAAATAATTCGCATCTTCTGGTCCAGGTGCAGCTTCTGGATGATACTGTACACTAAACACTGGATACTTTGTATGGCGTACACCTTCCACGCTCTTATCATTTAAAGCTTGATGTGTCATTTCTAAATCCGTATTCGCTAAGCTTTCAAACTCTACTGCATAACCATGGTTCTGTGATGTAATTTCAACTTTACCTGTTAATAAGTTTACGACTGGATGATTGCATCCTCGATGACCAAATTTTAATTTCACTGTATTTGCACCACAAGCAAGTGAGATTAGCTGATGTCCTAAACAAATACCAAAGATTGGTAATTTACCGATTAGCTCTTTAATTACTTCAATAGCACCCGTCATATCCTTAGGATCCCCAGGACCATTGCTTAACATAATACCATCTGGATGCAAAGCAAGAATTGCTTCAGCACTGGTATTGTAAGGAACTACGATCAAATCACAGTTTCTTCTTGATAATTCACGGATAATTCCATGCTTTGCGCCAAAATCCATCAATACAACTTTCTTTCCTCGATTTGGAATCGGGAATGGTTTCTGTGTAGAAACACGTGCGACCTGATCATGTAGAAAATCAGTCTCCTTCAGCATCTTCACAACACTATCTACATCAGCATCTGCATCAGCCATGATAGCGCGCATCGTTCCACTGCTTCTTAGTTTTTTTGTTATACTTCTTGTGTCAACATGAGAGATTCCTGGAATATTTTTTAATTTCAAGAATTCGTCCAATGTCAGATCAGAACGGAAATTACTTGGCTGCTCACAGTATTCCTTCACAACAAAGCCAAATACCGCTGGATCTAAACTTTCAAAATCATCACGATTGATACCATAGTTTCCAATCATAGGATATGTCATCATAACAATCTGTCCGCAATAAGACAAATCAGACAGTACTTCTTGATATCCGCTCATACCGGTATTGAATACAAGTTCTCCTACCTGATAACAATTAGAACCAAAACCATATCCTTCATATACAGTACCATCTTCCAATATCAGTAATCTTTTTTCCATAAGCTCCTCCTGTAAGTACTTACATTCCTATTTCCCACCAAAAGGGCATAGAATAACTTTATTCTACGCCCCTATTTGTTTCTTTATTTTTCCATCCAAGATTCATCTCTTGGGTCTTTTTTCCAAGCTTTTAGCTTTTCTAAGTCTGCTTCTTTAATATAATCCAATTCAAGGGCAACATCAATTAAAACATCATAATTACTTAATGTTTTGAATGAACAGTCAATATTATTGAACAATTCAGTAGATGCTGGAAGTAGATATGTAAAGATTGCAGCTACTCCTAATACTTCAGCCCCAGCTTCACGTAAAGATTCTACCACATCTTTAACTGATCCGCCAGTAGAAATTAAATCTTCTATAACAACAACTTTAGCACCTTTTTCAATTTTACCTTCGATTTTATTTCCTTTGCCATGGCTTTTATTAGAACTACGAACATAGCCAAAAGGTTTGCTCATATGATCTGCAACCATAGCACCCCAAGGAATACCTGCAGTTGCAGTACCAACGATTACTTCTGCATCGGCATATTCATTTTTAATTAATTCTACAAATCCTTCCACAACAACATTACGTTTTTCTGGATAAGATAATACTAAACGATTATCACAATAGATTGGTGATTTGATTCCGCTTGCCCAAGTAAATGGTTCATTTGGACGAAGTGAAACTGCTTTAATATCTAATAAATTTGAAGCCACTGTTTTTTCAATACTCATATGATTAACCCTCCATGATACTTTCAATTTCCTGATATGTTTTTAATGGATTTTCACTTTTTGTGATACTTCTTCCTACTACGATATAATCGCATCCTTCTTCTTTTGCAAAGCTAGGAGTTGCGACACGTTTCTGATCATCTTTAGAATCACTAACCAAACGAATTCCAGGAGTAACTGTTAAGAATTCATTTCCACATGCTTCATGAATTGCTCTTGCTTCATGAACTGAACATACAACACCATCTAGACCACTTTCTTTTGCTAGTTTAGCATAAGAAATAACAACATCTTTTACATCTCCAGGAATCAATAATTCTTCATTCATAGTATCCTGAGAAGTACTAGTTAATTGTGTTACCGCAATACATAATGGACGTTTTCCATTCACTGCCCCTTCTTCTAAGCCTTCCATAGCAGCTTTCATCATAGCACTTCCTCCAGCTGCATGAAGATTAACGATATCAACATCTAATTTAGCAAGATTTTTCATACCGTTTTTTACGGTATTTGGAATATCATGCAGTTTTAAATCCAAGAAGATTTTATGACCGCGAGCTTTAATTTCACGAATCATTTCAAATCCGAAGGCATATGTTAATTCCATACCTACTTTTACATAAATTGGTTCCTTAAATTGATCAAGGAAATTCATTACATCTTCTTTTTTGGAAAAATCCAAAGCAACGATTGTTCTACTCATTAACGAAAACTCCTTCCAACAGCATCAGCTAAGCTTTTATTTCCATATTTTTCTAAGACTTTTGGTAAATCCTCTATTATTTTAACACAACAGAACGGATCAATAAAGTTCTGCATACCAACTTCTACAGCACTTGCCCCAGCATATAAGAATTCAAGTACATCTTCTGCACAAGTAATTCCTCCAACACCAATAATAGGAATATTAACTGCCTGAGCAACCTGATAGACCATACGTATTGCGACAGGCTTAATCGCAGGTCCGCTTAATCCTCCAGTTACATTTGCTAAAATTGGTTTTCCTGTATGTAAATCTAAACGCATACCCATCATCGTATTAATCAATACAAGCCCATCTGCTCCAGCAGCTTCTACAGCTTTTGCGATTTCTACGATATTTGTAACATTAGGAGATAATTTAACATAAACAGGTTTTGTCGCAGCTTCTTTTGCCATACGAGTAACCTTAGCTGCTAATTCTGGTGTTGTACCTAAACCGATACCGCCATGTTTCACATTTGGACAGCTAATGTTTAATTCATATGCTTTAACCACATCACTATGATTTAATTTTTCAATTACTTCTACATATTCTTCTTCACTAGCTCCTGCAATATTCGCAATGATTTCCGTATCAAACTGTGATAGCCAAGGCAATTCCTTTTCCATGATTACATCTACACCAGGATTTTGAAGTCCAATTGCATTTAACATTCCACTTGGTGTTTCCGCAACACGTGGTGTAGGATTACCAAAGCGTGCATGTGGAGTAGCACTTTTAATAGCGATCCCGCCTAAAAGACTCAAATCATATAGTTCCGCAAATTCACGACCGAATCCAAAACATCCGCTGGCAGGAATAATTGGATTTTTTAAATTCAAGCCAGGTAATTTTACATTTAAATCCATTAATATTCCACCTTTCCGATTGGGAAAACAGGCCCTTCTTTACAAATACGATGATACATGTTTTCTTCTTTTTTATCTTTAGCAACACACGCCATACAAGCACCGATACCACACGCCATACGACTTTCAAATGACATATAACCTCTTGTATATCGTGCTTCTACAGCCTTTAACATCGGTCTAGGACCACAGCTGCAAGTGAAATCACAGGTAATATTACGAGCATCGATTGCATCTATGACAGTACCTTTTACTCCATAGCTTCCATCCATTGTCGCAATCACTACTTCACAGCCTAAACGTTCAAATTCATTTTCATAGAAAATACTGTCTGAATCATTAAATCCTAAAACTACATATACTTTCGTGCCAAGTTTACGATACTGTTTAGCAAGTTCATACAGAGGAGGTACGCCTACCCCTCCTCCAATCAATAGAACTTCATTTTCCTCTTCATGAATCGGATAACTGCTTCCTAATGGTCCAAATACATCAATAATTTCCTGTCTTCTCATTGTAGATAGCTTTTTAGTGCCATCTCCTACTACCTTATAGATAATCACAAAACTGTTTTTACCTTCAACAGAACAGATACTGATGGGGCGACGAAGCATATAGCCTTCTACCTGTACATTTACAAATTGCCCTGGTTTCATATCTTTGGCGATGTTTGCCTGAATTTCCATACGATATGTATCCTTTGCAATTTTCTGATTACTTAAAATTAATCCTCTTTCTTCCTGCATCTTATCCCTCCAGTTCATTCATGGATATTGTTGTAAATGTCTGTGATTCTAACACACGCAAGATTGCATTTGCTGTATCTAAAGATGTGAAACAGCTGATGTTGTTTTCGGCAGATTCTCTACGAATCAAGAATCCATCACGATTTACTTCGCTTGATGTACTCATTGTATTTACAACATAGTTTACTTTTCCTTTACGAATCACATCGATAACATTATTATCTGTTTCTTCATTTAGTTTATCAACAGTTCTTACATAAATTCCATTTTCACTTAAATACTGTGCTGTACCTTTTGTCGCATAAATACCATATCCAATATTAGAGAAGCGTTTCGCAATCTTCAATCCTTCTTCTTTATCATCATCTGCTACTGTAATCAATACATTTCCATGTAGCGGAATTTTTACACCACTTGCTAGTAATGCTTTATACAATGCTTTTTCTAAAGTGACATCGCCACCTAATGCTTCCCCAGTTGATTTCATTTCTGGACCTAGTGTTGTATCTACACTACGTAATTTTGCAAAAGAGAATACTGGTGCCTTCACAAAGACACGATCTCCTTCAGGATGTACACCTTCTTTATACCCTTGTTCTTCAAGTGTATCGCCTAATACACAACGAGTTGCGACATAAGACATTGGAATATTAGTTACTTTACTTAAGAATGGAACGGTACGAGAACTTCTTGGATTTACTTCCAATACATACACTTTTTCATCCTTATCCACGATAAACTGGATATTGAATAAACCAATAAAGTGGAATCCTTTTCCAATACGAATTGCATAATCAATAATTGTATCTTTTACCTTCTGTGAAGCAGTAGGAGCTGGATAAACACTAATAGAATCCCCTGAGTGAACACCTGCACGTTCAATATGTTCCATAATACCTGGAATAAATACATGTTCACCATCACAGATCGCATCTACTTCCATTTCTTTACCAATAACATATTTATCTACAAGAATTGGCGCATCATGACTGATTTCTTTTACAGCAGTTGCCATGTAAACTCTTAAATCATCATCATTATGTACGATTTCCATTGCACGTCCTCCTAATACATAAGATGGACGAACTAATACTGGATAACCGATACGGTTTGCAATCTTCACTGCTTCTTCTACCTCAACTGCAGTTTCTCCTTTTGGCTGAGGAATATCTAATTTATGAAGCATTTCTTCAAATTCATGACGATCTTCAGCACGATCAATATTCTCTAGACTTGTACCTAAAATTTTCACACCACGTTCTACTAGCTTATCAGCTAGGTTGATAGCTGTCTGCCCACCGAACTGTACTACAACACCTAATGGCTGTTCCAAATCAATGATATGCATTACATCTTCAATAGTTAGTGGTTCAAAATATAATTTATCAGAGATAGAGTAATCTGTTGAAACAGTTTCTGGGTTATTATTTATAACAATAGCTTCATATCCGCGATCACGAATTGTTTTCACACAGTGAACTGTTGCATAGTCAAATTCTACACCCTGTCCAATACGGATTGGTCCAGAACCTAACACAATAATTTTATTACGATCACTACGTACGGATTCATTTTCATGTTCATAAGTAGAATATAGGTATGGTGTATGAGATACATATTCTCCTGCACAAGTATCTACGTTTTTATATACCGGAATGATATGATTTTCTCTTCTTAATTCATATACTTCTAATTCACTAATATTCCAGTTTCTAGCAATATAAGAATCCGCAAATCCCATTTTCTTCGCATCTAATAATACTTCTACGTTCATAGGATTAGATTTGATCACTGCTTCTTTTTCTACAATGTTTTTAAAACGATTTAAGAAATAGCGATCCATTTTTGTAACCTGATAAATCTTTTCAATGTTTGCACCTTTACGTAATAACGCTGTGATAACATAAATTCTTTCATCATCGCATTTAGCAAGTTTATCCCATAGAGCATTTTCATCCATCGCATTAATATCTTTTTGTTCAAGATGATCCGTCTTCATTTCTAAAGAACGAATTGCTTTTAGAATAGCTTCATCAAAAGTACGTCCAATGGACATAACTTCTCCAGTTGCCTTCATCTGTGTTCCTAACGTACGATCTGCTTTTGGGAATTTATCAAAGGCAAAGCGTGGGAATTTTGCCACAACATAATCAATGCATGGCTCTACGCAGGCATAGCTTGTCTGTGTAACTGGATTGATAATTTCATCTAGTGTTAAACCTACTGCCACTTTTGCGGCAAGTTTAGCAATTGGATAACCTGTTGCTTTACTTGCTAGAGCACTAGAACGAGATACACGTGGATTTACTTCGATAACATAATACTTAAAGCTATTTGGGTCAAGTGCTAGCTGCACATTACAGCCACCACAGATTTTTAATGCGCGAATAATTTTTAAGGCAGAAGCACGCATAATGCCACATTCACGATCTGTTAGCGTCTGTGTAGGAGCTACTACAATAGAATCCCCTGTATGAATACCTACAGGATCCACGTTTTCCATGTTGCAGACAACAATAGCATTATCTGCATTATCACGCATTACCTCATATTCAATTTCTTTATAACCAGCAATACTTTGTTCAATTAAGCACTGATGTACAGGAGAAATTTTTAATCCATTATCACAGATAATGCGAAGTTCTTCTTCACTATGGGCAAATCCTCCCCCTGTTCCACCTAATGTAAATGCTGGGCGCACAACAACTGGATACCCATTTTCATTCGCAAAAGAGATGGCTTCTTCAACGGTATGTACGATTACACTTTCAGGAACTGGTTCTCCGATTTCATACATCAATTCACGGAATTTATCACGATCTTCTGCTTTTTCAATCGCATCCAATGCAGTACCTAACACTTCTACATTATATTCATCTAAAATACCGCTTTCTGCTAATTCAACCACAAGATTTAATCCAGTCTGTCCGCCTAAGCTTCCTAAAATTGCATCTGGTCTTTCTTTATAAATAACACGACTTGCGAACTCTAATGTAAGAGGCTCAATATATACGCGGTCTGCGATAACTGTATCTGTCATGATGGTTGCAGGATTTGAGTTCATCAGGATAACTTCATAGCCTTCTTCACGAAGAGACTGACACGCTTGGCAGCCTGCATAATCAAACTCAGCGGCCTGTCCAATAACAATTGGTCCAGAACCAATTACCATAATCTTTTTAATATCACTTCTTCTTGGCATTATTTTGCACTCCTTTCCATCATGACTTTATAAAAGTCATCAAATACATATGTACAATCATCTGCTCCTGGAGCCGCCTCTGGTTCAAATGAGTAAGTATAAATTGGATAGCTATCATGTGCTAATCCTTCAATTGTCTGATCATTTAATGCTGTGTACGTTACATATAAACCTGTGTTTTCAAGACTATTTGGATCTACTTCATAACCATGATTCTGTGCAGTAAATTCAATTTTATTTTTCTTTAGATTACGAACCGGAGAAGAGTTACCATGATGTCCGACTTTCATTTTCACAACGTTTGCGCCACATGCTGCCGCAATAACTTCATGACCTAATCCTATTCCCATCATCGCAGTTTTTCCAATCAGCTGTTTACATGTTTCAATTGTTTCTGGTATATCGTAAGGAGAACATGGTCCGCCGCTGAACACTACTCCATCTGGATGTAATGCCAGTATTTCTTCAGCACTCATATTATAAGGGACAACTACAAGATCACAGCCTCTAGTATTAAATTCACGAATAATCGCAAATTTTGTACCTGTATCAACTAAAACGACTTTTGGTCCACGTGCTGGAATTGGGAATGGCTTCACTGTTGATACTGCTTTCACACCATCATTTGCCACTTCTGTATTCTTCAGCATCTCTACAATTTCTTCTACATTTGCATCTGTATCTGCCATAGTAGCTTTTAATGTTCCATGATCACGGATCTTTCTTGTAATCTCTCTTGTATCAATGTCCGCAATACCTGGGATACCTTTTAACTTCATGAATTCATCTAATGTCATGTCACTACGGAAATTGCTTGGTGTTTCACAGTACTCTTTTACTACATAGCCAAACATCTGAAGATTGATACTTTCAAAATCATCACGATTAATACCGCAGTTTCCAATTGCAGGGTAAGTCATCATTACGATTTGTCCATAATAAGCCACATCGGAAATGATTTCCTGATAACCACTCATCCCCGTCTGGAAAATCAGTTCTCCCATTCGATAATGATCACCGCCAAAGGCAATTCCTTCATACACACTGCCATCTTCAAGAATTAATAGTCGTTTTTTCATCTTAATGATTCCTCCTTTTGATCATATACACAAATCCCATTCACAAAGGTTTTCTGAATAAATCCTGTACAGCTGATACCATCAAATGGTGTATTTTTTCCCATGGAATAGAATTTATTTTTATCAATTTTTGAAACACTATCTACATCTACTAAGATAAAGTCAGATGCATAGCCTTCTTCAATTTTTCCTTTTTTATCAAAACGGAATCTTTTTGCGCTTGCTTCACTCATAAAGTATACAAGCTGTTCCAAAGTAAATATTTTCTTTTCTTTCACAAAATGAGTATACAGTAATGGGAATGCTGTTTCTAAAGCCACAATTCCAAATGGAGATTTTACCATTCCTTTACTTTTTTCTTCTTCACTATGAGGCGCATGATCATTCGCAATCAAATCAATAGTTCCATCTAATAGCCCCTGAATCAGAGCCTGACGATCTTCTTCGCTTCGTAGAGGAGGGTTCATTTTATGATTGGCATTGTCTACATCCATTTCTGTAAGCAATAAATGATGAGCAGTTACTTCACCTGTTACAGGAAGACCTTCTGCCTTAGCCTGTCGCAGTAATTCCACACTTTCCTTAGCACTCATATGACAGATATGATAATCACAGCCCGTTTCTCTTACTAACTCTAAGTCACGTTTGATCTGTGCATATTCACAGGCACTTGGAATTCCAACAAGTCCTAATTCTTTATTTCGAATTCCTTCATGCATACAAGCTTCTTTTTTGCGATATTCCATATCTTCCGTATGTGCTACGATGATGCTATTTAACTCTTTACATGTTTCCATCGCTTTCTTCATCATGTCAGAAGTAGCTACTCCAACACCATCATCACTGAAAGCATAGATTCCCATACCATGAAGACCTCTCATATCACTTAATTCTTTACTAGCCTCACTTTTTGTAATACATGCATAAGGAATGACGTGTACAAGGGCATCTTCATCAATCTTTTTCATATATTCCTTCATAGTTTCTGTATTATCCGGATAGGGAATAACATTTGGCATAGCCATAATGGTTGTAAAACCACCATGTGCTGCTGCTGCAGTTCCTGTTTTGATTGTTTCTTTATGAGTATATCCCGGTTCTCTTAAATGTACATGTACATCAATAAGACCTGGCAATAATACAAATCCTTTTCCATCGATAAGCTCACTTGCCTGCGCTGGATCGATATGTTCCGCAATCTTCACAATCTGTTTTTCATCAAATAAAACATCAACTGTTCTGGTTTCATTTCCGTGTGTAACGACTCTTGTCTGCTGGATTAGTTTCATGACTTCCTCTTTTCTGCATAATTATGCGTTTTTATTCAAATTCACATGCAAATGCGCGTTTTAATACAGCTTTTCTAACTAAAACGCCATTGCTCATCTGTTTAAAGATACGACTATTTTCAGCCTCAACCAAATCACTATCCATTTCTACTCCACGATTCACTGGAGCTGGGTGCATAATGATTGCATGATCCTGCATCATAGCTGCACGCTCTTTCGTAAGACCATAACGAGCCAGATATTCTTCTTTACTCATCGTCATTGTCTCTTTATGACGTTCATGCTGAATACGAAGCATCATCACTACATCAGCCCATTTTACCGCTTCATCAACCGGTTTATAGAAGCTATCTTGTTCAACCCATTCTTCTGGGCCACTGAATGCAATTTCTCCTCCTAGCATTAACATCGCCTGTTTAATACTATTGGCAACTCTGGAATGACGGATATCTCCAATAACTGCAACCTTAATACCTTCAAAAGTTTTAAACTCCTGATAAATTGTCAATAAATCCAATAAACACTGTGTAGGATGATTACCACATCCATCTCCTGCATTTAAAATTGGAATGTTTATATTTTCTAATTCCTTAAAATATTCATCCTGACTATGACGAATAACAACTGCATCATATCCAATACTTTCAAATGTCTTTACAGTATCATACAAAGACTCACCTTTTTCAACACTGCTTCCCTGTGCAGTAAAATTTTCTACACGCATACCAAGCTGATGTTCAGCACTGGCAAATGAGTAATGGGTACGAGTGCTTGGCTCAAAAAAAAGATTAGCAACCAACAAATTACGTGGAAATTGCCAATCTGAATGAGAACTGGAAAAAGCAAGAGCGTCATTAAGAATATGAAAAATTTCTTCCTTTGTTAAAGCATCAATTGTAAGTAAACTATTTTTATTCATATGCTTTCCTCCTATTAGACCTAGAAAAAAGGCCCTTTTTTGTATACAAAAGGACCTTAAAAAATACACTTATGGTTATATAACGCCTTCATAACCTCTCTGGATTATTTTAAAGGACCTTTTTATCGTTATTATTTTATCATATCTCAAGCGTATTGCAAGATTTTTTTACAGAACTTATTGAATATAAACCTGCATCCGTTTGATTATTGCCTCAACAATACTAGCATTACGATATTGCAGTTCATAACATTTAGTAAACTTCTTATTATCATACACAAAAACAAACTCTACACAAGGTAGTATCTGATCAAGATGAATGATCATTCCAATCTTTATTTCATCCTGCTTATATAGTTTCTGATCAATCATTAAATAATCATTACGTATTCCAATTTTAAAATTTCCATCACGTTCTTCCCATAATTCCAATTGTTCTTTAATTTCAGGAAATAAAACAACAGGAAACATAATTTCCGCATTATCTGAAAAACGCTCTCTCATTGCCTGTCGCAGACGCTCCTGTGCACGACGATTATTATCTGCTTTCTTCCTTTCCTTTCTTTCTACGATTTCACGAACTCCATCCTGATCAGGCTTTCGCGTTTGATATGCCTGATGAATATACATCAGATCATATGCATCACTTAAAGCATTATGTTTTACTTTCCCTTGAATACCATATGCTAGCTTTAAATCATTTAATGATAAGTAAGGAGAAATAATATTCCCTTGATAGGTTACTTCTTTTGATATTAATTTCTGTAAATCAATCATATCTTTAAACAAATCATCTGAAAAGCCATAACGTTCACATTCCTGTAATATAGTTCTCTGATCATCTGGTCCTAGACTATACAACTTACAAACTTCATTTTCCTCTAAATCTATCCAATCTAAAAACTTCTGCATCGCTTCAGGAAAAGATGGAGCCTTTCTAATATTTTCATTTTTAAGCTTAGTGATTCTTCTTACTACATTCGTTAATCCTTTAAACCCTTTTGGTCTTACCTCCGAATAAAATGTTTTTATTTCGCCATTTCTTTCAAGAATAGCTCCAAATGAAATCATCATCTGATGAAATTTATTGTTTTCTTTAACCGCATCAAATTCAGCATCAATATATATAGAAACCATCTCTTCACCTCAAATTCTCATACCATTATAAGATGTTTCCTATATTTTCTCAATGAAAAGTTTTCATTTATTCTAGTCTTCACGTAAATCCTTTAATAAATCCTTTTTCCAGACAACTAATATAAGCAAAATACCTCCAATAAGAACTATAGCTATAAAGCTAACTGCAAAAGTATAATCTTCCTTATGAGTATTCACTGTCTGATGTAATGTTAGTTTATAATCAGTATCATAATTATATGGAGTAATATCAAAAAACAACACATTTTCATTCAAATCAAAATCTTCTTCTCCTTCAAACTTTACATAATACGTACCTACTGGTAACTGATCAACTATTACTGCCTCATCATTTAAACTTACGCTTTTCACAACATTTTGATCTTCATTGACAATCTGTGCTTCCTGTATAAGCGGATCATCAATCTTTATCGTTAACGTAACACTTCCTAGCATACGAGGATTCAAAATTTCCCAGCTATTCTTTTTTGTCTGCTCATTTATCGAAAAAGTAAAAGCTTCTTCTAGTCTCAAATATCCATAGCTACTGCTTTTTTGATACAATGAATAATCCCCTTCTGATAAATCTTCAACTATCATCTCCCCTTTCTGATTACTCAATAATTCCACTAACATTTTCTCTTCCTTATATAATACAAATACAGCTCCCTCAATAGGATTTCCTGTTTCATCACATACATAAAACTCTCCTTCTCTTACATCCCCACTTACAGTACTTGGTAATATCGCGGATAAAAAGCACATTCCACATAGAAGCCATCCAACCATCTCTTCACCTCATAGTATCCTATGTAAATCTCATGCTATTTACGACTGACAATAAAAAAAGACCCAAACGCTTAAACGTTCGAGTCAAGTTTAACTATCCAAAATATTTTTCAACTAATTTATCCATTGTGCCATCATCTTTCATCTGCTGGATGGCTTTATTAAATTCATCTTTTAAGCTATTTTCCTTTTGGAAAATCATAGCATTACCAGATAATTCAGCACCAGCTTCAAGTTTGTAAAATTTTAAACCATCATTATCTGCAGCTAATTCTTCCGCAACAGCTTTTTCAACTACCATACAATCTACTACACCTTTTTTAAGCTCTAGAACTAAATCAGAATATGCTTTTCTCTTATCTAATTTTAAATCATAATCTTCTTGTAATGAGTTAAGAATTGATTCCTGAATTGTACCCATTTGTGTTCCAATCGTTTTACCCTTAATATCCTCTGTTGTTTCCATATCAGAATCTTCTGTAGTTAGTACATAGTTCTGTGCATCATCACCTGCATAATATACATCTGAGAAATCAACCTGTTTTGCACGTTCTTCTGTATAAGTGATACCAGCAATCGCTACATCTGCTTTCCCTTGTTTTACAGACTGTACGATACCATCAAAGTCAACATCTTTCCATTCTACTTCATATCCAAGAATTTCAGCAGCAGTATTCATTACGTCGATATCAAAACCGTATAAATTCCCCTCACTGTCTACCATTTCATATGGTTTATACCCTGAATTTGTAAGAACAGTCAAAGTTTTCTTTTCTTCTGTAGCAGCACCTTCGCCGCTATCTTCTTTAGATCCACAGCCACTTACAGATACCATCATTAACATCGCTAACATTCCACATAAAAGTTTTTTCATAATTCTCTTCCTCTCTTTCTTATATCATATTTGATAAAAACTCTTTAGCTCTAGCAGATTTAGGTTCTTCAAAGAATTCTAATGCTTTACTACATTCCTCAATGTTTCCTTTATCCATGTACAGAACATAATCTGCTACTTTTTTTGCAAAATTCATTTCGTGAGTTACAATAATCATTGTAATTCCTGTGTGATTTAAACTCTGTAATACTTTTAAAACTTCCCCTGTCATTTCCGGATCCAATGCACTGGTTGGTTCATCAAACAACAGTACTTCTGGTTCCATTGCCAATGCTCTTGCGATTGCACATCGCTGTTTTTCTCCTCCAGATAATTGATGCGGATAAGAATCAATACGATGTCCTAATCCAACCTTTTCTAACAAGGCGATTCCTTTTTCTCTAGCCTCATCTGCATTCATTTTCTTTACTTTTCTAAGTGCATAAGTTACATTGTCAATGGCTTTCATATGAGCAAATAAGTTAAAGTTCTGAAATACCATTCCAACTTTTTCTCTTACTTTAGCTAAGTCTGTTTTTGGATCATTTACATGAATTCCATTAAAATAAATATCACCGCTTGTCGGTTCTTCCATCATATTCAGACAGCGAATAAATGTAGACTTACCTCCGCCACTGCTTCCAATAATGGCATATGTTTTACCATCTTCAAATGTGAAATTTACATCAAAGAGAACTTTTACATTCTCACCATAATTTTTATATAAATGTTCAACTTTAATCATACTGCAGCTTCCTTTCTATTTTCTTACCAATAAACGATAATACTTTATTCATCAGGTAGTAAACGATAAATACAATTAATAATGGTTCAAAATCAGAGAATGTCTGATTTTTAACAACATAGAACCAATACATCATGTCATGTAGACCAACAACTGAAACAACTGATGTTTCTTTTGTCAATGTGATAAACTCATTGATAATTGCAGGTAATACATTTCGAATTGCTAAAGGGAGAATAATATCTTTGGTAATATCCTTTTGTGATACCCCTAAAGCTTTCGCAGCTTCTATTTGTCCTACATCAATTCCATCAATACCAGCACGCATGATTTCTGACATATACGCTCCTGAGTTTAAGGAGAATACAATAATAGCAGCTGGCCACATATCTAAATTAAAGCCAAGCAATCCTGGAATACCAAAATAAATAAAGAATAACTGAACATAAACTGGAGTTCCTCGGAATAAATCGATATATGCCGCAACAATAAAATTAAGTACTTTATTTACTCTACGTAAAAATACCGTAACAATTGCAATTATTGTCCCCAAAAATGCTGATGCAAGGGATAACCCTAGGATAACAGGAACCCCACTTAATAATAGCTTCCAGAATTCCTGTATGATTTCAATATTGAAATTAATACTCATAAACTACCTTCCTCTCTCTCATTTATAACGAAAAAAACGTCCTTCCATAATGAAAGGACGATTGCTCGCGGTACCACCTTACTTCCGCCCGCTTAAAACGGACGACTCTCTCCTATAACGTTAGGATCTACGGAATTGCCTCATACGTTTATTTCGACAATCCAACTCCCAGACACGTTCCACTCTTTTCCCTCTCCTGCTTTCACCACAGCGCAGGCTCTCTATGCAAGTTTCCAAGTGTACTACTTCTGTTCCTTGTTGTTAATTTATATTAGTATTATACACGACAAAATCAATTTTGCAACACTTTTTATGAAAAAAATCAAAAAATATTTTCCGAAATATTTTACATGTATTGTAAAAAACAAGAAACAAGACATTTTTCGCTAAAAATGTAATAATTATTTAATCCCCTCATAACCAAACATCCTAAAGAAATAGACAAAACAATCAAAAAGCTAGGCTAGTATATATGCATCATTTTCATTACTCAATATACTGTAAGGAAAGGAGATGTGAAAATGATTCATAACGAACCACTAAAATCAGGTAATATCGGAATAGGTGTAAATAAGATGCAGGGGTATTTAAACCTAATGCAGGATCGTAACTTTATTAGTACTAGAAACCTTCAAGATGGAGTATTTGGCACAAGAACAGAACAGGCAGTAAGAGAATGGCAAAGCTATGCTGGACTTCCAGTTACTGGACAAATTGATGTAATGACATGGGATACCATTGTAAACAAACTAAGAGAACTGAATATTGTCACAAATATTCCAGTTGCTAGCCGTTCTTTCTTCTTAAGCTCTGGAGCACAAGGCATATCTGTTTATAAAATGCAGGAATATTTAAATGAAATAGCAGCTAAAAATCCTTGTCTTCGCCCTATCCCTGTTGATGGAATTTACGGGCCAAGAACAACAACTATGGTTCAGCAATTCCAATATTTATATGATTTAAATATAGATGGAGTCATAGGTAAAGCTACTTGGGATGCAATTGTCAACGAACGTAATAAATTATAAAAAAACACATGAATACATGTGTTTTCTACATATAGCGATATACGCGATCAAATCCTAATACTATTTCTTCTACATATTTCTCAATTGCCTTTAGCTGATTTTTTTGAAACATTATCTGCATTCTTCTTTTCTGAACCAAATATGTTAATATTCCAATCATCAGACTTTCTATAGCCGCACCAAAGAATGGTATATCTAATACGAAAAACAAGATAATAAAAACTACAAGAAACAAAATACCAATAATCATTGCTAATCGACGATTAATGTTTTTATAAGTATCTTCTAAAAATTCTGTATAACGATCAATAAACCTTAACATATCTTCGTTACAGGTGTAACCTTTGATATCTAATAAATGAGGACGTTTTTTTCGAGGATTTTTAATACATTCCTGAATAGCTAACATTCGCATAGCACAATATCGAGCAGCATTTTTATTTTCCAGCTCCTCATAACGCACCCCTTTCATAAACATTATTTTAAGATATGATTCATCATCAAGCTGTTCCTTTGGCTGTTTGATCAAAACATTTAATCGTTCTTCCAGCTCATTGCTTAAACGATAATGAAGTAACTCAAAATCATTCCAAACACTTTCTAATTCATCATCAAACATCTTTACATCCATAACATTTCTCCTCTAATAACAACGATATTATACCATCTCAGAAAACTAAAACCAATATAGAATCAAGGAGTAAAAACAATATGCAAAGAATATATCACATCCTTGCAATTCAAATTCTTTATACTACTTTAAATTAAAAGTGATCCCTAAGTTGAACTAACTTTTGGGACCACTTCTATTTATATATTCTGATGTTCTCCTTTTTTATAAGCCTCATAAAGAGATGAACCCTGCATACAACCCTTTGAACAGCTTCCGCAGCCTTTACTACAGGAATCCTGATGATGGATATTTCGTATACAAAAGACAATTAATACTAGAAGTAATACGGATATAATGATTGTAGCCATATATACAACACCTCTTTTCTATAGATTTACTTATGCTTTAGCATGTGCTTCTTTGAAAGAAGCATCTTCTTTTCTTTCTGGACGGAATAAGAAATAGATAAAGCCTACGAATACAACAAACGCTAGTATAACACCAATACCAAATGAACCAGTTATAATTGTATTTGCGAACTGATAAATCATAAAGCTAATTAAATAAGCGAAAATACATTGATATGCGATTGCAAAGATTGTCCATTTTGTGTTATTCATTTCACGTTTAATAGCACCAATAGCTGCAAAACATGGAGCACATAATAAGTTAAATACTAGGAATGAATATGCTGCCGCAACTGTAAAACTTTGTGCTAAAGTACCCCAGATTTCTACACCATCTTCTGCAACTTCTGCAAATCCGAATAGAATACCAAAGGTTGCGACTACATTTTCTTTTGCGACTAAACCTGTGATAGCTGCTACACTTGCCTGCCAGTTTCCCCAACCTAATGGCGCAAAAATTGGTGCTATTACAGAACCAATATTAGCTAAGAAACTTTGATTCAATTCTGTTTCTTCTAACATTGTGAAGCTTCCATTTACCATACCAAATCTAGATGTAAACCAGATAAAGATAGTTGATAATAAGATGATGCTTCCAGCTTTTTTAATGAAGCTAGAACCACGTTCCCACATACTACGTAATACATTCATTACCTTTGGCATATGATACGCAGGTAATTCCATAACAAATGGAGAAGGATCTCCTGCAAACATACGTGTTTTCTTTAACATGATTCCAGAGATTATAATAGCCGCAATACCTACAAAATAAGCACTAGGAGCTACCCAGCTAGCTTCGTTAAATAAAGCCCCAGCAATTAACGCAATAATAGGTAATTTCGCACTACAAGGAATAAAAGTTGTTGTCATGATTGTCATACGACGATCTTTTTCATTTTCAATTGTTCTGCTTGCCATTACACCCGGAACCCCACATCCTGTACCAATCAGCATTGGAATAAAAGATTTCCCAGAAAGACCAAATTTTCTAAAGATACGATCCATGATGAAGGCAATTCTTGCCATGTATCCACAATCTTCCAATATTGCTAGGAACAAGAATAAAACAAGCATTTGTGGTACAAATCCTAATACTGCACCGATTCCTGCAACAATTCCATCTACAATCAAGGAAACTAGCCAGTCTGCTGTACCAATTGAAACTAAGAAACTCTCAACAGTAGGTGGAATAATTTCACCAAACAATACATCATTTGTCCAGTCTGTTACATATGTACCAACAGTTGTAACTGATACATAGTAAACAATATACATAACCAATGCAAAGATTGGAAGTGCCGCCCAGCGATTTGTCACAACACGGTCAATCTTATCACTGATCGTCATACCTTGTGTTTTTTTCTTATATGTTTCTTTTAATACTTCTGCAATAAATTCATAACGAGCATTCGTAATAATACTTTCTGCATCATCGTCATATTCATCTTCTAATTTTGTACGTATCGTATTTAAATCATTTTTTTCCTGTGCATTTAAATCCGCAGTTTCCATCATTTTTTCATCATTTTCGAGATATTTTACCGCGTACCACAGACTTCTATTTTCTTTATTCATTACATTAGGAAATGATAAAATCTGATCTAATGATGTTTTCAATAAATCACTATAACAGCTTGGATAATGACATTTCGTTCCTAATAATTTTACAGCCCCTTCGATTAAAGCATCTAATCCGCGATTCTTTAAAGCTGATACCTCCACAATCGGAATACCTAAAACATTAGACAGCTTCTTTGTGTTGATTTCCGTTTTTTCCTGTTCAATGATATCCATCATATTTAAAGCACCAATTACTGGAATACCTGTTTCCTGAAGCTGTGTAGTCAAATATAAATTTCTTTCTAAGTTTGTCGCATCAATAATGTTGATAATAACATCTGGCTGTTCATTGATTAAATAATTTCTAGCGACAACTTCATCTAAAGAATATGGTGACAAAGAATAAATCCCAGGTAGGTCAGTTAAAATTACATCTTTATGACCTTTTAATTTACCTTCCTTTTTCTCTACAGTTACACCTGGCCAGTTACCTACATATTGATTACTGCCAGTTAAAGCATTAAACATTGTTGTTTTTCCACAGTTTGGATTACCTACTAATGCAATTCTTTTCATACGATCCCTCCTATGTTAGTTGAAACTAACTCAATTTCTAAAAAAAATTAAGCATCTACTTCAATCAAAGATGCATCCGCTTTACGAATACTAAGCTCATATCCTCGTACAGTCAGTTCAATAGGATCCCCTAATGGAGCTACTTTACGAACATATACTTCGGTATTTTTGGTAAGACCCATATCCATCATCTTTTTCTTCATCGATCCAGTTAAAAGCAATTTGCGAATCGTCACTGTTTTCCCTGGCTTTACTTCATTTAAAGTCATACTAATTCCCTCCTACTTAACATGAATGCGGTTAGATAATGACCTATCTAATGCAATACGCGTATTTTTCACATGGATGATTACATTACCATTTAATTCATTCACCACACTAACATTGGCTCCTTCTACAAATCCCAAAGATGCTAGATGACTGCGAACTTCATCTCTGCCACTAATTTTAGCTATTTGAAAATCTTTTCCTATTGGTGCTGATGTTAAAATCATAAAGTCAACCTCCTTTTGTTAGAATACGCTAACCTTTACACACAAATATTAGCACAGGCTAACTCACAAGTCAATACAATTTGTTTCTAGAAAGCCCTTTCATTAATTTTTGTCAAGTAATTTACCCAACTTTTTTAATTTTCTTGACGAACAAAGTTAGCCGTGATAAACTTTAAGCAGAATCGAGGTGATCATATGGCTACCTTTATAATCGTAACAGTTCTGATATTGTATACTGTATTTGCATTTAGACAATCAAGAAAAAGAATTCAAAATGGCTGTTGCGGTGGAAGCAATACTTCTGTTTTAAAAGAAAAAGTGAATCCTAAAGACTATGCATATCATAAATAATACAAAGCGGAAGGAATGCATTGTGAAAACTGTGCCGCAAAAATCAAACAAGGACTTGATCAATTAGATAATGTAAAATCAGATGTTAGCTTAAAGAAAAATACAGTAGATATTTACAGTAATAAAACTATCAATCAACAAGAAATATTCACTTGTGTAGAAGAATTAGGCTATAAACTCATAGAACAATGATAAAAGAAGCTGCTTAATGATTGCTTAATCAATCATAGCAGCTTCTTTATCTATTTATTAATTGCGAAAAACTGATTTGTCGCAGATTCTATTTCAGATTCCATATCACGCTGATGAAAATGTTCTTTTCCATGATCACATAACGGACATACATAATCATCTGGCTCTTTTGTGAAATCTTCTCCATCATATACATATCCGCAAATATCGCACATCCATGTCATAATATTTTTCCCTCACTTTCTTTTACATATTATACATAAAGTAAGCTTATATGTCATTAATCTTGCCTATTCTTTTAATAAAATATAATTCTTCATAAAAGAAATAATCAGAAAAAAGAAAAAAACCTGATTTCTCAGGTCTTATTCTACTCCTAAAATAAAGCTATATACAGGCTGTTCACCATTATGAACTTCAACTTCTACATCATAATTATCTTCAATGTATGTTGCAATTTCCTGTGCTTCATCTTCCTTAATATCTTCACCATAAATCAATGTGACGATTTCACTATCATCGTCAATCATAGATTGAATTAACTGACGAGTTGTTTCAAACTTATCTGTATTTGTCACAACAATGTCCTTTTCTAGAATTCCCATGAAATCTCCTTCACGGATCTCCATACCTTCGAACATTGTATCTTTGATTGCATAAGTTACCTGTCCAGTTTTTACAAGTGCAATCGCATCAGTCATTTCAGATAAATTCATATCAAAATCAACTTCAGGATTAAACATAATACATGCGCTTAATCCTTGAGGAATGGTTTTAGTAGGAATAACTTCAATATGCTGATCTTCACATACACTAGCTGCCTGCTGAGCCGCAAGTACAATATTTGAGTTATTTGGTAGAATGAAGATATGTTCAGCATTTACTTTTTCAATTGCCTGCACAAAGTCTTCAGTAGATGGATTCATAGTCTGTCCTCCGCTGATTACATAATCAGCACGAAGTTCTGTAAACATTTCTTTTAACCCATCACCAGCCGCAACTGTAATAATTGCATATTTGCTTTTTGGCATTTCTTCAGCAGGTGCTTTTTCAACTGTAGCATTCAACATGATATTTTCATGCTGTTCCTGCATATTTTCAACTTTTAACTTCACAAACTCACCATAACGCTGCCCCATATTTAAAGCATCACCTGGTGTTAATGTGTGAACATGCACTTTAACAATATCGTCATCTTGTACACAAACAATAGAATTACCGATACTTGCCAAAGAATCACGTAGTGACTCTTCTTTAAAGTTTTTCATTCCACGCTCAGACAAACGAATAATAAATTCAGTACAGTAACCAAATTCTTCGCTTTCTAATGAAGATTGTACCCCTTCACTTGTTTCACTTACTTCTTCTTTTTGAATGACATTACCATTTAATGCAGATAAAAAACCTTCAAAAATAGTAACTAATCCAGCTCCACCGCTATCTACAACGCCTACTTCTTTTAAAACAGGCAATAACTCTGGTGTACGTTCTAATGATTCTTTTGCTTCCTGCACCATTTTTTCCATAACCTGCGTTACGGTAACATCCTGTGTTGAAGTTGCATAAGCATATGTATAGTCAGCAGCTTCACGAACAACAGTTAAGATTGTTCCTTCAACTGGACGCATAACAGCCTTATAAGCTACTCGAGATCCCTGAACTAGAGCATTTGCCAATTGGAATCCGTTGATTTCTTTCATTCCATCAACGCCTTGATATAGACCTCTGAAAATCTGTGAAGTAATAACTCCAGAATTTCCACGAGCTCCCATCAAAAGTCCTTTTGACAATACTTTTGCTATCTCGCAGACATCATCACTGCTGCATGCTAAAGCATCTTTTACCCCTGCATTAAATGTTAAAGACATATTCGTACCAGTATCTCCATCTGGAACTGGGAATACGTTTAACGCATCAATTTCACTAAATTTATTAGACAGATTATTGGCACCGCTTGCCAACATGTCTTTAAATAAACTACCATTTATTGTTTCCATAGACATCTACCTACTTCATAACCTTAACGTCTTGTACATAGACATTTACTTTACTAAATTCTAATTCCAGGGATTTTTCTAGCATATATTTAACGCGCTGCTGCACTTCGTAAACTATTTCGCTGATCTTCACACCGTGAGAAACAACAATGTATAAATCTAATTCTAAATGATTTTCTTTTTGACGAACAACGACACCTTTAGCGTAATTTTCTTTTTTTAATAATTCTGCAATTCCATCTTTCAGAAATTTCTGAGAGGCCATACCAACAACACCATAACATTCAGTTACAACACCGCCTGCTAAAGATGCAATGGCATCAATCGAAATCTCGATATTTCCATACTGTGTACTTTTAGAGATTGACATAATATTCCTCCTTACATCTTACTTATTATATCAAAAACCTTATATAATTCCAATAAGTTCCTCGATTTCTTTATGAAACTTATTCCTTTTTACTACAGCTTTCGTTATGAATTGAGTGAGTGGCAACATCTGGCCATAAACAAACATTCTTTTTCTTTAAGCTTTTTAATGTCGCAAGATAATCATTCAGCAACGGCATAGATTCATATGATGTATAAATGGTATTGCCATCCTGCATTACTATTTTTACCATATGTTCATCATAAGATGTTTCATACGGTACCATTTCCGAAATCATATGAATAATCGTCTCATCAACTTCTTCTTCCTGTGAAAAGCTTTTCGCAAGATTTATTCTTTCTTCTTTTGAAAACCCATCAATCAAAGGATAGTCTACAATAATTGACAAATCACTGCTCGTAATTTCCTTACTCGTGCCATCATCAATCAATGCATAGTTTTTCCCATCTTCGATATAGTATCCAATAATTGTCTTTTCTTTAACATCGATCGTAATAGCTCCATCCCAGGTCTTATGTATTTCCACACTTTCAATCAGCTGATCTTTTTTCAGTTTCCATTTTAAATAAATTTTAGGAAGAACTGCATAGCGGCTTTCATAAGAAAGATCTGCTATTGATAAAATCTTTTCTTCCGAATAGAATCGATTTCCTTTAACTTCTAAATATTTCACTTTAGAAAAATCACTCATAAAATATAAAACAAGTAAAATAATAACTGTAAATAGAGTAGTCAGACGCTTTCTTCTTCTTTTCTTCTTTCGCTTTTTTTTCTTATTCTGTAAAGAAAGATACTTCGCTTCAACATCATCATAAAGTAAATCGTTTAATTCTTCCAATTAAATTTCTCAACTTCCGTAATCAAATCAATATCGAAGCGCTCTTTTACTTTCTTCTGAATAAGTTCGACCAATTCAGCTACTTCACTTGCTTTTGCATCATGCTCATTCACAATAAAATTAGCATGTTTTTCAGAAACCATAGCACCACCAATTCGATAGCCTCGCATTTCAATATCTTCAATCAATTTCCATGCCTGATAGTCTTCTGGATTTCGAAACATACTGCCAGCACAAGGTTTATCTAATGGCTGTGATTCCATTCTGCGTTTTCTTCTGGAATCCATCAGATCACGAATCTCTTTCTGACTTCCTTTTGTAAGCTGAAGTCTAGCACCTAGAATAATCCAGTCCTGATGTGACTGAAAAATAGAGTGGCGATATGCATAATCTAATTCATTCACCTGCATAACTTCAATACTATGTCCTTTTAAAACATATACTTCCTGTATAATATCGGACATATCGTTCTTATAAGCACCTGCATTCATAAATACAGCTCCACCTACAGTGCCAGGTATCCCGCTTGCAAACTCTAATCCGCTAAACGAATTTTTCATTGCTTCATGGGCTAACAATATAATACTTGTCCCCGCCTGTACAAGGCAGGAACCATCATCTTCAAAATAAAAATCTGTAAAATAACGATCAAGGCACAAGATTGCTCCAACGTATTCTTCATCACTACAAAGGATATTACTGCCCTTTCCAAAAATCTTGTGAGGAATCTTTGCTTCCTCTAGTATATCTAAAATCCGCAAGAGACATAGTTCATTTTTGGGATAGATAAAATATCTGCATGTCCCTCCGATTCGAAATGTCGTGCGTTTTGCAAGTGAAACATTACATTCCACATCTCCATAACAACGTAATTTATTTTCTATATTCATTTGTTTCTTCACCTTTTCATTTCATCGCACCAATTCAATATATCATCACTCGCATTTGGTTTTCCTAAATCTAATGCTGCACGTTTCATGGAAGCGCGAAGTATTTCATTTGACATGATTTGTTCAATCTTTTCATTTAATATCTCAGCACATAAATCTTTTTCTTCGATCATCATAGCTGCTTTCTTCTCTACAAGCACACTAGCATTATAGAATTGATGATTATGGGCAACATATGGACTTGGAATCAAGATACTAGGAGTACCTAAAGCAGTAATTTCTGCTGCTGTTGTAGCCCCTGCACGGCAAATAATTAAATCTACTTTTGCCATAATGTCCAACTGTTTTACATAATCTACCACTTTTACATGCGGTGCATGTATTTGTGTACGTATTTCTTCATAGTTATTCTTACCTGTAACAAATAATATCTGATAGTTATCACTTACTTTGGAAAGTGCATCTTTCATAATGGCATTTACCGAAGTAGAGCCCAAAGAACCCATAACAACTAAAATCAAAGGCTTATCCATCGTTAAACCCAATGACAAAAAATAATCCTTATCAAATTTTGCTTGAACTGCGTTTGTCGCACGTGGATTACCTAATAAACGAGTTCGTTCTTTTCCAAACTCTTCAAAACATTTTTCATAACAGATAACAATTGCATCCATATATTTCGCAACCATTTTATTGGAAAAACCAACAATGGAATTTTGTTCATGAATCATTGTTGTAATATGTTTATGATGAGCAGCCAGCATGACTGGTGCACTGACATATCCGCCAAAACCAATCACAATATCTGGTTGAAATTCATCTATAATCTTACATGCTTTACGATAACAGTTCATCATCAGTAATAATGCTTTACATTTATTAAATACATTTCCTGTAAGACCGCTTGCATGTAATCCTTTAAAGGCGTATCCATGGGAAGGTACTTCACTGGCCTCCATTCGATCATCATTTCCTACAAATAATATTTCTATATCGCGGTAACGTTTTTTTGCCGCATCCGCTAATGCCAAAGCAGGATAGATATGACCTCCGGTACCTCCAGTAGCAATCAGTATTCTCATGTAATCACTCCTTGTTTTTTTATTATAACATAAACCTTTTGTTCTGGGCAGTGTTTTTCTGAATTTTCAGTTCTCATTCGCAATACTTATTAACAGGCCCATGCTTCCCATCATAACCACTAAAGAACTTCCTCCATAAGAGATAAATGGAAGTGTGATTCCCGTCACTGGAAATAAACCGACCACTACTCCCAGATTAATCATGACCTGAATCGCAAATAGGGAAATCAATCCGATTGCGGCATAACATAAATACGAATCGCTGCATCGTATCGCAATTTTTACCCCTTGATGAATCACAAGCAAAAATAAGCCAATCAATATCACACAGCCTATAAAACCAAATTCTTCCGCAAAAATTGCAAAGATAAAATCAGTCTGTGGCTCAGGCAAATAAAAATGCTTCTGCATACTATTATCAAACCCTACACCAAGAATGCCTCCAGGTGATATCGCGAACAATGATTGAATAATCTGAAACCCTGCCCCTAAAGGATCCTGCCAGGGATCAATAAAAGAAGTAATTCGAGCTAAACGATATGGCGCTGAGATAATTAGACCACCTAATCCAGCAATACCTAGCATACCCACCCTAACAAAATAAGATATTGGAGAATCAGCAGCCAATACCATCACAACAATTGAGCACACCATCACTAATCCACTTCCAAAATCAGGCTGTAATAATATCAATCCAAACCCTAACATTACTAAGAAAGCTGGATACAACAAATCTTTCTTAAAGCTCTTAATGCGATATCGCTTTGCCAAAAAATCTGCCACACTAATGATAATCGCAATCTTAAAAAATTCTGATGGCTGTATCAAAAATGAACCTACTCCAAACCAGCTGCGGCTCCCATTTCGTTGTACACCAATACCAGGAATCAATACTAACACAAGCGCTATTACACATAAGATAAATAATACCTTATTATATTTTCTTAATTTTATTAAAGATATGCGGCTAGCCACATACATCACCACAACTCCAAGCAAAGCAAATATCGCTTGTCTTGTCATGAAATAAGAAGCATTTTGAAACTTAGCGACAGCCCACACTCTAGAAGAACTTCCAACCATAACGATTCCAATAATAACTAAAATAAAAATAAGCGAAGTCAAAAGTCTACATCTCTTCGAAAACATACGACCACCTCTAGCATAGTGTATGTACTATCTAAAAAAACTAGCACTTTCATACTAAAATACAGAAACATAATGATATCTTTTATATTTCTGTATTTAATCTTTATTCTACTGTTTTTATTACTATAAAAAACTATTATCTTCCTGACATATTCTCCCTTTATTTTACACTTATATTTTTTAATAAATCTTCAGCTGTTACACCATATAATTCTGCTAAAGCAATTAGATTTGATGTACTAGGTTCAGAAGCTCCATTCTCCCATTTGGATACTGCCTGACGGCTAACACCTAAACTTTCTGCCACAAATTCTTGTGTCATATGACAGCGTTGTCGATATTCTTTTAATATCTCACTTAATGATTTACCAATCTCATTTTTATTATTTTGTATCTCTTTAGAATCATTATGTTTCTTCAACGTTTTAATACCTAACAAAATAGCATACAACAATAGCATCATCAAAACAATTAAAAAGAGACCTTTAAATAATGCCATAAACTGAACAAAGAATTCAATTTCCTCCATTGCCATCCCTCCTTATGCCTATATTGTATAATAAAGTGATGATTATGGCTATCAACTATTACGCAACTTTGTATTACAATTATATTTTTTAAATAGAATTTCAATTATATACTATGATAAAATACTAATATACAGATTCATCTGCGAAAGGGGATTTTTATGAGATTATTATTTCTTTACGGTGTAAATTGTAGAAACGACATTTGGAAACACATACACCCATATTTTACCGAATATGACGTTGATTATGTTGAATATCCGCATGCTGTTACATCTAAGGCAACTAGTGTTGATGATATAACTAAATGGGTATACAAAACATATTCCTGCTATAGATACGATGCTGTTATCGGTCATAGCCTAGGTGGTATCATCGCATTACAATTAGTTTCTAAATATCAGATGAACTTTAAAAAAATTATATTTTTAGACACAAACCTAAAACCTGCAAATACATTTTACAGAAACCTTATGACACAGGCACACATTGAAATCTATGGGGAACAAATAATGAAGATGTTTGATGAAGAAAGAATTTTTTATCGAAAAGAGCTATTAAAGAGCATTCAGGATGATTTTGACTTTACTCATCTATTATCGAATATTTCACAAAAAGTTTATGCCATTTATGGTGACCGAGGTATTTCTTACTACCCTAATAGAATAAAAGATTTAAATCTATCTAAAAAAGACATAAACAGATTAAATATAATATTTGTGGAAGATTTTTGTCATATGATTATGATTGAAAACCCTTCTTCTTTAGCAAACATTATACTAGATATTTTATATAAATAAATCGAGGTGTGTATTATGAAATTAGGAACAACTTATATCTGTACAGAAGATATTAATAAATCATGCGCATTTTATCAGGCTTTGCTTCAACAAGAGCCAATATACCGTAATGAAGATCGATGGATAGTTTTTGCATGTGGTATATCTTTATACAACAGAAAATATGATGAGAGATTGATTGAAGAAAACAAATTAACTCACTTTAATCAAGCCTATATAGATGAATTTTATAAAGAAGATCAAATAAAAAAGAATAACATTGTCATATTCAATTTTGAAGTTGATGATTTACGTAAAGAGTATGAGAGAATAAAAGACCTATCCATTGGTGAAGTAACAGAAATACTCTATGTTAACATCTTTACTCCATACTATTATTTTAATATAACTGATCCTGATGGAAATGTTTTAGAGATTACAGGAGAATATTAACGAAAAAAATCGCACAAACATGAAAGTTATATGCGATTTTTTACTTAATTCATTTAACATATCTTTTACTGATATAATAGTTCTAGAACTCTTTTTTCTTCATAATTGAAATACTAATCGTCATAGAAATTGCCCAAATAATTAATGCAATTACTAAAACAACGCCTAGCAACATACCAAAGTTCATCTCAGCTACGTTATTAAACATCATAACTAAATCTATACTCAATAGCTCTGCAGCCTTTACAACTCCTATACCTAATAATAGTGTTAAACCAACAGCACCAATAATTGCTAATCTGCCTTTTTCACTGCCAAATTTCAATTGAAATGGAATCATAATTGCTAATATTACTAGCATTACAGGAAAAATAATAGAGGCTATCCTAACGATATCTAAAACAGGCATTGTTTCTTTAAATACATTCGATAAAATCACTATTGCTAAAGCTAGCAGCCCTCCGCCAGCCCCTAACAATAATCCTAACACATATTTTTCTATTGCATATTTTGTTCTAGTAATCGGCAAAGTAAATAGGAATGCATTTCCATTATCGAATTCATCATAACTAATTGTACTTATGGTAAACAATGACACTACGAAAGTTAGAAAACCTAAAGCAAATGATGTGTCATCTCCAAATATTGTCATTCCTAGCGCGACTATAAAAATCAAGATAAAGAAATTCTTTTGCCCTTTCATCAGCTTTAAGTCTTTGATCAACATACCTTTCATAATTCAGACCCCCTTATCATCATAGTAATTATTTCATCTATACTACCCTTTTCAATCACAATTTTAGGATAGTTTTCAAGATAGTATTGTTTCTGATCTGTTAAACAGACATAGCCATAGCTTTCTTTTTTTATACGTTTAATATATTGTTTATCAATATTCTGATATTGTTGTTCATCTACCTTTAATATTGCATAATCACTTAGTAGAACATCCGTATCTTCATGCATTATGATTTTTCCCTCGTGAATCATGTAAATATCATCACATAGACTTTCTAAATCACTGGAGATATGAGAACTGATCAAGATTGAACGATTATCATCTATTTCCATAAATTCTCTTAGCATTTCTAATAATTCATCTCTAGCAATAACATCAAGTCCTGCAGTAGGTTCATCTAGTATTAATAATTTTGCATCATGAGAGATTGCGACTAATACTTTAAGTTTGGCCTTCATTCCTGTAGAAAATTCTTTTATTTTCTTATCAAGCGGTAATTGAAAACTTTGTACTTGCTTCATAAAATATGGTAAATCAAATTTTTTATAGAAGCTTTGCAAGATTGGAAGAATATCTCTGATCGTCAAATAACCGCTAAAACCAGAATCTGAAAGAACAACTCCTAGATTTTCTTTATCTTCGGAACTAAATTCAGAAATATTTTTACCTAGAATAGTGATATTTCCTCCATCTATGGATATAAGTCCTAAGATTGCTTTAAAGGTTGTACTTTTCCCGGCTCCATTCTGACCAATTAATCCTGTAACACTGCCTGGTTTTACTTCCAAAGAACAATCTAATAAGAAATTCTTATAGCTTTTCTTTACATGCTCAATCTTTAACATATTTTATCCCTCCAATATCAATTCAAATAAACTTCGGATATCTTCATCGCTAATACCACATCGTCTGCCTTTTTGAATGGCTTGTTCTAAATCATTTTCTAATTCCTTTTTTTGTTCTTCCAACAAAAGCTCTGTATTGGTTGCCGCAACATAAGTTCCCTTTCCGTGAACTGTAACAGTAAATCCTTCGCTTTCTAAACTGTCATATGCTTTTTTTACTGTTAAAGCACTGATTTTTAAATCTTTCGATAAAGTACGAACAGATGGAAGTATATCATTTTCCTTTAATTCTCCATTTCGTATCAGTGTTTTGATCTGATCAACAATCTGTTCATATATAGGAACCATCAAGGATGTATTTATAATTATCTTCATTTATCAAACCACTCCTCTATTTACATAAACAGTATATAACAGTAGTAAACTGTTGTCAAGTGTTATATACTGTTTGTTGTGTGAAATAAAAAAAACGTATAGTTATTGCCAACATATCTATACGTTAATCTTTTTATATGTTATTTTAATAACTCATCACTGAGTTTAATTATTTCATCCGACACCTTTGAACGTAGTTTTCTTATTAGTTTTTGATAAACTGGATATGCTAAGGCCATTCCTATCAAACCAATAACACCTACAGGTATTCCTACTATAAAATTATCCCATTCTAGCACACAACATAATCCGACTCCAAAAATTAAAGTAAAGATGAAACCTATAATAATCGAAATAATTGCTGCTTTTCTTGTGACACTTTGATCAAGCTTTTTCATTTGTGTTAATTTGTCATTTTCTTTAGGAAGATATTTATCTCTGATTGTTTTTATTTCTTCCTGCTGCTTTGCGGAATAACAATAGACAAACGTTTCCTTTTCACTCATAGTAAACCTCGCTTCTAATCAATTACTTATTCTCTTTCTCTAACACTACACTAAATGCAGTTCCTTCTCCTAGAGTACTTTCTACAGATATAGACGCTTGTACAATGTCTATAATTCTTTTCACAAGCGCTAATCCTAATCCATTCCCCTGTGTCGCATGAGAAGTATCCCCTTGATAAAATTTATCAAAAATATGTTTTCCAACTTCTTTACTCATACCACAGCCATTATCTTGAATGGTTACCCTAATATGGCGATCATCTTGTTTAGCATGAACACTGACTTTCCCGTGCGGATCCGTAAATTTAAAGGCATTAGAGAGTAAATTATTCCAGACAATCATCCATAATTCTTCATCGGATTCAATTAGAATATCATCCTCAATATCCACATCAATTTCAATTTCTTTTTCTTCCCAGATATTTTCAAAACCCAATATCGCCTGTGTAAGCTGTTCGCTCATATTAAATTGTTTTACATCTAGATATATACTTTGATTCTCTAATCGATTTAGTTTAAGAATATTTGTGATTAAATCAGATAAATTTCTTGATGCATTATTGATATTTCTAGCATAATCTTTCATTTGATCATTAGAAATCTCATCTTCCATCATCAATTCAGAATAATTTCTTATAATCGCAAGGGGAGTCTTTAATTCATGAGAAACATTGGATATGAAATCTAATCGCAAGGTTTCAATACCTGATAACTCTTTCGCCATTTCATTGAAATTATTGATTATAATATCTAATTCATTAGAATTTTTCACAAACTGATCAGAGTCAATTCTTACCGAAAAATCCCCCTTTACAATTTTTTGTGTTGCGTTTAAAATACTGCGTACGGGTTTTTCTACCGTTATCTTATAATATAATCCATGTAGCAAGGTAATAATCAAGCTCAATAATAGTACATTAAGAAATGTTGAAAAAGCATTTTTGGTAAAATCTATATGTTCTTTATCTAAATCACTAAGAAATAAGATCATACAGCATGTAACCACAAAAGCAACAAGTATGAAATACAAGATATAGGCTTTAAATGAAAATAAAGATCGCTTAATCTTACGCTGCTGTTTCATTTGATTACCGCCTTATACCCTAATCCATGAACCGTCACAATTTCAAAATCATTACAATCAGAAAATTTATCTCTAAGCTTCGTCATATATACATCTACTGTACGATTACTTGATTTTGTATCACTATCCCAAAATTCATTCATGAGCTGGGTACGTGTAAACGTCTTCTTAGGATAAGATAAAAGTTTAAATAAAATATTAAATTCTCTAAATGTCAAAGGAACTTCTTCCCCCTTAACATAAACTGTTCTCTCATCACTATTCATACGAAAATCGCCAATACAGATTTCTTTATCTTCTGATATCTTTGCTCTTCTTAGAATTGCTTTTATTCTTAATAAAAGTTCTTCCAGCTGAAATGGCTTCGTTATGTAATCGTCAATCCCTAAGTCAAAACCACGTGATTTTGCATTCAGATCATCTCTTGCAGTCACAAAAAGAATTGGGACATTCTTGTCTATATTACGAATAGATTCTGCAAATTCAAAGCCATCAATACCAGGCATCATAATATCAGATAGTATTAAATCAAAAGGAACATCAGCCATTTCATCATATGCTTCTTGAGCAGAGAAACAGCCGGTAACTTCATAATTATGTTTACTTAAGTAGGAACAAATAATCTGATTTTGTTGTTTATCATCTTCAACAACCAGAATATGAATCATAATAACCCTCCTCGACTAAATTATCTGTTCGCATTATAACATGAAGTTGTTAAAGTTTTGTTAAAGTTTTTTATTACATTAAAAAATAGACTCATATTAAGTCCATTCTTATTCCTAGCTATGTTTTTTATAAACTGTTTTCCCATCTTTGATTGTTTCTAAAACTAAAATGTCTTTAATATCATCATGTTCAGTACATAATGGATTTTTATCCAAAATAACAACATCCGCAATTTTCCCTGCGGATATAGTTCCTTTTTCATTTTCCTCAAAATATTGATATGCACCATTTATGGTAATAGCTTTCATAGCCTGCCAGACAGTAATTCTTTCTTCTTTTCCAATGAATACTCCATTTCGTGTTTTACGATTAACTGCACACCATATTGTTCTCATCATATCAGGCTGTATAACAGGGCTATCCTGATGAAAGGTATATGGAATATGTAAATCTTCAGCTGTATGAGCTGGTGAAATCCTAGCTGCACGTTCAAACCCTAAGTTTGTAATATGAATATCACCCCAATAATAAGTATGTGCTATAAAAAACGATGGTATCATATGCAAAGCTGACATACGCTTTAACTGATCTTTACGAACAAGCTGTGCATGTATCATTATGGGACGTCTATTATCCTTCTCTACATATTGTTTAATTGCCTTTTCAAATTGATATATATATTGTTCAGCTGCTGCATCTCCATTACAATGTGCCAAAAGCTGTACTTCATCAATCAACGATTCTTCTATTAGCTTATATAATTTTTCATCACTTAAAGATGGATAACCACAATATTCTTCTCCCACATACGGAGCTGACAGCCATGCTGTTTTCCCTTGCGGAGAACCGTCTAAGAAAATTTTATAACCGCCAATTTTAAAGTGATTCCAATATTGATTCGTAAGATGCTTATTTTCTATCAGTAAATCTCGGCAATTATTTAAATCTATATATCCTACTATATCTAAATGTAAAAACTGATTAGAGGCCGCATACTGCAATAACTGAAATAATGAAGAATCCACCATTCCATCTTGAATTGTTGTAATACCATAACCTGCATAAATATCCTGTGCTTTTATAATCAGCTTCATTAATGCTTCTCTACTTGGCAAAGGAATTGCATTCTGCATAGAGATAAAAGCTTTTTCTTCCATATGACCATTGGGCTCCATACTATCTCCTATACGATAATATTTTCCACCCTGAGGATCTGGTGTATTCTCATCTATATGCATCTTTCTCAGCACCAAAGAATTCACACTGCCCATATGTGAAGAAGCATGAACTATGACAATAGGATGAACAATAGAAATACGGTCTAACACTTCTTTTGTAGGATGGGCGTTTTCTATCAGAAAATTATGATCATAGGAACTGCCGCATACCCATTCTCCTGCTGCGATATTATTCACTTTTATAAAATCTTTCATCTTTGAGATAATATCTTCAAAAGAATTAGCATCACTCAAATTACATTGTGTTAAAGCATTCGCTACTCCAACAAAATGAGAATGTCCATCAATAAAGCCCGGAAAAACTGATTTTCCTTTTAAATCAATAAGTTTATCTCCTTCTTGTCTTCTACCTAGTATTTCTTCATCAGTTCCAACAGCTTCAATAATTCCATCTACTACACTAAATGCCTCCTGATAGTCGTTTTCTCTCTCCATGGTCACAACCTCTCCATGATAATAAATTGTTCTCATAATGATGGCTCCTTTCTATTTCACAAGTATATATAATAATTTCCATGTATATTTAGAATGTGCCAACACCGCAAACAAATACTTATTTATATATATTATATTAAGATTATTGACAAGAAAATCTTTTTATCCTATACTTCATTTAGATGATTATCTAAATGAAAGGGGTGATGTTATGGGATTCCAAGAAACCTTCAAGGCTTTATCTGATCCCACAAGAAGAGAAATAGTTCATTTACTGAAAGATGGCAAGATGACTGCTGGGGATATCGTTTCTCATTTTTCCAGTACAAATGCCACAATCTCTCACCATTTATCAATATTAAAAAAAGCTGGTCTAATTCTAGATGAAAAGAAAGGAAAGTATATTTATTATGAGCTCAATACTAGTGTCATTGATGAAATCATTGGCTGGGTAAGTTCATTGAAAGGAGATGGAGATAAATGAAAAACAAAAAACCTCTTGTGATTGTTATGGTTATCAGTTTATTGACCGCAATAATAGCCTATCCTTTTTTACCTGATCAGATTCCGATTCACTGGGATATAAATGGTACAGCTGATCAATTGGGACAGAAATATTATATATTCTTCCCTATCCTTATGCAGATTCTAGTCATCTTCGGATTTTCATTTTTTCGAAAAATCGACCCAAGAAAAAGCAATTATGTTCGTTTTAGTTCAGCATATTCTACTCTAACATTGACAATCAGCTTATTTATATATGCAATGGAACTCATGACATTGCTTGTGGTTTATCAGCCTACACTTTTATCTGTACCAGCACTTATCACAATAGGATTAGGTATATTATTCATTGTATTAGGAAATAAAATGCCACAGATTAAGCAGAATTATTTCATTGGAATTAAAACTCCTTGGGCATTACATGATGAAAACAACTGGCAGAAAACACATCGATTTTCAGGAAAGCTATGGTTTTTTATCGGATTCATCTTCTTCCCAATAGCTTTTCTACCTACTAAAATACACGCCATGATACTTTTCTTTATTGTTCTTTTAATGGCATTAATTCCTTATTTATATTCTTATCTTTTATATCGTAAAACATCGAAAGGAGATTCAAAATGATCGAAATCAAACATGTAACCAAAATCTATGGAGGCACTCACAAAGCTGTCGATGATATTTCTTTAGAAATACCTACTGGTGAAATTATTGGCTTTATTGGACCAAATGGTGCAGGTAAAACAACTACTATAAAAATGATTACCGGCAGCTTACAGCCCGATGAAGGAGAAATCCTTATTAATGGTAAAAACATTGTAAAAGAACCTTTAGAAGCTAAAAGAGAATTTGGACTTGTACCAGATAATCCCGATATCTTTTTAAGATTAAAAGGTATAGAATACTTACATTTCATGGGAGATATCTATGATGTAGATTCTAATCTTAGAAAAGAACGCATTGAATACTTTTCTAAAATATTTGAAATGAAAGACGCCTTAAATGATCGCATCATTTCCTATTCTCATGGTATGCGTCAAAAAATTGTAATTATGGGAGCATTACTGTCCGACCCTAATGTATGGATTCTAGATGAGCCAATGACAGGATTAGACCCTCAATCCTCCTATTCCTTAAAAGAAATGATGAAAGAACATGCTCAAAAAGGAAAGACTGTATTCTTTTCAACTCATGTGTTAGAAGTTGCCGAACGTTTATGCGATAAAGTCGCAATTATTCATAAAGGACATATTGTATTCTTTGGAACTCTAGAACAATTACAAGCACTTTATCCTCAATGTGATACGCTAGAATCTTTATTCATGGAGGTTATCTCTCATGCGTAACTTCAAAGCATTGACATTTGTCTTATTTAAAAATTCTTTCGGCATGTTGGCAGATGGAAAACAGAAAAAATCTTTCTCCATTCTTCTTTATGGAATCTTACTGATTTGTATGCTTCCACTAGCTTTTCTAGCTTATCAGTTATTTCATCTATTAATGGAACAATTGTCTATGATTCAGCAGGAAGGCATGGTACTTGCTATTGGTTTCCAAATTTCCTGTCTGATTACCTTTATATTCTCTATTTTTCTATTACCTGCTATCTTTTATTTCAGTAAAGATTTAGACACTTTACTTGTTCTTCCTTTACGACCTGAGACAATTCTAGCTTCTAAATTCAGCGTATGTTTATTTTACGAATATGCCTTTGCTAGTTTTATCTGTTTCCCTTTATTTATAGCATACGGCAATATTTTCGGATATTCTATTCCATTCATTATATTTGCCTCACTTATCTTTCTTACGTTACCTATCTATCCACTGGTATTATCTAGTATTCTTATAATGCTACTGATGCAGTTTGTACCTTTCTTTAAAAACAGAGATCGTTTCAATTTAATTGCTGGAATCCTTTCTGTCATTTTAGCTTTTGGATTCAGCTTTGCAATCAATACTATTCAACCAGATATGCAGAATATTATAGAAATGCTAAGTGAGGGCAATAATTCCTTCATTTCTCTATTCTCTAAACTATTTCCAGCAATTCCATTTGCATGTGATAGTTTAATAGATAAAAACATAATAGCTATTCTAATATATCTAGCTATTACGTTTGGTTCTTTTATCATTCTTCTATGTCTGGGAAAATATTTATATTTTAAAGGAGCCATTGGATTTAGCGAGACAAAAAGTTCTCGTAAAAAGCTTTCTGAGCAGGATCTGCAAAAACTTAATCATAAACAGAATAAAGTAATATCCTATACGATCAAAGAACTTAAACTCTTAGTAAGAACTCCTGTATATGCCTTAAACTGTCTTATGATGGTCGTACTTATGCCATTCCTGCTATTATTTACTTATTACACATCAGATATGAAGGAATTGATTAGCATGTTGCCAGACGTTTCAAGTTTTTTCCAGCAGCATATAGTATACTCTATTCCCATTGGATTAGCCTGCGGTTTCTTCTTCAGTAACATTAATCTAATTTCTTCCACCAGTATATCTCGTGAAGGAAGTAACATTGCCTTTATGAAGTTTATTCCTATGTCTATAAAAGAACAGCTACATGCAAAAGTACTAAGTGGAATTTTACTTTCTATCTTGAGTATGCTCCTAACAATGCTTTGTCTATATTTTTTATTACCTATAATTCCATTAAATTGGTATCTCATCATATTCTTAACTTCCATTATCACAATTATTTTAGGAAATTTTATTGGTATAATCATCGATATACTCCATCCAAAACTTGTATGGGAACAGGAAGCTAGTGCAGTAAAACAAAATTTTGCTGGACCTGTGTCTATGTTTCTAGGCGTAGGAATCGGTATTGGAATTGGATATCTTATCTATAAAGTGCCATATGATTATATTCTATATTTAGGCATAGGCATCTTAATTGTATGTATTCTCCTAGATATGGTATTCTATATGCGAATTGATTCATTTACTAAAAAACAATTTGATGAATATTAGGAGGAAACAATGAAAAAAATACTTATTTATTTTGGCGATCAAAGTCAAAAAACTGATGCGGTTAAACAAGCTTTAAATGAAATAAACGCTGACTATCATATTTTATCTGATAAAGATATCACTCAGAAAGTAGGCACTTTATTAAACTTAGATGGATATCATAAAATAGAAAACACTCAGGAAGTACATCACTCTATTGATTTAATGTTTTTTGAAGAAGCAACAGATGAAGAAATCCTACAGCTAAATGAAGCATTGAAAAAATATAATGTAGAAATGAAACGAAAAGCTATGCTCACCATTCATAATAAAGACTGGATCTTCCATGACTTATTAAACGAAATTGAACAGGAACATAAATACTTTCAATATCGTGAAGCCATTCGTACTATATTAGTAGATAGTCAAAACCTAGTCATCGAACACTATACTCCAACAAGCTGGAAACAATATGAACAAGCTTTCTATCATGCATATGAATGCTTCACTAAACAATGTGAACTTCCTGAAATAGAACAAGCATATAATCAGCTTGTAAAAGCTAAAAACGAACTACAAAAAGTATAAAAGCATCCACTCGCATGAGAGATGCTTTTTTTAATCTTCATCAAAATAAAATAACTCTTCAAATTTTTTGTCTAAAGCAATACATAAAATTAAAGCCAATTTGGCAGTAGGATTAAACTGCCCTGTTTCAATAGAACTAATGGTATTTCTAGACACACCAATCATATCTGCTAAAGCAGATTGTGATAACCCCTTCTCTGTTCGTACCTCTTTTAAATGATTCTTTAATATCAATTCATCTCTCATATCATTTCCTCAATATTCTACTATATTAACATAATATAAATATCAAATAAAAGTGCTATCAACCAGAAAAGCATATATAGTATGTATCTTTTCTTACGCAGATAATAATATTTATAACTAAATTCAACTAGAAATCCCAAAGCTATCACACTTGAACATAAATCTTTAAATAACACTTCATATCGAAAAATCGTTATGCTCCCTTGAATTACACCTGCTTCCGCAAGCATCCACAAAACAAAGAAACATATTTCAACAGCCATATATCCTAAGTTCGTACTTTTTTCTTTATTAGATTTATCTAATTCATCGCCATAAGAATTCTCATTTCTACTCTTTAATAAAATCTTATCTTTATTCATATGATTCTCCATATATCATTTTATTCTATAAAAATGCGATATATCCCAATCACTAACCCTAATCCAAAGAAAAGCAAGTATAACAAGTATCTTTTCTTACGGGAATAATAGAATTTACTCCACGTAGCTACAGTACAACTTAATATAATTAATAATCCATATAAATCCTTTATATCAATTGCTTTCTGAAATACAAAAATTGTTCCTCTTATTGCACCAGTAATTGTCAAAAGATAAATAATGACGAATGCTGTTCCTATAGTAAAATATCTATTAAACTCAACCTTTTCTTCTTTATTTTTCTCCAGCTCGTCACCTTTTTTATTTTCATTTCTGCTTTGTTTTAATATTTCTTCTTTTTCCATATGTAACACTCCCATCGTATTATATACACAAAATGATGAATAAATCAGCTATCAATACCACTACATATTTTTTATCAAATAACTTAACAAATTACATTTACCTTAAAATCAAATATATTATCAAGCATAAGAGTATCAAATAATATAATGCCCATAATAGATTTTTACGTTTTCTAAAACATTTAAATTTCAAATAAGATTGTATTCCATTGCCTAAAAATACTGCGAATAAACAGAAATTTACAAATGGTATTTCTATTTTTCCAATATAAATGGATCCTTTAATGATATCAAGCAATGCTAATGAACCTGCAATAAGCAAAACAAGCGCTATACTTTTATCTCCTATTATCATAATACGATCTTGCGTTATTTTTTCAAATTCATCACCATTTTCATTTTCTTTCCTGCTTCTTTTTAATATTTCTTCTTTATCCATATGTAACACTCCCATCCCATTTACTGAATCATTTAATGAATATACCATAAATACCTAATATAAAATAGTGTAATAACATAATTAGCATCCAGAGGCACTTAGAAAGCAATATATGTTAAAAGTAAACATAATCTCATAATGAAATAATCTAAATTTATGTTTTTCTCTAGTTCATCTCCATTCAAATTTGCTCTTTATTAATATATCTTCCTTCTTCATGCTTGAATCTCTTTTACCAAGTATACTTGTCACTTATAATATAACAATGCCAAGTGTACTTGTCAATAGAATTTTGCATAGTTTACTTGGCAAAACAAAAAAGCCTAGCATTTGCTAGACTTCTTCAAATTGTGAATTGTAAAGTTTTGTATAGAAACCATCGGCTGCCATTAAGTCTTCATGATTTCCAGCTTCCACAATATCTCCATCTTTCATAACTAGGATTAAATCCGCATCACGAATAGTAGATAAACGATGAGCAATAACGAAGCTTGTACGATTTTCCATTAATTTTTCCATACCTTTTTGGATCAATACTTCGGTACGTGTATCTACAGAAGATGTTGCTTCATCAAGAATCAGAATTTTTGGATCAGCTAAGAATGCTCTGGCAATCGTTAATAGCTGTTTCTGCCCTTGAGAAATATTGCTGCTTTCTTCATTGATCATTGTATCGTAACCATGATCTAAGGTACGAATGAAATGATCAACATAGGCTGCATCTGCCGCCGCAACAACCTCTTCATCCGTTGCATCCATTCTACCATAACGCAGGTTTTCCATAACAGTACCATTGAATAACCACGCATCCTGTAATACCATACCAAATAAAGAACGTAAATCACTTCTACGCATATCGGTTGTTTTGATTCCATCAATATAAATGCTTCCACTATTTAATTCATAGAATCTCATCAACAACTTAACAATCGTTGTTTTTCCTGCACCAGTTGGTCCAACAATGGCTATTTTCTTACCAGGTTTGATATACATAGAGAAATCATGAATAATGATTTTATCTGGATTATACCCAAAATGTACATTTTCAAAAGTTACCTGACCTTTAATGTCAGTATTGCCATTCTCGTCATAAATTTCTACTGGTGTTTTCGTTTCTTCAACATCTTCCTCTTCAGCTAAAAATTCAAATACACGCTCAGCTGCAGCTGCTGTAGATTGTAATACATTCATCATCTGGGCAACTTGAGAAATCGGATTATTGAAGCTTCTAACATAAGTTATAAAGGATTGAATATTTCCAATTGTTATTCTTCCGTTCATCGCAAGATAACCACCTAAAATACATACACCCACATAACCAAGATTTCCTACAAACATAGATATTGGTTGCATTAATCCACTTAAGAATTGAGATTTCCATGCAGACTCATACAAATCATTGTTGTACTCTTCAAATGTCGCAATACTTTTCTCTTCTCCATTATAAGCTTTCATTACAATATGCCCACTATACATTTCTTCAATATGACCGTTAACATTTCCTAAAGACTGCTGCTGTTTCGCAAAGAATTTTTGAGAATGTTTAATAACAGTCGTAACTAGAATTAAAGATAATGGTATAACAATCAGTGCTAATAATGTCATTTCCCAGCTAATTGTCAACATCATGATCAGATAACCAATAATCTGTACAAAAGATGAAATCATTTGAGCTAAGGATTGACTTAGTGTCTGCTGTACTGTATCTACGTCATTTGAAAAACGTGATAATACTTCACCATGAGATTGCTTATCAAAATAAGAGAATGGAAGTTTATTTATTTTTTCAGACATAGCTTTTCTTAAACGGTAGCTTACTTTCTGTGCTACACCAGCCATCATCCAGTTCTGAATGAAATTACACAAAGTAGAAACTATATAAATAGAAACTAGAAAAATTAGTATTTCTCCAATTTTCTCAAAATTAATTGACCCTGTACCACCAATTTTAGCATATAAACCATTTACTAATTCTGTTGTTGCATTTCCCAGTATTTTTGGTCCAACAACCATAAATACAACAGATAAAACTGCAAACAACATTGAAATAATCATATTTATATAATAAGGACGCATGTATCCAATCAATGAAATCATGGTACCTTTAAAGTTCTTAGCTTTTTCTACAGGACGTCCTGGGCCACGATGTCCGCCCATTGGTCCACGCTTCATGCCTTGTGAAGAACGATTTTCCTTACTCATGATCCAGTTCCTCCTTTGACAATTGACTATATGCAATTTCTTTATAAACATCACATGTCTTCAAAAGTTCTTCATGAGTACCCATACCAGCAACTCTTCCTTTATCTAAAACAACAATGCGATCCGCATGCATAATACTAGAAATTCTCTGTGCTACTAATAGTACAGTACTCTTATTTTTCTGACATAGTTCATTTAATGCTTTTCTTAATTTAGCATCCGTTTTAAAATCCAATGCTGAGAAAGTATCATCAAAAATATAGATTTCCGGATTTTTTACCAGTGCTCTAGCGATTGATAGACGCTGACGCTGTCCTCCTGATACATTCGTTCCTCCCTGTGCAATTGGAGTTTCAAATCCTTCAGGTTTTTCATTAATGAAGTCCATTGCCTGTGCTACACTAGCAGCTGTTTCAATTTCTTCCTGTGTTGTATCTTCTTTCGCATACAACAAATTAGATTTGATTGTTCCTGTGAATAAAGAACCCTTTTGAGGTACATACCCGATTTTCTCACGCAAGTCATGTTGAGAAACGTCTTTAATATTCATTCCATCAATTAAAATAGTTCCTTCGCTCACATCAAAGAAACGAGGCACTAAGTTAATAATGGTTGATTTTCCGCTTCCTGTACTACCGATAAATGCTGTTGTTTCACCAGGTTTTGCCACAAAACTAATGTCATGTAGTACATCTTCCTGTGCTCCTGGATAACGGAAACTTACGTTTTTAAACTCTACATAGCCTTTATAAGCTGGATCAAAAGTTTTAGGATTTTCAGGATCTTTAATACTTGGCTCAGTATTTAACACTTCTACTACTCGACCTGCAGCAGCACTTGCTCGAGGTAGCATAATAGAAATCATTGTTATCATCATGAAGGCCATAATGATCTGCATAGAGTACTGAGTAAAGGCAATCATATCACCTACCATTAATGAACCGCTATCAATCTGATGTGCTCCAACCCAAACAATCAATACAGAAGCACAGTTCATGATAAGCATAACAATAGGAATTAAAGATGCCATTGCACGAGTTGTAAATAAATTTGTTTTTAAGATATCACGATTTGCTTTTTCAAATTTTCTATCTTCTTCCTTCTGATTATTAAAAGCACGAATAACCGGCATACCATCTAAAATTTCACGAACTACTGAATTTAATTTATCCAATAATTTTTGCAACTTCTTAAATTTAGGCATTACAAATGCAAAGGCAACCATCATAACACTTAAAATTAATACGATAATTAATGCAATGATCCATGTCATAGATACATTCGCATTTACAACTTTGATCAATGCTCCAACTCCAATAATAGGTGCATAAATGACAACTCGCATAAACATTACCAACATCATCTGAATCTGTTGTATATCGTTTGTAGTTCTTGTAATCAATGTATTGGTAGAGAATTTATTAAATTCTGCATTTGAGAAATTTTCTACTTTTGTAAATACATCTTTACGAAGATTTCTTGATAATTTAGCTGCTAATCGACTTGCAAAGAAACCTACAACTACAGCTGAACCAGCCGAACCTAATGCAACTGCCAACATCATAAGTCCATGTGAAATTAAATAATCATATTGAATGGCATCTGCATCTAAACCAATCTTCTGATATTCTTCACGAATATATGTTGCATTCGCAGTATCAGCAGTTTCTCCGCCCAATGTTTCTAATGATTTTGTCATTTCTGCTTTTAAATCAAGTAACTGATCTTGAGGAAGCTGTTGTAAGACAGTAAAAATATCTACACCTTCAGGTATTTTATTTAACATTTCCAACATTTCTTTTTGCTGAGCTGTTAAATCTTCTTCATCAATATCAGAATTTCTCATCTCTTCTGCGTTTTCCAAACTCATAACTGTCATTTCTGCCTGACGCAACGCAACTTTTATTTCATCTCTTTGTTCATCATCCATACTTTTACGTTCATAAACGTTTTCTTCTTTAAGAATAGGATAATTTTCTAACTGTTCTTCATTTGCATCACTGCTTTCAATCAATGTATAACCCTGATTAAAAGTCTCTATCTGCTTTTCGTCCATAAACAAAAAAAGTTTATTGACTTCACTCTGTCGAATAACATCTGGTACACCATCTTCAATACCACCAGATACGATACCGACATCCACAATACTAGACATGTAATCCGGCATTGCTAATTCACACATCGCCTGTGAAAATAAAAAGACTACGATAACAAATATAGAACCAATGAATGGCTTTAGATATTTTCGTAACTTCAACATTCTAGAGTTCCTCCTTGTTTTGCTGTTTGCGATTATTGGCGTAAGTAAATGCCTTTTCAATAATTCTTACAAGTGCATTAGCATCTTCTTCACCAAGATATTCAATAAAATCGACAAGATGCTTAGTCATAAAATCCTCGCAATTTTTAAGCATCTGCTGTGCTTCATCACTTACTCTGATATATACACTTCTTCGATCGCTTTCTAAATGAATTCGTTCTATCCAGCCTTCTTTTTCAAATTGTTTAATAATTTGAGAAATAGCCGCTGGAGTAACCGCAAAGTAATCACTCAAATCACTCATTTTAATTAAATCTCCATGATTGATTCGCATAATAGCATCTAAAATCATAATATCTCGATGCTTTAACTTAAATTTACTTTTACGTTCGTTATTTAAGAAATTATCTTTTCGAAATGCATAAAACAATTGTGTAATTTTCCGCACGATATCCATCTCATTCATTGTATCACCTCGCAATAGTTAAGTAACTTAATATTTAAGTTACTTAACTATTATAGTCTAAAATATTTCTATGTCAATACTAAAGCACTTTAAAATAAAGTATGCTTTTCTAAGTTCAATAATTCCTATCTATAAAAGTAAAAAAGCAGACATCAATGTCCGCTTCACTTATTTCTATTTACATTTCTTTTTCTGCAGCCTGAGCTTTTGTAATTGTATCTACGAATGTTTTGGCTTTATCTACATAATAGATTGAACCGCCATGCTGAATTACATAGTTGAACTGACTTTCCGCTTCATCTAAATCACGTTCTACAAAAGCAATCAAACCTAAATAATATTTAAAATCAACTTTTTGAAATTCAAAACCAGTTGTTGGCAATGCCTGTTCATAATACTTCTGACAGCTGGAAAAATTCTGATCCATCAGATCAAGTTTATTCTGTATCCCTTCAAGACATTGTTTTTTAATAATCTGAATAGGCCCATTCTTCGCATTACCTCCAGCTTTTTCACATTCATCATAGTGATATTTTACCATACTGCGATCACCCAGCTGATAATATGCATAAGCCATTAAAGAATGATATGCAAAGATATAGCTTCCTCTTCCCTGAGAGCTTGTAGCTAATACATCTATTGCTAAATGTGGATCATTTAAATAAATCATACATTGAGCCAAATGCTGAGGCATTGGAAAGTTCTTCTTTCTTCTTGCTATTTTTGCATATGCAAAAATAGCGGATGCACAAGCCTGTGGATTACATTCACTATATAACAATGCAATAATTGGTTCCAAAGATTGTGTTCTAAGCTTTGCAAGCTGAAAGAACAACATAGAATAAAGCATAATTGCCACAAACACGACCATAAAGTTATTCACATATAAAATAACTAAGATAATTGCCACTAACCCCACTGCATAAAGCAGATTCATCTTAAAATTAAATTTCCATGCTTTTTTACCTAATTCTTCATATTCAGGCAAATATTCATGATGTAAACGATATACTCGTTCAATCTCCTGAACTGTATATGTTTTATTCCCCTCTAAATTCTTACGTTTACCACGATTCGGAATTGTCAGCATTCCATATAGACAGACAAAAATAGCCGGTATCAGCAACACAAAACCAATCATTTCAATAATAGTAAATCCACCCAAAAAGAAAATAAAGAATACAACCAGGAATGGTACCTGATATTTCTGCAATACATACATCATTAACAGGATTCCATTAGCCATACCTGCCAATGTAATTCCTCCTATTAAGTAATATATATATTCCTGCTTCATCATTTCTGCAGCAGCTTCTGTTGGAAGCATTTCTCTCATCATAGAAACAAGCAGATCTCTTTGATAACTCATTACACCAAATAAGATTGCCCCTACAACAAAACTTCCTAATACAATTAATAAATGTTTTTTACATTGAAATTTCCACATATTATTACCTCTTATCGTCCAGTACTAACTATAACATAAATGAAAGAAAAGGAAAAGAAATTTCCTTTCTTTTCACTTATTTTTCACTATTCCATTTTATTCACTTTTAATTTCTCTTCCATTCATCATTGGTGCACATATAAGAATAATCACGATAGATATAACAATATTCATTACTAAAGATAACAGTGTCATTTGTTGTAAAGTCGCAAAAGTAAATGTGTCTTTGCTAATAAAATAGATGATTAACGCAATGCTTGGAATAGCCGCAACGACTACAATCATCATTCTCAGCATATTTTCCATCATCGCATTGTTTCTGCTTTTCAAGATACGTAAAGATAACACAGTAGCAGATATAAATAAAAGTGCATATCCTAATAACATTATTCCATATTGCAGAGCTGTCATCATATCACTTTGGTATAATACAGCAGATAATGCCAATGCCAGTACCATAGGCACGATCATTTTCAAAAATGTAGGAAGAATAACACTAATCATTTTCTTTAATGGATGATCTGGTATCAGATAAATCTGATAATTATTCATATCTTTCATAAAATCTGCATTTTGGACAACCGAAAACAGCCAAAACATCATCATATAGATAAAGAAACCAAAACCTAAATCTAAAAGCAATGTAATAATTAAATATAATCCTAATGTAAATATGTCTGTCCAGCGTATATAATCATTTGATTTACGCATTAATAAAACATTTTTAGAATAAATAGCCATTGCGCCTGAATAGAATGTATGTTTCACATCATGAATCTTTTTCTCACCCATCTGACTCTTTTTCCCTGCGCGTACTTCTTTATAAAGTTTAGTAAATTCAATAGCATCTTCCATTGCTTTTTCTACAAAATCTCCTTTATACTGACATAAGCAGATTGTGACAATCACACAGCTTAATAGTAATAAGGTAAATCCTATTCCTACATAAAGCCAATTACCTGCAACATAAGAAACTAGAATCCATTTAACCCATCCAAAAAATGGCACCCAATAAAACAATTCAGAGTTCAGAAAATACATGCCGCTTAACTGTAAAGAGCCTCCACTCTCCATATAAGCAATACCATAGATAATAAGTACAAAAATAACATAAATAGCTGAAACGATCATTGGGATATGGCGATATTTCTTATCTTGTATTGTCAATAGATATAGATAATAATAAATCGTCAAAAAGAAAACGTAGACCAAAAAGAAACACAGAAATGCTAACAGCATAAACATAAAGGTAAACTGAATAGAGCCGCCTAGAAAAACAATCATCAATATAGATAATGCACCACAAACAGCTGCCCCAGATAAATTTTGAATAATTAAGTATAACATCATCTGTCTACGAGTAAAAGGTCCGCTAAATAGATAAAAAGCATCTGGTTCCATAAACATTGCTTTCTTTTTCTGTAATAACATAATGGCTACCATCATAGCAGTCATACCTATCCCAATCATGATCGACATATTAACATCTGTAAGATTCATCATTGATAGTGTGATGTCTCCACTCCACAGACAAAGTATTATAAGACCGCCATAAAATAGAATAATAAATATAGTAAACAAAGCACTGCTTAAGCGAGAAAACTGATGACGAATCGATGCAATAAAACGAGTTAATAACAGTTTAAGCAACACGCTCATATTCATCACCTTCTACTGTTTCAAAGAATATATCTTTCAAGCTTTTCTCTTTTAATTCATCTTTTCTTACACTTGCAACGATACGTCCACGATCCATGATATACGCTTGATCCCATATCTCATCAATCACATCAATAATATGAGTAGAAATCAAAATTGCGACACCTTCCTGTTTTAAGCGTACAAATAGCTGTAAGGTCTCTTCAATACTTGCAGGATCTAGTCCAACCATCGGTTCATCAACCATTAATTCTTTTGGTGAAATAATAAGTGCTAATAACATACTTACTTTCTGCTTCATTCCTTTTGATAATTCACGAACTGCTTTTTTTCGTTTATCTTCCAAATGAAACAAATGCAGGTATTCTTCTGCTAAAGCCTTATAATCCTTACAGCGATAAGCTTTCCCAATAAATTCAATATGTTCATCAATACTCATTAAATCATATAATACAGGTGCCTCTGGTATATAACCAAAACTTTTCTTAGCATCTATTGATGTATTCGGATATCCATGAATTGTAATATCGCCTTCGTATTGTAGTAAATTAGTAATACTCTTTATCGTAGTTGATTTCCCCGCCCCATTAGGACCTAATAAAACTGTTATTTCTCCATCATTTACCGTTAATGAAATATCATCTACTGCTTTAAATTTTCCATACTTCTTTGTAAGATTTTTCACCTCAATCATATCGTTTTTTTCCTCTCTTTCTTTTGCATTGCGTTTGTTAATTGTTCTGTTTTCTGAAGTGTGTTTTTAGGCAATTCTCCCATCTCTATATATCTATTATCGATATATCAATTACAGATATATCGTAATATGATATAATATAATCTGTCAATGAAAAATGTTTCTAAATTTCGTTGACTTTCATGTACCTTTAATATATGATAAGCATGAAGATAGAGATATCTAAAAAGCGGTGTACCCTACCATTAAGTGGGAATGAATAATGTGCCAGCCGAAATGGCTGGCTTTTTTACATGTGGTCATTAAACAATAATCGAATTAAATTAGTTGAAATATCTAAAGAATATACTTCCTTTTTAAGGGCAAAAGTCTATTCAAAAATACCTCAAGAACATAAGAATAGTAGTTTTCATAAACCATTTATTGGAATATTAATATCTAACAATGATATTAAATATGTTATCCCACTTTCCTCACCTAAAGAAAAACATACTAAAATGCATAATACAATAGACTTTCATAAAATAGATGGAGGCAAATATGGTGCCATCAATTTTAATAATATGTTTCCAGTTCCTGACAATCCAGAAGTTTATAAATTTGTTTCAACTTCTTTAAATAATGTAAATAATCTCTCAACCAACAATATATTATGCTTATTAGAAATCAGTTAAGTGGCTGAATCTTAAGAAGAACAAAGAAACAGTTATTAAAAAAGCTCAATTTCTATATAATGCTTATCAAAACGATACCTTACCAAACAGCATTAAAGAACGATGCTGTAATTTCATAGTATTAGAAAATCACTATCTTGAATATAATAAACATTGTGTGAAAGGATAAAAATCTCATCAATCATTTTCAACAAAAAAAGATATGAAACGTATAATAGTTATACAATCATATCTTTTTCATTATCTTTTCGTTAAAAGTATATACAATGTTTTTTACGTTTATCTTTTGCGGCTAATCCTATATAAGTCGCTCCTTTAGGCACATCCGTAATCACAACTGCATTGGCACCTACTTTGGCATCATCTTCAATTGTAATATTACCTAAACATTTAGCCCCAGCACCAATCATTACACGATTTCCTAAGGTAGGATGACGTTTTGCGTGCTGTTTTCCTGTACCTCCCAAAGTTACTCCATGATACAGTAAACAGTCATCACCAATTACCGCAGTTTCTCCGATAACAACTCCCATTCCATGATCAATAATCAAACCTCTTCCAATCGTTGCACCCGGATGAATTTCAATTCCAGTCCAATGACGCGCAATGTTTGAATTTAATCGTGCAAGGAAAAAGAGTTTATGTTTGTATAGAAAATGCGATACACGATGAAAAGCTAATGCTTTAATGTGTGGATACAGCAAGAATATCTCTAATTTCGAATGCGCAGATGGATCATTTTGTAAGGAACGAGTTAAATTATAGTTGATATCTTTTAAAACTCTAAACATATTAATCAAAATCCAACACTGAAAGGTATTTTTCTCCACCATCTGGCGCAATTGTCACGATTTTCTTTCCTGGATAACGCAAAGATAAACGTTTTGCAAGCGCAATGTTTGCACCTGAACTAATTCCAACTAAAATACCTGTTTCTTTCGCAAAACGAACTGTTTCAAAAATAGCTTCCTGATCAGAAATCAGCAATATATCATCCGCAAGTTCTCTATTGAAGTTTGCAGGAACAAAATTAGCTCCAATTCCTTGAATCTTATGAGGTCCAGCCTCACGTCCACTTAAGATAGCACTCTTTTCTGGTTCACCAGCGATGCATAAAATATCAGGATTATGTTCTTTCAAGCGTTTAGATACACCTGTGAATGTTCCTCCTGTACCAATACCTGCCACAAAAATATCAACATCAGGTAACTGTTCCAGAATTTCTTTTCCTGTAGTTTCATAATGCATATTAGGATTGTCTGGATTATCAAACTGTGATAAACAGCGATAATTGGAATGTTCATTCAATAAACGTTCCATTTCTTCCATAGCACCCTTCATGCCTTTACTTCCTGGTGTTAAAACCAGAGTTGCCCCATAAGCTTTAATCAGCTGACGACGTTCCATACTCATTGTTTCAGGCATAATAATGATTACCGGTATATGATACACCGCCCCAAGCATTGCCAAAGCAACTCCTGTATTTCCGCTTGTTGCTTCTACCAATACAGTATCTGATGTAATTTCTTTTCTTTCCATCGCTTTTTCAAGCATTCCTAATACAGCACGGTCTTTTACACTGCCCCCAATATTATATTTTTCAAGTTTCACGTAAACATTTGTATTCTCTACATGATATAAAGGTGTATTACCAATTAATTTGATTGTTTCTTTCATGTTATTTTCTCCTTCCATCATCAATTATGACGATTATATATCATAGTATATCTTTTTTTACTGAAAAAAGACACTAAAACAATCTATAAATTTCGAAATTCTATCTAATCCTTGTCTTATTATAGTTTTTTCCATGTCTTCCCATCATCTTCACTACGATATATATGTTCTGCATGATTCTTATCTATACCGCTCATATACAAAGCATCTTCTTGGTATAATGGCCCTAGAAAATAGGATATATTTTCATCAACCTTGATCTTTTCTATTGTTTTTCCTCCATGACTTCGATAAATACATCCCTCATCATTACTTGTATAAAAACCCATATGCTCATCAATCTTATTCATGTGAAAGAAATATGGCTGTTTATCTTCCATACCAGACTGAAAGAAGTAAGTATCCCAGGCAGACATTTCATATACTCTCTCATCCCAGGTTTTTCCTTGTGTTGAACTATAAACTCTCTCCCTAGTACTATCATATCTAAATTTATATTAACATAAAGTAATAGAGTAACACAAAATAAAAAAACGAAATGACTTTTATTAGAAGTTATTTCGTTACATACTTATTTCTTAGATTTTGATTTCTTTGAATCTTTAGCATTTGCCATTTTCACTGGTTTTGGATCTGGATCATCAAAATAGCGTCCGGGTTTCGATAAGTCAAAATATAAACGGCTATCTTCGCTTAATCCAAAGTTTTTATTACTTCCTTCATCAGTCAGTTTATTCAACGCTTCACATAATAATGCATTATGTGCTTCTTCACGTTCCAATAAAAACATGATTGTTTCTTTTACATATTTATCATCAATCTGACGATATAAATATTCATAAACCACTTTTGCACGCTGTTCACTGGCAATATCTGCTAGTAAATCCGCAACTAAATCTCCTGTTACGGTAACATAATCAGCAGTCCAAGGATGTCCGCTGGAATTGATCAAGGCAGGATTTAATCCAAATGTCGTCATAGTTTCAATTTCACCTGCTGATACTTGTGTATGATCTACTTCATGACCATTTAATAAATTGATTGTTTCTGCCACCATTTCCATATGACTCAATTCTTCACTGCCGATATCCAATAGTAAATCTTTAAATACTGGATCCTTTGCGCGAAAGCTCTGTGATAAATACTGCATTGCGGCTTTTACTTCTCCATTGCAGCCTCCAAGCTGTTCCTGCATTAAAACTGCATATTGCGGATTTGGTTTTTCTACTTTTACTGCTCGTAATAATTTTTTCTTATGTTCAAACATAGTTCCACTCCTTTTTCATCCTTAGTATGGGAAAAAGTGAAACCTTTATACATCATTCTAGACTTCCATTTCTTTATATTCTCTTCCAAGTTCTGCATAATGCAGTGCATTTTCTTTTATTTCTTCTACTTGAGCTGCATTTACCTGTTTAATGATTTTGGCAGGACATCCTACCACAAGACTATTTTCTGGAATAATCTGTCCCTGTGTTACTACTGCGCCAGCTCCGATAATACTATGCTTTCCTATTACTGCTTCATTTAAAATAATTGCACCCATACCAATCAATACTTCATCTTCAATGATACAGCCATGTAATATAGCATTATGGCCTACGGTTACACATTTTCCTATTTTTAGTTCATGTCCAGGGTCTGTATGTAATGTACAATTATCTTGTATGTTACTATTTTCACCGATAAAGATTGCATCTTTATCTCCACGTACTACCGTATGAAAGAAAACACTACTGCCTTTTTCTAAAGTTACATCACCAATAATCGTTGCGTTTTTAGAAAGATAACTATCTTCCGCAATAACTGGCTTTTTACCTCTATAAGCTATGATCATAACTACACCTCTCTCTTACTTTTTTATCCTTGTTAAATAATGATCATCTGTTTCATGATGAATATATGCCCCATTATGAAGCTGAACCTGTAAAGAAGCTTTATTGGTCTTAAAGCATTCAAGATAAATTTCATCTTCCGGAATTTTTTTTCTTGCGACATCTAAAACCAGACTCAATCCTTTAGATGCATAACCTTTACCTCTATATTCAGGTGAAATACCATAACCGATATGTCCTGGACCATCTCTTAAAAATTCATTCAGGTAATGGCGAAAATTAAATATTCCTACATACTTTTCATCATCATTTATTAAGATATATACTGTATCCGGCACAAAGCCTTTCTGTAGGTTTCTGCTTTTAGAGTTTTCTGCTTTAGCACAAACGTAATCTATAAATTTTTCAAATGTATATCCATAGGCATTATTCACAAAACCATTTTCCTCTTTAGGAAAGGTATTAAATAAAGCATACGATTGTTTTAAGTCTGTATTCCATAATTCAACTATACGCATAACTACAACTCCTTTTGTATATCATAACAAAAGGCATAGAAATTTTCCATGCCTATTTTATTATTCAGATGTCGAATCATTATGATGATCTTTTTTATAATCTTCATAAAAGTTAGAGAAAGCAGAACAGCTGGAACAATCACTTTGACAACTGCCACACTGTGAATCTTTATTTTTAGGTCTAGTAAGATACACGATTATAGCTAATATAAGCAATACGATCGCAATCACTAGAATATCCGCAAAGTTCATAAACTCACTTCCTTATATACATCAATCTATGCAATATACTAAAATATGTTAAAAGAATAGTGATCCAATCTGAAATACAGAAAACGCAACTATATAAGCAGTTACAGTCTGATAAGCTGCCGCAAGTAATGCCTGTTTCATGGAGCCCAATTCTCTTCTTGTAGCCGCAAAAGCTGCCACACATGGCATATATAATACAGTAAAACATAAATAAGCAAAGGCAGAAACAGGTGTAAAGATAGACTGTAAAGCTGCACTTAATCCTGCATCACTAGAAGTCTGTGTCAGCACACTTAGCGTTGAAACAACACTTTCTTTTGCGGTAATTCCTGTTACTAAAGCTGTACTTGCTCGCCAATCATGGAAACCTAATGGCGCAAAGATATGTGAAATGAAGGTTCCAATGCTAGCTAATATGGAATCCTGTGAATCACTTACTGCAGTAAAGGAAAGATCATAGCTCTGTAAGAACCAGATAACAATACTAGCCACAAAGATAATAGTAAAGGCTTTACGCATGAAGTCTTTTGCCTTTTCCCACATATGTAAAACTACACTTTTCGCACTTGGTATACGATATGCCGGCAATTCCATAACGAATGGAATACTATCACCCTTAAATATTGTATTTTTCAATAACAGTGCAGAAATAATTGCTACAAGTATACCAATGATATAAACACTGATTAATACAAGAGCTGTATGTTCAGGAAAGAATGCTGCTGTAATCATTCCATATATTGGAAGTTTAGCACTACAGGACATAAATGGCGTAACAATAATTGTCATCTTACGATCACGTTCACTGCTTAACGTACGAGCTGACATGATTGCAGGCACACTACATCCAAAACCTATTAACATAGGTACAAAACTTCTACCGGATAACCCTATTTTTCTTAACAGTTTATCCATAACAAAAGCTACACGTGCCATATATCCGCTATCTTCCAGTAATGACAAGAAGAAAAACAATGTCACAATGACTGGTAGGAAAGATAAGACACTGCCTACTCCATTACAAACTCCATCAATCAACAAGGCATGGAGCCATTCACTAACCCCTAAAGATGTCAGTAAGTTCGATAAACCATCTGTCGCATAAGCAATTCCTTCTTCTAATAATGCCTGCATATTTCCACCTATTGGTCCAAATGTCAAATAGAAGATACATAGCATAATTAAAATAAAGATAGGAATACCAAAATATTTATGAGTCAAGATACGATCGATTTTCTCACTGCGAGCCTGTGCTGTTGATACATTCTTTTTAACTACACAATCTGCTACCACTTCTTCTATAAAAGAATAACGCATATCTGCTAATGCCGCTTCACGATCCGTCTGTAAGGCATCTTCCATGCTTTTTACGATTTTTTCAATAATATCAATATCATCATTGTGCAGCTGTAGCTCTTTTCGCATTGGCTCATCTCCTTCTACAAGTTTAGTAGAAGCAAAACGGGTTGGTACACCTGCTTCTTTCGCATGATCTTCAATAATATGCGCTATGGAATGTATTGCACGATGTACTTCTCCTTGGCAGAAATCCAGATTCACTGCCTGTTCCTGATTTTTAACCTGTTTTTTCACTACATGAATCAGATCTTCAATTCCCTCATTTTTACTTGCGGAAATTGGCACAACTGGGATACGAAGAGCTTTACTTAATTTCTCAACATCAATACTATTCCCGCTTGCAATTACTTCATCCATCATATTTAACGCAATTACCATCGGAATCTGTAATTCCATTAATTGTAAAGACAAGTATAAATTACGTTCTATATTCGTCGCATCAACGATATTGATAATAAGATCAGGATGATCTTTTAAAATAAAATCTCTTGTGACTACTTCTTCACTTGTATATGGTGATAATGAATAAATACCAGGTAAATCAACTAAAGATGCTTCTTTAAATGATTTGATCTTCCCCATTTTCTTTTCAACGGTAACACCAGGAAAATTCCCAACATGCTGATTACTGCCAGTCAAGCGATTAAATAAGGTTGTTTTCCCGCAGTTCTGATTTCCTGCTAATGCGATTAATACTTCTTCCATTACTCATTCTCCAATTCAACTTCGATATTTGCAGCATCTTCTAAACGTAAAGTTAAGACATACCCGCGTAAACTTAACTCCATCGGATCACCCATAGGTGCAACTTTATTCACAAAAACTTTTGTACGTGGCGTTAGCCCCATATCTAATAAACGTCTGCGTAGGGCTCCCTTTCCGCCTACACTTTTTATAACTCCGCCATTCCCTGGCTGTATATGATTTAATGTTGTCATAATCTCCCAGCTTTCTAAATGTTAACCTTATATAAGTTCCATAAATATAATACTCTAAATCCTTACTTTGTCAATGCTATTCGTTTTGTCAGAATATAAAAAAACAGGATTTTCTCCTGTTAACAACAAATAAAATATGGAAAACAGCCTCCACCTAAACACATATTACAAATCATGATCTGACAGCATAGATTCTGCATATTTCCCCCATATGGACTTTGCATTCTCTGATAACGCATTCTGCCATTCTGCATTGTTGCGTAAAGCTGACGATACTGTGGATTGCTAGGATCCATCTCACATGCTTTTTCAGCTGCCTCCATAGCCGCAATCTGATTTCCTAAACTATAATTACAGATTGCATATAAATAATACCAGGAAGCATCTCTTTGTGAAATATTTTCTAATACATGAAGAGCTTCTCTAAAATGACCGGCATTGATATAATTCACCGCTGCCTGATAATCATTGCTGAAGGAACTTTGTGAGTAACCCTGATATCCTTGATATCCCTGGTAGCCCTGAGAATTCTGCCATGAAGCATTTCCATGTTTTTTATAATCAAGAGCCTGCTGATAAGCATTCTGAATCTGTTTAAACTTTTCTTCAGCTCCAGGATCCTTATTAACATCTGGATGATATTTCTTAGCTAATTTACGATAAGCTTGTTTAATCTCATCTTCACTTGCATCTCTTGATATTCCTAATATCTTAAATGGATCGTCCATCTTCTTCACCCGTTCTTTTCTTTCTAATCATTTCATATTTGGCCCAAACACCAGAATAAATAATATTTCTTAATATATCAGCATATTTAAGTATTGGCAAGGTTTCGAATGCATCAGCACTGCGTGCTATCATCATCTCTAATATTACTTTGACACGTTCATCAAAATGTTCATCATCTTTTCTGCTTGAAAAGGGATTAAACTGATTTTCTTTTATATCTTTTTCTATATCATCATAAGCATCCATGATATAGATGAATCTACCTAAATAATCTCCCATTTCATATAACACATCATACCACTCATCCTTGCGATATGTTAGTATTTCTGCCATCATAATTCCAGTTAGATTCGCCAGCTGATCTAAATCCTGACATTGATTCTTTTCTAAGATCTCTGTTTTCTGTAACGCTTCTTTTATACGCTGGATTTTTTCAGAATATTGTTTTTCCAATTCATGCATTGGTTTTTTTAATGTATACATCATGGAACGTGCCTGCATGCGACGTTCATCTTTCCAATCATCTTCGCATTTTAAGTATGTTAATACAATAGTCATATCCGCTGCATACTGAATGTACTCATTTATCTGCTTTTGATGTTTTTGAAAAGGATGCACAATACATCGTTCTGTAACTATTTCTTCTTTTGGTTCATATAAACCGCTTAATAATATTGCTAGAAAAGTTAAATCATAATTCAGCGTAACCTGCCCTCTTCTTCCAAATCGTTCATGTAATGTTCTACATAAGCCGCAATAGAAAGATTGATATAGATCATAATCTTTTATCTTTAACTCTGGTTTATTGACTACAATGTATCCAAACATATACTTCCCTGCCTTTATTAAAAAGCCTTATGTGTCTAGTTTACGCTTATTGTTTTCGAATTTCAAGTAAAGATTCAAGGATAACATAATAACACATACTTTATTTTACTGTGTGATGACGCACAAAGCAATAAGAAACATCATCAGATAATTTTTCATCAAATTGATAACCTAAACGAGAAAATTGCTTCACTTCTTCAAAGGTTTGAATATTATTCTCTGCCAGCCAGCGTACCATTTCCCCTCTTGCCATTTTCACATAGACTCCTTTTTCTCTACATTTTCCCTGCTCCTCTTCTAGAAAATAACAGGTTACACAATGCACATCCTTCTGTAGAAATCGCTTTACAGCTTTTCCATACTGTTTACTGGATAAATCCAAGATCTGTTTATCTTCTAATGTGATATTCTGATAAATGGTATCTTTCCAAAAATCATATAAACTATGACAAACCGATGTATGAAAAGGACTATCTAGTTCTAATCGATAGGGTACAATTCCATCAAAAGGAGTTAATATGCCATAAAAAGCAGAAAGGATACGTAAATGCTTTTGAACATATGCAAAACATTCATCTGTAAATACATCAGGTGCCATATATTTATATTGAATACCATCAAAGGCCAATAAAGCAGGAACGACATTATGATATAAATCCATTTGCTGATAAGAATCATATGTCCACTCTGCAATACTATTACTACAAGAAAGCATCTTCTTACATTCTTCCTTTGATTTTTTCTTTAATTCAGCCAACAACTGTTCTGTTTTATTAATAAATATAGGCATTTGCCTAGCATCCATATAATCAATAACTGGCCGTATTTTCTTTGCTGGTGCAATCATTATCATCATTATATATCACCTGAGTTACAATAGCATATTTTTTCATAAAAAGAAAGAGAAGCATGCCATATTGACACGCTTCCCAAGTTTAATCTTCGCTATGCTTTATGTTTACCACATATTCACCGTTTTCAACATTCAGATAAATGTGGTCATCTTTTCCAGCATTGCCCTCAATCATCTTACGCGCAATCAAAGTTTCAATATTACGTTGGATATATCGTTTCATAGGACGTGCTCCATAAACTGGATCAACTCCCTGTGTCGCAATTGCCTGATATACCTTATCATTAACCTCTAAGGTAATATCTTTATGTGCAAGACGTTCTGCTAACTCATTCATGAATTTATGGGCAATCTTACCAAGCATATCTTCATTTAAGGCATTGAAAACTACAATTTCATCAATACGATTAATGAATTCCGGTTTGAAATATTTCTTAACCTCATTCATATAATTCTCATCACGATGTTCTTTATCAAATGCATACTGACTTCCTAAGTTACTTGTCATAATCAGCAACGTATTCTTAAAGTCGACCGTAACACCCTTAGAATCTGTAATACGACCATCATCTAAAATCTGTAGCAACACATTGAATACATCTGGATGTGCTTTTTCAACTTCATCAAATAAGACTATAGAATATGGATTTCTACGAACGGCCTCGCTTAACTGTCCGCCTTCGTCATAACCTACATATCCCGGAGGAGCACCGATTAAACGAGACACACTATGTTTCTCCATATATTCACTCATATCAATACGTACGATATGAGATTCACTATCAAATAACTGTTCTGCCAATGCCTTAGCAACTTCTGTTTTACCAACACCAGTAGGACCTAAGAATAAGAAGCTTCCGATTGGACGGTTTTCATCTTGAATCTGTGCCTTGCTACGTAAAATTGCATCCGTTACTAATTCTAGCGCATTGTCTTGCCCAATAACACGTTTTGATAATGCTTCTTTTAAATGAAGAAGTTTCTGACGTTCACTTTCTACTAATCGTGTGACTTCAACACCAGTCCATTTTGAAACAATTTTCGCAATCATTTCTTCATTTACTGTTTCCTGAATCATCGCATCTTCTTTTTGTTTCTGTGCTTGTTCACGAATCAGTTTTTCTAAATGAGGAATCGTACCATATTGCAGTTTTGCCGCATCTTCATAACGGGCTTCATTTTGAGCCTGTTCCAAATCAAGACGAGCTTTTTCCAATTTAACTTTCGCATCTTTACTTTCCTGCAATTCTGCCTTTTCATCTTCCCATTTAGTATACATAGTAGCTTTTTGTGACTGCAATTCAGCTAATTCATCTCGTATATCCGCAAGACGTTCTTTAGACTTTTTATCTTCTTCTTTCTTTAAAGCTGTTTCCTCAATCTGCAATTGCATGATTTTTCTTTGCAGTTCATCTAATTCCTGTGGCATGGATTCCATTTCTACACGTAAAGTTGCACATGCTTCATCAATTAAGTCAATCGCTTTATCAGGAAGGAATCGATCCGTAATATAACGGTTTGACATTGTTGCGGCAGCTATAATTGCCTCATCTAAAATTTTTACACCATGATAAGATTCAAAACGATCTTTCAATCCACGTAAAATAGAAATTGTATCTTCTACCGTCGGCTCTTGTACCGTTACACGTTGAAAACGACGTTCCAAAGCAGCATCCCTTTCAATATACTGACGATATTCATTAAATGTTGTAGCTCCGATACAACGAAGTTCACCACGTGCTAACATTGGTTTCAACATGTTTCCAGCATCCATGCTTCCTTCTGTTTTACCAGCACCAACTAAGTTATGAATTTCATCAATGAAAAGAATAATATTACCTTCCGCCTGTTTTACTTCTTCAAGAATTGATTTCAGACGTTCTTCAAACTCACCGCGATATTTAGCCCCAGCAATCAAAGAACCCATATCTAATTCAATTAATTTCTTATCTTTTAAAGATTGTGGAACATCGCCCTTCATAATACGCCATGCAATTCCTTCCACAACGGCTGTCTTACCAACACCAGGCTCACCAATCAGCACTGGATTGTTTTTCGTTTTACGAGAAAGAATCTGAATTACTCGACGAATCTCATCATCACGTCCGATAATAGGATCGATTTTCCCATTTTTTACATCCTCTACTAAATCACGACCATATTTACTTAACGCTTCTAAATTTGTTTCCGCATTAGGTGAATCCATCGTTTTACCCCCTCGACGCTTCAATTCCTCATCTTTACAGACATCTTCCTTCAAATTGAATTCCTTTACCAATTTTTTAGAGATATAAGAACGATTAAACATCAACGCAATCCATACACTTGCTACACTTAAATAGGTTTCCTGTACACTTGCGCTCCATTGTTCAGCTTTTGAAAAAGCATTAGCTACTTCATTAGAAAACTGAGGATTCGCATTTGATGTAGTCGCAACACGTTTCATTTCCTCATCAATTATTGATAAAGCTCTTGTTTTATCTAAATTCAAACGTTTAAACAAACCATCCAGCACATCATTCTCATAAATTGCCTTCAACATGTGAATGGTGTCAACATTAGCATGACGATAGTTCTTACAGATTTCTACTGCATGCATAATGACTTCTTGTAGTTTTTCACTAATTTTATCAAAGTTCATACGATCACGCTCCTTTTTAGCACTCTCACTCTTTGATTGCTAATGATATTATAACACAACATTTAGCACTGTCAAGGTCTGAGTGCTAAAAAATTTTATTTTATTTTCTTTTGGTTTTTTTGTTATAATAAATATGAAAAATGCGAGGTATCCTATGACAAATTATGAAAATTATGAACTTAAATGTAAAATTACCACAGAAAACAACAACCACTACATTCAACAATTCAAAGAATACCTGACTTTACAGGGATTATCAAAAAAAAAACAATCTGCAGACATTGTAATAATGTCGAGTTCTATTTAAATACCTTTTCCTTACGAGAAGATGCAAATGATTACAACTTTGGTTGCACTAGCTATGCTTTAAATGATTTCTTCGGTTATTTCTTCATCAGAAAATGCATGTGGTCAACACCAAACACCATAAAAAGCACCGCCGCAAGCTTTAAGAAATTTTATGCCTTTATGTTGAGCAAAAAATATATTACCAAGGAACAGTATGAAGAACTCACTAGTACTATAAAAGACAATATGTTTTTTTGGCAAGAAGAATGCGAAGACTTCAATAATCCAGTATACTAAATACAATATAACAGCCATCACTCTATGAAGAGTGATTTTTTCATACATACATTTACGCTTTTTTGTCAATTTTAAACTATGTTATAAAAAAGATAGGAATTACAATCTATTAAATGGTTCCTATCTTTAATTATATTTCATTAATTCTAGTAACTGCATTTATCTGTTTATTTTCATGATTCCAAAACACAATATCTTCTTCAATTATTCTATAACACAAATAATTTCAAAGGGATCAATTTCAAAAGGAATTAAATTCCTATCTTCTATTGAAAATAGTGCGTAATAACATAATTTCACCCACAATAACTTTATTACTCGAATGCATTATATAGCAATAAATTATAGATATAAAAATTACTAAACATTAAGCTAATAAAACACAACAGCTAATCCTAGCAATTGAATATAAAAGATATATTAATTAGTTGAATACAAAATAGATTCATCCGTTTCACCATTTTTCATCTTTGTTATTCGAGCTGATAAAGCTGTAGTTAAATCTTCTCTCTTTAAATTCTCAAAAGACTCCCAATTTCCATTACGTGATTCAAAAGTTATATTATATATTTCTAATTGAAACCTAATTTATCAAAATATTCCTGTATTAGTTTTGCTTCTTCAATTGCGGTATCTATAGATGTAGTATCATCTACATGCAACCCAAATGTTAAAGGAACTTCTTTAAATAAGGACTTATCATAATCTATATTATTTTCATAATGGTTAATTAAATATTCTTTGGTTTGTGTAGTTAGTAATCCTCCAATTGCCACTCTATGTCCATTTGGCAACATTTTTTTAGTTAGAATTTCCAATTCTTTTTGAAATGAAGTAGTTAAACGAAACGTCATATTCTCGCCGTTTGATATATCTTCATAATTATCTTCGACCTTATGAAATGGTTCCCATACTATCTTAAAATTATCGTCTTCTCCTTCTCCAGTCAAACTCATCCCATAAAACTCTGAACTTAAATCACTATCTTCATGATAAGTTATAGTTGATACCGTATAATCATTTGCATTTTCAATTTTATGTAAATGATGATACATAAGAGCTCTTGCTAATATTCCTTGTATTTGAAAGAACAGAAGCAGTAAAATCAAAACGAAGACAAAGAAGAAACATACTAAAAAATGACGGTTTCTTTTTATTTTTTTCAAAACATCAAATTTTTTCTCTACAGCATCTGTTTCATTACGTTTCATATTAACATATAGATATTGGCAATGCTGACAAGTATTTCAATTAGCTTTTTACTTTCATCACTACATGATCCATCAATATACTTTGGTAATAAATCTTCAATAATACTACAGTTGATTTCCATTATCATATCCTCTTTTTCATTAGTTTTAGAAAACAATTACAAAATAATATCCTATATTCATTTCTTCATTATAAACAAGTAGTTCATCTTTCATTCCATCTTCTCTTTCTTCAAGATAAAGATATTCTGTATTTTTATCATTTTCTAATTCAGAAAAATCTTCTAGAAAAGCTTCTTTATCAAAATCTGGGTAGTCGTTAGCCTCTACTTCCGTATCTAGCATTGATAGAAAACTATGATCTAGTAATTCAAAGAAATTATCATCAATTGGCTGAAAAGATTCCAAGGATTGCGGTTCATCTAATGATATTAAATAAATGTTAAATTCATCGTTTCCAAACCCTTGTGCACTTTCAAATAATAGAATTTCTGAAAAATCTGTATTTATAATTTCTGCTATTCTATCATTATATTTATATGAATCATCACAGCCAGTGAAAAACAGCATCAAAAACATCAACAAACATATTTTCATAATTTTTTTCACTATAATTGCCTCCATGCCATCTCTTTAATCCTCTATATAAAGTATAGCATCGAATACCTTTAACATCCCTTACAATATAATTACGGTTTTTTTAATAAAATTTAACTTTTTTGTTTAATAATGAATCAATCATAGTAATTAGATACAAAAAAACATATTAACTTACATTGTATAAGCTAATATGAATTTCTCTTTTATGCATTATTGTTTGAACATTTTTCCGCATCAATGGCAAGAACTAACATTAAAGCGCAAAGGTAGTCTTTAGGATTTTTAACATCAATTACGTATGTGTCCGTCCAATTAAATAATTGTTTTGATATTGTCGCAATTTCATATCCAGAAGAATCTAAAATTCTATAATCCCATTCCCATATGTTTCCTTCTACATGCCATCCATTGTATTCAATATTATATTTAGGTTTAAAGAAACTTAGTTCTTTACTGATACACCCCATATAAGTATCTCCAAAATATAATTCGAATTTAGGAAGAAACGTCAATACTCTTTCTTTCACAGTCCCTACTTCATATCCATGGGCATCATATATTTTTAGACAATGTCCCCATGATAATTGTCCCTTTACTGTATAAATTGTTTCTCCTGCCTCATTATATATATCATAACTGTCGAACCATGAAAAAAATCGTTGTTTAAATAAAAGTTTCATCTCTATCCTCACTTATCTTTTTGCTAAACCAAATGTTCCATAAGGAAAATCAATTCCTAAAACTTTAGAAATTTCACAAGCCCATTCTCGATAATGCCAAGCATTTGCGGTAATAATATGATCAGAAATCACAACATCTAATCCTTCATGCTGATCAATTTCATTTACATCAATCATATTCTTCAATTGTTCAGCTGTAAAACTAATGGTTGTACAACCGCCATTTTCCATAAAATTTTCTTTAGTAACTGATGAGACAAATGGTCTATCTTTCATAATGCCTGCACTCATCAAAATCATCGGCGCAACAGAAATAGCCGCAATCCATTTCTTTTGAGCATCAAAATCTCTAATTAAGTTTAATAAATCTTCATCTGTTATAATCCAATCAGCACTATCATCTTCTGCACCGATACCTGTTAAAATCAAAATATCGTAATCCTCTACTTTCGCGCCTTTCCATGTTTTCTCAGGAATAGCCAGCATACCTTCTTCACAACGTACCGGTTCAGTTGTTTTTGACATAAAATCAACTTTTATATTCGCAAAATGCATAGTTTCTAGTATAGCGCTAATTTCAAAATTACAAAACCAGTCATAAATACATACAGCAGCTCGCATATGCATCCTCCTCTTTTATTTTACGTATTTTTTCACCTCGTCCATAGAATGGATTTTTGCATAAGCTTTACTTTGGTCAATACCAAATTGCTCATCCGCATAAGCGATAACACGCATGCCTGCTGCATTTCCTGCCGCAATACCATACGTACTATCTTCCACCGCAACACATTCTGATGGATCAACACCTAACTTCTTTGCGGCTGTTAAATAGATTTCTGGATTGGGTTTACTTTCTTCAAACATCTCACCACTTAATAACACATCAAAATAATCCTGCAAGCCACAAACATTGACCATTTCTTCTATCTGATATAACCAAGAACTTGAAGCAATTGCAGTTTTATAACCTTCTTTTTTCAGCCAGCAAAGAATTTCCTTTACCCCCGGATTTAATACCTCATCGTAACGAAATGGATGTTCTTCTACATACTTATCTAGTTTTTCTGTAAACTCTTCAATTGACCAGTCTACCTGCATTTTTTCTATACATTTATGATACGTATATTCATAAGAGCTACCTACTAATGCATGAAAAAAAGCATCATCAGCATCTGCCCCATAACAATGAAAAAATCCAAGTAATTGTTCCAAATACTTTGGTTCACTGTTTACCAACACCCCATCCATATCAAATACAACTGCTCTAATCATCATTCATCACCTTTTCCTTTTGAATTATAATAATGTATGGACTTTTAACCTTGTTATGCATTTGAATACAACATACACTAAAAAATTTACTGCTTAGTGTCTGACTCCAGTTATATAATGCATCACTTTCTATTTTACCCACAACATGTCCTGGATACATTACTAACACTAGGATACCATGTCTTTTCAATAAGCTCAATGCTTTCTGTACCGCTTTCAAAGAAGATTCAACATTTGTTGTAATCCGTTCATCTCCATGTGGTAGAAAACCAAAATTAAAGACACCCGCATCTATTTTTTCTTTTATATAATGATCGCAATTCTCATGTGAATCCAGTATCAAATTTACTTTATTCAAAAGTTCTGCTTTCTCTAAACGTACTTTTGTTAGTTCATATGCAGATGCTTGAATATCAAAGGCATAAACATACTTAGCATGATTTGCTAGAAACTCAGTATCATACCCCTGTCCCATCGTAAAATCAGCCACTACACTATCATTTGAGATATGCATAGATATAATATCATGTACAATTTCAACTATTTTTTTCATTTTTCCTCCAATTCTGCGTAGTTCCATTATATAATAGCCTAAAGGAGAAAGCTATGAAAAAAATACATGACCCAATTGTTTTAGAAATATTAGAATTATTTTCTACCATCCATGAAAGTGCATGGCTAGTGGGAGGCTGTGTTCGTGACATGATTCTTGAAAAAGAAATTCATGATATTGATATTACCACAAGTGCCGAACCAGAAGTAACAATGCACCTATTTCAGCAGCATTCCTATAAAGTCATACCTACTGGATTAAAACATGGTACAGTCACGATCATGAAAAATAATTTTTCTGTTGAGATCACAACATATCGTACAGAACAATCCTATATAGCTCATCGAGCCCCTGAAAGTGTCTCTTTCACAAAGAGTCTGACTGAGGATTTAAAACGAAGAGATTTTACTATGAATGCAATTGCCTGGCATCCTATCCATGGCTTTCAAGATCCTTTTCATGGACGAGAAGATATCAAAAACAGATATATTCGCTGTGTAGGTAATGCAGATGAGCGTTTACAGGAAGATGCACTTCGTATCTTACGTGCTATTCGTTTTCACTGTACTCTGCACTTTAGTCTAGATTCTTCTCTATATAAAGCTATAAAAAATAATGCTCACCTTCTTTCTTATATTTCAAAAGAAAGAATACAGAGTGAATTTAACCGTATCCTACTTCAGGATTATCCTGATACTTTACTATTTTTAATCCAAATGAATGTGATGCAGCATATTTGGACAAATTACTTATCAGACATTCAACCAACAGATATAAATAAAATTAATCAGATAGTAAATCATACTAACTCCTATCCACTAGAAAGCAAATTAGCTATTCTGCTTCATACTTTTCCTGAATCAAAGGCAGAAGTGTATTTAAAAGAATTAAAGTATGATAAGAAAACTATCAGAAAGACATTGATGAGAATACGATACTTATCTTTCTCAATCTCAAAGGATACGGCTGTTTTACGCCTTTTTGCCTCTTTCTTTCATAATGATATGGAAGAAATACTTTCCTGTATATCCATCATACTTGCGTTTAGACAGGCAGCTTCAAGAAATATTGATGATATTCTTGCGTGTAAAGAAGAATTGCTAAGAATGTATGAGAATAAAGAATTTATTTCTATGCAGGATCTTGTCTTTAACGGCAATGATTTGCGACAGATGTTCCATTTAGAAGGATCTGCCATTGGAGAAATGTTAAATAAACTATATCTCTATATATTAGAAAATCCTACCCGAAATACCAAAGAACAATTATCTGCCTTTATTGAAGATGAGCTAAAAAAATGATTTATACAATCTATTTATTTTCAAATGCTGATTTATCGTATATAATTAAGAAAAGAAAGCAGAGGTGGTTACGATGAAAAATTTATTAAAATCTTTCAAACAGTCGCTTAATCACCTAAAAATCACTTACTGATAAAACCCGTACCTGTGATATAAGATGAGCTGTTTGGATACAGCTTTTTCTATTTGGTACGGGTGAAAGGATCATATGACAAAATTAGAATTTATTAACACACTAAACCTTCCACAGGGTTGTATTTCTTCTTTAGAAAAAATAACTATTCGAGATGAGTGGATGCCTTTATTTGACACAAACCGAGTATTATTCTTTAACACAATTGAATCACTAGGTTTTGAAACATCCTTCCCTATCTTTTTAAAGCTATACATTGAGATAGCTTATCAAAAAGCACAGAAGTTATGCGAGAGTGAAAGAACTATCTTAATCGACGGCTTACAGCGTTTAAAAGAAGATACATTATCATGTAAAAAATACTGGAATATTTGGGGTATAATGCCATATGAATGGCGCTTCATTGACCATCTGATAGATGGAACAGTAAAACGCCTAGCATCTTTAGAATTTGAAGAAAAATCATATCCCTATCCAATTAAAGTACCTAATTTATGTATCGACGCAAATACAACGTTATTAAATGTTCATGTATGTACCAATGCTGATTTAACTCCGGAAGCAGTTAAAAAATCTTTTGAAGCTGCTAAGTCTTATTATCCCAATCATAAGTTTTATCACATTGAATCCTGGATGGTATCTCCTCGAATCAAAGAATTATGTAATCCAAATGATAACTTATATCAATTTCAATCTTTATGGACACCATATGAAATTATAGACACAAATGACAGAATGATAGAAAGAGTATTTCCTGAAAATGATGATATTTCAGAAACCTATATCAGCTTTCCAGAACATACCCGTCTTCAAAGAAATGCTAAAAAACTTTTATTATTAGGAAAAAAACTTCAACACGCAAAAGCTATTTATATCCAAAAATAGAAAATAAGTAAAAAAGGCAATATTCTCAAAATAGAAATGAATTGAGATTATTGTCTTTTTAGTATTTTATTCACTTAACTCTTTTAAATCATTTACTAATTCATCACAAACCGCTTCATCTAATTGCGTTAATATGTAGCTCTGATATACACAATATTTCTTTTTAATATCCTGTATAGAACGTAACTCTGTTTCACTTTTGACATCTTTTTGAATATCACTTAGAATTTCAGCCATTAAGCGTATAGGCTGATCATATACCATAGTAATATCTGCTAATTCACTATGATGCTGTCCTTTCAGTTTATTCACTGCCTGATTCAAATAATACTCAATTAAAATTGCCTGTTTATGAATTTGTAATCCATATGACATATGCACACTTCCTTTCTGATGGCTATATCATAAAGGATATTGTGACATGTTACATGTAACAATCTAAAAATAATTTAAAAAGATAAGGATCCTGTCATAAATGCTAAACCTACTGCAATACATCCGCATAAAAGCATTACAGTAATTGGATTTTTCTTATATTTTCTCAATAGAAAGAAACCTAATAAAAATAAACATAAGCTTTCTAAATTTAATGTAGAAAAAGAAATGTCATTGCCTTGCCATAACGCATCAACTGCTAGAGATACACCAGCAGAAGCAATCAGCGCAACAACTGCAGGGCGAAGTCCTTTTAAAATTGCTTGAATCGCATCTAATTGACGATATTTATAGTATAAAAAAGATAATGTCAATACAATGATAAAACTAGGAATAACAACACCAGCAGTGGCCACAATAGCTCCTGGCAGTCCAGCAATTTTAGTTCCCACAAAGCTTGCGGCATTGATTGCAATCGGCCCGGGAGTCATTTGTGATATTGTCAGGATATCCGCAAACTCTCTCATATCTAACCAGCCATGTAAGTTTACGACCTGTTCCTGAATGATAGGAAGGGCTGCATATCCTCCTCCAATACTCAATAAGCCAATCTGTAAAAAGCTTAATAGTAATTCAATAAAAATCATGACAAGCCACCTTCCTTCTTGATTGCACGTTCAATAAAATAACCTAATGCCCCACACACAATGATAATAATTAATAGATTGACATCTAACATAACATTAAACACGAAGGCCGCTAACATGATAACTACATAAACCTTTTGTGACTGACTCCATACTTCTTTTCCCATTGTCCAGACAACATCACATATGGTCGCAACTACTCCAGCCTGCATACCAAATAACATAATCTGTATCCATTTGATTTTAATGAAAACCTCATAACAGTATGATATGATTGTCAATAAAATCAAAGGTGGCAAGACTGTCCCAATAACTGCAACAAGAGCCCCCAATACTCCAGCACAGCGATATCCAATACTAATGGAAGCATTAACCGCAATAGCTCCTGGAGATGATTGAGCAATTGCTACTAAATCCATCATTTCCCCTTCATCGATCCACTTTAGATCTTCTACAAATTTCTTACGCATCAGCGGTACGATGACATACCCTCCGCCAAAAGTACATGCGCTTAACATAAATACCGAAGAAAAAAGTTTCCAGTACGTTTTCATATTCTTTTCCATCTAATCACCTCCTCCATTATACCCCTTGTGAATTTATAAAGAAAATAGTATTATTATATATATTTTATAATATTTTCTTATGAAAGGAGATTTCCTATGACACTTCGTCATTTACGTATCTTTGTGGCTGTCTGCAAATGGAAAAGTATCACAAAAGCAGCTGAAAAACTGCATATTGCCCAACCATCCGTATCCCTAGCAATCAAAGAACTAGAAAACTATTACAACCTGCAGTTATTTGATCGTATATCTCGAAAACTATTTTTAACCACTGAAGGGGAACGCTTTTTAACTTATGCAAGCCATATCATTTCTCTGTTTGATGAAATGGAAGAAGGTATTCAGCATTGGGACGATATGGGACAGCTCTTGATTGGTTCTAGTATAACCATTGCTAATTCTTTATTGTGCGAATGTCTTCTTCACTATAAACAACTATATCCTAAAAGAAAAACACAGGTTTTAATTGAAAATTCACAGATTCTTGAAACAGCGGTAATTGAAAATAAAATTGATATCGCACTAATGGAAGGTATTCCAACACACACCCAATTAAAGACAATACCCTTTTTCCAGGATGAACTCGCTATTATCTGTGCCAATGATCATAAACTGGCAGAAAAACCCTATATTACATTAGAAGATATTGCTGAAGAAGAATTTCTATTGCGAGAAAAAGGAAGTGGTACACGTGATATTGTGGACTCTATTATGAAAGTTCATAATTTACAAATTCATCCAATTTGGGAAAGTGCCAGTACAAGGGCTTTGGTAAAAGGTGTCCAGCATGGATTTGGCATATCTATCCTTCCTTATCAGATGGTAAAAGATGAATTAAACAATAAATTCGTAACACGTCTGATGTTAAAAGATATTTCTTTAGAGCGCAAGTATTATATAATTTATCATGTAAATAAGCACTTGCATTCCGGTCTACTGGATTTTATCAAATGCTGTCAGAAAGTAGTAGTCAATAAACCCTAACAAAAAAAATAGACAATGTTTTCAGCTGATACTGATTTACATTGTCTTTTTATACTTTAGATAACAATAAATATTTTATGCTTTATGATAAACAATTTCTCCATTGATTAGCGTATAACGAATGATATTTTGTGTATCCAACAAGGAACTATCACAGATAATTAGATCGCCATCTTTTCCTACTTCAATACTTCCTATACGTTTATCTAAACCTAATATTTTAGCCGGATTAATTGTAATTGCCTTTAATGCTTCTTCCTCTGGTAAGCCATCTTTCATTGCTAGAGCTGCACATAGCGGCAGATATTCCTGAGGCACAACAGGAGAATCGGTTGTTATCGCAATTAAAATCCCCTCTTTACATAATACACCAGGTGTTGTGAATGACTTACTAGCTAGTTCAAATTTAGATTTATGTGTTAAAGCAGGACCGATTATAGCTGGATATCCGCTTTCTTTGATCTGTTTTTTGATTATTTCTCCATCGGTACAATGATCTAACGTTACGCGAACATCAAATTCTTTCGCTATACGAATTACAGTCAGAATATCATCAGCACGATGAGCATGACATTTTAAAGGTAATTCTTTTTTTATAACCGGTATCATTGCCTCTAGTTTCATATCATAAGCCGGCATTTTTGTAATATCATCTTTTGCGGCTTCTTTTTTAGCTAGATATTCTTTTGTTTTATATAGGGTTTCTCTTAATAATGCTGCAATATTCATACGTGTTTTAATACGACTATCCTGATATACACGTTTTGGATTTTCTCCAAATGCACACTTCATCGCAACAGGATTCTGAATAACCATCTCATCAATACAATTTCCATATGTTTTATATGCCATAAATGTTCCACCAATAACATTTGCACTTCCTGGCCCAGCCGCAACAGTAGTAATTCCTGCTTCTCGAGCATTTTTCACTGTTTCATCTAATGGATTACAGCCATCGATAGCACGCACATGAGGAGTTATAGGGTCACTCATTTCATTTACATCATTTCCCTCTCCACGTATCGCACTTTCTTCCATACCTAAATGGCAATGAGCTTCAATCATACCTGGAAAAACTTGTTTCCCTGAAGCATCAATGACGAGTTCTCCTTGATTTTCCTGTAGATTTTCACCAATCAAAACAATCTTTCCATCTTGAATACGTATATCCGCAATACGATCACCATCGCTAGACATAGTATGTAACATTCCATTTTTTATTAACATACATTCACTCCTTTTCATTTATTTACTTAAATTTTACACTTTCTTTCAGAAGTGTCAAGAAAAAAAGGCATTTCAAAATGAATGCCTATTTAAATGCCTTTTTGAATTTTTCAAATGGAGACTCATGAGATTTTTTATTTCGAAGTTTTTCATATAATTCTTTTTCTTCGCGAGATAGTTTTGTAGGAATTTCCACTTTAATTTCTACGTATTGATCTCCCTGATCTCCACGAGTGTTTTTAACACCTTTTCCTTTTAGGCGGAATTGCTGACCATATTGGGTACCCGCTGGAATGCTAAGTTCAACATCACCATAAACCGTAGGTACATCTACTTTGCAGCCCAATGTTGCATCTACTGCACTGATAGGTACAGTGATACGAATATCATTTCCATCACGAACAAATTGTTTATGACGGCTTACTAGGATTTCAATATATAAATCTCCGTTTGGCCCTCCATTGATACCACGTTCCCCTTTATTAGGAACACGTACCTGCTGACCAGATTGGATACCTGCAGGGATTTTGATATCCAATTTCACACGTTTATGTTCATATCCTTTACCATGACATTTTGGACATTTATTTGCAATTGTTTTTCCTGTACCATTACATTCTGGACAAACAGACTGACTCTGGAAAACACCAAAAGGAGTTCTCTGCTGTGTAGTTACCGTACCAGTACCTCCACAGTGTGGACAGGTCTTGATGTCCGATTTACTTCTAGCTCCGCTTCCTAAACATTCATCGCATTGTTCATCAACCTCAATAGTGATTGTTTCAGTTTTTCCAAAGATAGCATCCATGAAATCAATGCGCATCTGCATGAAACGATCGTTTCCTTTACGAGGACCGTTATTAGATCGACGGCTTCCGCCTCCAAATCCTCCGCCAAAGAAAGAACCAAAAATATCGCCAAAGTCTTCGAAACCGCCAAAGCCTCCGCTTCCGCCTCCAAAGTTAGCACCATCCATACCCGCATGACCAAATTGATCATAAGTAGCTTTCTTTTGTGGATTGCTTAATACCTCATAAGCTTCATTTACTTCTTTAAATTTTTCTTCAGCCCCAGGTTCTTTATTAACATCGGGGTGATATTTTTTAGCCATCTTTCGATAGGCTCTTTTTATTTCATCATCGCTGGCACCTTTACTAAGTCCCAGTACTTCATAGTAATCTCTTTTACTCATGTGATCACCTTCCTAACTTTCTAGATTGAAAACTGCATAAAAATTTCTATCTACTTTTTCGCCGGGTTCTATTTTATCATATTTTTTCGTAAAAACGATAGATTTTAGGTATTTTTTACAAAGACTCCGGCATTGCAAGTGCCACATGAGTTTTGTTTATCGTTTTCATACAACATACAAAACCTAGCGCAAGCACTAGGATTTGTAGTCGTTTTTAATTTATTTTTTCTCTTCAAATTCAGCATCTACAACGTTATCGTCGTTTGCCTGATTTGCACCAGTATTTGGATCAGCTTGCTGTTGCTGATACATCTGAGCACTTGCTGCCTGTGCTGCTTTTTCTAATGCTTCTAATTTTTCTTTTACAGCTGTCATATCATTTTCATCAAGAGATTTCTGTAAATCATCACGAAGTTTCTGTGTTTCTTCTTTCTGTTTTGCATCAATCTTATCACCGTTATCAGCTAACATAGAATCAATCTGAGCGATGAATCCTTCTGCACGGTTACGTAAATCGATTTCTTCTTTACGTTTTTCATCTTCAGCTTTGTGTTCTTCTGCTTCACGAACCATACGATCGATTTCTTCATCACTTAATCCGCTAGAGTTCTGGATTGTGATAGACTGTTCTTTACCAGTTCCTTTATCTTTTGCGGAAACATGAACGATACCGTTAACGTCAATATCGAATGTTACTTCAATCTGAGGTACACCACGACGTGCAGGTGCAATACCATCTAGTTTGAACATACCTAATTCTTTATTGTCATTTGCCATTGGACGTTCACCCTGTAATACACGAATATCTACAGCTGGCTGGTTGTCTGCAGCAGTTGAGAAAATCTGAGATTTGCTTGTAGGAATTGTTGTGTTACGTGGAATTAATACTGTCATGACACCACCCATAGTTTCAATACCAAGGCTTAATGGTGTAACGTCTAACAATAATACGTCTTTAACATCACCAGCGATAACACCACCCTGAATTGCAGCACCCATAGCAACAACTTCATCAGGGTTTACAGAACGGTTAGGTTCTTTACCAAGTACATTTTTAACTGCTTCCTGAACAGCTGGAATACGAGTAGAACCACCTACTAATAATACCTGATGGATATCGTTTTTAGTTAATCCTGCATCACGTAACGCATTTCTTACTGGTTCCATTGTACGATCAACTAAATGTTTAGTCATTTCATCAAATTTAGCACGAGTTAATGTAGCTTCAAAGTGAAGAGGTCCATCAGCTCCAGCAGAAATAAATGGTAGAGAAATCTGAGTCTGAACTACACCACTTAAATCTTTCTTAGCTTTTTCAGCAGCTTCTTTTAAACGTTGCATAGCCATTGTATCTTTGCTTAAGTCAACGCCGTTTTCTTTCTTGAATGTGTCAATCATCCAATTAACAATTACGTTGTCAAAGTCATCCCCACCTAAGTGAGTATCACCATTTGTAGATAATACTTCAAATGTACCGTCTGCAAGTTCTAGGATAGAAACATCAAATGTACCTCCACCTAAGTCATAAACTAATACTTTCTGTTCTTTTTCAGTTTTATCAATACCATAAGCAAGTGCAGCTGCCGTTGGTTCGTTAATAATACGTTCTACTTCCAAACCAGCAATTTTTCCTGCATCTTTTGTAGCCTGACGCTGTGAATCGTTAAAGTAAGCAGGTACTGTAATAACAGCTTTATCTACTTTTTCACCTAGATAATCTTCTGCATAAGATTTTAAGTACTGAAGGATCATAGCACTTACTTCCTGTGGAGTATACTGTTTTCCTTCTAATTCTACTTTTTCATTTGTACCCATTAAACGTTTAATGGAAATAACTGTATTTTTATTTGTAACAACCTGACGTTTTGCAGCATCTCCTACAATACGTTCTCCATTTTTATAAGCTACAACTGAAGGTGTTGTACGATTTCCTTCTGGGTTTGTGATAACTTTTACGTCTCCTCCATCCATTACAGCGACACAGCTGTTAGTTGTACCTAAGTCAATACCAATAATTTTACTCATAATCATTTCCTCCTTATTTATTCACTAACTTTTACTAATGTTGCACGCAACACACGATCTTTTAACATATATCCTTTTTGTAATACTTCGATGACCATTCCGCTTTCAACACCTTCTTTTGGCTCCTGCATCAAGGCCTGGTGATAATTTGGATCAAAAGGCTTATCTAATGCATCAATTTCTTTTACTCCTTCTTTTTCAAGGATAGAAACTAATTGCTGATAAATCATTTCAAAACCTTTCGCATAGTTTTTAACGTTTTGATCATCTACCTTAACATCTAAGGCACGTTCTAGATTGTCAAGTACTGGTAAGATTTCCATTGCAAAGCTTTGAATACGATATTTACGCACATTTTCACTTTCTGCTTGAAGACGTTTTTTCAAGTTTTCTGTATCTGCATAAGCTTTAAAATATGCATTCTTATTCGCAGCAACTTCTTCTTTTAGTTTAACAATTTCTTCTTCCAATTCTTCAATCTTTTTCTTTTTGCCAAATAAAGCTTTTTTCTCTTTTTCTTCTTTTGGCTCTTCGCAAACAGTATCTTCACTGTTTTCCGGTTTTGTTTCTTCTACTGCTTCTTCCATTGAAGTTTCGTTCGTTTCTTCTTTAATGATTTCTTTTTCGTCCTGCATGATGACCTCCTTATCACCTTTCTTTTCGATACATATCTTCGATTACTTTGCTCATATATTCCATAAGGGCAACGACCTTGCTGTATTGCATTCGGGTAGGTCCCACAATCATCAGTTCCCCTTCTTCAACATCATTGATTTTGAATTTGCTTGATACGACTGCAACATCATCTAATTGAAGCAAGCCATTATCTCCGCCGATTTCAATTGCGACATCACCTTCATGATTGGCCAGCTGTCGAAACAAGCTACTGTCTTCCAGCATTTTCATAAGTTCCTTTAGCTTTTCAATATCTGCAAATTCTGGCTGATAAAGCATATTACGTTGTCCACTGCAATATACATGATCACTAGCAAATCTCATAAATGCATTGACAAAGGCTTCAAATAGTACCTCATGTCGAGCAATATGACTCGCAAGCAATGGTTCAATCTGCTTCATCTTATCGACCACTTCGTTAATCGGTGTACCTGTTAATTTATCATTTAATAGATTACAGCAGGTTTTTAGATCATCCACACTAACTGCTGTATCAAAATGGAAAGTTTTATTTTCCGTATGACCATGATCTGTAATAAACACAGCCACCGCACTCGTATCTGTTAATGGAAACAGCTGTATGTGCTGTAACGTCTGATAACGACTTTCTGGTCCTAATACAACAGATGTAAGTGATGTCATCTGAGATAAGATTTCACAACTCTTTTTTACAATTTCTTCCATTGAATAATGACGCTGTTGAAATACTGTCTGTAGCGAGTGTTTAACTCCTTCGTCCAATTCCTTTTCCATAAGGTTTTCAACATAGTAACGATAACCTTTACTGCTTGGTATTCTACCACTGGAAGTATGTGTCTTTTCCAAAAGTCCAATTTCTTCCAAGTGTGCCATTTCATTTCGTATCGTTGCACTCGAACAATTAAAATCCAGCATATCCATCAGTTTCTTTGAGCCGACAGGTTCAGCAGTTCGGGTGAACTCATCTACAATTGTTTTAAAGATTGCCGTCTGGCGCTTTGTTAGCATTTCGTCCACTCCTTTCTAGCACTCAACCTCTATGTCTGCTAATAGTATATTCCAAACTTTTAGCACTGTCAACACTTTAGTGCTAAAATCAGAAATTTTTTATATTTTCTCCTTAATATCACATATTTTTTAAAAATAAAACATATAATTTGCCAAAGGCGTGTTCTTGCTATATACTTAACAACAGTATAAAAATAACTTAAAAAAGGAAAGTAGAGATAATATGCAATATATACAATGGAAATTTAAAGATGTAATTGCGGGTACGACATTACGTAACCCTAACGCAAAAGAAAATGGCAATATGGCCCTTCATGCATGTATGATCACAAATGATGTCATTGATAATAGAAAACAGTTATCAGAAGAAATAGGAATTGATATTCATCAATGGGTATTCGCAAAACAAACACATTCTGATCATATTCATAAAGTAACTAAGCAGGATATGGGTAAAGGAGCTATCTGCTTTACAGATAGTATTGAAGATTGTGATGCTTTATATACAAAAGAAAAGAATATTGGGATTGGTGTTTTTCATGCGGACTGTGTACCAGTTCTTCTATATGATCCCTATACAGAAATTATTGCGGCTATTCATAGCGGCTGGCAAGGCACAGTAAAAGAAATCACTAGAAAGACATTAGAGCATCTAATCACACGCGAACAAGTTGATCCTAAAAATGTTAAGGCTTATATTGGTCCTGCAATTGGATATCGCAGTTTTGAGATCAGAGAAGATGTGATCAAACAAATCAAATCCATGTCTTTTGATACATCTTATTACCTTACTCCTTTATCAGATGGTAAAGCATTGGCTGACAATAAAGGATTAAATGTACAAATGTTATTAGATTTAGGAGTTCCTAAAGACTCTATTACGATTAATCCAAATGATACCTTTTTAAAGAACGATGCTTTTTTCAGTTATCGAAGAGATCATCAATGCGGTCGTCACTTAAGCTTTATCTATCGTAAATAAAGATTGTTAAACAACAGCACTGGCAGATGAAATAAATCATCTGTCTTTTTTTAGTATCCTTTTTCTCATTTTTGTATTCAAAAGATTTAAATATACTATTTTTTTCATTACAGTATCGAAATCACCATCATATGTGCTAATTTCTTATCTTCCTTTTCTAAGATATAAATTATCACATATTTAAATAAAGATATTATCTTGAAATTTGACAGATAATAAATAGTTTTCCTAAATAAGATAAAAAATGACAACAATAATGATAATCGTTGCCTAATGATTCCTATTGTTTAGTTTAATCTTCATGTAATACTTTTTCCTCAGTCATAATTTTTCAATTTTTTTGATGTCCGGCTGAGCAGGAGTAAATTTGACACCATTATGTAATAATCTAATTATTTTATTAGCTGTCTTTTCTAATTCCTTTACATTTTGGGGGCAGCAATTCTTACTTGCTGTCCTCCTTTAATATATGGTCCAGAAATGTAAGGTTCTATAATAGGAAACATATCCTGAAACAATATTGCTGTTTTCTTTCCAAAGATTTTTACAATCTTTATCGAATCAGTTGGCTTATGTTTCTCTTTTTTCTTTGTATTAACCGTTCGAATTTTTCTACTCTAGAACTGCATGGTACCATGCAATATAATTCTGTTCGTGAGTCATAAATTGCATAGTAATGTGGGCGTTTTGTTTTTTCATTATTTATTATATTTTCCCAACATCTATTATAAAAAAATAATCGTCTTAATTCATCACTTTTGAATTAAGTAACATATATTTCATGAAAGTTTGTTTAATTAGTGAGTTAATTTATGCAATTTTTCACTTAAGAACTTTACCATTATATACGTCATTGACTAGTCAACAACTTTCTTCATTACTCATACAAAGTGAATACGATCTGATAACATCGCAATAAACTCTGAATTCGTTGGTTTACTTTTCTCCATTGATATCGTATAACCAAATATTTTATGTATAACACTTACATTACCTCTATTCCAGGCAACTTCAATTGCATGTCGAATTCCTCTTTCTACTCTTGATGGTGTAGTCTGAAACTCTATCGCAATATTAGGATATAATGTTTTTGTCACCCTATTTAATAAATCTACATCCCTATAAGTTTCCTTAATCGCATGGCGTAAGTATTTATATCCTTTTAAATTAGCCGGTACACCTAATTCATGCAAAAGCTCTGTAATTATTTTCTCTACCTGCTGATTCTGACAGCGATTATCCTGATACAATTCATTATGGAAAGCACATTCTGGCTGATAATGTAAACAAAAGTGAATTCTTCGCATTAAATCTGTGACTTCAAATGGTTTTTTAATTATATAATCAGCGCCATAGTAATTCATCTCCGATAAGAACATATCACTTATATAACCCGTTACACAAATAATATAGTCCACATCCAGATTTTTCTGTCTAATTTCTTCTAACACATACAAACCATCTTTTTTTTGAAGCAACATATCCAATACTAAAACATCAATATGTTTTCCTTTTATCCGTTGAATGCATTCTTCTCCATCATCTGTTTTACCTTCCAATATGTATTCTGCATTTAAAGATATCGCATTAACTATTTTTTGTAATTCTTGCGTATCATTCCCCACTACATAAATTGAATACTTCATCTTTCTTTCTCTACTACCTAGGCACCTCTATCATAAACCCTAAAGCGATTTTAGAGTCAAGCAAATAATGAAAGCGGTTTACTTATTTTGCTATTTCATAGGGAATCCATAACAAATGCCTTATCATATAGCTTTCATCCCCTATAGAACTATGTAAAATTTCACTTATGATATCTCCTGCTACATATAAATTATGTTCTTTCATATATGCTTTAATTAATGCAATTTCCAAAAGTATGCTATTTTGACCATTTTCTTCAAAAGAATGAATCAATACAGGGCATTCCTCATAAAACTTTATAGAATCGTTTGCCTGAATCCCCATGAATTCCGCAATATCCTGATACATACATAATCCCTGATCAGAGTTAGATATATTTTTGTTTAAATCCGATAATAAAATACGAGCACTCAGAAATTGCAGTTCACTGCATTTTGACCATATTTTCAATTCATTAAGCAATTCCTTTTCTTCCTCCAGTTGTCCATTCTGCATATAAGATAAGCGATACATTGCGGGGCGAATACCCCATTGTATACAATTCTGAGCTTTCATTGCCATTTTACTGCCTTCCATAGCCATGTGCATACTATGCAGTCGCAAACTCATCGCAAGATTCTCTTGAATCAATTCCTGTTCTTTATTTAATAAAATATCATAAAAAGACTGACTATCATTATTGGAAGATAAGGTAGCCAGTTCACTTAATGAAAACCCTAATTTCTTATATTTTTGAATATGCAGTAATTGATTCATCTGAACAGTATCAAAATAGCGATAATTCGAACTCTCATCTTTATATGGTACTACTAATCCTTTGCGTTCATAATACCGCAATGCTTCTGTACTCAACCCTAATAATCGAGCAGTTTCTCCTATTTTATACATATTATCTTTTCCCCTCTAATAAAACCTTATATTATCTCTATTTTAGTATACTTTCTATAGTTATGCAAACAAAAAGACAGTTTGCACTGCCTTTCTTTATATATTGCTTGTATAAGCTCGATCAAATGTAACAACCAAGTAATATGTTTTCCCTTTCTTTTCGCGTACACGATGAATCAGTTCATCTAATAACTCCTGATTTGTTTCCTTCACCTGAAATGGCACAACAACATCAAAAATCACATTTGTATGGGTCTCTCCTGGCACAATTCTAAAATCATGCATTGTCAATAACTCATTCATATCTTTTAAGATATCACCTATAAGTGCTTTTAACTCATTTGTCAAAGGATCATCTATTTTAATAGGATCCATATGAATAACCATTTCCAAATCCATGGTTTCTTTAAAATCACGCTCTATATTATCAATCATATCATGAGATTTTAATACATCTGTTTTATAATCAACTTCCACATGAACCGAAGCAAAAGTACGATGTGCCCCATAATCATGAATAACTAAATCATGCATTCCTAATACACCATCATAACTTAATATTTTATTTTGAATCTGTTTCACTAATTCTTCATCTGGAGCCTGTCCCAACAATTCATCTAAGGCTGATTTTACAATTCCTCCTCCTGCAATCAAAATAAATACTGCCACAATAACTCCCATGTAGCCATCAAGATTAAAATGCAGCATAGGAGATAATATTGTAGAAAGTAAAACAGCGCCTGTTGCCATACAATCACTTAAGGAATCGGCTGCAGTAGCTTCCATGATACTAGACTTCAATAGATCACCATAAACTTTATTATAGTGATACATCCACAGCTTTACACTAATTGATAAAACCAGTATCACTATACTTATCCAGCTGAATTCAATATCTTGCGGATGCAGTATTTTTCCTATACTTGTTTGAATCAATTCAATACCAAGAAAAAGAATGGCTAGTGCAACAAGCATAGAAGCTATACATTCATATCGAGCATGACCAAAGGGATGCTTCTCATCCGCCGGTTTACTTGACAGTTTAAAGCTCACTAATGAAATAATGGAACTTCCCGCATCAGATAAATTGTTTACTGCATCAGCTGTAATAGATACACTATTTGTTAAAGTTCCTGCTAGAAACTTAAACGCAAATAATATTACATTATTTATAATACCTACTGTGCTCGTTAGATTCCCATAAGCTTTTCTTACTTCTGGTAAATCATATTCTTCATAATTTTTAATCGTTTTTTTCGCTAAAAATTTAATCATATCTTTCTCACCTGATTCTTATCAAATTAATATTTTAACACATTCTCCTAATAATTGGGAATGATTTTCATGAAACTTTATAACTATACATATAGTATATTGGTGATTGCATGAAAAAAAGTATAACAATTATAGGAACTATTATATTAATTTTAACTTTCTTTTATGGTGATATTCTATTTGATAGTTCAAAAACTGCACTTATTACATGGTTTGAAAAATTAGTACCATCTTTATTTCTACCCATGATCTGTGTCAAAGTATTATATAAACAGCATTATTTTGATAATCTTCCAGCATTCTTTTTTCCCTCTATGTTTCAAATCGACAAAACTGCATGGAATATAGTATTATGTACAATATTTTTAGGATTCCCCAATGGTTCGATTTTTATTGATAAAGCTATCCAGCAAGGAATACTTGCAGCAGAGGATGGAAAGCGATTATTGTATTGCTGTTGTTTTCCAACTCCTGGTTTTGTAATCATTACCTGCGGTATTGTTTTCTATAATTCTTTTCAAATAGGTATCTTGTTGTTTTTTATACAAATCGTAAGTGGTTTATGTTTGCTTTTATTCACTCGTCACAAGCGTATTTCCTGTCAAACAGTTCCATATTCTTCTTCCTCTTTTATGAAAAGCTTACGTTCTTCAATCATTGAAACAGGCATCTCTCTTTATATGATTGGTGGTTATCTAATGCTTTTTTCCGGAATAACCACACTTCTTTTAACACTTCTTCCAATCTCATCACTTTATTTTCAGAGTTTATTAGAATTTTCCAATGGAATTACTGTTATACATCAAGCTGAATTATCCATTGAAGTAAAGCTTATATTTTCTTGTTTCCTGCTAGGTTTTGCCGGATTATGTGTGCATATGCAGATAATGAGCATGGTTGAACATGTAAAACTATCTTACCTAAAATTTCTTTTATATCGAATTATACAAGGTATGTTATCTGCTGGTTTCTTTTATCTTTGTCTGTATTTTTTCTAATCTTCTTAGTATAATTAACTACAAGGACGGTGATAGAATGCAGATTGCATGGATTGGATGCGGTGTTATGGGAAGCCATATGCTTCAGCATTTACATAATGGAGGAAATACTTTACATATATACAATCGAACATATGAAAAAGCAAAAGCCTTAGAGATAGAAGGTATCTACGCATATGAAACGATTGCAGATTGTGTACGTAATGCTGATGTCATTTTCACAATGGTTGGATATCCAAAAGATGTTGAAGAAGTATATTGTAGTGAAGAAGGAATTTTTGCGAATGCAAAGAAAAATACAATTATGATTGATATGACCACTTCTTCCCCAACACTAGCAAAAAAATTATATAGACAGGCAAAAGAATTAGGATTTGCCATGCTAGATGCCCCTGTTTCAGGTGGTGATAGTGGAGCTAAATCAGCAACTTTATCCATTATGATTGGTGGAGATCAAGACGTATATGAGAAAGTAAAACCATTGTTATCTCTTATGGGAACAAACCTTTGTTACATGGGAGAAACTGGTAATGGTCAGCACACAAAAGCTTGTAATCAGATTGCAGTCGCTGGTGCAGTAGCTGCTATGAGTGAAGCTATTTTATATGCACAGAAAGAAAACTTAGATGTTCATTCTATGTTAAATGCGATAGCTCATGGTGCAGCAGGAAGCTGGCAAATCAATAATACAGCTCCTCGTTTGCTTGCTAATGATTTTGCTCCTGGTTTCTTTATTAAACATTTTATTAAAGATATGCATATCGTACAAGAAGAAATGGCACAGAAAGATATTCATTTAGAAATGCTTTCATCTGTATGTAAAATGTATGAAGAACTAGCTGAACAAGGTGAAGAAAACAATGGAACACAGGCATTGATTCATTACTACAACAATTCTAATAAGAAACTGCCGTAAATTGATCAGTTTCTTTTTTTCTCATTTAAAAGATTCACAACAAACCATTGATATAACAAAACACCTACTCTTTAATTGTGAAAGAGATAGGTGTTTTGTGTATATGAGTTATTATTCTACATCAAGCATTGTTTTACCTGCTCCACAAAGATCTTCAAAATCTTTTGTGAAAGCATCAACAGCTAGAACTGCAGCATCTACTTTAATCAATCCTTCGATTACATCTGGGGCAATTGTACTAGCTCCAAGTCCATATTTTGCTAATTCTAGCACCTGCTGAGAGTTTTTAAAGCTAGCCGCAAGCAATTGTGTAGATAATCCTTCCTGATTTAACATATCATGAATATCTTTCGCAACCTGTACACCATTATAGCCTAAATTATCAATACGATTTACATATGGCGCAACATAATCAGCTCCAGCTAAGCCTGCTAAATATCCCTGCATCTGATTATAGATAGCAGTACCTGTAATATGCGCACCTTCCTGTTTTAGGATTTTCATTGCTTTTAATCCTTCTTTCACAACAGGAATTTTAATATATGTATTTTTGCCTAATACTTCCTGAATTTTATGTGCTTCTTCTACCATGTCTTCAGCTTTTGCACTAATAACCTGTACATGCAGATCTGCATCAGCTCCAATAAACTCACGAATTTCCTTTAATACTTCAAAAGGATTTCTTCCTGTCTTTTTTAAAATCGTTGGATTACAAGTAACTCCTTGTACTGGATAGTACTCATAAATTCTTTTAATTTCATTTAAATCAGCGTTGTCAATTAATATTTTCATAATCATTTTCCTCCTCTATTCCTTAATTAAATTTATGACTCCATTCTCTTTCACAAGCTTATAAAAATCTTCCATTTCTTCTTTTGTATATAATTTAGGATTATCTTCAAAACAATATTTCATATCTAGATAATCGTATTTTGCTTGTGCAAGGGGATTGTAGTTTAATAATTCATATTGTACTTCTGAATCTATATCTGATAGAAAACGTGCGATTTGGCTAATATTTTCTTTTGTTGCGGTAATATTCGGAATCAGGGGTGTCCGAATAATAACCTGTCCTTTTTTATGTTTTAAAAGATAGCGCACATTCTCTTTGATTCGTGTATTATCTACTCCCGTATAAGCCTTATGCTGATCATTATCAAATAATTTTACATCTGCATAAATATGGTCTAGATAAGGGAGAAGTTTTTGTATCGTTTCTAGTGATGCATATAAAGATGTTTCAATAGTTGTATGAATACCTTCTTTTTTACAAGCCTTAAGTATTTCATACGCAAAATCACTTTGTAGAAGCGGTTCTCCTCCGGATATCGTTACTCCTCCGCCATATCGGAAAAAAGCTTCATCTTTTCTTATCTCTTTCATGACTTCTTCAAGCGTATAGACTTTAGAATCATAGCATATAGCACCAGTTGGACATTCTCTTGTGATTGTCTGCCAATCTTCTTTCGCATTTCTTTGTATACATAGTTTATCATTCTTTAATTGTATGCCATTATCTTTCGATAATGCAGCACAGGTATGGCAGTGAATACATTTAGATTCCATATATAATATCTGTGGATGAATAGATAAGCCCTCAGGATTTTGACACCATACACAGCGAAGAGGACATCCCTTTAAAAATATAGTAGTACGAATTCCTGCCCCATCATGCATCGCAAAACGTTTGATGTCAAATACATTTCCGCTATATGTTGTCATAACTTGTTCTGGCAATAATTTCATTTTGTAATTCGGTTGCCAGTTCCACGAAATAAGCTGTATATCCTGCCACACGAACAGTTAATGAATGATATTGTTCCGGTGTTTTTTGTGCCTGAAGTAAATCTTCTTTACGTACTACGTTAAACTGTACATGCGGTATTTTTAAATCTACAAAAGTTCTTAAGAAATTTGCAAATTTATCAATTCCCTGTTCAGTGCTAAAAAATTCAGGTAAGAATTTCATATTCAATAAACCGCCATTCGTCGTACAGTCACATGGTATCTTCGATACTGATTTAAAGACCGCTGTAGGACCTTTTAAATCTCTTCCGTACACAGCTGACATACCACCATCCGCAAGCGGTGTCTGTGATAGACGGCCATCTGCACTAGCACCTACATTTTCTCCCATAGGAACATGAGCACTTACTGTATACATTCCAGTGTGATATAAACCACCACGATAATTTGTAAATCCTCTTAATTTATCACGGAAGCGTGATGCCCATTTCGCCCCTATTTCATCAATCCAATCTTCATCGTTTCCATATTTTCCTACTTTATGTAATAAACGCTGGCGTAAAATTTCATCATTTTCAAAATTATTTTCTAATGCATTCATTAATTGTTTCGCATTAACCTGTTTTTCATCAAATACCATTTGTTTTATAGCTGCTAAGGAATCCGCAAGATTTGCGACCTGAATCATCTGGATACCACTTAAATTATAATGTGCTCCACCTTGTGTAACATCCATTCCCTTTTCCATACAATCATTAATTACACTGGATAAGAATGGTGATGGAAGAATATCAATATGTGCTTTTTCTACTTGTTCACAAGCTGGTATCATTTTTGCGATAAAATAATCAATCATCTGATCAAACGCATGTTCCAGATCTTCATAAGAACGATATGTATCTAAGCCACCTAAATCCGGTCCCAATTGTTTTTTGGTAATTAGACATTTACCGTGATGAAGTGTCAATTCCAATACTTTGTTGAGATTAAACATTGCCGCATCACTCCAGCCTAGATTATTTCCCTGTGTAGTTAGTTCTACACATCCTACAATAGCATAATCCATAGCATCTTTATGAGAAATTCCAAGCTTTTCTAATTCTTCTATAATTGCTTCATCATTAAAGAACTGCGGCATTCCACTACCTAATGAAACAACACGAACAGCTTCTTTTAGAAGCTCATTATTTGTATGCTTATGCAAACGAAGTGATAAATTAGGCTGTGGTAACCCAATATCTTTTTGAGCTTTTAAGAATAAGAAGCTCAAGTCATTATAGAAATCATTTCCAAATTCATCTTGCCCACCAATCGCAATATTAAATCCGATTGGGAAACCGGCAAAATATTTAGCACTATGCTGATTTCTTAAGTATACAATCTGATTAAACTTTAACCATAGACATTCAATGATTTCTAATGCTTTATTTTGATCTATTCGATGTTCCTTTATATCTTTTTCATAATAAGGATATAGAATTTCATCTAATCTTCCTGGAGAGAAACTTGAAGCGTTGCTTTCCATATGTAAGATTACAAATAACATCCATAATGACTGTATCGCTTCATGAAACATTTCTGCTGGCTGCATAGATAGCTTTTTACATATACGTGCTACCTCTTCCATATCTTTTTGATATTCAGGATATTGACTAGCTTCCTTAAGCAATAAATCATGATATCGCATATAGAATTTAGATACGCCTTCCATTACAATAACAATACTTTCATAAAAAGGTTTTTGTTCTAAAGAACAGTTCTCTAGATGTTTTTTCGCATCTTCTTTAATTCCTGTAGGACCTTTCTGTAGCCATTTTCTCACATCTGGACAAATATGTCCTTGAGCATGATCCTTCTGGTTGATTTTCACAACTTTCGCTATATCATTGATTTCTTTTCCATATCTGCTACGTAATACATCTTCTAACGATTTCCCTTTCCAATATGGTTTAATCACTTCTTCAAAAGTTTGGATATCTTCAGGATGTACTTGAAATTTATCCTGAGGACGTGTAGGTAATGTTTCAAATTCATCATCTACCCAAGAAATACCGCTTTCTGGAAAAACAACTCCATAGCGAACTCCTTTGGTACGATTTCCAACAATTAATTCCTGTGGTTCAATTCCTATTTCTAATTCACACATTGCGTTATATAAAGAATACGCACGTTTTAAAATAGTAGGATCCTGTTCATGTTCTTTGTATGTTTTTGTGATGATCATCGCTTGTTCAATACTAACATAACGAGGCTGAGATAACATTTTATCTTTTAGTATATCAATTCGTTTTGTTTTTTTCAGCTCCATACAAACTCCTCCTTGACACCTTAATTATATCTCTATTTTTCTTGGTGTCAATTATTCATTATTACTTTTTATTATTTTTTATTACTTTTGTGAAATTATCACACTTAGCTGCATCTGTTTTAGTAAATCTTTTGACTCTTCATCAATATTATTATCTGTAATAACTCCTGTAAATTCATCAATTCCAGCATAACAGAAATTACCGATCTCCATAAATTTATCCGATTCACAGATCATATAGGCATGTTTACTGCTATTTAAAATTGCTTTCTTAGTTTCTCCATCATTTGCCATATAGGTATATACGCTATTTTCATGTATATCAACTCCTACCACACCAATAAAAGATAGATCAAAACGGAACTTTTTGATTTGTTCGATTGCTAGAGCACCTACAAAGCCATCTTTACCATAATCCAGTTCTCCTCCAATAAAGATTAAGGAAATATTTGAATTTGCAAGAATTGTGACAACCTCAAGCATATTCGTGACAATAGTAGGATGTTTATCACTCTCTATCAGATATTTTGCGACCTGTATGCTAATTGTTGAAATATCCAAAAAGATGACATCACCATCTTGTATCATAGATACAATTTCTTTTGCAATTGCTTTTTTCTTTTCCATATGCATATCTTTACGTTCGGACGCGACTTTTCGATGAATATTTTCTCGAACTAGAACTGCACCGCCATAAGCCTTTTTTAATAGTCCCTTACTTTCTAAAGCACTTAAATCTTTTCGTATCAGATCTTCACTGACATGAAACCGCTCGCTAAGCTCTTTTACTTTCACTTTTCCTTTTTGATGCAATTCTTCTATTATTAAAGCTTGTCGTTCCTCTACAAACACAGCCATTCCTCCTTTAGTTTCTACATGTAAAGTATATCATGAATCCCATATTATCGCATAAAAAAAAGAAGCACGTTCAGTGCTTCCATCATGACAAAACTAAGCCTCGATTTCAGTTTTCCATAATCCATGAAGATTGCAGTATTCGTAAACAGTTACTTTTCCTTTATAACCATTTAATGCAACTACAGCTTCTGGTTTTTCTTCTGGTTTTAAGTTTACACGATATACAGCATTTCCTGCTTCAACTACGATCATAGTGATGTAGTGTTCTGCAAGCATAGGATGTTCAACAGAACCAACTTTAACGTGAACACTTCCATCTACAACTTCCGCAACTGGTACGTGTTTTTCCAAAGCACCATCTGTTGTATTAGCTTCTAATACATTCATTGGTTTACCGCAGCACATTACAGGGATTCCTTTATCCTCTACCATTTCCACGATGTTGCCGCATACTGAGCATTTTAATAATTTCATGTTTATTTCCTCCTCTATATATGTTATTCTCATAGTAGTTTTCTGCTACTATGGCATAGCTATAACTACCAGCTCCCTGGTACATGTAAAGTATATCACAGTTATATAGTGAATACTATGAATTTGCTCAGAAATAAATTAAATTTAAATCTAAAAGAAAGGAACTGCTTTATGAAACTCAATTACCGCAATAATTTATTAACAATCTCAAATTGTGAATTTCCTGATACAAATACCATATTTAATAATTTTTCTATTTCTAAAAAGAAACGATATGAATATTACCAAAGAAAAAGAATCAGAATCAATGATAACTATATATCTCAAAATCATTCCCTAACAAATAAGGATATTATATACATACAGCTTATAGATGAAGAAGATCAGATAGAGCCTTGGCTTGAAGATATATCTATTTTATATGAAGATGAACTCTTCTGTATTGTATCAAAACCTTCCGGAATGTTAGTGCATAGTGACGGCAATGAGACAAAACATACATTATATAATCTTGTAAAAGCACATTATATCTTGCATGGAAATAATACTTGTGTACGCGCTATTCATCGTTTAGATTACGAAACCAGCGGTGCAGTGATTTTCTGTAAAATACCTTTCTTTTTACCTATGTTAGATACATTATTAAAAAATAAAGAAATCTATCGTGAATATGATGCACTTGTGCAAGGAAAATGGACTGTAAAATCCATGACTATTACCGAGGGAATCGCCAGAGATCGACATGATGCGCGTAAGATGCGAATTTCAAAACAAGGAAAATATGCCAAAACAGATGTAAAATTGAAAAAACAGTACTCTAATTATTCTTGGGTTCATTGTCAATTATATACAGGCCGCACTCATCAGATACGAGTTCACTTAGCATCTAGACAACACGCAATTCTAAGTGATCCATTATATGGTGAAAAAAGCCCTTTAATTTCACGCCTTGCATTACATGCTAGTACGGTTCATATTCCTCATCCGCTTACCAATACCATTTTAGAAGTGCGTTGTCCCTTTTACCCTGATATGAGAAAATTAATAAAATAATTTTTTCTTAGTTTTTTGAAAGGTTTTTGTAGCTTACAGCGTGTTATAAGTGAAGGAGATGATTTATATGAAAAAAACAAATCAAATTATTTTGCATAGTGCTTTAGCTGCAGGTATCTTGTTGGGAGGGTTTCAGATATGGAATATTAGCGCACAAGAAGATTCCATACAACCATCAGAAGATTTAGTCGAAACAACTCAAAATACATCCGCATATGGAAATGGCTTACGAAAAAGAGATGGTTCCTGCTTCAATACATCAGAAACAATAAGCCAAAACAATTCCAATTGCGATGGAACACAACAAAGAAAGCATGATTGTTCAAATCCATACGTATCCACAAACGAAAACAGAGGTTGTTTAAGACATAAAGATGGATCTCAAAGAAACAATCCAAATTGTCCAAGATAAAATATTGTCGAAAACAAAATAGAAATAGTATAATACAGACAGAGATAAGGAGAACTTATGAAGAGCGAAGAAGAAATGATAGCCGCAATCAACCAATATGGTGATCTTGTACAAAAAATCTGCTGTCTGCATAAAAAACAAAAATCTGATATTGATGATATTTTTCAAACTGTATTTTTAAAATATGCCCAAGCTGGCACTTTTCATGATTCTGAACATGAAAAAGCATGGATTATCAGAGTTACAGTGAATGCATGCAAGAGCACATATCGAGACTGGTTTTATAAACATGTAGCTTTTAGCGATATTATAGAAACGTATGGCATAACGCAAGAAAATACTTTCTATTTGTTAGATGCACTTTACAAGTTAAATGCCAATTATCGAAATGTCATCTATCTTTACTATTATGAAGGATATAAAATAAAAGAAATTGCTGATATTCTTCACAAAAAAGAAAATACGATCCATACATGGTTAAGACGTGCAAAAAAAGAATTAAGGGATTTACTTGGAGGTGATCCTGATGAATTTAGATGAATTTGATAATATTCACGCTTGTGAAGAAACCAAACAAAAAACATTACAGTATGTTATGCAAAAACAAAAAAAGAAAAGTTATAAAACACCTATTTTAATAATGACTGCCTGCTTGTTTCTACTATTCTTTTTCCCAGTTGTTTATCAAATGAATAAGGCTCCTAAACCTTCACAAATCATCAGCTTTATCAGTTTCGATATCAATCCAAGTATGGAATGGGCAATTAATGAAAATGATGTAATTGTTGATATTATTTCTTATAATAATGATGTCAAAAAATTAACCTTCATTTCTTCATTAAAAGGAAAAACATTAATGGAAGGAATGGATCTGATGATAAAAGATACAACTTTTCAAGATTACATGAAAGAAGGTTTTTTAGAAGTCGGTATATACAGCGAGCAGAACCAGAGAGAAAACAAATTACAGGAACAAATTAATAGTTATCTTCAAAAATATTTAAATCCTTCCAAATATCACTGTTCTTGCCAAAATAAAGATACATTCGAACAATCAAGGCATCATAAAACTTCTTTAGGAAAATATAGTGTCATTAAAGAAATCTTACAATATGATGTTCCTTATGATGAACAAGAACTCCAGCAAAAAAATATGAAAGAATTGTATGAAATATTGTCTACACTTGATGAGGATACAACACATAAAGGAAAACATCATCAAGAAAGAAAATCACATTCATCAACTACTCATAAAAATTTTTCTAACTAAGGTCTAACAAATATGTTAGATCTTTTTATCACTATCATACATACACTTTTATCTCCTTTTTTATAAAACCTCATATTATTCATAATTCATGCTATTTTTTAATTTGCATTTTTAGACAAAAAATTTATACAAACTAACAAGGCTTTCCCCACACGTTTACTTTCTTTTAATTCGTGCTATAATTTGTGTAGTAATAAGGAGGTTTTTATATGCCACAAAATAATCCATTAAAACAAATTGTTGTAAAACAGAAAGAAGGCAAACCTGTTGGTATTTATTCATGCTGTAGTGCAAATGCATATGTTATTGAAGCTGCATTGGAAAAAGCTAGAGATGATCATTCATGTGTATTAATTGAAGCTACAGCTAATCAGGTTGATCACCATGGCGGTTACACCGGAATGACACCAAAAGACTTCATGAAATTTGTAGAAGATATCGCAAATCGTGTAGGTTGTCCTATGGACCGTGTCTTTTTAGGTGGAGACCATTTAGGACCATTAACCTTTGCACATCTACCTGAAAAAGAAGCTATGGCAGAAGCTGAAGAACTGGTTCGCTGTTATGTTGCGGCTGGTTTTACTAAAATTCATATTGACACTAGTATGAAAGTTGCGGATGACGATCCAAACACACGTTTATCTGATGAAATCATTTCTCGTCGTGGAGCTAGACTTGCTCGTGTCTGCGAAGAGACTTATCAGGAATTATTAAAAACAAATCCAAATGCTACTCAACCTGTTTACATCGTTGGTAGTGAAGTGCCTATCCCTGGAGGAGCACAGGAAGAAAATGCTGGAATGCAGGTTACAAAAGTAGAAGACTTCAAGGCAACTGTTCAAGCATTTGAAACAGCATTTAAAAGTGAAGGCTTAGACAATGCATGGGATAACGTTATCGGTGTTGTTGTACAGCCTGGTGTAGAAGAAAAAGATGCTGGATGTACAGAATATGATCGTGAAAAAGCTAAGGATTTAATGGCTTCTATCAAAGATTATTCAAACTTAGTTTTCGAAGGACATTCTACTGATTATCAGACAAAATATAAACTACGTGAATTAATCGAAGATGGCGTAGGCATCTTAAAAGTTGGTCCAGGATTAACATATGCAATGCGTGAAGGATTATTTGCCTTAGCTTATATTGAAGAAATGATGTTCCATGGTACTGATGTAGAAACATCACATTTCATCGATGTATTAGAAGAAGTAATGTTAGAAGATCCTAAAAACTGGCAGAAACATTATCATGGTACAGAAGCAGAACTATGGTTTAAACGTAAATTCAGTTTCTCTGATCGTAGCCGTTACTACATGCCAAATCCAAGAGTAACTGCCGCAAAAGAGAAAATGATGGAAAACCTAAGAAAAGAAGGAATTAATTTAGCTGCATTATCTCAATTTATGCCTATTCAATATACAAAAGTACGCGAAGGTGTATTAAAGAACGATCCTGAAGAATTAGTAAAAGATCGCATTAAATATACAATTGAAGAATACACATTTGCTACACATCAAGAAGAATTATTCTAAATATTACTAAACACACACCATTCCTTATGGAATAGAGTGTGTGTTTTATAATATAAGAGCTGTGATATCTTTATCAAAAGATATTTCACAGCTCTTTTCTTTCTTTATTCCACTTGAAGTTCAATTATTTTTTCACTTTCATTTCCATGACCATCCCATGCAATAACATGAATTTTATTTAATCCTTCCTCTAATTGATAAGTATTCGAGTAAATTCCCTCAGTATAATAATAGTATCCACCCTCATTATAATATTTTGGTGTAATATCATCTTGACTCTTTAAGTAAAATATTTCATCATCAAATAGCCTTTGGTCATATACTTCCAGATATTCTTCAATATCAAAGTCTTTATTTACTACTTTGTTCTCATCATTATATTTAATTATCGGTTTATCTTCATCAACAATCACTAACTTAAATGTTTTCTTTGCAGTAATACCATGATGACTTACTTCTACTATTAAATCCTGAACCTGATTAATCTTATTATCATCATAAATAAGGTTACAGATATAATTATCTGAATTACCTTTATTAATATGATAAAGTTCATCTTTTTTCTCATTTAAGTCAGTCCCCCATAATACGGCTACTTCTCCATAATAAGTATGAAAAACTATATTGTTTTTAATATGAAAATAATATAATGAATAACAAATCCCAAAACTACAGATTACAGCAATCGCAATTAAAATTATTTTCTTTTTTTTCATATGATACCATCCCTTCTTTTATTATGTTTTATTATCTTCACTGCCTCCATACTTTTAAAATCATCAATTAAATCATTATAGTTATTATTAAATTAATGTGTCCATTGGTCTATACCTAGTTTATATTAAATAAATCCCTTTCCTTTTAAATTTGCATATAGATATTTCAATCATTATTTATTAATGATAAAACTAGTTTTACCTATACTTCCATTATATAACGATTTTAAAAAATAGGCTATGACTAATAGGGAACATTTGCAGTTCCTATAAGTCATAGCACCTTATATCATAATACTATCTTTTGAAGCGCAAATAATAGATAAGCCATCATAAAAGATTCATTCATTAATAGTGCCATTGCTTCTAATTCCTTACGATTAGATGCATCAGCTTTTTTCATATAATAGTACATTGAACAAACAGCTTCCTTATTTCTTTGATCTTTTACAGATTGGGCAATTTGTTTCAAATCAAAATGATCATTTAATACCAATTCTAAACTACTGGTATATGTGTTTGCATGAAGCATTACCTGTTTCACAAATTCTTTAAAGCTCCAGATCACCGCATCTTCTAGTTCAAAAATCTGTGCTGTAAGTTCTAACATTCTTAAAAACGAAAAATCATATTCCTGAAATTTTGCGAATTGTTCAATAACCTGATGATGAAATACTGTCTTTGTAAGACGATTCATGAATTTACGATCCATTAAACTATCAATATCTTCTAATTGTTTCTGAATTTTTTCTTCAAACGCTAGAATAGATGAAAGATCTTTTAATGGAAATGTATAAATACTTCCAATATAACGATAAAATTTCTTCATTGTATCCTGATAACCAAGTGTCATATTCCTTTGAATACGTGTAGGGTCAAACAATAAAAAGCTGCCTAAAGAAACCTGTGGCTCAATATAAATCAGATTCTTTAATGGATGGTGAACCTTTTTATTTCCAATCGCTTTTAAATCTACCGCAACTATTTCATCTGCTCCCATGCTTTTTGCTAGTTTAATAGGAACATTATCATAATATCCGCCATCAATAAATTTCTCATCATTAATTTCTTTCATTGGAAATGCTGGAAAACAAGATGCAGAAGCAATCATGTAATCCAATGCATTTTTTGCATTCATGTCTTTTTTCAACATTGGCTGAGGTTTTTTTCTTGTAAAATTAACACACATACAGGCATAATCTATATCAGACTGAAAAAAACGCTCTGCATCAAAATATTTCTTTAACTTATTAATAAATGGAGTTATATCTGCCCCCTTGTTTTGAATATAGCTCTTTAGAAATGATTTATATTTACCTTTTTGTGACATCATTAACTCAATGTCCATATCTATGTTGACACCATTTAATATAATATCATCAACGGATAAATCTGACCAAAACTCAACACAGCGATCATATTGCTGTTGAACATACATAGCGCCAATCATTGCGCCGATACTTGTTCCAGCAACTATATCAAAATGGATATCCAATTCATCCAATGCTTTCCAGACTCCGATTTCATAAGCCCCTTTACTTCCGCCGCCACCTAAAACTAATGCTCTTTTCATATCATCACCCTTATGTATATTATTATAACAGTTAATCACAAACATATACAAAAAAACCCGTAATCACGGGTTAATATCGTTCTTTAAAGAAATTCATTAAATTACGTAAAGATTGAATTAATTCTACTTCTTTATGAAGATCTAATTCGTTTAATAATTTATCAATCATTTCCTCATGGAAATTCTCATGAATTTCAAGAACCTGATTGGCTTTATCAGTAAGCTTTAGACGCACGATTCGCTTATCACGCTCATCTTTAACACGTTCTACATACCCTTTTTTCACAAGCTTCGAAGTAGAAACCGTCAATGTCCCTTGCGTAACCATTAAGCTTTTCGCAACAGCTGACATCATTTTCGATTCACTTTTCTGTATTGCTTCTAAAATATGTACCTCGGTCATAGACAGCTTTACACCCTGATCTCGAAGATTTTTCTCTTCAATCAACAGAATATAATTAAACAAATCTACTAGAAGTTCATTCAAAGTATGACGTGTGTCATCCATAAAGCTCCCTCAATTAAGCTTTTTCTAATGCTGCTTTTGCAGTATCAACAATTTTTGTAAATCCTTTTGGATCATGAATTGCAATTTCACTTAGCATTTTACGGTTAATTGTAACGTTTGCTAATTTTAATCCATGCATTAATCTAGAATAAGAAATATCGTTCATTCTAGCTGCAGCATTGATACGAGCAATCCACAATTTACGCATATCACGTTTGATATTTCTACGATCTCTATATGCATATTTGAAAGAGTGCATTACCTGCTCATGAGCAGTTTTATAAAGGATATGTTTTGCTCCATAGTACCCTTTCGCTAATTTAATTATTTTCTTTCTTCTTTGACGTGTTGTATATCCACCTTTTACTCTTGCCATTGTGTATTCCTCCTATATTACTTCACTAACATCTGTTTGATACGTTTGAAATCTGTATTGTGTACAGTGCTTGATTTTCTTAAATGACGTTTCTGTTTCTGTGTTTTACCATGGAAACGGTGAGAAGTATAAGCATGGCTTCTTTTCAATTTTCCAGAACCAGTTTTTTTAACACGTTTAGCTAATCCTCTGTGTGATTTCATCTTTGGCATAAGTAGTACCTCCTAATATTTATAACTATTTCTTCTTTGGTGCCAATACGCATGACATCGTATTACCTTCTAAAACAGGTTTCTTTTCGATAACTGCGATATCAGAGATTTCTTCTGTGAAGCTATTCATAATTTTTTTACCGACTTCTAGTCTAGTAATCAATCTTCCTCTAAAACGCATGTCCACCTTAACCTTCATTCCATCTTCTATCCATTTGCGAGCATGACGCATTTTTGTATCAAAATCATGCTTGTCGATAACCGGAGACAGACGAATTGGTTTGACTTCTGTAACGTGCTGTTTCTTTTTGGCTTCTTTCGCTTTTTTCTGTTGCTCAAAACGATACCTGCCGTAGTCCAACACTTTACATACCGGCGGTTGTGCTTTTGGAGCCACACACAATAAATCTAAATCCTGATCGTATGCAATTTCCAAAGCTTCACGACGCATCTTGATCCCTAATTTTTCACCATTAGAGTCTATGACCATAACTTCCTTAAAACGGATTTTTTCATTCACTAGATCGTCGTTTACGTTGTTAGGAATAACTTTCTTGTTTATAATAGACACCTCCATTGTTGCCATAAGAAAAGCGGGTACTCATATGCACCCGCTCAGATATCTCATCAACAATTTCGTTTTTTCGATATGATGTAGCATTGACCTATGTCCTTCAGACATCAGGTGAGAAGGGGTGCTTCTAACTTTCCACTAACTTTTCTGCTTGTTAAGCATACCATATATTTTGTATGTCGTCAAGCATTATCTCATAATATAATCATTTCTTACATAATAACCAATACCAGGAATCATTAACTCATCTGCCTGATCCCCTTGTGCCATTGCCTGTTTGATTGCTCTTGCATTCGCACTATGATGAATAACACCTTCAATCACACTGCGATTAACCTGATTATTTTTTAAATGCTCCATAACTGTTTCTTCAATATATGCAAAAGACTGAAGCTGACTCTGATAAGCATCTTTTGTTTTTTGATCTTTTTGAATGATATATAAATGATTTCCATATTCTACATTAGGATACGCATATTTACAATAAATTTCAGGTACAAAAGAATAAATTTCATAAGCTAAAGAATCATCTTTGCACAATTTTATTAACTGTTCTCTAATTTTACGCCGGTCTTTATCTCCATTTTTTTCATACCATTTAATTGCTTTTTTAGTATATTGGCATATCTCTTCTCTTGTAAAATCGGAAGGTTCATAACTTTCCTCGCTCTGAATAAACAATATATTCTGTTTTTCTGTATGATAAGACCCTATACAATCCCAATTTTGTGCATATGGAAGAAGAGCTTCGCTTAATTCAACATCCTCTACCCCATTCACTCGTACTTCACATATAACATTTGAGCGGTTTTTAGATGCGAATATTTTAACCCAATATGCCTTTTTATTTCCCAGACGAAGAATTAGCTGATTTTTTAATAGATTCCAGTAATCCTTCTCTATAAGGCCTTCCCTTTTCCCTATGCCATGAATCTCATTTTTATATACATGAAAATAATGCCGGAATTGTGTAAAACCACAAACAGTTTCTATGCCTTTTTCAGATAATGCACATAAATATAGCTGTAACATATTATGACAAAAATCTTCACAGGCTAGAGCTATCGCCTCCTGTACAGATGACCCGCTAGCCGCAACAGACTCCACTATCGCGTCAGTCAGCCATTCATGATGTAATTGAAATAAAATCTGTGCCACATTATTATCTGCTGAAACTACATCTGCATAAATGTAAATATCTTCTTTTTCTAATACAAATGCATCACCTATAATTTGCCCTATTTCACAAAAATCCTGCAGATATTTCAATACCAGCGCATGGTAGTCGATTTCCTGCTGCAGATTTTTCTTCTTCCTAAATAACATAGATATCAACTTCCTTTTTATTCATTATATAACAAAAAATTTTTTCTTTCTAGCATACTATCAAGATACCATCATAATCACATAATTCTTCTTTTCTTCATCACATTTCCTACTATATATAAGAATCCGTTTTCATTTTTTATCAATTTTCTATTGCATTTTTGTCATACTTTTGGTATCATAATTGAGCAAGTTAACAATGACTCCTTAGCTCAGCTGGCAGAGCAACTGACTCTTAATCAGTGGGTCCAGGGTTCGATTCCCTGAGGAGTCACCATTTTTTTGTTTATAAACCTTTAAACATCATGTTTAGAGGTTTTTTATTATAGTAAAGAAAAAGCCTAGCTTAACTAGACTTTACCTTATCATAAAATTATAAAGTGCTCCTATCAGATTTGCATCATTATAAAACTTACATACCTCTACATTTGGCACAATCAGCGGATTTGTCTCTATATTGATTTTATGAACTGCTTCTTTGATTTTATTAATAAATAAAGGCTGTTTGGAAATACCTCCCCCAATGCAGATAATGCCTGGATCATAAAGATATTGCATATTATATAACTGTATTGCGATTTGAAATGCAGCCTCATCTAAAACCTGAAGAATTCTTTCATTACCTTTTTTAGCATATTCAAAAAATACTTTACCGTCCATTTTATCTAATCCTAGCACCTTCGCTCCCATTTGGCACAATGCTTTTGTAGATGCAATATCAGACCACTCTATAACTTTTTTATTTTTAACATCATAATCAACAATAATCGTACTTATTTCTCCCGCAAATAAATTATGCCCAGAATGAATACGTTTATCTTTTATAACTGCACTCCCTATACCTGTCCCAAATACTATCACAATGGAATCATTAAAATCCTTCGCATTTCCTTTCCATACTTCTGCTAGCCCAGCACATTTACCATCATTCTCTATGGTAACTTTCACATTGTCACATGCTTCAGATATTTCCTTAACAAGACATACTCCATGAAGATATGGAATAGTCACAACTACCTTTATGATTCCTTTATCTGCATCAATAACTCCAGGACAGGAAAGTGCTATCCCCTCTATTCTATATGTAGAAGAATGATAAATTGTTTGAATTGTCTGTATAAATTCTTCAAGACTATGTATGCTATTTGTTGAAATTTGTGCTTTATCATACATTCCGCCATCTTGATCCATATAACAATACTTAATTGCTGTACCGCCTACATCAATTACTAAATACATAGAAACCTCCTCTTTTGTATAATTAAATTATAACTTATTATTTTATCTTTGACATAGTAGTTTTTATAATAAAAAGCCAATGCTTATATACATTGACTTTCTTATTCCTTAATCTTGATTATTATTCTCGATTACTTTTTCAATTGCATCTACCCAAGATAGATACTTTTCTTTCAATTGATTTAAAAGCTCTTCCCCTTTCGGCTCAATTTTATAAATAACTTTAATTCTGCGTCCTTCTCTTATATCAACACTTGATACATACTGAGCATCCGCAAGTTTATAAAGTATAGGATATAATGTTCCCATCTTCATATCGATAACGCCATCGGTTTGTTTTTTAAGTTTCGTCGCAAGTTCATAGCCGTAACAGTCCCCTTGTTTTAAAATCAATAAAATAAGCATCTCCATCTTGAAAAAGGAATTTTCTTTAGCCATAAATCTCACCCTTTCTTCTTTTATAAATTAATAATAACACATCGTTTAAAAAATAGTAATATTTATACGTAATTTATAACACATACGAACAAAAAATATGCAAATCTATATCTATAATACTGTTGACTTAGTTAACTCCTGTTCCCACAATTCAAAAAGCTTTTCTTCTTTTATGCTGCGATTTGCATTGCTGGTACTAGGCAAATAAATACAAGATATATTGATATCTGAAAAGTAACGCTGGTATAAGTTATAAGCCTTTTTTCCATTACATATAACTTTTCTTATGGTTGAATAACGTATAATTAACGCACCTATGTCATTCACTTTTTCATTACGTATAGCACTATCTAAACTTCCTTCTCGTTCACATTCACCAATTACATCCCACAATAAAATCTGTTTTTCATATAAGATTTTTTTCTTTTCATCATAGTCATTAATCGGCATGTCATAAACATGATGAAGGATTTTCCAGAAACGATTATGTGCATAACCATAATACTCCTGCTTTTCTAATGAGGATACACTAGGCATTGAACCCAAGATCATAAGAACCGGAGCAGATGGAATAATTGGATCAAATCCTTTTAACACACTTCAACACCCTTAAAATCATGAGGTAAAGCTTCCGTAATACGTACTTTCACAAAGCTTCCAAATTCAATAAAGCGATCGCTTGTAAACATTACGATACCATCTACTTCATCAGGTGCAGAACTAACTCCTCTGCCTCGATATACTCCAGTTAATCCTTCTTGATCTTCCACAAGAACTTCAATTACTTCTCCAATCATTTTACGCTGATTTTCTAAAGAGATTTCTTCCTGTCGCTTCATCAGTCTTGCAAGACGCTCTTCTTTAACAGTTTCTTCAATTGCCCCAGTCATAGTAAAAGCTGGTGTATCTTCTTCAGGAGAATAAGTGAATGCTCCCATGCGATCCCAATGTACATCTTCCACAAACTGCATTAATTCCTGAAAATCACTCTCATCTTCATTAGGGAATCCTACGATAAAAGTGGTACGCAGTGTTGGATACGTAAAGGTAGAACGAATTTTATCTACTAAGCCTAAAACTTCTTCTTTCGTACCTCTTCGATTCATTAACTTTAACATTTTATTAGATGCATGCTGCATTGGAATATCAAAATATGGAAGAACCTTAGGCAGTTTTGCCATTCCTTCAATCAATTCATCATCAATTTCATCTGGATACATATATAAAATACGAATCCAATGGAAACCTTCAATCGTATGAAGCTCTTTTAACAAATCCAGCAATGCACGTTTTCCATAAAGGTCTACTCCATATTTAGTAGTATCTTGTGCAATAACTACTAGCTCTTTTACTCCACGATCTGCTAATTCCTGAGCTTCTTTTTTTAATCTTCCAATTGGGAAAGAAACATTATCACCACGAATTAATGGAATTGCACAATAAGTACAATGATTACTACAGCCCTCTGCTATTTTTAAATATGCTGTCCAAGGCTTACTTGAAACCTTACGCTCACATTTATCATAGCTTACTAAATCATGTCCATCTAATAAATCCTTTAAGATTTCATGTAAATGAGGATATTCTTTAATACTGATTACCGCATCAATTTCTGGGATTTCCTCTTCTAACTGTTTCTTATATCGCTGTGCTAAACAGCCTACTACAATTAATTTCTTACAATTCTGTTTTTTATATTCTGCCATCTGAAAAATAGTATTAATAGCTTCTTCTTTCGCAGAATTAATAAACCCGCATGTATTTATTATAATCGCCTCTGCCTCAGCTGCATTGTGAACAAGTTCATGATTTCCACTTCGAATCATCCCCATCATCTTTTCACTATCAACTAAATTTTTACTGCAGCCTAGTGAAACAAACCCTATTTTCATATACAACACCTCACTCGCATAATACTATACCATGAAGATACTTCTTAGAAAAGGCAAAGATTATGTTAAATTTTGTTATTTATTCACAAAATTTATTATGCATAAATAGCCGTAAGATCTATTTTCTTACAGCTCATTTGTTTATCTTATTTTTTATTGGATGACGTATCACTGTTTTAAGCTTTGTTTTATCACTTTTCCTAGGATCTGATATGTATATTTCATGATGATAACGCTCATCACTAATATCTAGCTCATATCCTTTCTCTTTTATATAACTATGCATTTTATCAACTGTTGCTGGTTCATCATCATATGGACCTATATGCATACATTGAACACATAAACCCTCTTGATAAGTAAAAAATTCCACTTTAGAAAAATCCATTTGTTTCTTAATCGTAGCTGTTTTAATTGCCCAGTCGAAATCATTTTTCTTTATAAAATCAGGCAATCGAATTAATGAAATAAAATGGAATGCATCTTTCTTAGTATAATCTACACCTTTAATATTCTCCTGCCACCAAAAACCTTCTAGCGGAGGTACTACATATTGAAAGAAATTCTCTATTTTATAATCTGTTTTATAACTCATTTTCAGTGTATACGCAACAGCATATAACAACGCAATAGAATGAGCATATTCACCATTTTCATCATTTGGATTTCCTTTGCCTCTCACGGCTAAATAATTCATATCTGGAATTTCTATAATTACAGGTTCTTTCTTTGGTAAATATAACTCTTTAAATTCTTTTTTAAAATCAAATACCATTTTTCTACTCCCTTCAGTTCATAATTTCTATAAATATTTTATCATAAATTATGAAAAGGCTACAATTTCTATCGTTTTACAACAAATTTATGTTATAATCAATGTATAAATAATTACTATGAGTAATAGGAGGGATGATTATGAAAAAATTACTTTGTGCAGTTTTTGCGATGGTTGCTTTAGCAGGATGCAGCAGCGGTTCAGGAGGAACTAAAGAAACTAAAACCTGTTCTTTAGATATGAAGCCAATCACAATGGATATCACATTTAACGCAACTGATGATAAGATTGAAACTGCATCGATTAAAGTTTCTATGGATTATACATCTTTAGGCATAGAGGCAACAGAGTTAACAGATGAACAAAAGGCAACAATAGAAGACGCAGTATTTCAGCAGTTAGGCATCAAAGAAGGAACTGGTGTAGATGTTAGCACAGAATTTAGCGATGATACTCTAGCAGCTACTGTAGACATTGACCTAAAAGAAGGAGATAGCAGCACATTAGAAGCACTTGGTTTCGGCAGTGATGGGGATTACTTATTATCTGATACTGTGAAAGCTGCAGAAGAAGGCGGAGCTACTTGTAAATAATTAACCACAAAAACCAATGATATCCACTTTAAGAGAAAGGAATACCATTGGTTTTCTTTTACTTATTCCATTGTTTCCATGTAATTTCTAATCGATGTAATGCTTCTTTAAGAACTGATTTCTGCGTTCCGATATTTAGTCTTACCCAGCCATCTCCATCTTTAACAAAATAACTTCCTATTACCATTGATATATTAGCTTCAATAAAGAAATCTTCTATTTCTTGTTCATCTTTAAATACATCACGCATATCAATCCAAGCTAAAAAACTAGAATCACTTTTCATAACTTTTGCTTTTGGCATATATTTTTCAAACCATGCATATACAATTTCAAAGTTTTCTTTGATGTAATCTGTCAATTGATCTAACCATTCTTCAGAATCATTATATGCCGCAATAATTGCAGGTACTGCAAATACATGAGGGCTTGTGACATAAACTTTTTGTAGATACGTTAACAGTTTTTCTCTTATTTCTTTATTTTTGATAATGATATAAGAAGACTTTAATCCACCTAGGTTAAATCCTTTATTTGGAGATACACACATAATAGAGGCATCTGCTATTTTGTCATGTGCATTCCATAGAGTTGTAAAGCTTTCTCTATCAAAAATTACATCACGATGAATTTCATCACAGACTAACAATACATTGTGTTTTAAACAAATTTCACTTAGTTGATGCAATTCTTCTTTTGTCCATACACGACCACTTGGATTTTGTGGAGAACAGAAAATAAATAATTTAACATCATGTTCAATGATCTGTTTTTCCATTTCTTCAAAATCTAAATAATAACGCATATTTTCTAATTTTAGAGAATTACAAATAAGTTTGCATCCACCACGTTCTACTGCTTCCGCAAAAGGATCATATGCAGGTGTATTGATCATGACTGCATCTCCTGCTTTACAGAAACATTGTACGATATAGTGAAGTGTTCCACATGTTCCAAATGTTAATTTAATCCATTCTTTTTCAACATCCACATGAAAACGACGTTTATTCCAATTGATTACAGCATCATAATATGCATCATACGTATATGTGTATCCATAATCACCTAGTGCTGCGCGATCAATCATAGCTTGTTTGATTGCAGGCGAACATTCAAAGTCCAAATCCGCAAGATCCATAGGTATAGCATCTTCATTTAAGTGAAACTTTTCTTTTAAAATCGTATCATCCCATTTACGACATTTTCCTAATTTTCGGTTAATTACTTTATCGAAATCATATTTCATATGTTAATCCTCCAAAATGATAAGTTCTTTTGTTGTTTTATTTAACGCAACACCTTTTCCATGTTCAATTAAAACATCATCTTCAATGCGTACTCCACCAAGTCCTGGAATATAGATTCCTGGTTCACAAGACATGATCATACCTTCTTCAAGGATAGTTTCACTTCTTTGGTTTAATACAGGGAGTTCTCCATCTCCCATACCCATACCATGTCCTAAACCATGCGTAAAGTACTCTCCATATCCATGTTTTGTGATGATATTTCTTACATGTTCATCTACGTCTTTTCCTCTAACCCCTGCTTTAATAAAGTCTACTCCAGCACATTGTGCTTCTAAAACAATATCATAGATTTTTTTCATTTCTGGATTTGGTTCCCCTATACAAATTGTACGTGTCATATCGGATTGATATCCTTGATACGTAATGCCAAAATCAATCGTGATAAATTCATGTTTTTGGAATGTTTTATCAGTTGGGCGTCCATGTGGCATACTTCCTCTTGTACCACTTGCGACTATGGTATCAAATGCCATACCACTTGCCCCATTTTTAATTGCTAAGTATTGTAATAGTGCACTTACTTCTGTTTCTTTCATTCCTACTTTAATTGTAGAAATGGTTTCTTGGAAAATAGCGTCTGTAATTTCACAAGCTTTACGTACAAGAGCGATTTCTTTTTCATCTTTAATTCTTCGAATATATTCTAGTTCATTTTCTAATAGTACAAGATCAAAGTTTCTTTCTTTTAAAGAAAGATATTCTTTTACTAGGATTTGACTCGATTCAATTCCTAATCGATTCTGTTTTCCTAAGGTTCTTTGTACTTCATCAATATAGCTTTTTCCTTGATCATGAACAATTAATTCAAACCCTTGTGTTGTTTCTTTTGCTTCATTGATATAACGTCCATCCATGATTTGATATTGGTTATCTTTTGTGATCAATACTTTAACACCACTTCCTGTTAAAGCACCTACATATCGTTTATTTGTTTTACTTTTAATTAAAATAGCATCTATGTTTTTCTCATTTAAGATTGCTTTGATTCTTTGTATACGCTGTAACATAATCATTCTCCTCGTCTTTTAAGGTAAAACGACACCCGATTGGATGTCGTTTTAAGTATTAGAAATCTAAGTCCAAATCGTCTAATAACGCTTCTTCATCTTCAGTGAAGATATTTTTAGCTTCTTCAGCTTTTTTCTTTCTTTCAGCTTCTTCACGTAATTCTTGACGTTCCATGATTTTGAAGAATGGCCAGTATAGTAACACCGCAAGAATTAACTGAATTAAGTTCGCAAAACATGACATGAAGTCCCCGTTTGTTAAGAAACCTTCTAAGAACACTCCAACATATGGTGGGTCAAAGATTGGCATATCTACGATACCCCAATGCATCATGAACATTGGTAATGTACCGATGATGGCTCCACCAAATACGAATGGAATAAACATGATCGGGTTTAGGATAATTGGAGCACCGAATAAGATTGGTTCATTGATACCAAACAAAGATGGGAATAAAGCAACTTTACCAATTTTACGATAACGTTCTGATTTTGAGAATAAACAAGCAATTACACAACCAATCGTAATACCTGCACCAGTGAATCCGAAGAATGCACTTGATGTACCAGCTGTATAGAAGTGTGGTAATGGTTGCCCGGCTGCATTTGCCGCAATGTTTTCCATAATGTATGCAGTCATGATTGGACGAGTAATTGGTCCAAATACAGAAGAGTGAATACCAAAGAAGAAAATTGTACAAATACAGAAATGTAAGAATAGTACTGCCCATGGATTATCCATAGATCCTACAAGTGGTGCTAAGAATTGAGAAATAATCTGTGGTGGAAGAACTCCGAATACTTGTAAAGATAACCAACGTAAGAAGATGAAAGTACCACCAACAATGATTGTTACTGGAATCAATTCAAAAGATTTCGATACGAAATCAGGTACTCCCTCAGGTAAACGAACAGTTAAGTTCTTTTCTTTACAGAAACGATATAGCTCAACTGCAAGCATACCAACCAACATAGCACAGAATAAACCTTTTGCGCCAAAATAAGTAACTCCGATTCCTCCGTCAACAGTTTCAGCCGCAACGAATAAGAATGCGAAAGTAGCTAACGTAATACATCCAGGAATATAAAGTTTGTAGTGATTTCCTAAATGATATGCAATACACATAGTTACATAAATACTCATCATACCAATAGATAGTGTAACCGGTAGGCTGAGCAATGCTTCGTTATCAATAATAAACTGTGAAATAGATCCTAAAAATCCAGTAGTCCATCCAAATTGTTCAAACATATTTGGTAATGCAGGTAGAATAGAGAAGAAACTTCCCATAATCGTAAATGGTGTCATTGCGACCATTGCTGCCTTAATTGCACTTAAGTGACGTTGCTTATCTACTTTATGTGCAATTGGCATCATATATTTATTCATTAAGGCTTCAAATTTGCTAAACATGTGTTTCCCCTTTCTATGATTTTTATTTATTTAACTGGTGTTTTTTATAAGTAACTAATGCAAGTTTTAATACAGTAGCTCCATCCATCTGTCCATATACATCTTTATCAATAACAGTAAATGGTACATTGCGTGGTTTACAGATAGATTCAATAAAATCAACTTTATGAGAAACCTGTGGTCCTACTAATACAATATCCCAGTTATCGATTTCAGATTCCAATGAATCTGCAGGAATAGCAGTGAAATCAAAATCTGCTTCGTTTAATTTTGCACTTTCCTTTACAACTTTTTTCATGTTTTGCATTAACATGTTTGTGGAGAATCCTCCAGCACAGCATAATAAAATTTTCATACTTATTTTCCTCCCTCTTTTGTTTCAAAAACTTCAATTAAAGTTTCAATTAAATCTCTAGCTAATTGACTTGTCATATAGTGATCCTGTGCGTGCACCATTAATAATGAAATAGGTGTTTTATCCGCATCCGGGTCCATTTCTGATTGAATCAATTTTGTTTGAATCTTATGTGCTTCTAAATCGATTTTTCTGCTTTCTTCAATCAAAGCACGTGCTCCCTCATAATCCCCTTCTTTTACTTTCTTCAAAGCCGCAAACGCTTTTCCTCGGCTATCACCAGATGCAGAGATAATACCGATAATCTGCTGTTCTAGTTCTGTCATGTTAAACTCCTTTCACAAAATCAATTGATTTACGATACGCTTCTTCATCAAAGTTTTTGATGATTTCCGTAAAGATTTCAATTGCATCCTCAATATCCTGAAGATTTGCAATTGAATATGCACAATGTCCATAACGGACTGGCAAACAACTAACAGCGGTTGGTTTCCCATCTCTACTTTTATGGGCTTCTCCACCATCAGTTCCTCCTGCATTAAACATATCCAACTGTAATGGTTTATGTAATGTATTTGCCGTATCTTTAATGTAACGAATTAAAGTACGATTAGGAGCTAAAGTACGATCAAAGTTTGTTAGCATCATCCCTTTTCCAATCTGACGCTGATTCGTATGGTTACGAACAAACTCATCGTTAAAACAAGCTACATCAATTGGGAATACCACATCTGGGTTTACTTTGTATACCGCTGTTTTTGCCCCACGGATACCTACTTCCTCACTTGATGTCCCCACCATATATACTGTATTTGGATGATCTATATCTTGTAGTCTTTTTAAAACTTCCCCCATGATATAACACCCTAAACGATCATCGAATGCTTTTCCAGCTACAGTATTAGGTAAATCAAATTGTTCAAATTCTGTTGTATAAGTAACCATATCTCCAACTTGAATACCTAAATCATAAACTTCCTGCGCTGTTTGAGCACCCAAATCGACATATACTTTCGTCGCAGAACCATTGTCATAAGATGCTTGAATGATTCCGTTAATCTTTTTTCCATCTTCTGTTGTAATGCGAACCTTTTGCATAAACTGAGCAAGTGGTTTTACACCACCAACATGCATTAACATCACTTGTCCCATATCAGAAACACTTCGTACAATGAAGCCAACTTCATCCATATGAGCACATAACATGATCTTAGGACCTTTATTTCCTTTCTTAAAGATAATACTTCCTAAGTTATCACATGTGATTTCATCCGCATAATCTTTTAGTTCTTCCACAAGAACATCGCGAACTTCTTGTTCATTGGACGCAATTCCATCCGCATTTGATAATTTCTTTAAAAAATCTATATTCATATAAACCTCCCTAAAAATTCAAATGTGCTATACATTTCATAAAATCTTCATACGATTCACAACACCTTATTTGCCCAATCAATGCCTCATCAGACATTACTTCAAATAATACTTTCGATATATTTTGATGAAGTTTTAGATCCCCTTTTTTTAAATTCACTAAGAATATTACTTGGACTTTCTTATCATGTTCACTTGCATCATGTTTTACGATACCAACCGATAATATATTTCTATGCCCACACATCTCTAATGGATGTGGTATTGCTATCCCATTTTGATAAATTGTGGATAAGACTTCTTCCCTTTGTTGGACTAGGTTTGTATAATTCTCTTCACAATATTTTTCCTTTTCTAAAGCTTTACACATGGTCGTGACCATTTCTGAATACGTTCCTTCATGGAATATGAAGAAAGCATTTTTTTGAAATAAAGACTGAAAAGATTTATTTTGTAAAAGTAAAGAAGAATCTGTTTGAAGCATATTCTTAATTTTATTAATATCTGCATCGTCTAATAATTCTTTAATTAATACAATTGGCACATGAAAATCTTCATCTAATTGTTTGATTGTAAATATAATATCTGGTTCAAATTCTTTAACTTCTTCCATTTCCAATAAGGAAAAGGTTTGAATATTGCTGGAAGAGAAAATCGTTTCTAATTTCAACTTAATTAAGAAAGCACTTCCTCCACCACTGGAACAGATAATTGCTATACGATGATAACTTTTCAATTTATGAAATAACTCTTTTTCCATATGTGCCGCAAAATGTGTTGCGATAAAACCGATCTCGTCATGTGATGTTTTCACATGATATTTATCTTCCAGCATTGCCGCAAAATGAATACATATATTAAACATCATTGGATATTTCACACTAAGTTCATGAACCAAAGGATTTGAAAAGGAAATACTTTGATTTAAACGATCTAACAATAAAGATACATGTGATAATAAACCTTTTTTAAACTCAGTATCATCATTAAAATGCGTATGATATTCTGTATCTATCGTGATTAAAAAATCTTCAATATCTATAGAAAGTCCATCATTATTTAAATAAACATTAATTGGTTTCGTCTTTTGTTTTAAATATTCACTGATATCTAAAACATCAATATCATTCAATTCTATATGATATATTTCCTCAACAACTTCTTTTAACTCCCTAGCAATATCGATATACTTATTTTTTTGTAATTCACATTTCTCATCAGAATAGACACCTTTCTCGGCTAGTAAAATTGTAATCTTTAAGAAAGCATCTATTTTCTTAAGTTCAATGTAATTTGTATTTAATTCATATTTTTTTAGTAACTGAATAAATTGTTTTTCGAAACTTTGTACCTTTTCAATTGGATGATACTGTTTAATAATATCACTTACATAAATGTTCTTATTTTCCAATAACTCTAGTAAATACAATTTACGATTTATTGACTTACATTCTAACGTAAGCCCATAATGTGCTTTTTTTATTAAGATAATACTATGTTCAAAGAGTGCCTTTTCCACTTTTGACATATCGACTTTAATTATTGATTTACTTACTTGCAGTAAATCCGCAATGGTTTCTTGTGTTACAAATTCTTGTCGCATTAGAAGCATTGCGATAATGATATCTACTCTTTCTTTTCCATTTACAACATGATATTGATTTTGTTTCATGTACATCTGAAATTTTTGTTTATCTACAATTTCTAAATAGTAGCCTAAGCGTCTTTTTAAATGAATTTGAAATCCATGCTGTTCTCCATCTTTTGCTAAATACTTCATATCATTACTAATCGTTCGTGTAGAAACATTAAGACAATTTGCTAGGTACTCCAAGCTACAATATTGCTCACTATGTAATAATTCGTTAAGTATTCGTTTTTCTCTCATAGTCTACCTCCTTTCCTAACCATTTTCATAAGTACTTTACAGTAAATAAGCTGAAAGCGTTATCAGCTTGCATGGTTAGTATATCGAATGTTCATTAAAATAAAAAGATTAAGAATTTCGCAAGAAAAATGAAAAATTTACCTATTTCATATCCCAAAAGCTCAAAAAAAAAGGTAAATACACGATTTACGCTTATTCACCTTTTACTTCTTATACTTGCTTTTATAAAAGCTTCGATTTTCTAACGCAAAGATTCGTGGTGTAAATTCACCCTCTGAAACTGGTTCAAAAGCCTTTTGGATAGTATTCATACGAGCATCTATATTATCAATCATATATAGCATTTCTGCCTCTGGAATCATCGGTAATACTGGTGATCCATATTCATAGACACCATGATGAGATAGCACCATATGACGTAGCAGCATAACTTCTTCTGAATCGTCTAGATGCAGTTCTTTGGCTTTTGCCATTATTTCTGCCTGCATAATAGAGATATGGCCTATTAATTTGCCTTCTACTGTATATTCGCTCGCGATTGCTCCGCTTAACTCGACGGTTTTCCCAATATCATGCAGCAGCACACCACTATATAGTAAATCCTGATCAAGCATAGGATATAACTGACATAACTGCTGTGCTAACTTCAGCATCCCTAACACATGCGTCGCCAATCCGCTATAGAAATCATGATGATTTCTAGTCGCAGCAGGATATTCATAAAAAGCATCTTTATGATCATTTAATATTTCTGATACAATCTTATGCATTATAGGGTTTTTAATAGAATCCAAATATTGTGTAATCTGTTCCTTTAAGATTTTCTGTGAGTATGGTCCTTCCTTCACATAATCAGAAACATTGATTTCACCTTCAGCCTCTTTCATTTTTTGAACACGAAACTGAAGCTGTTTTTGATGATTTAAAACATCTCCAGTAACTTCCACAATCATACCAGGAGAGAAACGATACAGCATGTCCTCACTTACATTCCAGTATTTTGCATCTATATTACCGCTTTTGTCCTGAAACATAAAAGATAAATATGGTGCACCCTTTGCGGTAATACCTTTATTTACACTGATTACTAATACCGTAATCGTACCTTTAAAGCCATCTTGTAGTTCTTTAATCAGTATGCTCATCATTACACTCCATTTCGTTTAATCGATTCATAATTTCTTCATGAAAGAAACCTTTCTGAAGACAATATACCAGTACTTTATTTTCTAACTGTTTACCACTAAATTTACGACTATAATTACGCATAGCTTTCGCAATTGTCTTATCTAATGCCTCTGTATCATCTTCCTCATCAAAATTCAGATGTTCAGAAGCACTCTTTGCAACATCAGTATCAAAACCAAGTGAGATCAGCTTACGAATAATCGTCTGTTTCTTCATTTTTCTTGATTTATCTTTGATGCTAGACATCAATTTCTCTGCCATTTTTATAGCTCGCAGGCGTTCTTCATCATCATCTAAATCCTGTATTGCATCTTCTACAAGCTCTGGATCTAAACCTTTATTAATTAAAGTACGCCTAATATTTCCCTTTCCACTTAGAGAATGTTTCATTTTTTCTATTTTATCCTGCATATACAGGATATCATTAATATAACCTTTTTCTTCTAATTCTTTAAGTATATTTTCAATTGCTGCTTCATCTAAGCCTTGCTGGTGACTTAGCCATGTGTACATTTCTTTTCTTGTGTAATCTCTCAAACGTAGCCTACGTATTGCTCCACGATAAGCTTCCAATGCAACTTCCTTCTGCTGAAAATAATCTATAATGTAACGATCCAGCATCGTATGCAGTCGTATTTTATAGGCAAAGAAATCATCTAAATCAATCAAGATTTTTATTGGCTGATCTTCTTTCTCATTCTCTACATAAATTCTCATATAGTCATCTATTGCCTTAATCTTGATAACCTCATAAGCATCTTCAAAATCATCAATGGCTTGATAATATACACTTAGAACCTTAGAACAGAATACCTTTGCATCATATTTGGCTACCTTGCTCAAAGCTCGTTTAGAATATTCATGACGTTCTTCTTCACTTAAATGCATAAAATCAGTAAGCTTGTCCGCAAATTCCTGAGGAGTTTCAAAAATAAAACCGCTATCTCCATCAATGACTATATCCTTAATTACTTCATCATACCGGGCGAAAACAGGTAGACCACAGGCTAAAGCTTCTAAATAAGTCATTCCCTGCGTCTCAGTTAGTGATGCTGACACAAAACAATCAGCACATGCATAATAAGCGGGAATCTCCTCTGCAGGAACCTTATCTGTGAAAACAATCTTATTTTCCAGCTGATAACGTTTAACCATATCTTGCAGTTCTTTTAACTGAGGACCTCCACCGACGATCATAAATTTAATTGATGGATCTTCCACATAGCGGAAACCTTCAATAGGAATCTCAATACTTTTTTCAGGCGCAATACGTCCAACAAATACAATTAATCGATCATTTTCTTCGATACCATACGTTTTACGTATCATCTTTACTTTTTCATAATCAATATGATCAGGGTTAAATTTATCAAAATTTAATCCAGTAGGAATCACATAGATTGGCGTCTTTACACCATATTTAATCAAAGTTTCTTTTGTTTTCTCACTTGGTGATATCACAGCCTGAGCACTATCAGAAATAGACTTAGAAAAAGAAGAAACCATTTTCTTTGTGATTTTGTCTACTTCATCAATTTCAAATCGATTTACATAATGCGTATAATCCTCATACATAGTATGATATGTTGTTACTACAGGAATATTTAAATATTTCGCAACAATTCTTCCAAACATTCCTACACCAAATTCTGTATGTACATGAATGACATCTAAATTCATCTTCATAATTTCATCACGCGCACTAAAATGATATGGTGTAGATAGCTTATATCCATATAGCCATTTCAATTCCAAGCCAGGAAGACGCAATACATTTCCTTCTTTTTTCATTGTCATGGCTTTATGATTCGTAATTACATATACATCATGTCCATTTTTCTCTAATTCTTTCTGTAATGTCACTATGCTTGATACAACTCCATTTATATCAGGAGTATATGTATCTGTAAATAATCCAATTCTCACGAATCTACCTCCCTGATATCTATTACTTCCTTTTTATTTTTTCTTCCTACTCCTTCATATTTTCTCTTTAAGTAGATAAAAGTACATGCACCGATTAAGATAACGATATGGAAAGTAGATAATCTCCATAAAATCATAATACTGCTTGCCTTTAAACCTCCAACTAAATGTTTATACAATTGTGTAAAAACCAACTCCGTTCCGCCACTTGCCCCTGGAATTGGGATAAATGCGTTTGCCATCAATACGAAGCTAGCAAGAGCTAAAGAATCTACAAATTTATCTGCAGCTAAATTAATCCCTAATGCATGTGCTATGAAAAACGGCAACGAAAATTGAACTGTCATTCGAATGACATTCCAAGCAACTGTCTTAACAATCATCTTTTTTTCATGCTTTAATTCTTTAATCTCACTTGTAAAACCCTCTACCTGCACTGTCCATGTATTTAAAGTCTTCTGTTTATTTTTCACTATATGAAGCTTCGCTAATAAAGATACAGCATGTCCGCTTAATTTCACATAAAGACGTGGGAACAGAGCCATAGTCCATAATACACTTATTACACATATATTTACTAAATAACCAACAAAAATTGCCAAAAACCAAGTTCCTATTATTTCCATATAATGGGAAAATCGCAACAAAAATAAAATTGTAACATAAACCATCATTGTTGTCTGATAAACGATAAAATCAGCCCACAAAATACTTGCCCCATCACTATATTTGATCCCCTGTTTCTTAAAGACATAGGCTTGTCCAAACTGTCCACCAGTTGAACTTGGTGTAATACCACTAAAAAATGTCCCAACAAGTGCATTTGCTAAGCCTTGTAAATAACGATAATCTTTCTTATACCGTCGTGCAAATATTGTTAGAATTACTCCAAGTATCATCACATACACTATTCCCCATAAAGCAATAATTAGGAGCCAATACCAGGATATATTTCCAATTAAATGCATGATTTCATGAAAATTATCTTTCAATGCGAACCATAAGGATATAACTGTCAAAGCAATGATGATGACTACGTTTAGAATATAATTTCTAATTGGATTCTTCATTTTCCTCATCTGCCTTCCTGCTTATTTATTATTTAATAGTTTCCCCCTTTTTCTTTTTCACTTCTTCATAAACCTGCATATAAAATGATTTCCATATCTTTAAAACATTTTCTTTAGAATAATAATCACTGATATATGCACTATCCTTAGCACACTCTTCATAAAAAGCTTTATCTTCATATAAGCGTTCAATCAACTCTTTAAATTTATCATTCTGATCAGCACATTGATATTTTTTAAATAAAATATCCTCATATAGTTCTAATGATCTCAACACCATTGGTCGATGTAAATTTACTGCTTCTAAAATTGACATTGGAAATAATTCATTATAAGAAGGCATAAATAACAAATCAGCCATATTATATACATCATTCATATGATCTCTAGGAATAATGCCAAGAAATTTGACATTTGCAGGGGGATTATCAGTAACTTTCTTTAACTCATCATAACCATCTGTTATCTTCCCAAAAGAGAAACCTCCACACCATACAAATTGAATATGAGGAAGTTTTTTAGCTACTTCAATAAAATCTAAAACACCTTTTCTTGTCTGTACCTGACCAACCCCAATAACAACAAAGTCATCTTTCTTTAACCCATAATGTTTTCGTATATGATTGCGTTCATCATTCGTTTTTATATAAAATTTTTCTTTAGAGACATAGTTTGGAATGTAAATCATTTTATCTCTGCTAATACCATACTTTTCTAAAGGATCCATAAAAATCGGATTTACCACAATTAAATAATCTGCTTGTTTATAAAAACTCACTACATATTTTTTAAAGATTGAAAAAAGAGCTTTAGGAAGACTAATACTTCCATCTAATGTATCAGGTAAAAAATGTACATAACATACATTTGCATTTTTATTCAGTTTCATTTTAATGTAATTTTGTGGATCTATCGTGTGAGAATGAATAATATCGGCTTTTTTATTACTGTTAATTCTTACCTCAAAAATATCCCCTGCTCCCTCTTTAATCAAATTCACTTGTTCTAAATAAGCACTTCCCACACCCTGTCCTTGTACTTTATCAGCACTCGACAACATATTAATAACGATTTTTTTATTCAAATCTATTCCTCCACTTCATATCAACGGTATAACACCATACTTTTCTTTATTATATCATAAACATGATAACCATGAAACTTATATTACAAGATTGTAACGATAGCTAACTTTCATATATCTGCAGCGATAATAATTCCGCAAGATGAAGACATGCACGCTGAATACGACGATTTAAAGTACTATTTACGATATCTCCCTGATGACGTATAACAAGCTGGCGCTCTAATCCACGAACATATAAATCCATTAGTAATTCTCTTTCCTGTTTGTTTAAATGTAATATTCCCTGTAATAAGAAATATGCTTTTTTATCTTGGTCTATCAGTCTTTGTCTTGTTTTTTTCTGCTGCTCCGTTGCTTCTAAAATAGGATTATGATAAAAATCATTTACACCTTTAGAAGCATTCACAACATTTTTTGTATAATGCAGATATTCACATATATCCTCCTCTACCTGCAAATTCTGATTTTCTACTCCATATAATGCATTATGTATATAATATGTTGCTACATGCTTTTTTAAAAAGTTTAAATGTTCTCTCATCACTTTAATTGTTTTTTTCTTATCTACACTCAGTTCTTTTTCATTCATAAATTTACCTCACTTACTTTATACATGTATATATACGAACGAAAAAACCAAAACTCCTAAATTTTTAAAAAAAAAAGACGATTTTTGTCTAATCAAAAATTTCGTCTTTCGAAAATATACTAAATACTATTTCTTTTTGTCTGCCACACTTTTCCCATTGAACCGAATTACCACTGAAATCATACATATTTCCATGTTTCATCTTTCCTAATATTGCCCCTAATAATATGTCTCGTATGTTTCTAGTATCGGAAAAATAAGCTAATGCATTTCCTTTCATACACTCCAATATTGCATCTGGGCAACCTATATGATGATAAGAATCATCAATTACAGTAAAACCTTTCTCTTTTAAACGTTCTACAATTGTATCTGATAAACGACTATTCTTATAAATCAGAGCTGGCACTTTATCACTTACATAATCCAATTCTTCTCCATCATCTTCCGTACACATTGCTAAATTATGATAAATTCTACATCCTTTTCCTTCTACGTAGCTATATAAACAATCTCTTTTAGGAAAATATACAATAGCCAACAAAACGTCATGATTATGTAAAACAGCACTGCAGATAGACCATGTATCTTTCTGGGATAAATAATCTAGAGTCCCATCAATCGGGTCTAATACTAATGTATACGTATAATCATCATTCTTAAAGTGTTGTTTACTGATTGTATCTTCTTCCGCATCTAATGTGAACATATCCTTGTATTCAGGCAGAAGAGACTGTAAAAGAATCTCCTGAACGATTTCATCTGCTTTTGTTTTTGCTTCTCGCATTCGACGATGATAGTCATCTTCATTTTCAATAATATCTACTTTTTTACCTTCATTCACAATATCTTCCTGTATCATATTTGCTACAATTCCAGCAGTACGACTTGCTTGAAATAAACGTCGATAGATTTCTAACATACTAACATTCCTCTCTTTTTATAAAGCATATCACGAATTATCAGGAATGAAAATATGAAAAAGAAAGTAGGAGATAGTCATTAAACTACCTCCCCTTATCAAACCGCATGTGCCTTATTAAGGCGTACGGCTTACCAATATGCTTATCTATGTAATTAACCATTACTATTTCGCAAACACATATCCTGTGCTTGCGATTTTTCTAATTCTTTCCTGTGTATAATACTCTATTCCTTTTTCCTTCAGCTTTTCTATGTATCTTTCATGTCTCTTTTTATTCTCTTCTGTTTGTATTTTCATATAAACTTCTATCGTATAATCCGGATACATCTCTTTATAGTAGTGCCAAGCTGCCGGTATCAATCCAATCTTACAAAAATACTCAATATTCCATTTCCTTCTCTTGCCAAACGATTTCCTTATGCTCGGATGCTTATGTATCATGCATACCCTTAATCGCTGTCTTATATATGCATCAATACCATGCAAATCTCCGATACATCCTTTGATGTAACAGTGACTTTCCTGTCCTGCTTGTCTGTTCAGTTCTATAGCTTTTTGTACTATCTTATAGTAGTTTACTTTTCCTACTATGACTGAATTTACCCTTTTTATCCATTCTTCTTTATTCAAGGTCAACGTCTTCTTTGTTTTCTCTTTAATCTTCTTTTTGAAGTCTTTCAGTGACTTCTCACTCGGTCTTACTAGAAAGTATGGCTTATTATCCTTCTTTCTGTTTCTCCAGTGTAAGAAATCAAATCCTACAAACGTGAAGTCATCGTTATGAAAGTCAACTATCTTCGTTTTCTCCATGGACATTTCTAACCCAAGTTCTTCGATTACCTTTTTCGCTACTTCTCCTGCCCTCATGATTTCTTCTTCATTGTTCGCAAATAACAGAAAATCATCTGCATATCGCACAAAATAGATTCCTGCTTTTTGTAGCTCCCAGTCTAATTCATTTAGGTAGATGTTTGCCAACAGCGGTGATATTACTCCCCCTTGCTGTGTT
>URYK01000002.1 GCA_900552125.1 uncultured Solobacterium sp. | reverse complement strand
ATGTAGGAGCGATGATTTCTAAAGAAATATATATTAAGCGCAAGAACGTGCGCACACAAAGGAGGAATCAGAAATGTCAGTAGAAGTGATTGTTGTGGCAGCTATAGTAATCGTAGCGCTAGGTATAGGATTATTTGTGAAAAGTAAAAATTAAGATAGATTGAGGAAGGAGATGGTTTAGATGTTAGGAAAAGCAACTGCAGCAGCCGCTATTGTTATTGCGGTGGTGGGAAGTATTGTGTACATAAAAAGTAAAAAGTAAGCAATTTAAATATATATTTTAATAAATCGTAAACAAAAGAAAAACATTTCTAAAATATGCATATGAGAAAATACAATCAATGAAGGAGGAATATTATGTTAAAAAAAACGATTGATAGTTTATTTATTGGTATACGTTATGGAGTATGGGTATTAGGTATCTTAGGAATTATTGGTTCTGTGATCTTATTGGTGGTAAATCTTTCTTTAGGAGTTCCATCAGCCTTGGTATTTATCGCATCATTGTTCTTATCAGTAGGAGTAGCATTAGGACTAATGCCTGAGATGTTGGTAAAAGGTGATTTGCTTTCAAAAAGATATGTTATTGCGTTAGTAGCTCTTATTTTAGCAATTGTAATTATGGGTGGAGTTTATTTCGTAAGTGGAGGATTCCCTGAATTAAATCTATTATTTATCTAATAAAAAATTACACATAACGATATAAAAAAATAGATACAGAAAAGTCAATCTGTATCTTTATTTATAAATGTTCATCAAATGATGATAAGAAAAGGAGGAAAAATGAAGAAAGTAACAGTAAAATTTACAGTAGCAAAAGGAAGTATATCAGCTATTATGTATTGGCTGCTGCATCATAAATATACACATGCAGCAATTGGATTAGAGAAAGATAGCGATGTATTTTATAGTTTTGCATATAGTGGTTTTTCTAAAGAAAACAAGAGAAAAAGAATTCCCAATAGCTGGAGAGATAACTATGCTTACTACTATATTGAGGTAAGTGATGATGTTTATTTAGAAATGAAAAAGAAAATTCAGAATTTTGAGGATAACATAGAATCACTGAAATATTCTATATTAGAAATAATAACTGCTTTTTTAAATATCCCTTTTAAACAAAAGAATAAATTTTTCTGTTCCTATTTTGTGGCAGATTTATTAACTAGTACAGGTGCATATCCACTTTCTAAGAAATCATGTACATATATGCCTCATCATTTAGCAAAGGAGCTAGAAAACTGTGAACATATTGAGTATGTCAGTAACACTGTTTCAGCATAATAATTAATTTCAAAGCATTTTATTGAAAAAATTCAGCATTATATTTTTGTTTATCTTGATGGATAAATATTAGAAAGATTAGACAAGTGAATTTTTATTGAAAATCCTAAAAATCAACTGACGATAGGTTCTAATTCTAGTATAATATAACTAACAAGGAAAGAAGGAATCTAGATGAGCGCATATATTGAATTTCAGAATGTAAAAAAGATATATAAAATGGGGGAAGTAGAGATTCAAGCTCTTGCTGGTGTTGATTTTACGATTGATAAAGGTGAATTTGTGGTAATTGCAGGAGCTAGTGGTGCTGGGAAAAGTACCATACTGAATATACTTGGTGGCATGGATTCCGCAACTAGTGGAAATATTTTTGTTGATGGAACAGAGATTAGTAAATTTAATGCAAAGCAACTAACTACATATCGTCGCTATGATATTGGATTTGTTTTTCAGTTTTATAATTTAGTCCAGAATTTAACAGTAAAAGAGAATGTAGAACTAGCAACACAGATTAGCAAAAATCCTTTAGATATTGATAAAACGATTGAAGCAGTTGGTCTGAAAGAGCGTGCATCTAATTTCCCTGCACAGTTATCAGGTGGTGAACAGCAACGTGTCGCAATTGCTCGTGCATTAGCTAAGAATCCAAAATTACTGTTATGTGATGAACCGACTGGAGCATTGGATTATAATACAGGTAAACAGATTTTAAAGCTGCTTCAGGATACTTGTCGAAATCATGGAGTAAGTGTTGTGGTTATTACACATAACTTAGCCTTGACAGCAATGGGAGATAAAGTTATTAAAGTAAGAAATGGAAAAATTGAGAGCATAACCATTAATGAAAATCCTTTGCCAGTAGAAAGGATTGAATACTAGTTATGAAAAAACGAGCGCTATGGAAAGATACTTTACGAGAAATCCGTAAATCCTTCTCTCGATTTTTCTCAATATTTGCGATTGTCGCTATAGGAGTTGCCTTTTTTGCAGGAGTTCGAGTAAGTGCTCCTGTAATGAAAAATACAGCTGATCACTACTATGATAACTATAATCTGATGGATTTAACAATCATGTCAACAATTGGGATGACAAGTGATGATGTGGAAGCTATACGTGATGTTGATGGGGTAGAGGGTGTTTATGGAAGTCACAGTATGGATGTTCTTTATACCGATAATAATCAGCAGCAGGTATATAAGCTAATGTCTTATCCGATGAATGCGAAACAGACGGATAAAGATTATATTAATCAGCTACGATTAATTGATGGTCGTTTACCGCAAAATGAAAATGAATGTGTAGTAGAGTATTCTAATTTAAATGGAACAGATACAAGATTAGGAAAAACAATTACATTTACTAGTGGAAGTGATGATCCATTAGAAGATTCTTTAAAAAATACAGAATATAAAGTTGTGGGTATTGTGACAATGCCATATTATTTGTCTTACGAATTAGGAAGTTCTTCTATTGGAAATGGGACAATTGACCATTATGCAATGATTCCTGATACTAATTTTACTTCAGAATATTATACAGAAGTCTATGTGACGATAGAAGGCGCAAAAGCACCAAATTCTTATACAGATGCTTATTTTGATATCATTGATCCTAAAACAACAACTATAACAGCATTAGGAGAAGATCGAGCAGCTTTACGTTTTGATGAAATCAAAGAAGAGGCTTTAAAAGAAGTTGAAAAAGGACGTAAAGAATATGAAGAAAATAAAGTAAAATTTGAAACTGAAATCAAGAATGCGAAACAGGAATTAGAGGATGCAAAAGAAGAACTGATTTTAGGACAGGCCAATCTACATGCAGAAAGCAGTATTGCGGAGTCTACCATTCAGCAGAAAGAACAGGAACTTCAACAGGTTGAACAGCTTTTAACACAGCTGGAAAGTAAATATGATGAAGCGCGTGTATATTATGATACTCAGCAACAGAAATGGGATGAGAATTCTGAAGATCTGCAGAAACAAATTGATGAAGCAAGAGCCAATATCTCTAAAATAGATGAACAGATTGCGGAAGTAGAACAGCAGTTACAAGATCCAAATTTAACGGATTTAGAAAAAACACTGCTGGAAGAGAAGAAAAAGACACTAGAAACAACACGTACATATGCAGAGCCAACATTAAATATGTTAGAACAGCAGATGTCTACTATGGAAGAAACATTAGTGCAGGCAAAAACGCAGATGGATGAGATGAATGCTCAAATTCTGACAGCACAGCAGCAGGTTGAAACAGGCAGACAGCAGTTAGCCGATGCAAAAGAGATGCTTTCTCAGCAAAGTGAAACAGCGCAACAGCAGATTACTAGTGGAAAAGCAGAAATCAAAGCTGGAGAAGCGGAAATAGAAAAACAAGAAAAAGATGGAGCTGCAAAATTGCAAGAGGCTAAAGAAGAGCTAGATCGTGCAGAAGAAGATATTAATAATATGGAAACTCCTTCATGGTATGTATTAGATCGTAATTCTCATTATTCATATATGGATTATGGAAGTGCCGCAGATCGTATGTCCGCAATTGCGAAAATATTTCCATTGTTCTTCTTTCTAGTTGCTGCACTAGTCTGTTTAACGACCATGACACGTATGGTTGATGAACAGCGACAGGAAATTGGTACATTAAAGGCACTAGGTTATTCTAAAATAGACATAGCGATGAAGTATATCGTATATGCGGCAATTGCTAGTGTATTTGGCGGTATATTTGGTGCAGTTTTAGGAATGGTCATTTTCCCAACGGTTATCTTTAATGCATGGAATATCATGTATACACTGCCTGAAGTACAACTGTACGCAGATATAGGATTGGCTGTCTTGGCAATTGGTTTAGTATCCTGCATTACTGTTTTATCAGCATTTGCGGCGGTATATAAAGAATTAGTTGAAACCCCAGCATTATTGATGCGTCCAAAAGCACCAAAGAATGGTAAGAAGATATTAATAGAACGTATTCCATTTATCTGGGAAAGATTCTCTTTCATATATAAGGTAACTGCTAGAAATATTTTCCGTTATAAAAAACGTTTCTTAATGACGGTTATAGGAATTAGCGGCTGTACGGCATTGTTGCTGGCAGGATTTGGTATACGTGATTCTATTAGTGAAATCGCAATTCGTCAATATGGAGAACTATTCAAGTTTGATATATCCATGTCTTATAGTAGTGATGCAACAGTTAGCCAAAAAGAAGAAGATTTGGATGCGTTAAAGAATGAAAGCATAGTAGAAGACGCAACTGCGATGGCTTTATATCATGGATTCTATGATGATGAAGGCGAGGATCAGGGAATTGATATTTATGTGCCAACAGATGTGGAAAATTTCTCTGACTTTGTATCCTTGATTGATCCTAGTTCTGAAGAAACAATTAAATTAAATGATGAAGGTGCTGTTATTTCAGAAAAACTAGCGAAAGATAAAGGATTAGAAGAAGGCGACACAATTGAAGTTGATAATGGTGATGGTGTAAAAAGAGAAGTTAAAATTGCAGGTATTACAGAAAATTATGTAGGGCATATTTTATATATGACACCAACATATTATAAGAGTGTATATCATAAGACAGCTCAAAATACAGCAATATTCGCACTGTTAGATGATTCTGCAGATAGTCAAGCGTTGGCTAATCAATTTATGCAGAAGGATACGATTGATTCTGTATCAATTTATTCAGATCTTGCGGATACTTTCCAGGATATGATTAGTTCATTAAATATAGTTGTCGTGGTACTTACTATATCAGCTGGATTATTAGCGTTTGTGGTATTGTATAACTTGACAAATGTCAATATTTCAGAACGACTTCGAGAAATCGCAACAATAAAAGTATTAGGTTTCTACGATAAAGAAGTAAGTGCATATGTATATCGAGAGAACATCTTCTTAACACTTATTGGTTCATTGACAGGTTTATTATTAGGAATTGTTCTTCATCATCTGATTATGTCACTTGCGGAACTTGATACAGTAATGTTTGGTAGAAATATAGAACCTTTCTCATTTGCAATATCAGTAGTAATCACTATGTTGTTTGCGATAATAGTTAATCTTGTTATGTATCGTAAATTGAAGAACATTCCAATGGTTGAATCATTGAAATCTGTAGAGTAATATCCTTTATAAATAGATATAAGAAATAACTTGAGTTTTTCTAGAACTATGATATAGTAATAACGAACCATGCGTATACTGACTACAGTATGCGAAAGGGATGGAGCTGCTTCTCCATCCCTTTCTAGTTTGTAAGATTCATCACGCAATAGTACTAAAAATAAAACGAAGTTATTTCCGCCGCTGCTTAAACAAAGTCTCGATTAGAATAGACAATGCCATGATGATAGATGGCAGATTCTTAATCAACACTGATAAGACATAAACAGCTGAAACAATTAATAGTTTCATTTTTCTCTCCATTAAAATGCGTAACTCTAAAGAAAAAAATCTCCATGCGTTTTTCCTCCTACTTATATATCTATACGAAGGATATTTAGAAACATGGTCAACGACTTAACGCACTGGTAAGAAAATAAAAAAATTTATATAATTTTATATTTATTACATTTATTATGTAATAATAGGTTTTAAAATAAAGGCAGATGAAAGGAAGTGCCTTTATGTATACTAAAAACCATAGAAATCATTCTACTTCAACAGCAAAACACTTTAATATGATTCAGTTTCTTGAAAAATATTACAATAATCCTGAAGAACAGCGTAAAACTTTAATTAAAATGCGTTTTCCTCAGGGATTTGTTTGCCCTGATTGTGGTTGTACAGAGTATCGCTGGCTTTCCACTAGAAATTGTATGCAATGTAAACGTTGTTCAAGACATATCCATATCCTTGCAGGTACTGCTCTACAGGACTGCAGACTTTCTTTTTTTCAAATTCTTCTTGGTATCTATCTCTTTATTTCTGAACAATCTGGTATAAATGGTGTTTCTTTAGCTAATCAAATGGGTGTGAATGTAAATACAGCTCGTTTATTTCTAAGAAAATTACGAGCTGCCTGCTTTATAGGAAATGAAGAAACGCTATTAAAAGGCAGTGTTGAGTTAGATTGTGCCTATATCGGTGGAGTCGATCAAGGTGGAAAAAGAGGACTAGGATCTGAGAAACAGACAGTCGCAGTTTCCGTCGAGATCTGCGAGGTAGAGAACAAAAAGGGTGAAAAAACAAGGTTTCCCAGGTAAAGCTAGATTTCAGTTGATCAAATCAGAGAATGGAGAAGAAATAACAACTTTTGTAAAACGTGCAATATCCCCTAAAACCATTATATATTCAGATGGAGGAAAAGGAATCAGTGTACTTAATCAAGTAATAAAGGACGTTGATGGAAACGTAGTATATAAAAAGAATGGAGAACCAGTAAAAAAATACGATTATGAACTAAAATCAGAGGTTTTTGATGAAAAGAAGAATCCATTAGAATGGGTGCATACCTATATATCTAATTTGAAAGCAGAAATATTAGGTATATTTCATGGTATCTCTATAGGGTATTTAGAATCTTTTATAGAAGAATATAATTGGAGATTTAACATGAGGACAATTTCTAACAATATGTATAAGATGGAAAATTTATTAAACCTTATTTTTAAGGCCCCTATTACAACTGAAAAAGATTTAAAGAAAATTAGTACTTAAGATTTTAATATATCATTATTGGTTTTCTTTTTCACGTGCATCATAACGTTGACCATATTTAGAAAACTCCTAAATTATTTTAAAAAAAGTTATGTGTCTATTATCAAATGTTTAATTCCGACAAAAAAACTTGAGTTTACTGATGGAAATGTTATAATAGATATGATTTTTCATGTGCGTACTGACTACAGTATGAGAAAAGGATGGAATTCGGCTCCATCCTTTTCATTTTGTAAGAGGTATCACATAAAGATTAGAATAAAACTATATTATTTCCGGTGATGTTTTAGTAGAGTTTCAATCAGCTTTGTAAATTCCCACAGAATAGCAGGCAGATGCCGAATGAATACTACAATAACATACACTATGGATAAAACCAATAGTTTCATATAACCTCCATAAAATATGTAATGCTCCTTTATATTCATTTTCATGTGCATTTCCTCCTACATATATATCTATACGAAGGGATTTTTGAAAACTCCTAAATTATCTTTAAAAAGCATAACTATCATATACTTTACAATAGGCAGGAAGAAACTAGTTAAGATTTTCTAGAACTATGATATAGATATTGAACTATGGGGTTTCCTTCTGCATATACGGAATATATGAAGGGTTATAATAGCTAATAATTGAAAATAATGCAAATAAAGCTTGCTTTAATATTTATATGTGTTATTATAGATACATGCAAAGAAGTAATATGTTTCAAAAGTATCATTGGTATTAGCGAAATAGTCACTGAATGTATAAAAGCTATTATCAATGTTTTTATTTATAAGTGACCTTCTTTACAAATATAAGAAGGAGGTACTACAATGATTAGTACAGGTAAAGTAAAATGGTTTAACGCAGATAAAGGATACGGATTCATCACATCAGATGATGGTAAAGATATATTCGTACATTATTCTGCAATCGAGACTACAGGGTTTAGAACTCTGGAAGAAGGACAAAAAGTAACGTTTGTTGCTGTTGAAAGCAATCGCGGGCTTCAGGCTAGTGAAGTAACAATAGCTTAATTTGTTTCTTGCACCTAATTTGATTAGGTGTTTTTTTTATGAAAAATTCTAATTTATAAGCGATCTATAAAATAAGAATTTGTTGTAGTGAATGATGAAAAACAAATAAAAGATTTGTCATAGAATTATTTAGTAGCTGGTTAGTGTTTTCTCATATAAAATTCCTCAACATGAAAGGTTAAAATTATGGTATAATTAACAAACAATTGGAGGTGTCAACGTGTCCCTTTTTGAGAAAATAAACCCATCATTTTTTACAATTTTAGTATCGAAAAATCGTGATATCTATATAGATTTATTACTTCAGATTCATGATTGTATATATCGTAATCAGACTATGAGTATGGAGCGCTCTTTATTACAGGATTTACTAGAAGACTATGTTCAAGATAAAAAATATGAAATTGATTTTAGAGAAGAAGCTGAATATGCTAGCATAGAACAGGAATTACGCCAAGAGAAGGATGTTTATGATAGAGATATACAGTTTTTATTGCGTTTATTTGAAAAGCATACTTGGATTTCAATAGATTTACATATGGACACAATGAAAAAAATGGTATCTTTACCATACCATACGCGAGTATTTATTTCTTTTGTGAATGATATTATAAAAGAAAGAGAGCAGATTGGATATTTGATTCGTATTCATGCATCACTTAAAGACATGGATGATCCAATTAAAATACAGGATAGTTATCAGCATATTCGTAATGCTTACGCAGACTTTAAGGAATTAATCCTAACTTTGGAACAAACAAATGCACGTATTAAAGATTATTATGCGATACAGGTAAAAAAAGCGTCAACAGGGATTTATCATGATTTCTTTGATGTTTATTATGGCGATATTGTAGAGGGTTATGTATTTCCTACCTTAGTAGAAGATAGTCTAAAGAGATTTAAAAATCCAGTCGCAACAATACTAGAATCATTACTATATGAAGAAGATATGAAGGAAAAAATCATAGATAGTGCAGTCAGTCATTATCGTGTACCAAGTAGAAAACAAGCTCAGGAAAGTATAGAAGAAATGTTATATTCAATGTATAACGATTTAAATATTGTGGAAACTTTAACTGCTCAATTAGTAGAAAGTGATACGAATTATCGACGTTTAGCAAAACAGAAAATCATGTATCTATGCAATAGTGATCAGGGATTAAAGGGGAAATTAGTGGATTTGATTCTACATATGAAAGATGATCCAGATAATATGTGTGAGATAGTTAATGATAATCTACATATCCAGCAAATACATTATATTGAGAAAGATGAAGTATATACTTTTGATCAGCGAAAACGTAAAACAGAAAAAGAGGTTATGACATTTGATTTTGAAGATATGCAGAAAGATCAGAAAGCATTAGAAGAGAGAATTGGTTTTGACCGTATTTCGCAATTCTCAAAAGAAAGTATATCGGCATATTATCGTGATAAATTACACGGAGAAAAAGCTGGAAAATTAAAGGATATGGGTGTAAAGGATATGGATGATTATATTCGTTCCATCCTTGTCTATGTATATGGAAGAGATCGTAAGATGAATATTACTGCAAGTGTATTGCCAAATGAAACAGAAGGAATTGATGAGGGTAGTTTCCACTATCCAAATTTATTGATTAAAAGAAAGGATTAATATGAAAGTAGAGCAATTAGATTTAAAAGATCGAGAAGAATTTGGACGTATTGTCAATGTATTATTGGCAGAAAATTGTATATATCAGTATTCTAAAATACAAAAATTTGAGAAAAAAGAACGAAATGCCGATTATTCATTTATTAATGATCATTGGGATTGTTTTGAGGAATATTTACGATATGCAGGCTGGCTGCTTATGAAAGAACGTTCTTCTTATATGGGGATGATTTATATCCGCAATGAAAGAGAAGATTGTGGATGTCGCTATCGTCTAACGAAGCTAGAAACGCAATTATTGCTGATTCTTAGAAATTATTATGAAGAGAAAATGATAGAATTAGATAGTTCTTTGACTATTCGTATTTCAGTAAATGAATTACTTCGTTTATTAGTCGATGTGTTTGCGTTAGTACCTAGTAAACCTTCAGGAAATTTAATTAATGCGGCTTTATTGAATCTGCAGAAATTAAATGTGATTCAAAAATACTCACAAGGTGATGAAGAACTATTATGGGTATTGCCATATATATGCTGTGTATTAAGTCCACAGCGAGTGGATGAAATCCTTAGAAAAATTAATGAGGAAGGAAGTGAAGATGATGAAACTGAAGAGAATGCTGCTGATCAATTGGCTGTATTACGAGAAGACGATCCTGAACTTTGAGGATATTGTTTTTCTTAGTGGGAAAACAGGAGAAGGAAAGTCAGCATTAATTGACGCAATGCAGCTGGTCATCTTAGGTCGCTGTGATAACTCAATTTTTAATAAATCCGCAAATGATAAAACAACACGTGATTTGATGGGGTACTTAAAGGGAAAATATAAAAATGGTACTTTTAAACGTGATCAAGGTTCTTTTAGTACACATTTATGTATGGAGTTTGAAGATGAACATAAACAGGCATATTGTTTTGGTATCGTATTTGATGTGGATGGCGCAACACGTAGTGATATGGAATATCGCTTCTATATGATGAATCATGCAATTCCAGATCATTGTTTTATAGAAGATGGACGGGTATTTGATATTCGTCGTATGAAGAAATATTTAGATAGTATGCAGGATCGTAGTAAATGTCGTATGTTTAATACGAACATGGATTATCGTAATTTCTTTCAGGCACGTATGATGATTAAAGATCAGCGTTTCTTTGATGTGTTTAAGATGGCAGTTGCTTATACACCGATGATGAATATATCAGAGTTTATTGTGAAAAACATATGTCAGGAAGAAGAAAGTCTGGATTTAGAAGAAATGCAGGAAGAAATCAATGATTATCGCCAGATGAAAGAAAAGCTGGAAGAAGTACAAAATAAAAAAGCTCAATTATCAGAAATACATGAACAGTATGTAGAAATATGTAATGAGCAGGAGCGTTTAGATACACTTAAGATTGAACAGGAAGCTGCGGATTATCAGTGTTTGATTTTAGAGAAACAGGAAGCAATTAAACAATATGAAACATATACAAAAGAGTATCAGAAGTTGATGAAAGATGCACAGGCTACAGAGGAAGAGCGTGTTGCGTTAAATAAAGAAAAAGATTCTCTAAAAGATGCGAAAAGAGATAATGCAGCTGGCATGTTACAGAGAAATATTGAAAGCTGTGAAGAAAAACAAAATGAATTGAAAATCGATGTAGATGCGGCGACTAAACAAGCTTTAAGAAAAGTACATCAGATTGAAGAACAATTGTCCGCATTGGAAGAAGTGGAAGATGATGAAATCTTAGCTTTAGAAGATTATGACTTATCTAAGAAAAAACTAGAAGTAAAAAAATTCATGCATGCAACTGATCATCTATCTGATTTTGATATGGGGCAGTATCAGGAATTAAAAGATGATTTATTGGCATTAGAAGAGCATATGAACTCACAATTAGCTGCTTTACGACAGGAAATGATGAATCAAAAAAATCAGCTGCAGGAATTGCGTGAAAATCGTAAAGAGTTAGAAGAAGGAAGAAAAAATTATCCTAAGAATCTATTAGTCTTAAAAAGAGAATTAGAAAGACGATTAGAAGCATTACATCATAAAAAAGTAGATGTATCTATTTTGGCAGATATTATGCAGATCAAGGATGAAGCATATCGTAATGCCATTGAAGGATATATTCATAATCAGAAACTAAATCTGATTGTGGAAGAAGAATACTTTATGGATGCTTATCGTATTTATAAAGATATAAAGGAAGGATATGGTATTCATACTTTCTCCATTGTGGATATTGCTAAGGCAAAACCTAGAAGCCTGCAAGGGGTAAAAACCTTGTATGATTGTGTCTATGTAGAAAGAGAAGATGTTAAAGCATATGTGGAATACTTATTAGGCAGAGTTGTCTGTTGTGAAGATGATGAAAGAATTCGTGATTATCCAGTAAGTGTTACAAAAGATTGTATGTTATATAGTGGCTATGCAGTTTCTCATATGAACCCTCAATTATATAAAACTCCATTTATCGGTATGGATTCTATAGAAAAACAGCTACAGGAAATAATGATTCAGTTACATAAGCTTGAGAAGAATTATCAGATGAAACAGGAAATTATAGAAGCGGCTAAACAGATTCAGTTCCGGCAGATTTTTAATGAAGATTTTACTTTGCAGTTATCAAGAAGTATTGAAAAAGCACAGATGATGGATAAATTAACGAAAACAATTGAGGAATACCGTCGTTCTATGACTCCAGAATCTTTAGAAGAATTAGCATTGCTGGATAAGAAAATCGAGCAGGTGGAAAAACAGTTAAATCGTAATTATACGATACGTGTGGAACAGGATAAGCGTAAAGATTTATTAGAAAGAGATATTAATACATGCAATGATATCATAGGTAAAGTTAAAGAAACTTTAGAAGAAAAAACTGAGCCTGAACAGGGTATTCCAGAAAGTATATTATTGATTACTTCTGTTGATAATATGCGAAAGAAACAGGAACAAATCCGATATGATATTCGAGAAACTAGTTCTCAGATTGATAATCATAAAGATAAATTAATGTATCAGAAGCTTCATTATAATGACACATTCCGTATTGCGTTAAATCCTAATTTCTTATGCGATGATTATGAACGTGAATATGAAAAACATTCACAGAATATTGTGGAAGAGTATGTGGATAAATGTGCATTGGCAGAGAGCAAAGCTTATGAGTGTTTCCAGAATAATTTCTTTAGTGCTTTGAATAGTAAGATTGAAAATGTAAAAACACAGATTGATCGTTTAAATCGTTCTATTCGCAAACATCAGTTTGGAAGATCTCGCTATGAATTTGTATGTACATGTAATGAAGATTATCGTGAATATTATAATCTGATTACGAATAAAGAGTTAAATGGACGTAATTTATTGAATACACAGGTGTATGAAGAAAATCAGGAATTGATTCAGGAATTATTTAAAAAGATTTCAGACTTATCCACTATGTCTGATCCGAAAGCCTATCAACAGCTGCAGCAGGAAGTTCAGCGTTTATCACGTTTTACTACCTATCTAAAATTTGATATTCTTGAGAATGGAAACTCTTTACGTGCTACTATTGGTTCAAGTTCAGGTGGTGAAACACAGACTCCATTCTATGTAGCTGTATTAGTATCATTATTTAGTGTATATGATAAAGCACATGATGGCTTACAGTTGGCAGTGTTTGATGAAGCCTTTGATAAGATGGATAATGAACGTATAGAAGAATGTATTTATCTATTGAAATCTTTAGGTTTCCAGGCAATTATCGTAACTCCAACCGATAAAAAATCTAACTTAAGTAAAGTAGCAGATGCGACTTTGATTGCGACAACCGATGAGCGAAATGGACAGCGTGTATCTACGGTGCAGAAGTGGAAACAGCAGGTAGAATTATCATGAAAGAACATGCAAAGTTTATTTTAGATAAACTCATTGAGAGTTATGAAAATAGTGCATATTCTAATCCATTTATAGAAGATAGCGGACGTGTAGTTCGCTATCATATGAATAAGTATAAAAAAGTGTATAAAGTTCAAGATTATGAAATCAGAGAAGAAGTCAAAGAACAGTTAGAAGAATTAGAAAGATTAGGTTATATTCATATTACTTTTAATTCAGATCATAAAGATATTATTACTCATGTGGATTTGAATCTAGAAAAAGCTGAAACAATATATCGTGATGTATATGGAAAAGATCCAAAGACCTTGGTAGTATTTCAAATAAAAGAATTATTAGAGAATGTGGAGAAAAGACTATCTATTCCATGGATAAAAGAATGTATCAATGATGAAATAACCTATTTAGTAAAGAATGGTAAAGTACATGCGTATATGGGAAAAGAAAAAGAAACGGTGGAAAACTTGTGTAAAGTATTTCTATATTTAGATGGAAGAAATCTAAGTTATATAAGAAATATGTCAGTACAGTTATTTCACGATTCTAAATATTTTGAAAATAATCTAAAGAATAATTTTCTTTCCATTGTGAGAAAGTATGAGCCAACATATTTACAGGCAAAAGAAGAAGAATATAAAATGGATGATAATGAAATATTTCGTAGTCTAGGTTTCTTAATGTATCCGGAAGAATTCGCATGGAAAGGGAACATAAGAATTTATTTACAAAATGGAGATATTTTGGATTCTTCAAACTATCAGAAAGGCTTTCTTCTACAGGCAGATATGTTAGATGATATTCAAAGATTAGAAGTAGAAAAAGGTAATAAAATCATATTAGTGGAAAACAAGACAACCTACTATCAGTATCTGAATCACTGTAATGAAAATGAAATCGTTATATTTGCAGGAGGACATTTCAGTCCGGAACGTAAAAGATTTTATCAGCTGTTTGAACTGAATGATAATCTGATTTATCTATGGTCTGATATTGATTTGGGTGGATTTATAATGTATTACCGATTAAGAAATGAAGTATTTTCGAAAATAGAGCCAATGAATATGAATATAAAAATGTATAATACATATCTTCATTGCGCAAGAATAGTTTCCAAAGATTATCTAGATAAGATAAAACAGCTTATTGAAAAAGAAGATATGCCTGAATTTCAAGAAATATTAGAACGTATTGCGGAATGTGGAAAAGTATTGGAACAGGAAGCAATTACTTTACAGACAATGTAGAGGTGAGAATATGTTTTATCAGTATTTGAATAGTCCTATTGGATTCATAAAAATAACGGCGAATAATGAAGCAATTAATGAAGTTATCTTTGTGGAAAATGAAAAAGAGGATAATCCTAATGCATTAACACAAGAAGTGACTAATCAATTAATGGAATATTTTGAAGGAAAAAGAAAGGTGTTTAATTTACCTTTATCTCCGATAGGAACATCTTTTCAACAGGCAGTGTGGGAAGCGTTGTGTAGTATTCCATATGGTGAAACTAGAAGTTATGGCGAGATTGCGAAAATGATTGGTAATCCAAAGGCAAGTCGTGCTGTTGGAATGGCGAATAATCGTAATCCTATATCTATTATTATTCCTTGCCATCGAGTAATTGGCGCAAGTGGAAAACTTGTTGGGTATGGTGGTGGAATAAATAAGAAAATCTATCTATTGGATTTGGAGAAAGCAATATATAAAAAATAGAGAAAAAAGGATGTATAGAAGTATAAGTTTACTCCATTACATCCTTTTTTATAATATTCTGGCGCACCCGACAGGGGTCGAACCTGCAACCGTCAGAATCGGAATCTGATACTCTATCCAATTGAGCTACGGGCACATCTGCTGCAGATGCTATTATATCATACTTTCTAGATGATTGAAATGAGTAATTTTACGTAGTATCTTTAATTCGTAAAGTAAGAAAACTATAAAATTTCACAAACAAAATAGAAAGGATGATTGATTTATGATAAAAAAATAAATCATGTAGAGTATCTAAAAGAAATAGACGAAATAAACTGAATTTATGATGCAAATGGCAAATGCTTCGGTGCGTTAAGACAGTGTAACGATGCACTTCCTTTCTCTATACTATAGTTTACCTGTAAAATGAAGGAATTTTTATGCAGAAAAGTACTACTATCATCCTAGAAATACTGGAAGATGATTATTCTTGTCGCGATATACAAGCATGATTAACCATAGGAAACAGTACGATTACGGTATCAAGTAAAAAATTACTGCTATGCATAATTCTTTACTAGATTTCTCTAAGGTCTATAATTCTTTAACTAATAAACTGAAGACAAATCTTTTTTTCATCTGGTTTGACTACAAAAATGTATCTTGAAGGTTAGCGGTATACTCAGTTCAAACATTATTTGAAAATGGAAAACTATCTTGAGAATAATCTTAGGATGGGAGTAGAACAAATACCGGAAGAAAGTGTCTATATTGACTAAATAGGTGTTAGTTTGATTTTGTGTTTACAGAAACAAATGGTGTAAGGGAGATAAATGCGTGGCTATAAATTGGTGTCTATAGCAGTGAAATATTATCGGATTGACCAATTCGTAATTTAATTTTAAATTAGATTTATTTGAGATGGATAAAAAAGTACATTTTATAATAAATTTGCATATAATATAGTGTAGAGAAAGAGCTCATAATGTCTCATGGTTTATTGACATAATATGATATGTATGTTATCATGCCTTTACAGAGATGATAACAATCTCATTAAAGTTGCTTTGAGGAGCAACGACCTTAGGAACATAATTAGTCTTTAAAATTATGTTCTTTCCCAAAAATTCTTTGGAATTTTATTTTAAAAAATGAGGTACTTTCAGTATTTCATTTTTTTATTTATAGGAGATTAGATAATATGGGAATAATAAATAAAATTCATACAGGTGGAATTTATCTTATTAATCAATCTGGAAATGTCAATCCAGAGTTTGGATTTGATCATTATGCAATTTTAATGAAAACAAGCAAAGATGATCTTTATTTGGCTTTTCCATTAACAACATCCAAAAAAAGGAGTATTGAAAGATATACTATACCTAGACCTGATGGGGTTGATAATGAATATATATTATTATATCAAGTAAAACCAATATCAAAAAATAGAGAACTTGGTAAAAAGACAGAAAATGAAGAGCATGTAATTATTTCTGAAGACAATTGTAAATATATTTTTGATGAGTATTTAAAAAATTAATGATATAAAAATGAACAACATTATCTCTATAAAAGCAACTCATGAAAACAAAAAAACTTCAAAAGAAGCATTGGTTTTGGAGTGTCAAAGTAAAATATCTGTCTTTCAATATGATTCGATAAATTATGATTCTTTGGTTATAAACTTAAGCGGTGGAAAGTTGACACATACAAAAATTTCAACAAGAAATATAGGACATAAAACTATCGAATTTAGAGTTACTGATAAATATGGTCAAAAAATCATCAAAACAGTTGACGTTGAAATAATACAAAATGAAAAAGAACTCATTTCAGCATAAAAGTACTAAGATTAAATCTGTTTTTTTTATTTGTGAAATATTACGATTTCTATATTTTACGAATTAAAGTTGTATGTTTTAGCAAATAAATGTAGTTTTATTAACAATAATTATTCACAGAAAAGCTAGGATGTGCTACATTTAAGGTATGAAATATAGAAAAGAGGTTGAATTATGAAACTAGGAATTGCAGGGGCAGGAATGATCGTTGTACAAGGATTACTTCAGTTTGTACATGAAATTTCAGGAATTGAAATAGTGGGGATTAGCGCAACCAAGCGTTCAGAGGAAAAATTAAAGCGTTTGAGTGAAGAATATCATATTCCCTATACGTTTACGGATTATGATGAAATGCTGAAGGTACAGGAAATTGATACAGTATATGTTGCGGTTACTAATGAGCTGCATTATGAATTCTGTAAGAAAGCTATCTTGGCAGGAAAACATGTAATTTGTGAAAAACCATTTACGGTATGCGTAGATGAAGTAAAAGAATTATATGATTTAGCTAAACAACATCAAGTTATTTTACTAGAGGCAATCACAAGTCAATATTGTCCAAACTATTTAAAGATTAAAGAAGAAGTTAAAAAATTAGGAAATATTCATATTGTATCTTGTAATTATTCACAATATTCATCTCGTTATGATGCGTTTAAACGTGGAGAAATCTTGCCAGCATTCGATGCAGATAAAGCAGGCGGCGCATTAATGGATCTAAATGTATATAATATTTATTTCACAGTTGGTTTATTTGGAATGCCAAAGCATGTTCAATATTTTGCTAATATTGAACAACGAGTAGACACATCAGGTATCTTAGTGTTAGAATATGAAAATTTTAAAGCTGTGTGTATAGGGGCAAAAGATTGTGAAGCTCCATCTTCTGCGATTATTGAGGGAGAAAATGGATATTTGAAAGCAATTGGACCTGCATCTGTTTGTGCAACAGTAGATTACAAATATCGCGATACAAAAGAAGAAGGTACATTTAATAATCATACTGATGAACATCGAATGAAGTTTGAATTCGTAGAATTTGAACGAATTATTCGTGAACATGATATGGCTAGTGTAGAACAAGCTGAAAGAAATAGTATTATGGTAATGGAAGTTATCACACTAGCAAGAAAAAGTTCAAATCAAGCATAACTTTTATAAGAAGGGCTAGTGTAGCTCTTCTTTTCATGTTAAGGAAAAGAGAAAATAAAGTTATTCTAATAATTCGTTCAAGGCAGCTTGGAAAGACAAGTAATATATCTTTTGACTTTCTTTTGATAAAAAAAGACGCTCACAAAAATAGTGAACGTTCTCATTGTAAAATTGAGTTTAGATACAAAATGCTGCATAAAGTGGAACAGTCTTTTTATTATCTTCACAACCAAAGTTTTTCGTAGAGAGCTTGATGGCGTAAGCAGGCTTGTAAGTGTCCATATAAACCTTTAAGCTCTTTGCTTTGGTATTATCAGCAGACTTTACCTCTATTGGAATTAGCTTGCCATCTCGTTGAATAACAAAATCAATTTCAGCACCACGTTCAGATTCCCAGTAATATGTTTCATAGCCATTGATGGATAGTTGCACATTGACATAGTTTTCAGCCATACCACCTTTGAAATCATTGAGTTCTTCTACCATATAGAGAATATCGGTTGCTGCTAAGTTTTTCTTGGCACAAAGCAATCCCAAGTCTGATACATAAATCTTGAATGCATCAATATTACGATAGTTTTCCAAAGGCTTTTTGATTTGTTTCAGCTTATAGACTTGTGATACAATACCAGATAAGCATAGCCATTCAATAGCATTTTCAAATTCAGAAGCTCGCCCACCTTTCTTAATTAGCTTATACTGGAAACGAGTATTTTTTTTAGAAAGCTGAACAGTAATGTTGTCATAGGTAAGTCTAGTTTTCTTTATTTCATTTGAAGTGTTATACTTACTCATATCATTGAGATAACTAGTAAGAATAGTGTCCTGTGTATGACGGATGAGAGTATAATCTTTTGTTTCGACAAATTGCATTACACACTCAGGCATACCACCCACAACAAGATACTGACGGTAAAGTAGCATTGCAGCATCGTGTAACGCTGAAGGCATAGGACTGTCTGTTTCAAAGCATTTTTTAATCTGCTCCACAAGTTTATCTTCACCCATAGCGAGCATAAATTCTTCCATATCCATAGGATAGAGAGTTTTCATATCTACCTTTCCAACAGGAAATGAAAACTTTGCTCTGTTGACCGCTACACCAAGCAGGCTACCTGCTACAATGATATGATAATCTGGTGCATCTTCACAAAAATATTTTAGAGAAGTTAAAGCCCTTTCGCATAGTTGTACCTCGTCAAATACAATCAGCGTTTTTTCTTTTACGATAGTTTGACCCGCAATATGAGATAAAATCGGTATTAAATAATTAGGACTGATATTTTCCTCAAAGGTTTCGTTCAGCTTCGGATTAGTTTCAAAATTAAAATATGCTACATTTTCATATTCCTTACGCCCAAACTCCAAAATAGAGTAGGTTTTGCCAACTTGTCTAGGACCTTGTAAAATAAGCGGTTTACGATAATTATTTTCTTTCCACGTTTTTAAGAAACTCATGATTTTTCTATACATAATCAGCCCTCCATTTATATTGCTATATAAATTATAACAGATTATTGTGTATAAATAAATGAATTATGTGTAATAAATGACATTAAATTACACGAATAATTTTAAAAATTTTTCATAATTCGACAGAAATCTTATATTTTACTTCTGATTTGTAACATCTTTTTTTGACAATTGAGTATAACGTAGGGGTGTTACTTTTTTCTTTCATTATAGAAGAAGATTATCTTTTATGGATATAAAATAGATTTCATAAGGAAGTAATTCTTTTAATGGAAATAATATGGAAACATCTTCTAACGTATCAATTTGATTAATTACTATGATTTTACGATTCGTCTTTACTTTATTATAATTATAAATCAATAGTTGAGAAAGAATAGAAGCTGTTATTCGAGGATCATTTTCCCATTTAAAGTATTCCTTTGCCATTTCATAACGATGTAATGTTTCACTTGCATGTTTAAAAAAAGCACTAGCCCCAGCTATTTGAATTACACAATCTGAGAAATCTGGTACAGCAGGTTCCCCATCTTTTTCGAACTTTAATGGATAGTGTTTTGATCCATCGGCTTCTATGATCATTTTGTCACATTGTGGCAAGACATTCTCTAAAAAGCTAGTTGATACGGATGTTAACTTGTTGTTGGTAAAAGGTTTCGCAAGAAATAAAAGATTGGAAGATGAGAGTTTTTGTTTTATTTCTAATGCATCCTCACATAAACAGATTTGATTCTTATGTAAATGTTCTGGGAATAACATATGTGTAGTCGTAGTTAAGATAGTAGTTTCTTTTTTAGAAAATTGATCACTTAGTGAATAGGCTAAAGAGGTTTTACCACCTCCTCCTATGATAGATATTGTTTTTTCTTTATCTAATTTGGCTTTTTCAATGAAATTTTGTATTGCGGAATTCATCGTATCACTTCCTGAAAATAGTATAAAATAATTTAAAAGTATTGTAAAATATTCCTATAGAAATAAGGTGATGAATTTGGAACATAAAATATTTTGTAAGAGTGGCGGATGTAGTGCAAAACTAGGAGCTGGAGCCCTTGATCATGTATTATCAAAACTTCCTAGAAAAGAAGACGCAAATCTTTTAGTTGGCTATGATGCGAAGGATGATGCGGCTATATATAAATTGAGAGATGATTTAGCATTAGTTTCAACACTAGATTTTTTCCCCGCAATGGTAGAAGATCCTTATACTTTTGGTCAAATTGCCGCAACAAATGCATTAAGTGATATTTATGCGATGGGAGGAAATGTTCTAAGTGCTTTAAATATCGTTTGTTTCCCTGAAAAAGAAGATTTGAATATACTTGGAGAAATTTTATTGGGTGGTGCTTCTAAAGTGGAAGAAGCAGGGGGCGTATTAGCTGGCGGTCATTCTATTCAAGATGAGGATATTAAATATGGTTTAAGTGTAACAGGAAGTATACATCCAGATAAAATATATAAAAACTGTGGTGTAAAAGAAGGGGATATGTTACTTCTTACGAAACCTTTAGGTGTAGGTATCTTATTAAGTGCGCATCGTATGCAGGCTCTTGAAAAAGAAACATATGATAAAATGATTCAATCTATGACAACATTAAATCGTTATGCAAGTGAGATTATGAAAAAATATAATGTACATGCTTGTACGGATGTGACAGGGTTTGGATTTTTAGGACACTTACATGAGATGTTGGATGATACTTATAGTGCTACGATTTATACGAAAAATCTTCCACTGTTTCCTTCTGTAGAAAAATATGCGGATGAGTTTTATATAACTGCAGCAGGCCAGAAAAATCGAAATTTCCTAAAAGATAAAATTAAATTTGAAAATATAGATTTTGCGATGGAAGAAATTTTATTTGATCCGCAGACCAGTGGTGGTCTATTAATGAGCGTGGATAAAGAGGATGCGAATACTCTATTAGAAGAAATTAAAACTTTACAATTACCTTGTGGCATTGTAGGAACAATAGAAAATAAAAAAGGATATGAAATTTATGTGAAAGGAGAACATTTATGAAAAAAATCTTAGACGCAAGAGGAAAACAATGTCCTATTCCCGTTATTATGGCAAAAGATGCGATGAAAGAAGCAGATGCAATTGAAATACTTGTGGATAATGAAATTGCTGTTCAGAATTTAACAAAACTTGCTAAGCAAAAAAATTATCAGATTCGAAGTGAAAAAAGAAATGATGATTTTGTAGTCAATCTTTCAAGTGGAGAAACTATAGTAGAGGAAGAGGAAACTGTTACTTGTATCCCAGATGCAAGAATTGATAAAGTAGTTGTTATATCTAGTGAAGTCATGGGAAGCGGTGATGATGTATTAGGAAAAGTATTGATGAAAGGTTTTCTATATAGTTTAACACAGATGGATGTATTACCATCTTGTATATTGTTTTATAATGGTGGTGTTAAGCTAACATGTGAAGGTTCTGAAGTGCTAGAGGATTTGAAAAATTTAGAAGCATTAGGGGTAGAAATCTTAAGCTGTGGAACATGTTTATCACATTATCAATTATTAGATACATTAAAAGTAGGAAAAGTAACGAATATGTATGAAATTGTAGAGAAACAGATGTATGCGAAGGGTGTGATTCAACCGTGAGAATCGTAGTAAGAGGGGGAGGAGATTTAGCTAGTGGAACTGTATATAAATTGTTTCAAAGTGGTTTTGAAGTAATTATTTTAGAATGTGAAAAACCTACTTCTATTCGTCGTTATGTATCCTTTAGTGAAGCTATTTATCAAGGAAAAGCAAGAGTAGAAAATGTGGATTGTGAATTAGCAGATACGATAGATGAGATTGAAAAAATTATACATAATAAAAAAGTTGCGATCTTCGTAGATCCGATAGGCGCAAGTTTAGAAGCCTTACATCCTGATATAGTAGTTGACGCAATTCTTGCGAAAAAGAATTTAGGTACCCATATGCAAATGGCAGATATTGTGATCGCATTAGGTCCTGGTTTTGAAGCAGGAAAAGATGCACATGCGGTCATAGAAACAAAAAGAGGACATTCTTTAGGACGTATTTATTATGAAGGTCAAGCTATTGCGAATACTGGTGTTCCAGGAATCATTGGCGGATATGGAAAAGAAAGAGTAATTCATGCGCCATGTGATGGAGTTTTACAATGCAAGGCAAACATTGGAGATATTGTGGAAAAAGGACAATGTATTGCGATTATCAATAATGTAGAAGTATATGCGACTATAACCGGAGTATTAAGAGGAATTCTTCCTGATGGATTCAATGTATGGAAAGGATTAAAAATGGCAGATATTGATCCTAGAAAAGAGCAGGTGGAAAACTGCGCAACAATTTCAGATAAAGCACGTTGTATTGCAGGAGGAGTACTGGAAGCTATATTGCATCTGAAAGGAAGTAACCAATGATTTATTTTGATCATGCCGCAACATCTTTCCCCAAATCAGAAAAAGCTTTACAAGCATTCTATCATGCGGCAAATACTTATGCTAACGCAGGAAGAGGCAGTTATAAAGCTTCTTTAGATGCTTCGCGTTTGGTATATCAGACAAGAGAAGATATCAAAAAATATTTTCATGTACCAAAGGGAGAGGCAGTATTTACAAGTGGAGCCACAATGGCACTGAATATTATAATAAAAGGAATGTTTCATCAAGGTGATCATGTTCTTACAACTACACTGGAACATAATTCGGTTTTACGTCCCTTATATGAAATAGAGAAAAAAGGAGTTCAGCTAGATTTTATATCCTTTAATGAAGAAGGAATTATAAATATTGAAGAGTTAACAAAAAAAATAAAACCAAATACAAAAGCAATCATTATGGCAATGGCATCCAATGTATTAGGAACATATCAGCCAATAAAAGAAATCTCAACCATTGCGCATGAGTATCAGATCTTAGTAATCATAGATGCGGCACAAGCAGTGGGACATTGTGTAATCGATATGGAGAAACTAGGAATAGATATATTATGCTTTAGTGGGCATAAAGGTTTACGCACACCTAGAGGAATCGGCGCAATTGTTATGAAAGAACCATTTAACATTTCTCCTTTGTTAAGTGGAGGAAGCGGTTTTTTATCTTTAGAAAAAGAACAGCCATCCACATTACCAGAAAGTCTGGAAGCAGGTACGTTACCTGTGGAGTTAATTGCTTCACTAAAGGCTGCTATAAGGGAGCCACAAGATTATAAAAAAGAAATGGAAATAACAACATATTTTATGGATCAAATAAAAAGTATACCAAATATAACAATAATGTGTGAAGACAACATACATCGTTGTCCTGTAGTCTCTCTGTATATAAAAGATATTCCAAGTGATGGAATGATGGATATACTATCAGAGGAATATGATATATGTACTAGAGGTGGTATCCATTGTGCTCCTTTGCTTCATCAGCAGCTACATACCGAAACATGTGGATTGTTGAGGTTCTCCTTTTCAAAAGATAATACAGATAGTGAAATTGATATAGCAGTTTCAGCTATACGAAATATCATGGAGGAAGTATGCGAGTAAAAAAGAAATGGATCATCATTACCTTTTCTTCAACAAATGATGCGATGCATTTTGAATCACAATGTCCTATTCAGGGAAGGTTAATACCACTTCCAACATCATTGTCATCAGGGTGTGGATTAGCGTGGAAAAGTGAATTATCTTTAAAGTATGATTTACTAGATTTTCTTTCAAATAGTAAAATAAATTATCATCAAGTAGTAGAGCTTATGTTGTAAAGGAGTGGTGTTCATGTTGGAAAATTTAAAACAACAAATAAAAAAAGAAAAAATTATGTATGTTGTACATCAGCTAGAAAATGATAGACAAACACAATGTTGGATTGTGGAAAACTATGAACAGCTTCCTAATTTTCTACAAACAGAAAAAGTTAGAGAATTATGTGGACAAAAGAAAACCGCATATTGGAAAGATGATACAAAGTCTTATATGTTTGAGTGTGTCTTAACAAAAACTCCTTTATATATTTTAGGTGGAGGTACTATTGCATTACCATTAGCACAAATGGCTAGTATGTGTGATTTTGAAGTTCATGTTTTTGATGATCGAAAAGAATTTGGAAATAAAGGGCGATTTTCATGGGCAAAAGAAGTAGTATGTATGCCATTTGATCAATTGTTTTCAACGTATAAGTTTTATGAAGACTCTTATTTTGTACTTGTGACAAGAGGGCATTTAAGTGATGAGAAATGTTTAAAAGAAGTATTGAGGATTCCACATGCCTATGTAGGAATGATTGGGTCAAAAAGAAAAAATGCAATGATAAAAGAACATTTAATGGCACAAGGTTATACAAAAGAGGAATTAGATCAAGTACATGCGCCTATTGGTTTAAAGATACATTCGATTACCCCTTCTGAAATAGCGGTGAGTATCCTTGCGGAATTAATCCAGGAAAGAGCAGTGCTACGTCCACAAGGAAGTGTTACAGAAGTATGGGAAAAAATAGAAAAGAATTGTATTATTGCGACTGTGTTAAGCCATCAAGGCTCCACACCTAGAGGTATGGGAAGTAAGATGTTAATTTTCCCTGATAAGCATATTGAAGGAAGTGTTGGTGGTGGAAGTCTGGAATTTGCAGTACAAAAACAAGCAGAAAAACTATTTCAAAGTGAAGAAACATCCACAATCATGCATTTCTCTTTATCAAATACAGATGCCGCAAAAGAAGGTATGATTTGTGGGGGAAGTGCAAGTGTGTTATTAGAGAAAGCAAGTGCACTATGGTAATTTTGTAAACAAAGTAGACAGATGGTTATAAACAGTAATCATTTGTCTTTTTTGATAAAGTTAAGATTTATGTGTTTTGGTATATTGACAAATAATAAAGATAACTATATAGTTAGGTTGCTAATAGTTAGCATACTAACAATGGAGGGGTTATATGACAACAAATTTTTATCAAATGATGTTTAAGGCCTTTCATGCGCAAAGAAACAGAATACGGCAGAATATGAAAGAAATGGGTTTATCCCCAGGACAGCCAAAAGTTTTGCGTTATCTTGCGGGACATGAAGAATGTATGCTGAAAGATATTGCGGAAGCCTGTGATGTAGAAAATGCGACAATATCTCGGATTTTAAATAATCTAGAAGAACAGGAAATGATAAAACGAGAGGTTGTGAAAAATAATAAAAGAGCTTTATCCATCACGATACTTCCTAAAGGAGAACAAGCGCTTGCAGCATGGGAAGATCATTGTAAAGAGGTAGAAAATCATTCATTAGAAGGATTTAGTGAGGAAGAAATAGAACTCTTTAAAGATTATTTACATCGAATGTATCATAATCTGACAGGGAAGCATTTTTAAATAAGAAAGGGGATTATATATGATTAAACGAATGTGGCCTTATATGCGTCCATATAAAAAATATCTATTTATCAGCTGTTTTTGTGTAATTACAGAAACAATATTTGAATTAGTTATTCCTATTATCATGGCTGATATTATTGATGTAGGAGTAGCAAATGGAGATAAAGAATATATTCTTCTGAAAGGGATGCAGATGATTCTTTGTGCTATTATGGCATTGATATTAGGAGTTTTATATGCTCGCTATGCCGCAACAGCCGGACAGGGATTTGGAGCGGAATTAAGAAAAGATGAATTTGCAAAAGTACAAAGTTTCTCTTTTGCGAATACTGATCACTTCTCAACGTCATCCTTAATAACACGATTAACAAGTGATGTGACAATCTTACAGACAGCTATCAGTAATGGTATACGTCCTATTGTACGATCTCCGGTTATGTTGTTAACTGCCTTAGTTTTGACATTTACTATCAATGCGAAATTAGCTATTGTTTTCTTAATCGCGATACCAATTCTTGGGATAGGATTATTTACTATTGTAAGTAAAGTCGGTCCATTATATCGATTAATGCAGACATCTATAGATGCAGTAAATACTATTGTTCAAGAAAATCTGAATGCGATACGTGTAGTAAAATCTTATGTACGAGGAAGATATGAAGAAGAGAAATTTGAAAAGGTAAACAATAGTCTTCGTCAAAACAGTGAAAAAGCATTCCGTACATCAGTATGGAATCTTCCTTTATTCCAGTTAGTCATGTATAGCACTATTGTTTGTATTATCTGGTTTGGTGGAAATATGATTTTCCAAGGTACGATGAAAGTTGGAGAGTTAACTGGATTCTTAAGTTATGTTTTACAGATATTAAACTCTTTAATGATGATTAGTAATGTATTCCTGATGCTGACCAGATCAATTGCCAGTGGGGAACGTATTATTGAAGTATTAGATGAAACAATTGATATTAAAGATTTACCTAATGCGAATGCCACTGTACAAAACGGCACAATAGATTTTGATCATGTATATTTTAAATATAAACAAGATGCGGAAGAATTTGTGTTAAGTGATATTAATCTGCATATTGAAAAAGGCAGTACCGTAGGTATATTAGGTGGAACAGGAGCAGCTAAAACAACATTAGTTCAGCTGATTTCTAGACTTTATGATGTCAGTGAAGGAGAAGTTCGTATTGATGGAAAGAACGTAAAGGAATACCCGGTAGAGCATTTACGTGATGCAATTGGTATGGTTCTACAGAAAAATACATTATTTAGCGGAACAATTCGAGAAAACCTTTTATGGGGTGATGAACATGCTAGTGATGATGATATTAATTGGGCATGTCATGTAGCCTGTGTAGATGAGTTTATTCATAACTTTCCAAAAGGTTATGATACAGACTTAGGACAAGGCGGTGTCAATGTTTCTGGTGGACAAAAACAGCGTTTATGTATTGCGAGAGCTTTATTAAAACGGCCTAAGGTTTTGATTTTTGATGACTCCACTAGTGCAGTGGATACCGCAACTGAAGCTAATATTCGAAATGGTCTAGCAACCTTAACCGATACAACAAAAATTATTATTGCACAACGTGTCAGCTCTGTTCAGCATGCGGATAAGATCATAATTCTTGAAGATGGTAAGATACATGCGATAGGAACTCATGACTCTTTATTAGAAAATGATTCAATTTATCAGGATATTTATTATTCACAACAGGAAGGAGCTGGTTTATAATGGCTAAACAAAGAATTTCTAAAAAGCCGGCTAATATGAAACAAACAATGAAAACCTTTCTGCGTTATATGGGAAATCATAAATTTGCGCTATTGTTTGTGGCTATTCTTGTCGTATTGAGTGCTGGGGCAAATCTATATGGAACGTATTTATTAAATCCGATTATTGAAAACTACATACTTCCAAATGATTATGATGGATTATTAAGAGCTGTTATCTTTATGATCTGTATGTATCTTGGTGGTGTTATCTGTACTGCTATTTATAAACAGCTGATGACACATACAGCACAGAAAATTGTAAAGGAAATACGTAGAGATTTATTTAGTAAAATGCAGAAACTGCCTTTGCGTTTCTTTGATACTAACGCACATGGGGATATCATGAGTCATTTTACTAATGATTTGGATACTGTACAGGATGCTTTAAATAACTGTTTTGATAACCTGATTCAAAGTTTTATTATGATAACAGGAACATTATTGGCGATTTTCATTTTAAATTGGAAATTATCTCTGATAGTGTTATTCTTTATGATTATTAATTATCTTTTAATACAATATTATAGTAAACGCAGTAAATTCTATTTTTCTCATCAGCAGGCAGCTATGGGAAATTTAAATGGATTTATTGAAGAAATGGTAGAAGGCAGTAAAGTTGTTAAAGTATTTAATCATGAACAAAAAAATTATGATGAATTTCTAGAACGTAACGAGAGATTAAGAAAAGCCAGCACAGAAGCGTTGACTTATTCTGGTCGTACAGTACCTACTGTTGTAAGTATTTCGTATATCAATTATGCCATTGTCGCATGTATTGGTGGTTTCTTTGCTATTTCTGGATCTATTGGTTTAGGTGCATTAGCTTCCTATTTAGTTTATGTAAGACAGACAGCATTACCAATTAATCAGTTTACACAGCAGTTAAACTTTATCCTAGCCGCAATGGCAGGTGCAGAGCGTATTTTCTCTATGATGGAAGAAGAGGAAGAAGTAGATGAAGGACATGTTACCCTAGCTAGAGTTCGCAAATTGAAAGATGGAACTTTACAGGAATGTAAAGAACATACTGGTTATTGGGCATGGAGACATCCTCATGATGGTCAAATAGAATTAGTAGAACTTAAAGGTGATGTAAGATTTCATGATGTTGTTTTCGGCTATGAACCTAACGTAACAATACTAAAAGGAATAAATCTATATGCAAAACCAGGACAGAAAATTGCTTTTGTAGGTAGTACAGGAGCAGGAAAAACAACAATTACAAATCTGATTAATCGCTTCTATGATATTAGAGAAGGTAGTATAACTTATGATGGAATAGATGTGAAATTAATTAAGAAAGAAGATTTGAGAAAATCAATTTCTATTGTATTACAGGATACACATTTATTTACAGGCACTATTGCGGATAATATTCGTTATGGAAATTTGCATGCAGATATGGATGATGTGATTCAAGCTGCTAAGCTGGCAAATGCACACAGCTTTATCAAACGTTTACCAAAGGGTTATGATACGATGCTGACAGGTGATGGAGCTAATCTTTCTCAAGGACAGCGTCAGTTATTGGCTATCGCAAGAGCAGCTATTTCAAATCCTCCGGTTTTGATTTTAGATGAAGCTACTAGTTCAATTGATACTCGTACAGAAAAATTAATTGAAAAAGGTATGGATCGATTGATGGAGAATCGTACGGTATTTGTCATTGCGCATCGTTTATCGACTGTTCGTAATTCAGATGCGATTATGGTATTAGATCATGGGGAAATAATTGAACGAGGAAGTCATGATGAGTTACTGGCTGCGAAAGGACGTTATTATCAGTTGTATACTGGTCAGTTCGAATTAGATTAAAGTAATAAAAAGCATTCTTTTGATAAAGAGTGCTTTTTATATATAAATGAGTTCACAAAGTAGTGAAGGAAAATAAAAATCCACTAGAATGATTGTATTTCTAGTGGATAATTTGTTTATTTAATTATTCTTGTTCAAGAGCAAGAGTTTTTGTTGTGATATCACAAACTTCAGTTGGTCCATAATACTGGATAGCACCAGGATATACGAAACAAGTTTCAACTGACCATTCTTCTCTATGAGCTTCAAAGTATTTGAATGGATTTCCATCAAGTTCTACTAGAGCTTTTTTGATAACTGGTTTGTCTTCTCCATGTCTTCTTTCAATGTTCATCATCTTAGTGATTGGCATACCACCAGCAACCCATTCGCTAGCTGGTTTAGAAAGGTTAGAGATTTTTGATAAGTAACCATTGTAACCATATTGGATTAGCATAAATGCATTATATCCTAAAGAATAGCAATAGTCAGAATCGAAGTTAGAAGGGAATGCACATCTTCCTTCATATCCTAAGAAGTGGTGAAGAGGGCTGAATTTACCTTTGTATGTACCAGCTTTCTTTCTTTCTTCTAATTTGTCTTTTACAAGAGCTGAGAATAATTTTTCAGATTCAATTAGAGATACCTGTACGTTTCCATGAGGATCTCTTTCTAGGAATAACTGCTGTTGGATACTTTCTGGAAGAATTGCGAAAACATCCATAGATTCTTTAGTTAAACCATTTTCGATAAATTCATATTTATCTTTCCATGTTGGTAGTGCATTGAATGCATCTGCTTTTTCACCAGCAAGAAGTTCATTGATTTCCTGGATCAATACAGAGAATTCTGGTACGAATTCAACTACACCTTCAGGAATAATTGCAACACCGAAGTTCATTCCTTTAGCTGCTCTTTTTTCTACTGAATCAGCAATGTAATCAGCAATCTGAGAAAGAGACATTTTCTTAGCAGAAACTTCTTCAGAAATTAAACAAATGTTTGGCTGAGTTTCTAAAGCACATTCTAAAGCAACATGAGAAGCAGAACGTCCCATTACTTTAATGAAGTGCCAATATTTTTTAGCAGAGTTAGCATCTCTTTCGATGTTTCCAATGATTTCGCTATATGTTTTTGTAGCTGTGTCGAAACCAAATGAACATTCGATATCTTCATTTTTAAGGTCACCATCAATTGTTTTAGGGCATCCGATTACCTGAACACCAGTGTTATGAGCAGCAAAATATTCAGCAAGAACAGCTGCATTAGTGTTTGAATCATCTCCACCGATGATAACGATTGCGGTAATACCATGTTTTTTACAAACTTCTGCAACAATAGCAAATTGTTCGTTTGTTTCAAGTTTTGTTCTACCTGAACCAATGATATCAAATCCACCAGTGTTTCTGAACTGATCGATGTATTCGTCATCAAAAATTAGGTAGTCATCTTCAATTAGCCCAATAGGACCATTTTTAAATCCATAAAGCACATTTTCTTTGTTAGTTGCTTTTAAAGCATCATATAGTCCACAAATAACGTTGTGTCCACCAGGTGCCTGACCACCGGAAAGAATAACACCAACAACTTGTTTTTTTGCTTCAGAAGTGTTTTCTCCTTTTTGGAAAGTGATTTCCTTTTTACCATAAGTATTTGGAAAAAGAGCTTTAATCTTTTCTTGATCTGCTACACTTTGAGTTTCTTCTCCTTCGTTAACAGAAATTTCTGCAATACCATTTCTTAGCATTCCAGGAAGTTTTGGAGAATACTCATATCTAGCTTTCTGTAGTGATGAAATTTTCATAATTAGCCTCCTTCATGTATTTGCATACGTTTAAATTTTAAGATATTTCAACCAAAAAGTAAACCGTTATTGTTATCTTATTCATGAAAATTGTTAAAGAATAAAGAATACTATAGAGATTTTAATCTAAAGTCTATAAATATAGCTTGAAATCGTGTATAAATAGGGAAAAATCAATAATATAGTCTGCTTATTATTATAGCTAAAAAAGTATCTTTTATTCATCATAAACTATTTATATGAGTATCGGATTTTTTTAAATATGGATAATTATTATATACACATAAATAAGTAAATTTTGTATAGTTTGTGTTTCATTATTTATCTTTTTCATGTATACTTTTAGTGAGGTGATAGTGTGGAACTAAGAGATCTTATCAGAGAATACAAGAATAGATTTCATCTATCAAATGTGCAGATTGCGGAACGTTTTAAAGTAACACCAAATACAGTTGCTAGATGGTTGCGTGGTGAAGTGAAAAACCTGCAGGATGATACAGCATACAATATTAGTCAGGTTTTAGGATATGATGTACAGGCATTATTGTCAGGAAAAGCAATTAGTATGAAACGTCCAATTCTAGGGATTGCAAAAGCTGGATATGATTTATTTTTAGAAGAAAATTACCTAGGTGATGAACCAGTTTCTATTGATGAATATAAACAAGGTGACTTCTTTTTACGAGTTGAAGGAAATTCTATGATAAATGCAGGAATTACAGATGGAGGATTAGTTTATGTTAAACAATGCTCATTTGTGAAAAATGGGGATATTGCGGTAATTAGCTTTAATGATGAAGTTACAGTTAAACGTTTTTATAAGACTGAAGCTGGATATGATTTGATTGCGGAGAATCCTTCAGTTGAAAACCGTCATTTTACTTTTGAAGAAGCAGAAAATGTATCATTGAAGATATTAGGGAAAGTAATTTTTAGTAAAAATTATTTATAATAAAGCCAGTGTATCTAGTAAAGATATGGATATATGAAGCCTAATAAAGTTATTCAACCCGTGTTATGCGGGTTTTCTAATTGTATTAATATTGTCATTTTAGATAGCAAAGCCATAGTTTTGCGGTTTATAATCGCAAAACTATAGATAATTAACAGATTTTACGGTATAATATTAACTGTGGAGGTGGTTAATATGATAAATAGGCCACTATATGTAGATAAGATTATGGCGTATACTGATACACCATTTGTTAAAATTCTTACTGGTGTTCGCCGTTGTGGAAAATCTACTATACTCAAAATGATAATGGAAAAACTACAAAAGGAAAGAAATGTTCCACCTGAACGTATTGTATCTTACCGCTTTGATTCAATGGAATACGATGATATGACTGCAAAGCAGATGTATATTGAATTAAAGGGAAGGATAATACAAGGAGGAAAGACTTATCTTTTTCTTGATGAAGTACAAGAAATATCTGGCTGGGAAAAAGTAATTAATTCTTTATCTTCTGATTATGATGTAGATATTTATGTAACAGGGTCTAATTCTCGTATGATGTCATCAGAAATTTCTACTTATTTGACCGGAAGATACGTTTCATTCCATATTTATACACTATCTTTTGAGGAATATCTTTCATTTAAATCTGAATATGATACTATTGGTGATATAAAAACAGAATTTGCAAATTATGTTAGACTTGGTGGATTTCCAGCAACTCATTTGAAGAAATATGAACAGGATGAAGTGTATACAATTGTCAGAGATATTTATAATTCAACAATTTTCTCAGATATTGTAAAACGTAATCAATTACGAAAAATAGATCAGCTTGAGAGAGTTGTAAAATATACTTTTAATAATATAGGAAATACTTTCTCTGCTAAGTCTATATCGGATTATCTCAAGGCTGAACACAGAAAGCTTGATAATGAAACAGTATACAGTTATCTTGAAAAATTGGAAAAAGCATATTTACTTCACCGATGTTCCCGATATGATTTGAGAGGAAAGGAAATCTTGAAAACACAGGAGAAATTCTATCTTGCGGATGTTGCATTGAGATATAGTGTACTTGGTTATTCAGAGGATAACGTTGCCTCAAGTCTTGAAAATATTGTTTATTTGGAATTATGCCGAAGAGGATACAATGTTTATGTTGGTAAATTCGATGAAGGTGAAATAGATTTTGTGGCGGAAAGACAGAATGAAAAAATATATGTTCAAGTGACACAGGAAATTCGAACAGAGAAAACTGAAAAAAGAGAGTATGAAAGACTTTTGAAAATTAGAGATAATTACCCTAAATATGTTCTACGAACAGACTTGTTCGCTGATGGGAATTATGAGGGGATTAAAACAATGCATATTGCAGATTTTCTGTTGAGTAAAGATTTTTAAACTTAGATATAATTTCTTAATAAAATTCTAATGATAAAAAAATTAAAGATACCTAAATTAAATGTATAAATTGAATAAAAAAATGGCAAAGCTATTAGTATAGATGACAAGAAAATATATAAAAAGCTATGACTTATAGGAAATGTATCCTAATTCGTCATAGCTTTTTATTAATGAATTATTGTTGAAGCATATTTATGATTTATTATCACGTCTAAAATATGGTAAGAGAATTACTAGTAATTGTTGAAGTAAGATTACAGAGATAAATAATATTAAAGAAATCAGCCATAATTCACTTGGGATAAATACTAGATGAAGTAGTTCCCTGAATAATACTATCGCAACTATAATACCTCCAGTCATTAGGATAGAAATAATATATCGTAATGTTGTAAATGGGCGGAAAGAACGATAAACAGCAAATAAAGATATAACTGTAACACACAGATACAGCATAGTAGATGCGACATCTTGAGATATATTACACTGAGAAGACAGATATTGAATAGCTAAGAAACTGCATACGATTGTGATTGCATTTGGTAATGCTCTCCATAATACTGTCGATAAGAAGTTCTTTTCTACTTTGTGATAATCTGGTTCCAACATAGTGAAGAATGAAGGAAAAGCTTCAATCACTAGGTCAATTAATGTTACTTGAATAGGAATGAAAGGGAATGGCAGATTTAATGCTAAACATAGTATAGATAACATGATAGAGTACATGGTTTTAATAAAGAATACGCCTGCTACTCTAGTTGTATTATTAATTACACGTCTTCCTTCTTTTAATATTCTTGGTAATGCGGAAAAGTCAGAATCCAATAAAACAATTTGTGACATCTGTTTTACTGCTTCACTGCCTTCTGCAATGGCAATACTACAATCAGCTTCTTTTAATGCCAGCATGTCATTGACACCATCACCACTCATGGCTACAGAATGACCTTTCTTTTGTAGAGCGGTAACTAATAGTTTTTTCTGTAAAGGCGTTACACGTCCAAATACAGAGTATTGTTCCGCAATCTGTTCAATGCATTCTGCATTTTCTCCAATTGTACTCATATCTATACATGCATTCCAGCGTTTTAGCCCAGCAAGTCTTGCGATATTAGATACGGAAGTAATATGATCCCCTGAAATGATTTTAATTTCTACGCCTTCTTTTCTGAAATATTCTAGAGATTCTTCTACATGAGGACGAATAGTATCACATAGGACAAAAGCATACCATGGCTTGATTTCTGGTAAAGGCTCATTCATTGATACTTGCTTATCTGTATATCCAATAATAATGATACGTTTTCCATCTTCCATAAGTTCATTAAACTGACTAGTCTGTTGTTTAATTAATTTATCAGGGGCTCCCATTACAACTGTACCAAAACCATCAAAATATGCACTGCTCCACTTTCTTACTGAAGAAAATGGAATACGATGCGTTGGTTCATGAATATCAGAAGTACCTACATGATTACATAAAGCCTGATAGGTAGCATTATTATCATCACTATAATATAAATAAGATTTGATGTATTCCATATATTCATCTTTATGACTAGCTAAAGGAATGACATCATCTACTTGTAAGTCACCTGTTGTAATGGTACCGGTTTTATCTAGACACAAGACATCTACATTAGCTAATGTTTCTAATGAATAAAGATCCTGTACAAGAATGTTCTTTTTTGCTAGGCGAGTTACACCAGTTGCTAGTGATACACTGATTAATAATACCAATCCTTTTGGCAGCATTCCCAACAAACCAGCAGAACTAGCAATTACACTTTCCTGAAGGGAAGCATCACGTAAATAATAGGCTTGAAGAAATAATATAATTCCTAAAGGAATAATTAATATACTTGTAAAGCGAGTTACTTTACGAATTGACTTCAACAAGTTAGAATTAACAACTCGAACTTCTTTAACTGCATCTGTGATTTTGTTTGCATAATTGTCTTCATTGATATGAATGATTTTCGCATAACATTTTCCACTGATAATGGAACTTCCTGATAATAGTAAATCATCCTGTTTTTTATGTATTGGATCAGATTCACCAGTTAATAATGCTTCATTTGCTTCTACCTCACCTTGTAAGATAACAGCATCACATAAGATTTGTTCTCCACTCGATAAAACCATAACATCACCTAATACCAGATGATCTGATTCTACCCTCTGTTGCTTGCCATTACGCATAACTAAGGCTTTTTGTTTAATAAGTAAAGATAAATCATCAATTAGCTTTTTTGCATGTAATTCCTGTAGTATACCAATGCATATATTACATATAATAATTACAATGAAGAATAAATTAGAATATGCCTGTACAAGTAATAAAGCAATTGCGATTAAGAAATTTAATAAATTAAATAATGTACAAATGTTTTCTTTAAATATTTGTTTTTTACTTTTTGTAATAGAAGTATTTGCATGGTTAATTAGTCCTTTATCCATCTGCTGTTTTACTTCAATATCAGTTAAACCTTGAATACTGTCTTTGTTTTTCATTTACTCACCTTTTTCTTTACTTTCTATATTATGGACATAAAACGTAAAGAAAAAATCTTCTAGATATAAAAATTGTATAAACTTAATGAAAAAAACCAGTAAATCACTGGTTTTAGGACTGAAATTGTACTTTTATTTCATAATTTTCTTGAATGTCTGGAATCATATTTAAGAATTTTTGAATCGCAGACTGTGTTTTTGTGGCAGCTTCACTTAATAATCCGTTTTCAATAGCTTCTTCTTCTACGGCTGCTTTCTGTTGAGTCGCGAAAGCAGTGTAGTCTTCAATGCTGATAGGGTTAAAGATGTTCTTTGTTTCATCATAGACTTCAATACTATTTTCATCAATAACATTGCTTAAGATTTCAACTTCAGGCAGGGTTACTGTAATGGTTGAATTATTTACATTTACCTGTGCATCTTCCATGGAAACACCAGCTGTTAGCTTACCAGCATAAGTCAGTAAAAAACTTTTCTTTGTGAGGGGAATATTCCAGCCATTTAATGTTAGTGAATTTTCAAATTTTCCTACTTTTGTATAATTGTATTCCAACACGGCTAAATCATTTACTTCCTGTAATTGCTGGGTCAAGGCTGTTGATGTAATGATTGGTTCACTTTGTCTATTTCCGAAAAATGCACCGGCAAAGAAAATTACAACACAGACAAGAAGTATCGCAATGACTCCGCCAATTGCTTTTTTTGTTTTACCAAGAGTATCTAATATTTTCATGACCATCCTCCTTGCTTTTTGATTATATCATAACTTTTACAAAACAATATAAATATATTCTTACATTATTACTGGTTTTGAAATGAAAACTATAAAATTATGACTAGCTAGCAAATTCAAAATCTGTTATACTGACCATGGAAAATATCGGAGGTTTATTATGTTATCAGAAACAGCTATTAAATATTATCATATGGGGTATAATTGTGCCGAAAGTATTATACGAGCAGGGAATGAAGTATATGATTTAGGTTTACATGATAAGGATATGATCATGACTGCAGCATTTGGTGGCGGCTTTCAGCTTGGTGATGTATGTGGAGCATTGAGTGGGGCAGCATGTGTTATTTCTAGTCGTTATGTAGAGACAAAAGCTCATGATTGTGCATTTCTTCGTCCTTTAACACAGAAATTGGTCATCGCATTTCAGAAACGAATGGGATCTAGATTATGTGCTGAGATTAAACCAGTATTCCATAGTAAGGAAAAGAAATGTGAACGTACAGTAGCAGCTGCTGCTAGTGTGTTGGAAGAAGTAATCAAAGAATGGGATGATGAACAGAAGAAAGCAGGGTAATCCTGTTTTTTTATTTTTTATTATGCTTTTATTTTATATTTAGTACTAATTAGGTAATAAAAAGGAAAGATGCAAGGGACATCTTTCCATATAATTTATTCTGTTCTTAATGCTTCTACTGGATCTTTTTTAGACGCAATGCGTGATGGAATCAATCCTGCAATTACCGTAAGAATTAATGAAATTAGAATTAAGATAATTCCTCCAGCATAAGGCAAGGATGCGATATTAGCAACACCGGTTAAATCTTCTACTATCATACTGATTGGAATATTTAATAATACGGTAATTCCAATACCTAATAAACCGGAGGTTAGACCGATAAGGAATGTTTCCGTATTAAATACACGGGAAATATCTTTTTTACTAGCACCAATACTTCTTAAGATACCAATTTCTTTCGTACGCTCTAATACGGAAATATAGGTAATGATACCAATCATAATACTAGAAACAATCAAGGAAACACTAACAAACGCCATTAAGACATAACTAATCATATCGATGATGGAAGTTACAGATTCCATCATTGTGCCAACGATATCGTTATAGCTGATGACATTGCTTTCATTTCCTGCATCTTCCTGTTTTGTATTATATGCATTGATTAAATCAGCGATAGCTTCTTTATCATCAAAGGAGTTTGCATAGATACTGATACTGCTTGGATTATCTAAATCAATTGCGCCAAATTTCTCAAGATTAGACTCATAAGTAGCATTTGCATTTTCACTATATGCACTCATGTATTGAGTTAATTCTTCTTGTGATAGACTAGCAAGTGCCATTTTTTGTTCATCAGATAAGTTGCTCATATTTAATGTTTTAGAATCACTGAATTTTGTACCGGTTAAAACATTAACATCTTTATTTTCTTTCTGATCTTTTACAATTTCAGAGTTATTAGATTGATCGATTACATATTCCTGAAGCTCATCAGTATAATAAATTCCACCCATTTCTGAGCTTGAAACAGTATTTTCCTTTGCCTTAATGATACCTACGATGTTGATATCCTGTGCATCTTTAACTTTATCAGTGATATAATCTTCATCTTCGCTCATATCCATCCAGATATTATTTACTTTCTTATAATAATCTGTATTTAATAAGAGCTTAAATTTTTTATTTAAAAGCTCATCTACAGTATAAGATTGTGCTTTGCCTTCTTTTACTTCTTCACCGTTTAAGATTGCATTGTAATTGTCAACCAATTCCTGCTGATCCATAAAACCTAAAGAGTATAAGACAAAATCATTGATTTGATTATCTTTATCAACAGAAATTACTACTTCATTATAAGCAGTTGGCCAGCGACCTTCTACTACTTCGTATTGTTCATCACGCATAGAAGTTGTGGAAGGCAGTTTTTGCCATACATCATTGCCAGGCATCATGGATGTGAATGAGCCCATGAAGGAATTACGTGCACTGATGACTTCGCTAAATCCTAATTTGTCCATTAGTTCATTTGGATTAGAACGAATCCATTCACCTTGATCGTCCTGATAATAAGATTGTATACTTAAGTTATATGCATATTCGATTGCTTTTGCATGTTCCCGGAAAGTGTTATCATTGTCTAGATAATCTTTAAAGGCTTCCATATTATTGGTTTCCATTTCTTCTGACATTGTCTTTAAAATATCATTGATCATCTGACGAGAATGAATTTTATCATCATTGTAAGTCTTTTGATTTTGTCCCATACCCATCATGGTTTCCATCATAACATCCATATTCATAGAATTATCTTCAATTGTGATAGGATAACTTGATAAGGTATCTTTTTCAACACCATCAATATAGTTCTGCACCCCATTGGATAAAGAAAGAATCAAGGCAATACCAATAATACCAATACTTCCCGCAAAAGCAGTTAAGAATGTTCTTGTTTTCTTTGTCATTAAATTGTTTAAACTTAGAGATAAAGCAGTTAAGAAAGACATGCTTGTTTTCTTTAAGGATAAACTAGTTTGTTTAATTTCTTCTTTTAAACCAACAGGATTAGAATCACTGACAATGTTCCCATCTAATAAATTAATGATACGTGTAGAATATTTTTCTGCAAGTTCTGGGTTATGGGTAACCATAATAACCAGTTTGTCTTTTGCGACTTCTTTTAAAAGCTCCATAATGGCAACACTGGTTTCAGAATCTAATGCCCCAGTAGGTTCATCTGCCAATAAAACATCTGGATTATTCACTAATGCACGAGCTATCGCAACACGCTGCATCTGTCCTCCACTCATCTGATTTGGACGTTTATACATCTGATCTTCCAAACCAACTTTGATTAGAGCTTCTTTTGCCCGTCTTCTACGCTCTTCTTTAGGTACACCGGACAGTGTTAATGCCAATTCTACATTGGATAAAACATTCTGATGAGGGATTAGATTATAGCTTTGAAATACAAAGCCAATCGTATGGTTACGATAAGTATCCCAATCACGAGCTTTGTAGTTTTTCGTAGAAGTACCATTAATAATCAAATCGCCGCTTGTATATTGATCTAATCCTCCAATAATATTCAACATAGTTGTTTTTCCACAACCGCTTTGTCCAAGAATCGATACAAATTCATTTTCCCTAAAGGAAAGTGAAATACCTTTTAATGCATGAACAGTTTCATTGCCACTGACATAATCTTTTTTTATATCTTTTAATTCCAGCATTGTTCGTACTCCTTCCTGATTAGTAACATGCTGATTATAGCACTGTCGAATTGCTAAGGCAATGAAAACAGGAAATGTTAATAAAATAAAGACAAAGGGAGCTATACGTTAAGAATCGATCTATTTCTTAGATAATCTTTTATATAGATTTTTATTATGCCAAGGACGTTTACTCCAATAATAATCATTCAATATCTTATATGCTTTTTCATGTGGCATTTCTAATAATTGAGCTAAATGTTTTGGGTCAATCCACTTGGGAGCCTTATCATGTAAGATTCTTAAAGTCGTCATAAAATGTTTACCATTAAAGAACAATTGTGAATCTAGTCGAATTGCCTTATCATCTTTCGTGAAAACCACAAGATAAAACTTAAATAGATAATCTCCGCCTGTAATCATTCCAGCCTCCTGCACACCTGCTTTTACAGCTGAAATGTCATCATAGTGAATGAAATCAAAGTTTTTTAAGGTTTCATTCTTCATTATGTTTTTGAAACAAGTCCAGGCTGATTTATTTACATTGGAATCAATAAAATAGATTCCATCCTCTCTCAATTCAAAATAATTGCTTTTTGTTCCGATTACCATATGAATAAAACAAAAAATAATGGCTAAGATGATCATCAAAAAAGTTAATTCGTTTATTTGTGATGGCATCAATATGTTTGAGTAATCAGAAAATACTAGATTAAACATATTAAAACATATCACCCATGTCATAAATACAATAACTGCTGTTGACCAAAGAAAGTTCCAGATCAAACTTCTTCTAGATAGACGCTTATTGATGTTAGAAGTTAATATTTTTCCATATTGTTTATCATATGTATTATTTGATCGATTATTTAGAACTTTTTCAATATTATTTGTGGTATATTCTGTAAGAGGAAGATCCTGTTTCTCTATTTTTTCACATATATCCAATAATGACTGTACATCTTCTTTTTGAGTTATGAGTTCTTCTTTTCGCTTTTTCATTAATTCGTTTAAAGATACCTGTTTTTTGAAATACGCTCGAATATCTTCGATACTGATGCCTAGCTCTCTTAATACACGAATCTGTTTTAAACGAATTACATCTTGTTCATTATATTCACGATATCCATTTTCCTCTCTTCCTACCCCTATCAAACCACTTTCTTCATAGAAACGAATGTTTCTTGTGGATAACCCTGATTTTTCTGCTGCCTGCTTAATTTTCATAAGTCTTGCCTCCTTTTCTACTTCTTTGATACACCTTTCAGTAACTGGAATGTCAATAGGATCTTATAAAATTTAATTATTTTATTAAATTATTATCTTTTAAATACTGTAAAGCATCGGATAAGATGTTTAGGTGATCAAAGGCAAGGCTTAAACTATCTGACATTTTTTGAAAACCATCATCTGTCTTTATAAATCTAAGGTTTATATCATCATGGTTAAGAGTAAGCTGTTGCTGATCCATTGTGATGTAGAACCAAGCAGCATCTTCTGCATCATCCATTGCTTTTACAGGAATATCCTGATGAACTATTGCTATATAAGCTATGGATATGACACGCATTCTAGGATCTCGATGAATATTCCCATAGGTATGTAATTGATGCAGTTCTACCTGATGTACTTCTACTGATGTCTCTTCCTTCAGCTCACGATATGCAGCATCTTTGATATCTTCATCAATATCTAAAAAACCACCAGGGAATGCCCAATTTCCAATGTATGGGTGATTCTTTCTCTTCACCAGCAAAACTTTTAAACGATTACCTTGTTTTTGGAAGACAATAATATCAACAGTCACAGCAGGACAGGGATAACGATTAGGATCGTAATTTTTCAAAAATTCTTCTTCTGTTTCACCTTTCGCATTACGTAATTGTACGTCCATAAAACCACCTCTTTCAGATAAAAGATATCACATGAAATTACAGAAAGAAAGCAGAATTAAATAAAAATTAACATAGGAAAGGTGTAGTACAGAAAATATTGTGGTATGATACTAGGGTGAGGAGGATTTATATGGATATAAGAAATGCCAACCGTGCATTTGTGCTTATCACATCAAATGTACAGCCAACCTATATGGATGAATGTAATATGGCAATTGATGTTTTTTTAGAAGAAGAATTTGATATGGGAGAATTAAAGCGTATGATCTTATATCTATTAGATAAAGTAAAAGAAGAAAAAAGACAGGAAGTAAAAGATAAGATCGAACAGATGATTGGTGATCTTTCTCAACAATAAAGCTAGGAGTGTTGAAATGAAAAAAATAGGTAAATTATTTGCGGTGCTAGGAATGCTGTTAGTCTTTTTAACAGGCTGTGGCTCTAGTTATGAAAGAGATACTAGTACTGGAGAAGTTATAAATATTAGAGTTGCAGAAATGCAGGAAATGATTGATAATAAAGAAAGCTTTGCGATTGTATTTACACAGACAACATGTGGTCATTGTATTGAATTTAAAGAGATGTTAAATACATATTTATTGGATCATAATATTGTGCTATATGATGTAGTATTAGATGAAGCTCCTGCTGATGAGCGTAAATCTGAGTTAAATACAATAAGAGAAACCTTCCCGGGGATGAATCAGACACCATCCTTATATTATGTAAAAGATGGTGAAATGGAAAATCAGTTAGAGAATGGAGAAGAAGGTTTAACAGAAGAAAGATTTGATGACTGGGTTCAGCGATATAAATTAGATGAGAAAAAATAGTAAAAGGATTGTCTTCAGCCTTAAAGGAAAAAATTGATGTGAGTTATCCTAATGAAGAATTTGAATAATATATAAAAGAAGCTTTGGCTTCTTTTTTTCATCACTTAAAACATCTCTTGGTTTCAGAAAATAAGTGTTAAAAAAGCGATAATCTGTTTCTGATTGCCGCTCATATATTTGTTATTCAGTTGTTAAATATTTGTCCTTCTGCATTTTCAGGAGATTGCAATTCGAATACACTCATATATATTTGTTAAATCATTATCAGCCTGTTATGGTAATTTGACTTCAAATATCATAGATTATAATCTTTGTGAATATCCGTAAGAGCCTGTCTTGCATCTTTTACACGTCCGGCTTTCATATCCGCATAGCCTTTCTCAAGTTCCGCATTAAATTTTTCTTCTGTAAGTATTGATACATCAACAGGTTTTTCCGTTGGTAGCTCCATGTCAAACGGTAACCCACGATGCAAAATAATCTTATTATAAAACAAATTAGTTGTATTTGAATATTTTGCCATAATTCCTTACTTCTTTCATAGGAATGGGATTTCCTAATTGTAAAAAATACACTGTGGATATATTATAGTGTACTTTTTATGTGTTTTTTAGTCATATTTACGGAATCGATAACCACTGCCCCACACAGTTTCAATAAATTTGGGATTAGCAGTGTCTTTTTCAATCTTCTCACGAACACGATTGACATGAACTGTAACTGTGGATATTTCACCAATTGCATCTAGTCCCCATATTTTTTCAAATAACTGGTCTTTACTGAATACTATATTAGGATGTTTTGCGAGAAAGACTAGTAACTCAAATTCTTTATTTGGAAGTACGATTAAATTATTATCAAGGAAAACTTCATGGGAATCTATATTGATACGCAAGTTATCGATGTGAAGGACATTTTCTTCTTCTTTAGGTTTGCTGGTAAGACGTTCATAATTCGCAATCTGTGATTTAACACGAGCAATTAATTCACTTGGATTAAATGGTTTTACGATATAATCATTAGCTCCAAGTCCTAAGCCTCGAATCTTATCAATGTCTTCTCGTTTGGCAGAAACCAGAATAATAGGAATATTCTTCTCATTTCTTAGTTTCTTGCATACCTGAAAGCCGTCTTCCTTTGGCAGCATGACATCTAATAATACTAAAGCATAATCTTCATTTAGAGCTTTTTGTAGACCGCTTTCTCCATCTTCACAAATATCGACTTTATAATCATTGGCTTCTAAATAGTCACGTTCTAACTCCGCAATTGCTTTGTCATCTTCAACGATCAATATTCTCTTCATTTGTTATTCCTCCCTTTAAAAGCGGTAGATGTATTGTTATGCACAATCCTTTGTTTACTTCACCGCTAGCAGAAATTTTTCCATTCATCTGTGTAATAATCTGTTTTGTAATAGATAATCCTAATCCATTGCCTTTTATTTTAGAACTACGAGCCGGATCACTGCGATAGAAGCTATCAAATAAACGATCGGCCTCACTTTGATCAATGCCAATACCATCGTCTTTAAATGATAAGACAACATCATCATTTATCTGCTGTATTGTCACATCAATATGGACTGGATCACTTCTTCTATATTTTATACTATTTTGGCATATGTTGTCTAATACTCTTATAAAATATGTACGATCCATAAGAATACATAAATCATCAGTAGTTACGTTATGGAATTTAATATCGGCATTCTCATAGCGAATTGGACATTCAGAATACCAATCCTGCATAAAATCTATAATATGGATACGTTCATTATGGAAAGGAACCTGTCCTAAGTCTAGCTTTGATAATAAGAATAAGCTATCTACTAAAGCATTCATTGCATTTGTTTTTTCTTGTATGATATGAAGATAATGAATCTGTTTTTCAGGAGTATCCGCAATACCATCCAATAAGCCATTCACATATCCTTGAATGGACGTTAGTGGAGAAGATAAATCATGAGAAATGCCCGCAATCAGTTTCTTACGATTTTGTTCATACTGTTGTCGCATCTCTTCAGATTCAATGAGCTGTAAACGCATAGCCTCAAAATTTAAACATAATTCACCGATTTCATCTTCATTTGAGATAGAAATATGCTGATTTAAATTTCCATCACGAATCTCACTTGTGGCTTTATTTAATGCCTCTAGTGGATTCAATATATGTAAAGCCAGTTTTTTAGTAAGGACAGCACCTAATACGACTATGAATAATACCATGAAAGTACCGATACCGATGATGGATATTTTAATGATTAACTTAGTATGTTCCCAGGAACTATAAAAGTCCTGTGGGAAAATCAAGCCCTTGCCGGAAAAGGTTACCTGCAGAGTCTGATCATTTATATTTTTTAATTGTGCCTGATATGCCATCCCTTTCTGATTCCAGACAAAATAAGGAGATGCATAAATATCACTATTCGCAATACTATGGAATTCTTCTTCCATAAGATCAATTGTCATTCCTTCTGTATTATACACAACTGAATTGGTATCTGCATCTTCGATAAGAATATGTAAGCCTGCTTCTTCTAAAACATTGAGTATTCTTGAAGCTTCCGATGAGATTGATGGATTTTCTGCCAATTCATCATTTAATCCCTTTATCAATAAAGTTGGTCCATAATTAGATGAATTTAATAAAACATTACGGACAAGAGCAGAAGGAGAATGTGTGATAAAAGAAAATCCTAGCAGTAATATGGATAAAAAGAAACATACGAAAATGATAGGAATCAGTACCATCAAAAAATTAGAAAGTAATATTTTCTTTCGTATTGATATATCTTTATAACGCATACAACCACCTCTTGTCCTAAATTATGAAGTAAATGAATAAGAAAAGCAAGAGAAAGTGCTTGTGGTAATTTAAAATGTAATTGAAAAGAAAAGTAATCACTTTTATATAGGAATCGTAAATGAAATAGGTTACAATAATAACAGGAGGGGTCAATATGAAACAAGTGAAACGTTTAATAGTCCTAATGCTTGTTGGAATCATGGTTCTACCCATGGCTAGCTGTTCAAAGAAAGATAAGGCAGAGGAACAAAAGAAATTTGATGAGTTTATAGAACGGGAATTTGTTGAAACAATGGAGTCTGATTATACTTCTATGCATGTCTATATGCAAAATCCTGAAGATTTTGGAATTGATACAGATAAAGTAGAAGTTAATTTGGGTACACGTCTTGATGAGAAAAGTCAGCAGAAAGCGATGGAGGAAGTAAATGCTTCTTATGAAGAATTTAAAGAATTTGATCGCGATGACTTAACAAGTGAACAACAGGATATTTATGATATGTATGAATATCAAGCATCCCTATCAGAAGAATTAAATGATGAAAAATTTGATTATTATGCATCTGTGTTTGAAAGTATGAGTGGTCTTCATTTTCAGCTTCCTACTTTATTTGCGGATTGGGAAGTAAGAAATGAACAAGATGTTAAAGATCTGGTTTTATTATTAAAAGATGTTAAACCATATGTAGATAGTGCTTTAGAGTATACGAAAACACAAGAAGAAAAAGGACTGCTGATGTTAGATTTAGATTCTATCATACAGCATTGTGAACAAATCTTGGAAAAAGGAAAAGATAGTTCCGTATTATCTTCTATGCAGGAAAAAGTAGAAGCCCTTAAATTAGATGAATCGCTTACTAAAGATTACCAGAAACAGCTGGAAGATGCATTTACCTCATCATTTCTGCCAGCTTATCAGGCAATGAAAGATACCATGGAGTCATTTCAAGTATCAGGAACGAATAATACCGAAGGTCTTGCAAAGTTTGAAGATGGAAAAGAATATTATGAGCTTCTGCTCCAGCAAAACATTGGTTCAACAAAATCTGTAGAAGAAATCAGAAGCATGCTGGAAGATAAAATGGAAGAAAGTATTATAGATGTACAGGCAATCTTCTTACGAAATGAAGATATTTTACAGTATTTTGTAAGTGAGGATCTCCCTGAAACTAACTATGAAAGTTATACAGAGATATTAAATGATGTGAAAAATAAAATGGGGGAGGATTTCCCTAAAGTAAATAATCTGCAATATCATATTGAGGATATAAATAAAGAATTGGCAACAGATTCAGGAGTAGCAGCTTACTTTAATATTCCACCAATTGATGGAGATTCCATTAAACAGCTGCGTGTAAATCCTAATATGAGTGATATTACATCTATTTCAACATATACCACTATTACACATGAAGGATTCCCTGGTCATATGTATCAATATGCTTATATGTATGAAAATGAAGATAACAATTTTGTGAAAGTTTGTGCTAACTCTAATGCCTATACAGAAGGATATGCAACCTATGCACAATATGAAAGTTTAGCTTATTTAGATTCGATAGATAAGGATTATCTAGAGTTAACAAAAGCTAATGAAATCTTTACGTACTGTATAACACTTTTAGCGGATATTTCTATTCATTATGATGGCTTATCTTTTGAAGAGTTTATGGCTAGTTTAGATGAACAGGGGCTAGCTCTTGGAACAAGTGAAGGAAAGGAATTGTATTTACAGCTTCAAGCAAATCCTGCAGCTTTTGCGCCATATTATATTGGTTATTTTGAATTTAGCGAATTAAAAGAAAAAGCCCAGGAAGAATTAGGAGATAAGTTTAATAATAAAGATTTTAATACAGCTATTTTAGAAAGTGGAAATGCTCCTTTCTCTGTAGTAGAAAAATATGTAGATAATTATATTGAAACAGCAAAAGAAGAATAAAATTCATGCGGTTATCCTAAAATAGGAGCCGCTTTTAATTTGGATTATTATAGGTAATGTAAAAATTAATTGCTTAATTCAGATATAAGACTGGAAACATTTTATTATTTTTGAGATAATAGTGTACAATTATGAGAAGGAGTTGAAAAGGATGAGCAATTCGGCTAAGCAGGTTTGCCGTACTCTTTGGCATCATTATCTCGAAGATAGAAATATGAACAAAGTTTCAAAGTTTGTTTGTTCAGAAGTTAGTGTAATTGGAACAGGAGAACATGAAATTTTTTATTCTTTGCAGGAATTGGTGTTTTCTTTACAACAGGAAGTTGAACAATGGGATGGGAAATTTATCATCAAGAATGAAGCATATCATGAAATACCTATGACAGAGGATTATTGTGCAGTATATGGAACATTTGATGTTACGGAAGATTCTAGGGATCGAATTAATTATATTCTTCATTTTCGTTTTACAATGATATTTCGGTTAATAGATGAAGAATGGAAACTTCTACATGTACATCAATCTGTGCCTGATATAAATCAAAATAGTGATGAGTTCTTTCCAAAACGTTTAATAGAAGAAAGTAATGAGCAATTTAGAGAGAAGATAGAACAGAAAACTAAAGAATTGGAAGAAAGTAATAAAGCTGTTATATATTATTCTCATCACGATTATTTAACAAATTTAATGAATCGCTATTATTGCGAAAAAGAAATTGCAGAGAGTATGAATACACATTCAAATGGTACGATTTTAATGATGGATGTGGATCGTTTTAAATATTTCAATGATACCTATGGTCATTTAGCAGGCGATCAGATTCTGATTGCTTTCTCTAAAGCATTACAGAAAACTTTTCCAGAAGATATTGTTTCTCGTATAGGTGGGGATGAATTTCTGGTATATTGTTCAAACTATGTGGAAGAGAGCGTACTTAAGAAAAAACTTCAATATTTTTATGAAATATGGCAAAAAGCACAAGAGGATTTTGATTTTGAAGAAACTATATCCATTAGTGTAGGGATAGCTTACTATCCAGAACATGGCAAAGATTATCAGACGTTATTCCAGCATGTAGATGATGCTATGTATGAGGCAAAGAAAACGAAGAGTCTATATTATATATATGAAAGATAAGCAGTATGCAGAGGTATGCTGCTTTTTGTGTAGAAGTAAGTGTTTGTAAACAGGGATATATTTATAAATGTAAATTTATAAATTATAATATAAACAAAGATAATTTATTAATCTTAAGATAAAACGGAAGGGGTGTTGAGTTCATATGAAAAAGAAAGTGAGGATTATAATAATATGCATAGCTTGTTTATTATGTGGCGGATATGTAATGATGAATAATAAAGCTGACCAATATGCAGAAGATATGCAGTATTTCTTTGATTGTGTGGAAGAAAATAATTTAATCTTAGAGAAGATACCTAGTGATGAGGAGAAACAAGTGTGGATAGAAAAAAGTCTTGAATGTGAAAGTGATAAAGAATTTTATCAAACGCTTGTAAATTCTCTTTATCTTTATGGGGAAGCAGGACATCTTTCTATAATAAGTCCAGGATTTTATACTAGCTTAGAATATGATTATGAAACAATTCCTGAGATTAGAGAAAGATTTTCCATTTTGAATGATCAAAAGATCAAGGATGCTTATGAAAGATTAATGGAAGAACTAGGTGTTGATAAAGCAGAACTGATGAAGTGGTTTAAAGAACAAAGTACAGGAGAACTATCAAATGACTTTGAGATTCATGAAGAGGATAATATGTTAGTGATTAAGATTCCTAGTTTTGAAGCTAGATTCATAGAACCTCAGATAGAAGAAATCAAACAGAAGCTTTCAACATTTACTGGTAATACGCTAGTGATAGATATTAGAGAAAATGGTGGTGGAAGTGATATGTATTGGATGGATTTAGTAAGCCTGACTTCCTTTAAAGACTATACATATTCTAAAACTATATCAGGTAGGGGAAAGCTTTCTAAAGAATATGTGGAAAGCAATGTAGGGAAAGTGACTATGCAGGATGATGGGAAAGGTTTTACTTATACCAGTAATAATTCTATCAAGTCTAAACATTATAGGGATTTTGAAAAAGTCTATATTTTGACAAGTGACAAAGTATTTTCCGCATCAGAAAATTTTGTACAGTTTGCGAAAGAACAGGGTTATGCAACTTTAGTTGGTGATACAACACGTGGTGCAGGTGGAGTAATTGATCCATTGATGGTAGAACTGCCAAACACTCATCTTCTTATTCGGTTGGAATCTGCTGCTCATTTACCATACAATACAGAACCTGATGTTGTGTGCAATGGTTATACTTTAGATGAGTACATTCGTAAGATTAAGGATTATGAACAAACGAAATAATTAATTTTACTGTGTAAAACTGCGATAATGAGGAGCTTTATTCTCATTCTTGCGGTTTTTCTATATATTCTATAGACAGAAGCTTTCCTTCCTATTATAATAAGCAGGAATGAATGGGAATAACGTATAACAGGTGTATGGAAGTACTTAATAAGGAATGGAGCGAACATCTCCAACTGCCCCAGCAACCGTGATACAGACGAAATTCAATAACCATTGTGCTATGCATGAGAAGGTGAAGAGTAGGATGAAGTTAAGTCGGGAGACTTGCCTGTAATACAACAGTTTTTTTCTGCTGGGTGCTGAAAAATATAGATGTTTTTTATATTTTTTCTACCCGCTGACGTAAAGAAAGTGAGGGTAAGAATTATGAATGCTGATTATTGTGCATATCCGTTTCTAAAGGAAGAAAGTAATCTTTGTGATTATGAAATTGCGACTGATCGACTAACTTCTTTAATTTCAGTTACACGCCATTTTATCAAACATGTAGCACAAGATGATATGCAGACATTGTTAGAATTTGTTTATCATGCGAATGGTTCCATACGTGGTAAGTGTGCAATTGGTGATGAAGAATTATCTGTTCTTAAAGCTATGCATGCGAAGTACTATATACGGATGGAACGTTTTGTGCTGCCTGATGGCTGTATAGGAGCTAGTCATTTACATGTTTTACGTGCTGAAACGAAAGCAGTAATTCGAATTATGCATAGGATAGAAAGAGAAGGGATATTAATCCAGCAAGTTCTTTTTGATTTTATGAATTTATTATCAAATACCTTTTTTATGATGTGTTTATATGAAAATGCGAAAGAAGGTATCATGGAAAAAGAATTTGTTAGTAAATCGTATGTATGAAAGTTAGAGAATTATGTTTTGTGGCAGTCATAGGCGCAATTGAAGCGGTTGTATTCACATCATTTTCGTTCATTCTATATCTGGAATGCATTACCTTTACGGTATTAGTATTCTCTATGACATTTCAAAGAAAACAGGCAGTGTTGGGTGCAGTAGTATTTACAATCATTAATCTAACGATGCAGGGAGTAACTCCTTGGTCAATGATGTATTGTCTGATCTATCCAACTTATAGTCTGTTAATTGGAAGTTGTAAAAAATTTCTTGATAAACATTTCATATGTACAGTGATCGTATGTGGAGTGTTATCATTTTTAACTGGTCAGCTCGTACAGCTGCCGTTTATGCTTATATCTAATAAAATAACAATGATTTATATACTTTTAGGGTTAAAGACATCACTTATTCAAGGTGCTATGTCCGCAGCATTCTGTTTCGTGTGTTATAAACCGGTTGTTAGTGTTTTAAAAAGATTGGAAGGAAGATTACATTATGAAAAAACTTATTAAATTAGGATTTATCTGTGCTTTATTGTTAGTGGGAGGATGTTCAAGTAATGAACCTGCAAAAGAATCAGACAATACAGCAGAAACTACTACTTTACATATTGAAGTTAAAGATGAAGTAAATGATAAAGAATTATACAATGGAGATGTTAGTGTTGAGGGTACAGTAGAAACGCTATATGATTTCCTTGATAAAGCAGAAGAGCTACAGGTTGTAGTAGAAGATGGCAGCTATGGAAAAACATTGATGGGTATGATGGGTGTTGAAACAGAAGATTTTAATAAGGGCCCATGGTGGTTATATGAATCTGAAAACAATGATGCATGTCAAGCTGCTGGATACTGTGATGCGATCAGTAGTTTAAAAATCGAAGATGGAGATCATTTTACATTCCGTTATACAGATCAGTATTAATTGAATTAAAAACAGGCGAACTCTTATTTAGTGTTTTGCCTGCTTTTTTTGTGTTATGAAGATAGTGTCTCATAAGTTTCAAAGATAGCATTCCAAGTATAACGACCTACTAGTCCATCTTCCGCCAAACCAAATTCACGTTGAAATGCACGGACAGCTTGTTCAAGGGCTGGTCCAAAACGACTGTCAATAGTTACAGGAGGGATAGAAGGATAGCTTTCAGAAACTACAGAAAGAAAATACTGTAACTGCTGGACTTCGATTCCTACATCTCCTCTTCGTAGTACTTTTCCTGTCCATAAACCAGTAAAGTAACCTTCTAAACGGCCTAAACTTCCAAGTTCCGCAAGCTTACGTACTCCAACATAGATTCGTGAAATAGCATACCAAGTTTGTGATCCTACGATTCCATCAACATTTAAATCAAAAATTTCCTGAAAGGCTAAGACGGCACTTTCTGTTACTGGTCCAAAAAATCTATCTGGTGGATAAATCAAAGGAATTCTAGGATAATTTACTGCTATGCCATTTAATAATTCTTGGATAATAAAGACATATAAGCCACTATCTCCTTCACGGATTGGAGTTCCTGGATAAGATGGTGTAATTGGCTGCCAGTTATCGGTTGATAAAAATTCAATTTGATCTCCATAGTAGTAACGAATGATTGCGTAAGAATCATAACCTCGATTTGCCAGATCTAATGTACCCCACTGTTTTAGACCGGGACATTGTGCAATTCTTCCATCACAGTATTCTGCATAGTATGGTTCTCTATAAAAAGGTTTCTTTAAAAAATCACCCATTACCTCATCTACGATAGCTGCAATAGAGTCATAAATATTTCTTCCTTTCACAAATGACTGATCATATGCAGTAGAGTTTGTAATGTTGAAGGGATATCCTCTGCTTGTATACCATTCCGTATATATACGATTTAACGCAATCGATATCTGGCACCAGACATTTGCGCGTATAGCTTCATATGGCCATGTTGGAAAGATTTCACTAGATGCGACATTTTTTATATAATCTTCAAACCCGATTGTAAGATTTTCGGCTGAATCATTTGGTCTGCCTAAATGCACTGTAATAGTGATAGGTAAAATAATATCTTCTAACATTCTGCTCCACCTCTATGTCTTAAAAGAATATGATCTTCCATATTGATAGAATTCATTTTTTCTTTTTCAGAAGTATTCTTTTCCATTATGATTTCTAATGTAGAATCTATGCCAGAAAAAATATGAATACCATTACGAATTTCTGAAATATATCCTTCTTTAGATATGTGAAAATTATATTGTGCATATGGACGAGCTGTAGATAATGGATTTAAAGATAATGATGCATCTGGACTCTCTAGACTTATTTTCTTACTTTCTCCTTTAATATCTGTTTTACTTTCATGAATTAACAAATTCTGATGATTTTTTCTTTGAAATATTTTGACTGTAACATCCTGTAAAGGCTGATTTTGTGCTGACATGGTTCTTACCATGATATATCCTGTAAAAATACCATCACCTCCATTACAAGGTATGCGTACAAATGCCTTGTTACTCATGGTATTCGCCTAGTATGGAGTATTTTAATCAAAAAGAGAAATTTTATTAAGTAAAAATACATATAATCAAAATGGTGAAGAACATGAAAAGAAATAGATTTATGTTAGGAATTGGATTTGTTTGTACAGTAATAATTTCATCTATTTGTTTTTCTCATATTACTTCAATAAGCGCAAATCGCAGTGTAAGAATATTAGATGGAGTAACAATTGTGCTTGATCCAGGACATGGTGGCAATGATGGCGGTGCTAAAAGCATAGATGTTAAGGAAAAGGATATTAATCTTAAAATAACTGAGAAACTGAAAGATTTGCTGGAGAAGAATGGTGCGAGCGTGGTTATGACAAGGGAGGGAGATTATGATCTTGCGGATGATAGTGCAGGTTCAAGGAAGAAGGCAGATATGAAAAAGCGAGTGGAATTAATTAATGAGGAAAAGACAGATTTATTTTTAAGTATTCATTTGAATGCTTATCCTAATCCTAGTGTGAAAGGAGCTCAAGCTTTTTATGCGGTCGAAAATGAAATATCGAAGGTATTTGCGAATATTGTACAAAATCATCTAAAAGGTCTTACGGATACCAGGATGACTAGTAAACCAGGAGATTATTATATTTTGAAGAATACAGAAAAAATAGGTGTTTTAGTTGAATGTGGTTTTTTATCAAATGCAGAAGATAAAGCAAATCTGATAGAAGATAATTATCAGCAGAAACTTGCCCAGACTTTATATGATAGTATTGTGGAATATTTTCAGTTTTTATCTTGATATTCTGTTATAGTAAATAAAAACAGGAATAAATTTGTTGAAAAAAAAGAAAAAAGTTGTTGACAGAGTATAGAGCCTATGGTATTATATACAGGCATTCGATGGAAAACGGGCCTGTAGCTCAGGTGGTTAGAGCGCACCCCTGATAAGGGTGAGGTCGTTGGTTCAAGTCCATTCAGGCCCACCATCGAATTAAATATACATTTGGGGTGTTAGCTCAGCTGGGAGAGCACCTGCCTTGCACGCAGGGGGTCATCGGTTCGATCCCGATACGCTCCACCATGACAAAAGGAATTAAGCTACTAGACGATGTCTAGTAGCTTTTTTTGCATTTTGACGAACTTTTAAATTTAGTTCGACCGAAAAAATTAGACGAAACTCCTATCGAAAGAAAGGAGTTGGTATATATGGAACTAAGTTTTATTGAAAAATTAGATGACATAAAATCGAAGGTTCATTCCGATCTATCATGGTGGGGATATATGAAAAGAAATGGCGTTCCGACATTATGGGAACGTATACCATCTCAAACTACTTCATTTATAATTGTTGACCACTCCAGCGGAACTAGCATTAATACAGAAAATAAAATGACGAATCATATCTCTAAGGAATTAGAAGATAGACTATTATATCAAAGCTATAATCAATACATTAATTATCTGACAGAGGAAGAATCTGCAATCATAAAAGCAAGATATTTTAGAAATAGAAATATTACTGAAATGATTCAGGAATTTGATAAATCTAGAGCATATATTAAGAAAAAAATTGAACTAGCTATATATAAGATAGCTTATCAAAATCCTAATATTGATTTTCTGGATATAGATTACGATAAATTGCAGATGGTCTATTGTTCTCATTTAAAATTATCCAATCAGTGGAAAGAGAGCATGCTGCGATCTATTTCCTTCAATAGGTCCTTCTACAAAAAAAGAATCGCCTGCCTGCCTGAAATCATGCAGGAAAAAATAGAAAGAAGACTAAATAAAGAGATACTTACATCCAATGATAGAAAGATAATTCTCATAGCATTATTATTCATAGCTTATATCCTTCCTGAAGATCATCCGCTTCATATTGATAAGAGGACACTGGAAGCTGAATATCATCTGCGAACCAAATCAGATATATATCTGAATGAATTTTATAAAAAAATAGAAATGCTAGATAAAAGCAGAGATCTTCCTGTTCATATGGTCTTTAAGAATGAAAGTGATACCAAGATGATTCTTCATTTTAACAGCAATGAAGAGATGAATGAATTCTTCGCAAAGAACAGGAACATCAAACTGTTATATTCTCAAAAGTATTCAGAAGTAAAAGGAGCGAAGTAGTTATGGATAAGAATGAAAGACTCCTAAAGCTGATACATCATGAGATGGATGACTCATGTTATGCGGCAATTCTGAAACAATGGAGCGAAGATGACTATACGAAGGAAGAATTGGATGTTCTAAAAGCAAAAGATCTTTATAAATACTGTCTGCTGAAGAACCATGAAGCAGGAATGTTTGACAGGATAGAAAAACAGGAAGGATTTTTCAGAATTGCAAGAAGGATGATGACCGAGGAAAAAGAAGATGTATATTTCTCCATAAATTCCTTCTGGAGAGAAAACAAATCTTCTGAGGATGTAAGACATATCAATGCATTCATACTGGACTTTGATTTCTATAAGCTGGACCAATATAAGGAACTGAGTCCTGAGGGTTTCTATGAATCAGTGCTTAAAGACAGATTGCCTTTGCCTCCGACTGCCGTTATTGATTCCGGCAGAGGACTATATGTACTGTATGTGATCAAGCACTGCTCGTATCATATGTCAAAGCTATATAAAGAGATAACCAAATGGATGTATCAGAAGCTGGGTGGCTATGGAATGGATCCAAAAGCTATGAATATAACCCAGGTCATTAGACTACCAGGAAGCATCAACAGCCGCTCACTACGTGAGGTTCAGATCATAGAACTGATGCCCGATAATCTTTATAAAATTCAGGATCTTGCTGTATATCTTCCGTATTCATTGCAGGAGGTAAAGGAACACCGAAAGAATAGGAAGAACGAAGATATCAAGAAAATTGAGGAGATCAAACAGAAAGCTAATTTTGACCGGCGTAAATATTATTTCAGAATTTTCATCAGTGACATAAAGAAGCTAATAAAGCTAAGAGATACAATGGAAGGATTTCGTGAATACGCCCTATATATCATCAGAGAAAGAGCCGAATGGAGCGGATATACGATAGATGAAAGTATTCGGATAGCTCAGCAGATCAATCAGCTCTTTGATGTTCCTCTATCAGAATATGATGTAGAGAAGACCTGCAAACCTTCCAAAGGAAGATACAAAACGTCTTTGGAAACAATCATGTTCCGATTGCAGATATCTGCTGAAGAAATGAAGGGTATGCAGATGCTGAAAACGAAGAATATGAAGTGCAGACAGAGGGCAAGGAAACAAAGAAGACATCTGCTGTTGAATCGTACAGAGAAACAGATACAGATCATGGAGAGAAGAAAATCTGTACTTTATCTGAAATATGAAAAAGGACTTAAAAATAAAGAAATTGCAGAAAAACTGGGCGTAGATAAAGGATTGATCACAAGAGATCTACATTACATCAGAAACAATCCGAGTGAATTTATCAAAAAGATTGAAATCTTTTTACGGGAATTGGATGCATATTCCAAAACTAAAGAATTTAAGCTGAAGGAGGTATACAAGCGACAGCTTCAGATCCTTCAATCGATACAGGAAGGATTTTCTGTGCTGGCGAACAGAAGCATTTTGAGGCTTATACAGGATGGTTGAATTCCCGGATATTGTTATACATCCATTTATAGAAAAGAACGCTCAGAATAACTAAAATCTGTGATATTCCGAATATATGAAAGGCTAGGAAATCCCTAGTTGAAAAAAACGTTTCTATATTGATATATGTGTAGGAAATGAAGAAAACATTATGAAAGGATAGCAAATATATAGGCTAAAAGGTGGTTTATGAAAAGTGAAAAACAAAAAATCGTAGTTATCGGTAATCAGAAGTATGTAATAGAAAAGAGACCCTTCGCAAACAAGAAAGCAGGTCTATTCATTAAGGCAGAAAGAGAGAAAAGAAATCTTTCCGTAGAACAATTAGCCAAAAAGCTGGATTTTACCATCCCTTATATGGAAATGATCGAAAGCGGAAGAAAACAGCTTTCCCTCAACAGCTGCATCAAGGTATGTAAGGTTTTAAATATATCTATTATGGATTTTTCCCCATATATGGAAAATATCGAGAAGAAAATACTGATAGGTAAATAAATCTTTATATCCTCTATTTTAAAAAATTTTGTCGGAACTATTTCGTCAAAGCCAAAATAGTTCCGAAAGTAAAATGCATTCGCATCTTACTAATTTTAACAAAACCTTATGTGGCATAGCCACTTCCTCTTTACCTGACCGTATCATTCGCTCTCTATTTGTCAAAGGTAAACTGCACTCATTTCATTCGCCTTTGACAATCGTTCCCGAATGAGCCAATAAAAGTGTAAGCTGACAAAGATAATGACTGGAGGAATTGATGATGAAAAAAGAATCCAAACAAAAAGAGCTATATGAGAAATTAAAAACATGTGAAAAGAATATGGATGATCTAGCATGGGGAATCCAGACAAATGAAGATTTTAAGAAATTTAGCGAATGGTCAAATAAGGCAAAAGAATACAGAAAAGCCTTAGCTAAGCTGAATTACAGGAGGTGAATTTGAATGTACATGGGATATAACATCGAATACAGCAGAAAACAGGAACGCAATAGCTTCGGTTCTTTGATAATAAGAAAGGCTGTCTGTTCCAAGGAAAAGCTGGCTGAAATGATACATTCAGATAAGCATATCATCTGGAATGCTAACTTATGCGACATAGATGAATATCTTCTGAATCACCCAAATGCTGATATAGAGCATATCAAATAAGGAGGAATTTTATGAAAAGGATAAGAGTCCCGGAAAACGGATTAACCTTTGGAGGAAAGACAGTACATTCTCATGCAGAGATAATGAAGATCTACAGATCGGCTCTTAAGAAATATATCAAAAATCCATCTATGTATGGTGATTATGTAGCACAGTTGGAAGAGGAGTTGATTGATCTTAGCTTTCCATACCATGATATGAAAGCAATTGAAGAAAAGGTAAAGAGTAAGGTGAATAAAAATGATGGTAATCGTTAGCATAGCAATGACTCTTATGATAACTGTGATTCTTATCTGTGTTGTCGTTATTGTAGCGTGCAAAGCAGGAGGTCAGGCAGATGAATTAGCAGGTTATGAGGAGGATGAGATATGAAAAAAGAAGATGTGATCAGAAAGATTCAGAAGCTGATGGCAATCTCCAGTGACAGTACAGCATCAGATCAGGAGATACAGCTTGCAGTGTATCGCGCCAATAAGCTGAGGGTCAAATATAAGATTGAAGAAGCTGAACTATTCGAACATGCTAAATGCGAAGAGGTCATCTATAAGACTCTGGAACATAAAGGCTGCGGCTATATCCAATGGGCATTACAGGTCCTGGCAGAAAATTTTCAGTGCAGATCTGCATTTGAAGGAAAGGTAAACCGCAACGATGTTTTGTTCAGCATCATCGGACTAAAAGAAGATGTAGAAATATGTGTTCCTGTGGCGGAAGGACTGATCTATTATCTTTCAGAAGTCCTGAACGATCTTAAGCAATGCTATATCGGTAATAGCGATTTCAGGATATATAAGCGGGATTATCTGGCAGGTTTTGCTAAAGGACTAAAAAAACAGCTTGATCAGCTTCTGCTTGATATGAAACTGGAGGAAAAATATGAACTTGCAGTTATAGGGGTACCTACTCCTGTAAAAGAATGGTTTAAAGAAAATGTCCATGTAAGGAAAAGAGAGCTTAGCGTTTCGGATGTCAATGCCTTTACATTGGGAGAAAAGCATGGAATTGAATATGACATCGGTCGCAAGGATCTTATCGAAGGATGATAGATTAACTGATTTTGCAAAGGAGAGTGATTTGATGAAAGCTCCAGGAATTAAAGATTTTTGTAGTGTTATTGAAGCTATGAAGAACGAAGCACATAACGAAGGGAAAAAGTTTATTGAGGTAAACGCAAAAGAACTTCATGCAATCGTCAGTCCAAATTACAACAGGATGCCAACATGCTGTCAGGCAATCTATAAACAAATGCTGGATGGTGATGAAATCTTGAGTAGACCAAAAGGCAATACAGGATTTGGCTCATATTTAACAGTACGGTTTTATCTAGAAAAATTAGAAGAAAGAGAAAGAATGTTCCCTGATAAAAAAAGAGGTCGTCCAGCAAAGAGCAAAGAAGAAAAACTTGCAGCTAAAAAAGCAAAAAAGAAGAAAAATACAGAGGAATTGCGAGAGCTGGTAAAAAAATGGTTAGAAGAACATGGCTGGAAAACAACTGAAGATGAAGATTTTATCGTAGCAAGCAATGAGAATAGGCATTGGGTGATAAATGTACAGGGAGTGAAGAGAGGAAAAACAGAGGCATTGTCAGCACAATTGATTGAATTATTAAAACATATGGATGATGCTTCCGTTCATTACAGTATCGCTTTCAATGATTCAATCGTATATCGCAGACAGTGGAATGAAATTCCTAGAACGGTAAAAAACAGCTTAAATATAAGTGTTATTTTAGCTGATAAAAAAGGCAGAATTAAGGAATTGTAGGAACTGTCAGTCTAGAAGTCAGATAGAGGGACTTAAAATGGATGATATGAGAAAAATAGCCATCTTCTTACTTATCAACATGGCAGCATTCATCAGTTATTTATTCGGGAAAAAACGAGGATAGCGGGATAAACCGCAGGGAGGAAAAAAATGAAAAAGAATAGATATTTTAAAGCAAGTCTTATACCACATTCAGAAGAAGAACTGATCCATAATACATTCGTGCTTTATGTGGCAGGAATTCTGGAACTAGTCATGATAGCTATATTGCAGGGAGAATTCAATCTTGTAAGCATCAGCTGTTTATGCATAGCAGGTATGCTTTTATGCATCTGTGCCTATAAGCTCGGCATGAATTCCAAAACCAAGTAAGTTAAGTTTAAGAGGGATTTCTTCCTTCATGGTAGATTGTCATAATTGAATAAACTGATTCATACTTCCCTTTCCTCCATATCTATTAAAAACTATGGCAGTCTACCACGAGGGAAGGAGTTCTAATAAAAAAAGAAAGAGGGATATATATGGAATTAGATGAAAGTGAAAAATATCTGATCGACTTTTATAGAAGCTTAAATTCTTTAAGAAAAAATTTCTTTTTGAGCCTAATCAAGGTAGCACAAAGATATATCGAACAATCTGAAAGAGAACGGAAATCAAAGCAGAAAAAAGGAATAATGGATGCAAAAGAGCGGGGAATCAAATTTGGGAGACCTGTCCTGAAAAGACCAGATGGATATAAAGAAATTGCAGAAAAATATCTAAATGCAGAATTAAGCACACGGGAAGCGGCAGCTATGCTTAAAGTTTCGCAGACTACATTCTTAAAGTGGTACAAAGAGGATCTAAAGATTGAAGGGAGGATAAGAACTAATGAAGGGGTTTAGAGTATGGGATAAAAAAGAACAAAAGATGCACTATGACGAATTTCTTATCGGAACGGATGGAGAACTATATGAGCTTCAGGAATACGTAAACCTGGATGATAAGAGATATCTGATAGAAGCTGTTCCAGCAGCAACCAAACGCTACATGGTCATGCAGCAGTACATTCAATGTGATAGAAACGGTGTTCCATTATATGAGCAGGATATCGTGATGAATGAAAAGGGAAATAAGACCATACTTGATAATGAGAAAATTATATCTCTTCATGTAGAGATTGGGTCATATATCTGCATAGGAAATACATTAGAAACAGGAGAATAATGTATGGAAGAGATTTTTTCAAAGCAGCAATTATTGGCGCTGAAAACATATGGAAATACGGTCATATCGGGAGAATGCTACAGGAAATATGGAAGAAAAGTAATAAAAGAATTCTGTGAAAAAGAGGCAGGCTTAAAGGTCAGAGTGATCAAGAAGATAGATGATTTCATATGTGAAGATTGCCCCTCTCCTACCCGCAGGGAAATAACAAAAACTATTATTATCGAAGCGCTATGATGCAAAAGAATTTTTCTACTTTCATTTGTGAAAGTAAAGGACATAAAAAGGAGGAAGATGATATATGTCATATATGTCTGAAATGATTTTATACGTATCTCAAATAGGATTTGCTTTAATGAAATTGATAGGATATCTAACGTTATTGGTTTATAGTTTTTTATTTATAAATAGTATCGTTTCTACAAGTCACTATGGGAATGATAAGTTTCTTTCTACGACTTTAATTTTATTTTTAGCTATTTTTTTCTTTCCTGTTCATTATGTGATTGTCAATAACCTACCAACTCTTAATTTCAATATATGAATTTGTAGGATTTAATGCAATGATGGTACTAGGTATTTTTTTACTCGTAAAGCTTTGTATGAAAGTTAAATCTAAACAATATAGTGGATCCTTTGAAAAATTATCACGTTTTACAGTTTATATTTTCTATCTTGTATTCATTACCATAACGTTATCATATATAAAGGATACTGGCGGAGAAGCGAATCCATTGAGATTTCTAGCAATATTTGCAACATGGGTGATTTCAAATCTTTTCATTTCCGTCCAGATCAACCAAATCGAATTTGACATTTGATCTTTAGAAATGCAGGAAATAAATATGACACAAGAAAATCTAAGTAAGGATTTACAGATAAGCAAAGATAACTTGCTAAAAGCAAGAAAAGCAATCGTAGCAATCGGTTGTCTTCATACAGCAACAGACTGGATGGAAGAAATGAAAGCAACTGCGGATTATGATGGAGAGAAGATTGAAATCAATGTAATGGATACGATTGATGAGATAGTAAAGGAATACATTCAGCTAAAAATGGGGACTAAGGATGAGATTGATATAAAAATTAAAGAGAAAGAAGAATAATGTATCAAGTTGATTAAATTAATCACTGGAGGATATATAAAGAAAAATAAAGAAGATGAACTCAAAAAACTTTTAAGCAGGATATTTTCGAAGGATGATCTTTTGGAAATCGTCATGTTTGCACTTGAGCTAGATAATTATCCTTTCTGTCAGGATTTAGTTCGAAAAAGGATACAAAGGAAGCTAACTGAAAAGGATAAGCAGATAGAAAATAATATACTAAAGACAAACATAACAGACTTCCCATTTGAGGAGCGCTTTAAAGTGCTGGAAATGTACGACAAAGCTCGGAAAAAAAGAGAAAATATCATGAAATGTCTAGAAATGATTTGGTACAGCTATAAGAGAAGTGGAAAGAAAGGTAGGTAAAAATGAAAGAAAAGAAATTAAAAGAATTCTTAGATGATTGGGGGCACGGTTTATCAATTATAACCTCAATACTATACTTCATTGGAATTATTATATTACTTCTATATTTGCATGATTTACTTGGTAACGAAGAAATTCCAATTAATCAAACCTTAAGCTTATTATCTTCAATCGTAGCAAGCGTTTATATGCTGTTCTTCATCTTTAGCGAGACAGTATTTAAATTTGATGAAGAATGGCATCTTGACTATCACGTATCGTTATCAAAAGCAATTAAAATTTTCATTTTCATCATTGTTTTGTTATGCTGGAATATATATTCAACAGACATAATGACTTATAGGGAATATAAAAAAGAGACAGAAATTATAACATATGAACCCGTTGAAGAATATATCAAAGAAGATAAGGTGAAATACGCTACAGTTTCTACAGAAAATGGAATGACGCATAAATATAATTTCTATTCTTCGCAGAATGCTTGTGGAATATATAACACTGATAAGAAGATAGAAGAAGCAACAGAATATCAGGTAAAAACTATAAAAGAAACACTTAAATTTCCTAATAATAAAAATGCCGAAATGGTCTCATATCAATTATTGTTTTTAGATGATAAACCAACGACAGAACATTGTAAATCAAAAGAAGAAATTATTGATGAAAATTATCAAAAATACAAGGAAGATTATGATACTGCCTATATATGGAATAATATCATCCTATCATATACATGCATTATATATAGCATTCTGTGTGGAATATTATTCTATGTTAAATATAAGGTATCAAAAATTACAGAAAAGATAGCAAATTGATGATGCTTTATTTAATATAATGATTTTAATTTTAAATATCTTATATTTTTTTTAACTACTGTTATATTATATAACATTTAAACAAAAAATAATAGTCTTGTTTAATTGAGATATAAAATATAAAATTTTAGTAGAAAAAAAGAGAGCGGTGAGAAGATGGGAACATATGTTTGTTTTTAGAAAAAAGAAAGAAGGTGTATTTTATGAAAAAAATTTTAATAGTAATTATAACATTCGCTATGTCTTTAGGGTTAGTGAACGTCTCTACAATTAATGCTAAAGATATTTCAGAAACTACACAAGAATATTCAGAAGAAACAATATTAAAAATAGAAGAACTTACCTTTAAAATTACTGAAAATGATTCTACAAGAACTGTAATTACTGAAAATTCAGAAACAGGTGAAGTATATACGGCTATTTATGATAAAGCAACACAAATGTTACATGATGAGCATGGCAATTATATTGGTAGAGGATATACTACTATTGATTTGTCAACCAGAGGAAATTTTATTGCAGGACCATTTAGAACAAAATTCGATGTAAATCCTGAAAGTGTTGGTGCAATTATAGGTTCAATTTTGGCAGTTAGTTCATTTGTTTCTGCTGCAGCAGTAGCAGGGGTTGGAAAAGCTGCATTGTCTGCAGGATTATCAAAGTTCTTTAAGTATGGTGGAGACGGTTCACTACTTAATGCATTTTTTCCTGGCGTAAGTGTGAATGGTTACTTTGAATATTCACAAGAAAATAATTTTACTACTCATAAAGCTAGAAACCTTAATAGAAAACTAGCTGTAAGAATTGGATATAAGAATAAATATTCTACTTATTCATATGGTAATGGTTCATGGTTCGATACACAAAAACCTTAAATACTATAACTGAAATTCTTGTTTCAGCAACACTTATAGTGGCTTTGTTTTTTGGAAAATATTTGAAGTTTTATTCACATGCTTTAATTCCAATATTAGTGTTAAATTCATTAGTTAATATTTATATGTATATAAAGGATAAAGAATCTGGAAAATCAAAATTGATATCAGCCATTTTTTGGTTAACAATTATAATATTATTTGTCATCATAAACATAATATAAAAAAGCCGTGAGATTATTCTCCGGCTTTCTTTAATAACTTCTTATGTACTTGCAAAAAGAAATACTTTTTTTACGATTATTGTCAAAGCTGTTTCTAAAAGATATTTTATATCTTCAAGTGACCTTATTAGCTCCTGCTTTTATACTATTATTAAAAGAATTTATTCATATACTTTGATCCAAGGTCCTTCCCATTTTCCTTTAGATACATTATATAAACGTTTATATAAGTAACCATCCATTATTTTGTAGCGCCATTCTTTAATATCAGCATACGCTTCAATATCTTCTTTGGCATTATTATCTACAGCATATTTCTCTGTAGCGTTTATGTTAGAATAAGGCATTAGAGCTGTGATAATAAGAATTATAATAATACATTTCTTTTTCATAAAATTACTTCCTTTCATTTTCATCTATAACTGGTAAGTCAATTAAATCATTTGGGATTCTTTTCCCTATTTCTACAGTTTCTCCATTAATTGTCAGACTATATGTTCCATCGCTATGTGCTGTTATATATCCTTTTTTAAGTTCATCATTTGTCAGCGTTCCCTCTATTATTTCAGTATTATAAAATGCAGGTTCCAATATTATCATATTTGATAAAAACGGAAGAATACATAACAATGCTAGAAATATCGAATTTGTTTTCTTTATGAAATTTCCATCCAAAAGATAATTAACTCTATATGAGAGAATTTCTGCTGAATCATTTATAAAAGAACTGAATACTAATTCTTTATAATTTGAATTTGTATTTCTAATTGCTTTTTGTACGCTGATCAATGATTCTGCATAATTAAATCTAGAATCTGAAGACATAGTTTTCGTCACTTGATCATCTACTCTTATTTCTAGAAATAAGCTCATATTTTTTTGTAATAAATATATAGGAGGAAACCACCAGTATATAATCACAATTATATTTAAAAAAAGTTTAATAAATACATCATGATTTTTTATATGCTGTATTTCATGTAATACTATATTATTTAAATCAATTTGAGAAAATTTAATATTTGGCAAAAATATAATTTTATTAAGACCAAACACCATAGGAGAAGACACTAAATCTGAAATCATAATCAAATAATCTTTTCCTTCATAATTACTGAGTAACTCACTTGCTTTATAGCATGATGATTTTTTATGTATTCTATTGGCAATTCTATACGATACAATTATTTGTTGAACAAACTTTTTTCCAAATACAATAATTCCACACAACCAAATTAATAAAATAATTTGTTGGACAGTTACACCTGTAATAAGTTCATAATTTAATAACGAAAAGATAGGGTTCATTATAGTGCTTGCTGGAATAGTTTTCGTAAAAAACAGTTCGATTGGAAACATAAGTTTTAAAATAATTATCACTATTAGAAAAGTAAAAAAATCAGTTCTAAATATCTTAAATTTATTTGTTTTAGAGATAAAATAATTTAAAGCTATAATTAGCAAAGAGGAAATACAAATAGTAATAAAGATTGAAGAAGAAGTGATTGACATAGTGTTATCCTTTCAAACTTTTTCTTTTCTCTTCAATTAATTGGCTAAGTTCCTCTAATATTTTATCATCTTTGGTTTGTGTAATAAAACTTGATGCGAGTTTAGCGTAAGTAGATTCGTTTATGAATGCAGATATGTAATCAACTTCTTCAATTGATGGTCGATAAAGTCGTGTTAGTGCTTTTTTGTTCATTCCAACACTAGAAACATATATGTAATTCATTTTTAATAGTTTCTGTAGAGTTTGTTGAATAGTGTTTAAGCTAATTCCATTGGATGCATTCATAATGTCAGTTGCAGACATTTCTTTATCATTATTCCAAAGAATTTCCATAATTTCATTTTCTCTTTTTGTCAGTTTTGAAAATATCATATAATCACCTCTGTACAATAATTATAGTACAAATATAAAAAAATAAAAGCCATGTCAAAAAAAAATAGATATTTTTAAAAAAATCGCTTGTAATTTTTTATAAACGTTATATACTTTAGGTAAAAGTAGTAGTTTTGATTAGAAAAAGGGGACGGTGATAACAATGGAAGTTTAAAAAGCCGAATAATATGAGGTACAAAATTAAACGTAATGTATTATAGTTAGAAAGAGAGGTAAAATATTATGAAAAAATTAATAACTATAGTTGTAACATTAAGTCTTTTTTTAGGGGTCACAGGAGGAGCAAATCAATTTGTTAATGCTAAAGAAGTTCCAGAAGAATACGTAGTAGAAACAGAGGAATATAGTCAAGAACAAAAAGAACAACTTAAAAAAGCAGATTATACATTTTCTGAAAAAGAATTGATGAATACTCCTTATGAAGGACAAAAAGTTGAAGTAATTGATGGTAAATTATACGTAGATGGAAAAATAGTTTGGTCTGTTGTTATTTGGTTTTTTATTGATGGTTTTCCATATGTCGCAGGTTGGATGGCCGCAGGTGGAGTAATTATGGCAGCAGATGGCTATAATATAAGAGCCGAATTAAGAAACCAACTTAAACATGCTTATAACCGTTTTAGTAATATGACTGATGCCTATGCTGAAAACCAAAAATTGAAATCAGTGAAACTTTCTAATGGCAATGAATGTGTTCCAACTTCCGCTACAACTTATGTTTGCAAATACTCAGTTTAGTAAAAAATATGTTCAGAAATAAAAAGAAAGTTTCTCAAAACAAACTACCATTGACCGAGGAAGAACAAGACAAATTAATCAAAAACTATCTTAGTGATGAAGAATTAAAAGATCTTTTAAAGGAAGGGTTTAATAAAGAACAAATAGCATGTGTAGCAAAAAACCATGAAAAAATATCTAAATCTAAATTTCCTTATATTCTGAATTTACTCATAGAAATTTTTTCATGGATAGTTCCACTTAAATAAAAAAGCAGCAATCTTATATTTGTCCTTCTTTTTCAGGTAATAACTTTTATGATTTTATTCTTGGAGAAATGAATATGATGAAAGATAAATTTTGGTATTTGAAATTTGTTTTATTTCACTCTATCATTCTATACATGTGATACGTTGACTGATAGAGTATTAAAAGATTTTTCATATTGAAAGATAATTCTAAATGATTTCCATTCTATTCATAAGATAGGAGATCGTAATAGTTTGTGTACAAATACGTTATAATACTTTCATGAACTGTAATATTTGAAATAGCTCATGAAAATAAAAGGACAGGGATGCGTTTTAAGTAAAGCAGACCTGTTTTTTTCTGTGCATAATGTAAATATAAATGAAATACTGATACATCACAATAGTAAAACAAATTTTGATGAAATGCACTTGTGTTTGTTGTTAGATTTATCGATTTCCGATGATAAGGGTAATCATATTTTATAATCTTTTTTCAAAATATTTTTATGCAACTGGAAAGATTATTTATTTTATAAAACTTATCATACTTTCTCTTTCTTATCAAAGGTAAATGGTACTCACTTTGTTCGCCTTTGACAATCGTTCAAGTATGAGCTGATAAAGGTGTAAGGTAACTTACTTATACTTGTTGAGGAGGAATACAATGAAAGAATATGCTGTTTATGACAAACACGAAAATTTACTAATGATAGGAACCGCTAAAGAATGTGCTGAATATTTAGGACTTACAATAGAAAGCTTTTATTGCAGGGTGAGCAGACTTCGCACCGGAAAGGTCAATGGTAAAACGAAAGGAACTGTAGTAGCATTATGATGGAAAGCAAGGTATATGATGAAATGATTGAAGAATTCATGACATTAAATTTAAATGAATTAAAAAAATGCAATCAAAAGGAATTTAATAATCTCTATGTTTCAGAAATAAATTATCATCAGAGGAAACATATGACCAGCAATGATGAAACAGGAGTAAGAATAAATATAGGAGATATATGTTACATTGACTTTGGAAAAGCTTATCAGCATGAAATAGGATATCAGCATTTCGGTTTAGTGATTTCAATTTGCAGAGGAAAGATATTGGTCGTTCCAATGACAAGCAATGCAAAAGCTATAAGCAAAGCTAGATCTGAAAAGAACCCAAATGGCAAAAGTCATCTATTTAGTTTTCCTAAAGCAGGAGCAATGAAAAAAGACAGTGTCTTATTCCTAAATGACATAAAATTTATAAACCCTGCTAGAGTTATAGATGTAAAAGGTCATATTTCGGTACATAGCAATCTTTTCTCAGCAATCAAACTTGCTGTAATCAATATTATACTATAATATACAATCAACAAGGCTGTCATAAAGTTAACAGCCTTGTTATGTGGCAATATTGCCACTTTTTTTATTTGCGTGATCGCAGTAAAAATACTGCGATTTACTATATGGCTTTTTATATGACCGAAAGATATTATTTTTCTTATTTGAACATTATCATGCTCTCACTATCCTGTCAAAGGTGATATGAACTCACTGCGTTCGCCTTTGACAGACGTTCGATCATGAGCTGGTAAAAGTGTAAGATTAATAAATCTTACAGAGGATAGCGGTAGAACCGCAAGGAGGAAATAGAATGAAACAAAATGAAATAGTAAATGAGTTAAGAAAAAAATATCCGAAAGGTACGAGAATTAAGTGTGTGCTGATGAAAGATAAATATAATCCTGTTCCGAGCGGAACAATAGGCTCAGTTAGAAATGTCGATGATGCAGGAACAATACATATGGCATGGGAAAATGGTTCTTCACTAGGATTGGTGGTTGATGAAGATATCTTTGAAGTAATAGCAGAAGATATCAAGGTTGATGATGTAATCATATGTAACGGTCAGAAAATTAAGGTAGCAACTATTTTAACACAAGACTCTTACATTTTCTTAAAAGAAGAAATCCATGACATTGAATTCCGAGATGAACAAGGAAACTATCATCATTGGAAGTCTAATATTGATGGCGGTCATATAATCAGAAAAAAATAAAGGAAGGATAACAGAAATGGAAAATATTAATATGAAGATACAAAAAGATCTGACCAGTAGAATGAGGACTCATCATGGTATCTATCATGATGTGGGTATAATACTAGAAAACTATTCTCTTGATGATCTATACAGATATTATTTAGACGTTGTAATGCATGGACACGAAACAACACTTAGAGCATATATAGAAGAAGAAATAACCAAAGATGAAATAAATAAGGAAATAGTGAGAAACGATAAATTACTAAAGGAGAAAGATTTAAAAAGAAAAACAAAGAATGAAAAAATCATAATGGAGGCATAATCATGATACAAGTAATTGCAAGACTCTTTACTAAAGAAGATAATGAAATATTAATTATTGAGGATAAGGAAACAGTAATCATAATTAATAAAGAAAAACATTCAGTAAAGTTTATAGAAGAAATCAAAAATCAAAGAATGGAAGTTTTGGAATTCATTTTAGACTATTGTCATGATTTTAAAGAATTAGAAATAAATAAGGATATGAAAAATTATTTAGATGAAGAATTAGAAGAAAACATAGATTATTATCTTGAAGAATATGACCTAGACTACATAAAAATGTTCTTAGATATGAGATAGAGCAAGATATATTGAGCAGCAAACGCTGCTCTTTTTGTAGGATAATGGCTTTTTATAGAACTATATGAAAGTACAATTTATTTCTTTATTCTGACTTATCACACCTTAACTTTCTTGTCAAAGGTAATATGAACTCACTAGGTTCGCCTTTGACAAACGTTCAGTTGTGAGCTGATAAAAGCGTAAGATATAGAAATCTTACAGAGAATAGCGGTGGAACCGCAAGGAGGAAATATTTTATGAACAATATGAAGAACAATGAAAGTGAAAGGCTCGAGGTCAAAGTATCAGTAGATAATAATATATTTAAGCGGGCTTTAGGACATTTTAGAATGCAGACAGGAAATGATAACTTGGATAACGATTTTACAAGAAAACATCAAAAAGAATTCGTTTACTGTTGGGAAAATAATAAGTCTATTCTTGATTTCGACTGTTGGACATACTAGGAAGAATTGCTAAATGAAACAATCACCTTTGAGGAATATTATCATTTAGATGTAAACAGAGATTACGATATACATGAGGTAACAGTATCGGACAATGATGAAATAGCAGAATTGAAACAGGAATTGTTTGTTATTAGAAGGAATGCTAAATAGAAGGGAGTTTTTTTGATGAGTTGGATAACAAGAACAAATTATTTTGAAGTGAATGATGAAAAAGCGTTTCTAGAATTCATGAACAATGTATATACGAATGGAGAGAAAGTGAACATCTTCAAAAAGAAAAAAGACACAAGAACACTGTTTGGCTTCGGATGTTATGGATGCATTGATGGATATGGAGAAGTAAACTATGATGAGCAAGAAGAAACATATGAAGAATTCATCAATGCGCTTCAGAAATATATCAAGGATAAAGATGCAGCCATCATCATCGAGATCCTTCATGATAAGTTACGTTATGTGAGAGGATGCATCACAGTGGTAACAAATAAGAAATGTAGATGCCAAACGACAGATGAGATAGCAATCAAATATGCACGAGAATTATTGAATGATTATTCATTCGATACCGAGATGTCATATTAGGAAAGGAGCTAGTGATGATTGAAAGATAAGAAAAGAGATGCAAAACAGCATCCTTAACTAAATGAAACTTTCAATATAATTGTAGGAAGTAAAACTTAAAGGATATATACATAATCATAGTCAAAAGAAGGAGAAAATTGAAATGAAAGAACAATTAAACACATTAAATCAATTTGAAAATGGAGTTTTCCAAATTGAAAGAGAAGGAAAAATTATCAGATTAACACAAGCTGAGATATATAGATTTCGTTATCTTGAAATGGCACTAATAGGTAGAAATCGTTTCAACAGTTATCTTGATATTGCTGATACTGATGAAATAGAAATCATAGAAGAAATTAGAAAAGATGAAAAAATATGTCATAACATTGAAGAGGATATACTTGAAGTTTTGCATGAGGATTGCGGAGATACAGAAACAGAATACATACAGGGATACATAAAAAAAGAAAAAGAAAAGTTCTTACAATGAATAATTTAACGAGTATAAAATGAGCATTTGATTAATTAATTGCTCATTTTTTGTGTCCTTAAAAAGGCTTTTTATCATACTATTCAAATTCCTATTTCTATTTTTTTATTAGACTTATCACACCTTCGCTTTTCTGTCAAAGGTAGTATGAACTCACTGCGTTCGCCTTTGACAGACGTTCAGTTGTGAGCTGATAAAAGTGTAAGGTAGCTACACTTACACTAGAGGATAAGCGACCACCAAATCGCAAAGGAGAAAAAATTATGTATTATTATGAAGTTCAATCTGATTTAATTACTTTAGACGAAAGAAATTCTTTTGTATCATCCGAGTGCGAATTAAATGAATTTGATATTCTTTTGATTGATGCAGATAATTGTTTTGTTACATGCAGAATTGTAAAAAGCATTTCTGATTTTGAAGCAGTTTCTAAACCGTTTGATATCGGAACATATATCAGCAAGACCAATGTTCAGAAATATCTGAAAGAAAAAATTGCAAAAAGACATGCAGAAGAAATTCTGAACAAAGCAGAAAAGAAAGTCAAAGAAATTCAATTTATTGAAAAACTTAGAAAATATTCTGACAGACCGGAAGTAAAAACTTTGCTAAGTCAATATGATGAATTGAGTTTAAAAAAAGAACAACCGGTAAAAAATGATAATGATTTTAATGAGTTTAATCATTTTTAAAATCAAAATGAGGGCAGTGAGAAACTGCTCTTTTTTTCATATGAAAGTTAAAAAAATCAAATCAGCTCCCCTATTTCTATCTAAATTTATTTCACTTTTAATAGGATTAAACAAAAAAAGGTGCAACGGAATGCACGTTTTTTTGTTGGCAAATGTTCAAATTGAAATATCAAAAAAATAGGGGTTTTAAAAACAGCAAGCTAGACAAATGTACGTACAAATAACATATGGGTTATTGTACGTACATTTGTGTGAAAATATGTGTCGAAAAACCTTCCCATATTTTTCACATATTTCAAATTTTGCATAAAAAATGCTATCACATATTTTACACAAAATTCGTTTTTGGGGAAATTCCCCAATCCCCTTCGTAAATTTTTGTGAATAAAATTCTTAATTAAATTTTTAAAAAAATTTGCAGTGTGTCGGTTTTTTTGTCAATTGCATGTTCTAAAATAGTATCGTGGAAGAAATAGAGATAAGGACCTGGAAATTGCACAGGTTCTTTTCTTCATATGAAAGCGAGGTTATAGAAATGAATAAGACCAAAGTTATTAGAGATATGATGAGGATCTATAAACAGAATGATGACGGAAGTTCATATGATCTTGAAAAAGCAAGATGCGAACTTCTTCAGATTCTTTCATCTTTGTATGATGAGGAAAATGAAGACAACAGAAGAAAAATTATAAACAGGGCTTGGCTACTGGGGATAAAGATCACCTCTAATGAATTTGAACCAGATGAATATGAATTTGATGAGAGCGTGACTAAATGTATGCAATGTTATTTTAAATTCTCCGAAGTACTTTCTACGCTCGTTCAGAATAGGACCATGGTTTTGGAATGCATATGGTTGCTTGCACATATCAATGATATCACTTTTGATGACCTTATTAAGGATTTTATAGGAGCATTCAATGAAAGATAAAAGATTCGAACTACGTTTGGATGAAGAACTGAAGCTATTCATCCATGAAGCTTCAGAAGAATTAGGATGTTCTGCATCCAGCTTTGTCCGAGATAGGATTTATTCTCCGGAATATTATAAGATATCTTTAGATTATGATAGTTCTCTGGAACGTAGCATCAATAAAGTTGGAAATAATATAAATCAGATTGCTAGAAATCTAAATATACTGATGGATGTTTTTAAAGGAAATGAAGAACAGCTTCTACAGGAAAGCAAAGGAATCATCTCTTCACTAAAAAAAATAGAAGATCTTCTTTTAGAGAACAGGAGCGAGTTTGAGAAAATTTTACAGCAGAAGCATGAAGCCAATAAAGAGTTATTTAAAGTCGTATTAAACAGGAAAACATATAGCTTTTTGCTGGATCAGTCTGATGCAGAGGAGGAAGATACTAAATGGCATATGTAAAAGGACATGGTCTTAGAGGAAACGTCCAGCGGGCAATTGATTACATAGTCAATGAAGCGAAGACAAGAGGCGGAAATCTAGTTTCATGGAATTCCATCAGCGGAACCACACCTTCCACAATGGGACTGAACTGGGATATAAGAAAACTTGAAATTGAAAAAAGAGATCATAGAAAAAAATCCGATCTTGTCGGATATCATATAGAACAATCGTTCGCATCTGGAGAAATAGATGGAAATGAAGCACATAGGATCGGACAAGAATTTGTTGAACAGCTCACACAAGGAGAATACGATTACGTAATAGCGACACATGTGGATCAAAATCATATCCACAATCACATCATCATAAATCCTATCAATAATAAAAATGATGCATACTGGAATATCTACTGGAAGAAAGATCTAAAAAAGTTTCGAGCCATCTCTGATGAATTATGCATTGAGCATGGGCTATCCATTATTGAACACCCTAAGCAGACGAATAGAACTTATTATGAATGGATGATGAGCAGACATGGAGACACTGAAAGAGATATCGTTCGCAAGATGCTCGATGAACTGGTAGATAAGGTTACCGATTATTCACAGCTGAAGACCTGTTTACTGCACTTAGGTTTTCAGGTAGAGGATGGATTAGAGGATGAAATGAATGAATTTAGTTTTACAGCAAATAATAAGCTCTTCATCAAAGAAGATGAGATCAGCTGCTACCTAAGGATTCCATATAAAACAGACATCATCGCTGTTCCTAAAAATCTTATAGAATGGACCGAAGATAAAAAGACTATGAAGATTTCTTTAAATGATGATCATTATCCTGTCTTTGATAAAGATGGAACTTTTCTGAAGGAGCAGGATATCGATGCAATAAAAGCTGACTGGGAAGATAAAGGAAAACGGAAAAGAAAAGGACTGCGGATAAAGCCACCAGGATATAAAAGCTTCATTCGCTGTGATAAATTAGTAGATCCAAAAAACAATAACGGATATTCGTTGGATGACATCATAAACAGAATACATGAAAATGATGTCATCGTAATGGACGATAGTATCCGTGAACTGCTGATTGGAGGAAATGACCATATCAAAGAGAAGATGTACTCAAGAGCAAATATCAAGGAGAAATGGAACGAATCCACCATATATCGAACTGCAAGGCAGGAACGTTATTTCCAATGGAGAACAAAAACGGTCATGACAAAATATAATGCTATTGCTTATGAAAAGTATATGAACGAACAGTCCTATCATCTTGATGAGTATAAAGAACAGAAAAAAGAACTAACACATGAACTGAGTCAATGCGGTAGCGATCTTAGAAAGGCTGAGAATACATATCGACTCATGCAGGAGAAATCACTGTCCGGATTGCTAGAGATATCAGATGATGAACTGAAAAAATTCGTGGAGGATACGATCGAACCAATGCAAAAGATACGATTGAATCTGAAAGCTGAAATAGCTTACCTAAACAGGCAGATCAAGGAGTTAGAAAATTATGAAAATAAGAAGAAAGATGAAAAATCCAAAATATATAGATGAACTGGAAGACTATATCGATGAATTGGATAGAAAAGACAAATCAATGATAAAAAATGAAACGAAATTCCTAGATGAAGATAGACTAGATAAAAAAAAGAATCAGATATCTGAATCTAATGATGGAATAGATAAGGAGATATCAAAGAACTTTTCAGAATTTCGATTATACGTTGGATTATCCATGTTTTATTTCATAGTAAAAAATTTCAATCTTTCATTTGCACAGGATACATCTAATGAAGCGAAAGTAATGGAACTTATTGAAGATTTTTTCAGCTATATTTATTTTGAGTATGTCGATGGTCTATTGAAGTTTTGTGTAAGTGCAATATGGGTGTTGTTTCTATTCGATGAGTTTAGAGCATTATTTAAAAAGGACACCAGTAAACAGCTCAAGCTACATCTAGTAGTCTATATTTTCATCATTGCGATCATCTTATATTTTATGTGGGCTGATACAAGTTGGATAAAAAATTTTTTATAAAAATATGCAATGTGTCGGTTTTTTTGTCAATTGCATGTTCTAAAATAGTATCGTGGAAGAAATAGAGATAAGGACCTGTTGATTTATACAGGTTCTTTTTTAGCTAGATTGGATAAGGGAACAGCATAGAGACAAAGAAAAAAATACATAACATTAAACAGACGCATAAAAAGGAGAGGATATCCCCCTTCTTTTTATCTGTTAGCGGTTTAGGCTACCATTTGATTTCCACAATTATTATATCATGTTTTCTTCTTAATAATACGATTTATTAATTAGTTTACAGTATCTCGGAAGAAACAAGATAGGAAGGAGAAAGATAAATATGTATTATTTTAAATTAAGACCACCATAATTTGGCATAATTAGAAATTATATGAAAGTGAAACTTTTATAACTATTAAATCAATAGAATGTGGCAATATTGCCACAGTATAAGGATGATGATATGAAAAAAAAGTAATTTTATTAACCTTACTAGTATTTGTTTTTTTCTGTTTTTTTCAGCCGTATGTTATTGTTAGCGGAAGCATGGAACCAAAAATTCCAACAGGAAGTATAGTTCTAGTAAATAGATACAGTAATTCATTTGCTCCTGGTGATATAGTCACATATACACATGCAGGACAGACTGTAACGCATCGAATAGTTAAGAAGAATAATGATGAATATATTCTGAAAGGAGATGCAAATAGAACAGCTGACCTTGGAATCGTGAAAGAAACGGATATAAAAGGAAAAGTAATTTTGGCAATTCCTTTTCTTGGCACAATACTTATTTATGCCAAGAACTATTTTGTATTTGTTGTACCTATCATCCTTGTTCCTAATATATTCAAAATAAGCAAGAAAAGAAAAAAAGGAGAAAAAATATATGAAAACAAAAACTAAGATTCTTTCGGCTATGGCTTTAGTAATGCTTGTGGGAACAGGTATTTCTTATGCATATTTCACTGATACGGCAAACAAGGACAATGTTTTTACAGTAGGTTCAGTTCGCTCGATTCTTCATGAAGATCAGTGGGATGCCTATCCAGATGAAAATGAAAATGAAATTCCAGATATTGCTGAAAACATCGTGCCGATGAATACAATAAAAAAAGATCCAAAAGTAGAAAATACTGGAAAGAACGCCTTCTATGCATATATTCAAGTAGACATGCCGATGATTAATGCGGTAACAGTTGGAGAAGATGGAGCAAAGAAGCCAGAGGCTGCTACGGAATTGTTTAGATTTACTCCAAATGAGTCATGGGAAGAATTATCTCATATAACATCTGAGGGTAAAGCAATTTATGTATTTGGCTACAAACAGGCAGTTGAACCTGGAGAAACTACAGATACCCTCTTTGATAAGGTACAATTTGAAAACTTTATAGAAGCACAGGGTCTAGAAGATAAGACAGAAACAATCACTGTAAAATCTATGTGTGTTCAATCTGAAGAAACCGGAACGATGCAGGAAGCATATGAAAAGTTTATTGCACAGAATCCAGTACATAAAGTAGGTGAATAATGATGAATAAGAAGATAATTACAGCATGTATAGCAGTGCTTGGAATCATTATCTTCTGTACTTCTGCCTCATCAGCATTATTAACAGACACTAGAATCAAAGAAAACAAATTTACATTCGGCAATAATACGATTGCAATAGAAGAAGTATTTGATGCTCCTGAAAAATATCAGTCAGACACCAGTTATAGAAAAAAGGTAACCGTAAAAAACACAGGAAGTATCCCCTGCTATATCAGAGTATTTGCAGAACCATCAAATTCGGAAATACCTGTTTCCATAGAATATGATATAAACTGGAAAAAAGAAGGAGACTGGTGGTATTACAGTAAAGTTCTTGAGCCTGGAAAGACGACGACAGCATTATTTGATTCCATATATGTCGGAAAAATAGATGGCGATGAAAAAGAATCCTTTGACATTATTGTATATTCGGAGAGCGTACAGTCGGAGGGATTTGAAAATCCATTTGATGCCTTTGGGGAGGTGGATACATGAAAAAGAAAAACTGTATCCTTTTGATTGCCCTGTTTTTAGTCGGAACTGTTTATATAGTTGCTAAAAAAGAAAATAATTCAGTTTTTCGGTTTCAATATGCTACGGATGAAGTACGTATAGGATTACACGATTCTGCGGTTACTTCCGGCTATGTTGTTCCTGGGCAGATCAGAGATATTAATATGATGGTGGAAAATCTAGCTTCCGAATCAAGAATACGATGGAAAGCTGAAATTAGAGTAAATGAAGAGACAAAACGTCAGTTGAGTGATGAACTCATTGCTGTATCCTCCAATTGGGAACTGCATAGCGACGGGTATTACTATGGAACAGCTCCAGCAGGAACTGATGAAATGATTCCGATGTTTGAACAGATCGAAATGCCGATAGATATCATCGATGAAACAGAAGAAGGAGATGCGGTTTCAATTGCAGTAATTGCAGAAGCCGTTCAAGATGGCAATAATAATGTATCCTGGAACGAAATAAAAATACAGGACTCAGTAGAAAAAATACTGGGGGTGGAATAAAGATGAAGAAGATACTTATAATGTTTTTTTCACTATGTCTGATCCTTGAACCCATTCATGCAGAAGAAGCTATATTACTGAACAGTGAAATGGTAGCGGGAGATACTGTTTCCTATAACTTTTCCTATACATTAGATAGAAGCAATCCATCAGATGTTAATCTAAGCATTAACCCTTCAGACAATATTCTAGATGATGTCACTTCCATTTCTATCTATGAAGATGATAAGCTGATATATTCATCCAGCACTCTAGAGGCTGAAGATATCGAGTTGCAGGATTATTCTCCTAATGAAAAGAGGAATTATCGAATCGATCTTCTGATAGACAGGGATGCGGATAATCGATATACACAGCTTAAAAACGAAATGGATCTGGAATTTACTATTACAGAGCATCAAAATATAAAAACTGGTGTTCATAATTATCAATGGCAACTTCTGACAGGCATATTGCTTAGCAGTATATGTGTCATGATAATATGTTATAAAAAAAGAGAAAGCAGGAAATCGAAATGAAAAAAATAATGAAATTATTCACTGCAATATTACTGCTGGTCTTATCCTTTAACATTATGCCCCTTTCAGATATTTTAGCTGTTTCGATTAGCAAGGTAACCAATGGTGCTATGCTGGATGCAGCATATGGTTTCACACCAAGATTTATTCCAGGAGTGACTCAGGCTGTTCCTTTTGGAATGACCAATTATGCAGAAGATCATTGGGCGGTAAATGACGATGTGCTTGATATGACGAATCGGCAATCCGTTCGTATCACATCCAATTCTCAAAAAGGTAATGTCGGTGTCCGATATAATAATGTCGGATCTTATCAGGGCGAAATCGTGGATCTGAAACTTGTTTTGGAGGGATGGGATGAAGTATGTACACCAGGTACATATAAAGGTAGACCAACCTATCCAACTATCTTTTTTCATACTAATTCAATCCGAGCACAGCCACAAAGCTATATGTTCAAAGGACTAAGATGGGGATTTCATTTCTATAAGCACGGAACTGATATCCCGTATAAAATCAAGCTACACAATACATTTCAGGATATGGATGCAACGGAATATATGATCTTCAATGACGGTCAGGGCATCAATAATGTTTATTTGCATCCTTCAACGGCACTGGGAATTTCTGGAAATAAGGTTTACAGCGGTTCCAATGCTTCAGACGATGATGATAAAGGACACTGGACAACAGTTTTAGCAGATACATCTTATTTCAGCTTTACCTATGCCAGAACAAATGATGATAAGCTAGATTTCTCTGAACCTGCTCACTATCGTTCTTTCTATTGGTGGATATTTACTGGAGAAGCCGTGACAAAATTCTCTACCCCACCAATAAATGAACAGGTGGACGGTACATCACACATTACCATTCATAGCAATGATAGCTTTAATTATGAAATCAATACTACTGTTCCGCAGGAAAGCGGAGGAAGTTATTATTCCTATTTCAAAGTTCAGGATATCGTAGCAGATTGTTTTAATATAGATAGAAATACGATTTCTGTAATTAACGATGCACAGCAGAATGTTACTAACTTATTTGATATTAATGTGTCCAATCAGACGGTAACATTTAATTTAAAAAATACATCTGATACGTCTTTCTATGGAAAGAGCTATAAGTTTATAATCCCATGTCGGAAGATAAAAGGATATGATGTATCCAGATGGGCAAATAAGATTCCAAATAATTCTTCCATCTCCACAGATAGAGGAACAATGAATTCCAATACAGTCTATACCTCTATCACCCACAACATCATATCTTCAGCTGTAAACGGAACGATCATAGAAAGCCAGTATGGAATCGGAGCCACAGAAAATCGAACATTCAGCTATTCTTCATCGGATGAAGAAAAGTATGTGATAGAAGCTCTTATCGTTGATGGAAAAAAAGAAGATATTGTAAAATACCCATCATCCTATACATTCTCCAATATCAATGATGATCATACGATAGAAGTTAAGTATAAACGTGTCTACACAATTACGACCTCTTCAGATGGCGGGATCATTACCGAAACGCAGAAAAAAATCAATGCCGGAGAAAGCAGAACGATATCTTATCAACCGAATGAAGGATATTACTTAAGAAGATTAAAAGTAGATGGAAAAGAAGTTGACTTAAAGAAGTATCCGAAATCCTATACATTTTCGGATATTGATGCAGATCATGAGATCTATGCGGAATTCCTTCCGAAGCCTGTTCTGACAATAAAAAAAGATATCAGAAAGGAAGATATTTATTTTGCTCATGGGACACCAACATTCTTGTTCAAGATATCTGGAATGGACTACCTAGGCGATAAACAGACATATTATGCATCTATTCAATTCACAGAAGAGGACATAAAGAACAATAGATATGATGCGGATGGAGCATATATTCAGAAAAATATCCAGTTGCAGGATATAAATGCTGGAAGCTATGAGGTATCTGAAATTAATGTTTCAAGATATTCGCAGGTGGAAATTACAGATATTCAGGGCGGTATCATTTCTGGTGAAATAGCTAAAATAAATATGGATGGACAGGACGCATCATTAACATTCGTCAACGAAAGGAATAGATATAATTTGTATACTCATAATGATTTAAAAATCAATTATTTCAGGAAATGATAAGTGTTAAATACTAATTATTTTGTCGTTCTGAAATATTTTATGGGAAGTTTGACGAGAATCAAGCTTCCCTTTTCCTGTGATTAGCATATGGAATTCTTTTGTATAATTGTACTTTCGTCTTTGATTTTTTAAATAAGATAGATTAAGAAAGTGTAGTTACCTATATTTTTCTTTAGAAATATCAGTTATATAAATCATATTATTTACTGCTATCTTTTATATTTTATTTTCCTATGCAAGTTTTTTAGCAATACAGTATAAAGAAAGAATTCTGCTAGAAAAAGAAATAAATGATATTAGTTGGTGAATCACATGATAAAAATCTATTTTTGAAAGAAATATTCAATAAGGATCAGATAAAATATATGAGATAGACGATTGAATAACATGAACTCTTAAAAAGACCAAAAAAAAGCAATGTGTCGGTTTTTTTGTCAATTGCATGTTCTAAAATAGTATCGTGGAAGAAATAGAGATAAGGACCTGTGAAGTGTACAGGTTCTTTTTTTAGAAAGGTGATGATAGCATGCAGACATTTTTGATCATTATAGTTTCCTTGCTCGTAGGATTTTCAGCAGGATATCGAATCAGGAGAAAAAAACTTGAAAATATCATCGTTCAGCTGAGCAATGAAATTGAAGAGTTAAAGTTTATACAAAAATAAAAATCGCGGCGAGCGACGGGGAGTCGCTCGCAATCCTTATCTTTATTCTACTTCCAATTTTATTTAACTGTATCATCCGTTCTCTTAACAGTCAAAGGTAAAATGTACGAACCAGGTTCGCCTTTGACTGACGTTCACGGATGAGCTATTAAAGGTGACAGAGGTCAAGTGAGGTGATGACATGAACGAGGAAATGACAGATGTAGAATTTTATATGAAGGAAATTCAATTAAAGGACAGGAGGCAAAAAATTGCTACTTTGAATTCTCTCAAAGGTAAGGTTCTGTATAATTTCTCAGGAAAGAATGCTTCGGGTGCCTGGGAAAATGTCATATTGACCAAAAAAGAAGGTGAACTGATCTTAGGTACTCTGCTTAAGATCTATGAAGAAGATGTAGAGAGATTGGAGGAAGAATTGCATGGGATTGATAAATCTAATGTCCGACGGACAATCGTATAGGAAGATTCATGTCGATGAAATACGAGTAAATCGATTCAACTTTTACCACGATGAAGAGGATGAAGACTACTATGTAGAATCCATGGCAAAAATTTTAAAAAAGGACGGAATGGATGCAAATGGAGTCGTCTATGCTGAAAAATTAGATGATGGAAAAAGCTATACCCTTCTAGCTGGAGAAAGACGCTTTAAGGCAACCAAGAAGAATTTCGATGATGGTACTGGAGATGGTCTCTTCTATGCAAAGGTCATAAAGAAGCCGGAAAATGAAACTGATGAGATCTTACGTATTATTTCTGCTAATAATCAGCGAAACAAATCAAAAGAGCTTCGTAAGAAAGAAGTCGCTGCATTGCAGAGATGCTGGGATACTCTTGTTGCTGAAGGAAAAAAACCGGAAGGCAGGAAACGAGATTGGATGGCAGAAAAGATCGGATTATCTCCACGAATGATACAGAATTATCTAAAAGAGGAAACCGAACAAACAGTAAAAGAAGAAAAAGCTAAGGTTCCTGCAGAAATTGAGATGAAATCAAAATTCAAAGATATTTCTAAACGTGCGAAGGAACTATATAATGTGCGGATCAACATCACAAAGGATAGCATCAAGCTTCCATATGATGATATAGAAGAACTGCGCGAACTGCTGAAAACTTTGGATATGGAAGATCTGATTAATTTTTAGCGAAAGGAGCGATGAAATGCAAAGAATAAGAGGAACAGTGATCTGGTGGAAAGAAGAACGAGGATATGGCTTCATTCATGGGGATGATAATGAAAGCTATTTTATCCACTTTAAGGATATCCTAGAAAAAGGAAGAAGAAATCTATATCGGGGGCAACGTGTAAACTTCTTCGGCAAGGAAACCGAAAAAGGTAAATGTGCAGTAAAGCTGCATTATGCAAAAGCAATGGAAAGATTGAATTTTTAGAGAATAAGCGGTAGAACCGCAAGGAGGAAATAAAAATGTGTAAAGCAAAAGTAATATCTATACAGGCAAAAAAAGGCGGAGCTGGTAAATCAGAAACATCATTAAACTTATCTTATGGTTTAGCAATGAAAGGAAAGAAGGTCCTAGCAATAGATTTTGACCCTCAGAGCAATCTATCGGATATCTTATTAGGAAGAGAACAGAAATTAAATCAGCAGGGTGCGGAGGATTTCTTATCTGATTTTGAAAAGCTGATTGATTCTGGATTGAATTCCTTCATGAGCGGATATCAGGCATTAGGAAATTTTGTTAAACAGTCAACACTGGATTATGATATAAAAAAGGTCATCCTGCAGGAATGCAGTATCAAAGATGCAATATTGCCGACAAGAATAAATGGATTGCATGTTATCCCATCAAATAATGATCTATCAACAGCAGATATTGAACTGAAGTCTCAAATGAATCCTGCTAACAGGCTTAGAAGAGCGATAAAGGAAATTGAGGAAGAATATGACTACATCATTGTGGATAATCAGCCTTTTGAAAATGCTTTAACTTATAATTCTATGTCAGCTTGTTATAAGGAAGGAGATATCATCATCATTCCTATAAAAATCAATAGAGGCGGTCTGATTGGTACATACGATAGTATTACAACTTGTCTGCAATGGCTGGAAAGCTATGAGCCATTACCATTTGACATCAAGCTATTGGTAACTATGAAAAATAAGAATAATATTGATACAAAATGGGTCGAGTGTCTAAAGAGGGCATTTGGGTCCTATATGTTTGATACCGTAATACCATATCAGGCAAAACCGGTTGAAGAAGCAAGCATTCACCAGAAGATCCTTCTTGAAAACGATAAGAAATTAAAGTCAAGAGTTGCTCAGGAATATCAGGCATTGGTTGAAGAAGTATTTGCATTATGATGTGGCTTAATAGTCACATCATAATTGATGATAAAATTTATAATCAATTTATGTGACATATGATAAAATGAAAGGAGAAAAAATGAAGAAAGAAATACAAACGTGCGAACTATGTGTGTTTTCTTCTACATTTTCCTGTATTGGAAAAAATAATCAGATAGTGAACCTCAAGAAAGAGAAAGAATATGATAATAAACTATTCAATCTTTTAAAAAAGAGAGTATCATGCGGAAGATTGCTGGAGGAAAACTCAATTTCGGATAGCTGTCAATTCTTCAAAAGAAGAGAGTGAAACAATGATCAAGAATGAACTAGGAGAATTTTTGAGGAAAATTCGTATAGAGATGTATGGTGAAGGAATGAAGAAGTTTGCAAAGAGGTTAGATATCCCTGCTTGGACGTATCGTTCCATAGAAGAAGGAAGAACCATTCATCCAAAGAAGGAAACACTATTAAAGATAGAAAATGCTTTACAGATAAAGCTGACGGACATGAATTTTAGAGAGCTGTCAATGGAAATACAGCATTCTTATAGAAAAATAAGATATATAGCAGCTCTAAATACGATCAAAGAAAGAATAGACGAAGATATCAATAAACTACAAACCATTCCTACTACCGGAAAGTATGAACAGGATGTGAATATGTTCAACAAAACAATAGAAGAATTGATTCAAAAACTAGAAAACATGTTCATTGATGAGGGATGTGAAAAAAAGGAAAAAGACTGGCTTTCGAAAATGGAAGATGAATTTTTCAAAGACAATAAGGAGGTATAAATATGTATGCTAGATTTACGATGATTGGAAGAATTTCTACTGAGTTTAAAAAAAGAAAAGGAACTAATTCTGATTTTATTTCCTTTTCGGTTGCTGTGGACAGACCATATAAAGATGAAAATGGAAAACGTCCGACAGATTTTTATTCCTGTACAGCAAATGGAAATATAATGGAACTTCTTATCAAATATGCAAAGAAGGGAGACCTTATTTTTCTGAGCGGTCGTCCACAGGTTAATAAATGGATAGATGCTGAAGATAATGCTAAGGCAATGGTAGTGGTAAACATCCAGAACGTAGAATTTATCCAAGGAAAGAAAGGTTCAGAAGTCAGTAAGAATGAAGAAGATCTTTCGGAAAGTAGTGAATGCTACATGAATAATGATGGATTCGACTATCAAAATTAATGTGGCAATATTGCCACATCACCTAACACAGCATAGGAGGATAGGGTTAAACTATGAGCAGAAGAGATAAACAGCTACAGGAAATCAGAGAAAAGAAATTGGTGAAAACTGCAAGCAAGATATATCTGGGAACGATAACTGAGGTTCTATATGATCAAGGGATACAGGCTGAACAAATTCTTGATATCCTGAAACAGATAACATCGAAAGCAGAAGATCTTTCAAAGGGATATATAGACGTCGATACCTATATGGAACATGTTCAGGAAAAGACAGGCGTGAAGATTACGGAAGAGGAACAATGAGATGGCGGATGAGCAAAAGCAGATTGCAGAACTGATGGTAAGGATATATCAAAAAGATGAGGAGCCTTATATGGAATCAAGCATCGATGGAAATACGATCGATATCATGATCGCATTGTCTGAATTGATAGCTCATCTTTCAAGTATAGGAATACCTGAAGAGCTACTACTGAACGCTTTTGAGGCAGGTATGGTGTATTCTAAGAAACATCATAAAGATGAACTTATGGCATAGCTGATATGAACAACATGAAGAAATATTGTACTATGCAAAGGAGATAAGAAAAATGGCAAAAAGAGTAACATTACCTAGTGGATGGATAGCTTATCGCATCGAGCAGGATGAACTGAAAATCATGCAGGAACACGAAATTGCTCATCATGGATGCGATTCCTGTCATTGTGAACTAAATGATGATGTATATTACATTCCCGTCCTTGAATCATGGGCATGCGAAGATTGTTTTCGAACATGGATGGTATTCTCCAAACGCTTCACTGAAGAAGATGCGGAAGAAAATTTAGAAATGGACAAAATGGAATTGTTTGAGAAATTATGCAGATCATTGAACATTCCTATTCAGCAGGACCTATTTAGTCAGAGTTAATTGCAACCGGGCAACTTGCCAGGTAGTGTATAGAAATTAAAAGAAAGGATGAAAAATTATGACAAAGAAAGAACAAATCAATAAATTAGCAGAAATGACAGGATTAAACAAAAAGGAAGCGGAGGCAACTTATGGAGCATTCGTAGAAATGATTTACTGGGAACTAGAAAACAATGGTGAATGCAGTATCACAGGTCTAGGAAAGCTTACAATTGCAGAACGTCCGGAAAGAAACGGAATCAATCCGGCTACAAAAGAAAGAATCATTATTCCTGCACGTAAAGCAGTGAAATTTACTCCATGTAAGGAACTAAAGAACAGTTTCAAATAAATAAGAGAACCCCGTGTTTGAATGGTTCAAATACATTTAAAAGAATAAGGTTTCTCTGAGGTATAACAATTAGAAGATACGTAAAAGAAAATAAAGGAAGGGTGAACAGAAATGAATAAAGTTAAGCAATATATTTATGGGCTTACATATAAAGGTAGAAGAGAAAAACATATTCATCAGTATAATGAAGACTACCAAAAATATATATCTATGCCAGAAAATGAATTTTCCATGGAATATATAGAAATATGCTCATTGTATGAACATAAAAAGGTATTGTTTACAGCAGTGTTTATCACCTTTATAACATTGATTATGACGAACGTATGGAAAATTATTTTTGATTTACTGAAGAACCTAATCAATAAGCAGTCGATTTCTGATAGTGCTTATATTAGATTAGTTGAATTTCTTTCACTTTTCATTATTATTTTAACGATTATCATAACAATCTGGACTATTTATGCATTAAGCAGAAATTTATATATGCTAAATAAAAGGAAACTGTTCATGGAAGATTTGAAAGTAAAGAGGAATAAAGAACATGGATAAGAAAGAATTGATTAAGAAAATCACTTATCGTTATTGGAAGGAAATCATTACTCTTGTAATTACAATCATTTTTTTGATTTTACTAAATAATCTCAATAATGAATTATTATCAAAATATGCAACGGATGATTACTTGAATATATTAATTTATGAAGATGGAAAACCTGTTAGGTACTTTATTTATACTTTGCTACTGGTAATAATAGAAGGTAGTTTGGTGGCTCTTAGATTTAAAGAAATACTTCATAATGAAGATTTAGAAATTCAAGATGCGATTAGTAATTTAATTTCAATATTGATTTCTATTTTTCTAATAATAATGCTTATCCATGCAATCAGCAATCCAATTTTAAAGGCAATTTTGGTTATTATGGGAGGTGCTGTTTTTGTTACAAAAGCAGGAAGCTAATTAATAATAGTCATAAAAAATTTTATAAAATTATGCAATGTGTCGGTTTTTTTGTCAATTGCATGTTCTAAAATAGTATCGCGGAAGAAATGGAAATATAAATAAAACAGTTAGCATACAAGGAGATGAAAAATATGAAGAAATTAGTAGGATTGATTGCAATAGCAGCATTCGTTTTAACAGGATGCAGTCAAGAGTTAGAAGTTACAACAGCAGAAAACGTAACAGCAGAGTACGGAGAAGAATTAGATAACAGCAAACTATTCAATGCAAAAGAGTCTGATGAGAATATAAAGGTTAAAGCTGTAGATGGATTTGATAGCAAGAAACTTGGAGAACAGGAATTAACTGTCACATTCACGGATGGTGATAAGGAAACTGAACAAAAAATCAAGGTAAAAGTAGAAGATACGAAGAAGCCAGAGATTGAACTGAAGAAAGAAAAAGTTACCATTACCGCAGGTGATAAACTTACATTGAAAGACAATGTGAAATCAGTAAAGGATCCAGTAGATGGTGATTTGAAATACAGTGATAAGAAAGTAGAAAAATCAGGCTATTACATTGATAAAGGTAAGCTTGATACAAAAAAAGCTGGTACATATGAAGTAAAAGTTTTAGCATATGATGTAAATGGAAATGCTTCAGAAAAAACATTTAAGGTTGTAGTTGAAAAGAAAAAAGAAGTTGCTAAGAAAGAAACAAGCAATACTACATCCAATAGCAATACGAACACAGATACAGCTAATAATAACACTGTGACTCAACAGCCTGCTTCCCCTTCTTCTAGTGGTGGAAGTAGCGGAAGCACAGGAAACAGTGGCAGTTCTTCAAGCGGAGGAAATACAGCATCTAACTCAGGTAATTCACAGTCCAATGTATTATGTCCAGGCGGTTTAGAACCAGATAAAGCGTGTGATGCTATATTAAATAATCCAGCAGATGTGGCTAGCTATTATGCAATTTATGATACATGGGAAGATGCTGATGCCGCAGGAAGCAAAATGATGGATGATGGATTAGTAAATCGATACGGTATAGATTCTGTAAAATATAATAATGGAACAATGAGATATGGTTTAATTATTCTTGAATAACTAATTAAAGAACAGTCGATTTTGGCTGTTCTTTATTTTTCTTAAAAAGGATGAAAAAATTGTAATGTGTCGGTTTTTTTGTCAATTGCATGTTCTAAAATAGTATTGTGGAAGAAGTAGAGATAAGGACCTGTGAAGTGTACAGGTTCTTTTCTCATGGAAGTTAAGGAGGAAAAAATAATGGATACACCGAATTATGTAATACAAGCAAAGGAAGCAATCTATACTGAAGTAAAAGTAAAAAAATAAATTACTTGTATATTTGAGAATCTTATTTGGAATACTATTAGGAATTTTTATTTTTGTCACATTTACTTATGATATTGATATTTTTGATGGATATTTGCTTCTTTTATGTTTCTTTTTGTCTTATATTTTTGGTATGACACTTTATAGAAAAAAATATGAATTGTTACCTTTTCCTATGGAGTTACGATTTTATGATGATTATTTAGCATACTATCCGAGACAAAGCTATACTGGAAAGCTGATTAAAAAACGAATAGTTAAGATGAAATATTCTGATATTTCAAAAATTGTAGTGGAATCTGAGCCAACAAAAATATTTATTTATGGTAAAACAACGAGAGAATTTTATCGCTACAAGATTGATGACACTATTTCAGACAAACCAATAAAAATACAAAGAGACAGTTTTGGCATAGATTTAGATATGAGATTTACATCAGATATTGATTTCATAAAAATAATTGAAGAAAACTCGCCTTTTAAATTTAAAGATGATAAATTTTCTGATAATAAAATATATAAGAAAAATCGTTTGAAAGTTAAGAAAAAGAGAAATAATGGAAACACCGAATTATGCTAGTAAAATCATTTGAATTTAAAATGTGGAAATGTTGCCACAATAAATAAAAAAGTTAGAAAAAATATGCAATGTGTCGGTTTTTTTGTCAATTGCGTGTTCTAAAATAGTATCGTGGAAGAAATAGAGATAAGGACCTGTGAAATGTACAGGTTCTTTTCTTATGAAAGAAAGGCAGGTAATCCTAATGAAACTTTTAGGTAAATGGGTGAACTTTTTATAAGGCTGCTAGCAAGCTAGCAGTGAATGATGTAAAAGGTGTATTCTCGCTTAATAGATATACAAGCTTATTAATTAGAGAATAGTAATTCCTATATATAAACAAGTCAGTTAAGGATAACTGGCTTTTTTAATATGAATTTGAGAGGAGAATGAAAAAATGAACCTTAAGAAGTTTACTAAGCGACTTACGGTAATTGCGACTTCCCTTCTGATGACTCTGACCAATATGCAGATGCCAGTTTATGCAGCAGGTAAGAAATTAACCTATGGTTCTGGAACAGGCATCAGCTATACAACACATGGTCCGGCTCTGGAAGGTAATCTTACAAATGACTGGAACGCAGATACTCCTTGGCTGTATCTTGATGGCGATGTCGTATTCTGTGTCGATCCATCCACAATAGCACAGAATGGCGCAACAGGATATGAGAGATCAGATTTTAGTGAACCTTTAAAGGAAAAAATGAATTTGATTGCATATCATGGCTATTACACTCATGGAAAAACCGCTCAGTGGTATATGGCTTCTCAGTTCATGATCTGGGAAGCAAGAGGATGGACCGTTGACCAAACTAATCTATCCAATTATGCATCCATGAAAAAACAGATTCAGAATGAAATTGATCATCATTATGATAAGCCATCCTTCAACGGAGATAGTGATTATACGGTCAATGTAGGTGAAACGTTAACATTAAAGGATTCCAATGGTGTTGTCAGTGAATTTGATATCCAGTCTGTTGATGGAGTAAATATTACTAAGAGCGGTGATACATTAAAGATTACACCAACTGCTGATGCACCTGATACAATAAAATTAACTGGTATTAGATATAAAGGTGAATCTTCTAGATCAACTATTGTATATGGTGTAAAAGGAAATGCTTCACAGATGGTAGCACCATTAGAGGGAAGCGACCCAGTTAGATTTAATGTAACGATCAATGTTAATAAATACGGTTCTCTTCATATCACGAAACAGGATGAAGACGGTGCCTATGTACCTAACACTTCCTTCAAGGTTTCCAAAAACAGTGATATGTCTTCCCCTATTGGAACATACACTACAGATGGAAATGGTGAAGTAACTGTGAATGATCTAATGCAGAGTACTTATTATGTGCAGGAAGTAGCTGTTCCTAATCATCTTGTATTGGACAGCACAATTCGTTCCGTGCAGATTCAGCCTAATCAGACAACAGACTTCAATGCAAGAAACAATTGGGTAAAAGGTAAGATCAAATTACGTAAAACTGATAGCAGAACTGGACAGCAGGTCGCTGGTGCAACCTATGCTATCTATAACGATCAGGGACAGGAACTACAAAGACTGGTTACAACTGCAACTGGTTATGTAGAATCTGGATATCTGCGCTTCGGTCAGTACACGGTAAAAGAGGTCATTGCCCCTACTGGCTATGTTCTTAATAATCAGGCTTATAATGTTACCGTTTCTCAGAATGAACAAAGAATTGAAGTAACAGGAACAGATAAGCCTATCGAAGGATATATCCAGGTAATCAAGCGAGATAAAGAAAGCGGAAAAACGGTCGTAAGAGCCAACACGACTTTCTCCATCTATAAGAGCAATGATCAATATGTTGGAGATATCAAAACAAACAGCAATGGTATCGCTAAGAGCGACCTACTACGTTATGGAGATTACTATTTAGTTGAAAAAACTGCTCCTAACGGATACACACATTCTGATGACAAGCTTGTATATAAGATCCGTGAAGAAGGAAAGACCTATGAAGCAGTTCTTCAGAATACAAGAGCTAAAGGTAAGATCACTCTATCTAAAGAAGATAAAGTATCTGGAAAAGAACCTCTAGGTGAAGCAACATTAGAAGGTGCCGTATATGAAGTACGTGCAAAAGAAAATATCCTAGATCCAGCAGATGGAAGCATCATCTATAAAGCTGGTACTCTGATTGATACCTTGACTACCGACAAAAACGGAAATGCAAGTACAGACGAACAGTTATATCTAGGAAAATACACAGTTAAGGAAACACAGCCAAGCAAAGGCTATACTTTGGATGAAACAGAATATGAAGTAAATATTGCTTATGAAAATCAGAACGTTTCACTGATAACTAAATCTGTGACATCAAAAGAACGTGTCATTTCTCAGCCATTCTCCATCATCAAGATTTCTGATAATGGAACCGGTGAAGCTGATAATCTGGCAGGTGTAGAATTCACGATCAAAGCTCAGAAAGATATTGATAAATACGGTAGCTGGGAAAAAGCTCCTGTAGCTACTAACGCACAAGGCAAGACAGCTAAGGTCTTAGTAACAGATGAAAAAGGCTATGCAGTTTCAGATGAACTTCCATATGGAACTTATGTAGTGCGTGAAACTAAAACACCAGTAGACCACTATACTGTACCTGATTTCACTGTAACGATTTCCGAAGACAGTCGTGATCCTCAGCCTTGGCGTGTATTCAATGACGGAAAATTCAAAGCTGTCATTGCCATGATCAAATACGATGCAGAGACAGGAAGAATCGTACGTTTAGCTGATACAACATTCAAGATCAGAGATCTAGACACTAACGAATACGTTGGCTATTGGGAATGGAATCCCCTTCCTCATTATGTTGATGAATGGAAAACAGACGAATCCGGTTCCGTAATGACAGGTGACGTGTTAGAACCAGGTGAATATCAGGTAGAAGAAATCAAAGCTCCAAACGGCTATGTCCTGAATACAGAGCCAGTTAAATTCAGAGTGACCAGTGATGGTGCTTATGAAACATTGCCAGATGAAGAAACACCAGTAATTACCGTAAAATTGAGCGATGTTACAGTAAAAGGTCAGATCAAAATCAAGAAAGAAGGAGAAGTCCTAGTCGGTACACATACTGATGATGATGGAAATATCGTATTTGACTATGAAGAAAGACCTTTGGCAGGTGCAGTATTTGAAATCTACGCTCGTGAAGATATCATGTCCGCAGATAATCAGGGTACTGTCATCTATGGAAAAGATCAGCTGGTCGATACCATCACCACTGGAAAAGATGGAATGAGTACTTCAAAAGTACTGCCTCTTGGAAAGTATTATGTAAAAGAAAAAACTGCTCCAGATGGAATGGTACATAACGATGAAGAAAAAGATGTGGAATTAAAATACAAGGATCAGGAAACTGAAATTGTCTTTGATGAAACATCCTTCACGAATGAAAGACAAAAAATTGAAGTAGATGTTATCAAGAAAGATAAAGAAACATCCAAACCATTGGAAGGTGCAGAATTTACGCTATATGCTAAAGAAGATATCAGCAGTGCTGATGGAAAAGTCTTAGTTAAAGCTGGCAGCAAGATCGAAACTGTTACTTCCGGCAAAGATGGAAAAGCACAGTTCAAAGCAGATCTTCCTCTTAGCACATACGAAGTAAGAGAAACAAAAGCACCAGACGGATATGCTTCCACTGCTAAGAAATATACTTTAGATGGAACATATAAAGGTCAGGACCTAGCAAAACAGACTTATAGCTATGAATTCCAGAATGAGATCACAAAATGGGATTTCACGAAGAAGGATATTACGACAAATGTAGAAATTCCTGGTGCGAAGATGCGAGTAACCAGAAAAGATACTGGTGAAGTAATCGACGAATGGACATCCACTCGTGAAGCACATAGAATCAAAGGAATGCTGGTAGGAAAAACCTATATCCTAGAAGAAACTCTTGCTCCAAAAGGCTATCTAAAAGCAGAAAGCATTGAGTTCACGATCAAAGATACAGGTGAAGTACAGAAGGTCGAAATGAAAGATGAGCTTGTCAAAGGCAAGATCACGGTTGAAAAGAACGGTGAAGTTTTAGTAAATGCCGTTAAGGACAAATCATCTGCTGGAAACTATCATTTCCAATATGAAAACAGACCATTGCCTGGCATGGTATTTGAAGTACGTGCTGCTGAGAACATCAAACATCCGGATGGCGTAAGCAAGAACTTCTACAGAAAAGGAGAACTTGTAGCTACGCTTACTACTGGAAAAGATGGAACTGCAACGACAGAAGCACTTCCATTAGGAAAATATACAGTAACAGAAGTAAAAGCTCCTGAAGGTTTCATCCTAAACGGAGAAACACAGGAAGCTGAACTTGTATACAAGGATCAGTACACAGCACTTGTATTCGACAGTGCTACGATTACAAATGAACGTCAGAAAGTTGACCTTTCTGTTGTGAAAAAAGATGCCGATACTGATGAACCATTATCTGGAGCAGTATTCGGACTTTATGCTAAGAACGACATCGTTAATGCTGATGGAAAAGTCTTGGTAAATGCTGATCAGCGTGTCTATGCAGCAGACAGCGATGATAAAGGCATTGCTAAATTTGATGTAGATCTTCCATTGGCAGAGTACTATGTTAAAGAAATCAAAGCTCCTATCGGTTACTCATCATCTGATGAAGTAGTTGGTTTTGATGCAACCTATAAAGGACAGGATGTCAAGGTCGTTGAACTTTCTTCTGATTTCAAAAACGAAATCACGAAAGTAGAAGTATCAAAGAAAGATATCACGAATGATGAAGAGATCGAAGGCGCTCATATGATGGTCTATCCTAAAGGAAAACCAGGTGAAGTATTCGAAAGCTGGATCTCTGGACAGGATGGAAAGAACGAAGATGGAACCATCAAACCTCATTTGATTAAAGGATTGGAACCTAATGTAGCTTACATCCTAAAAGAAACATCCTCACCATACGGTTATGCTATCGCTAAAGAAGTAGAATTTACTGTGAAGGATACTGGCGAAGTGCAGAGCGTAGAAATGAAGGATGAAATGGTATTCGGTCAATTAGAATGGAACAAATCTGGTGAGATCTTCATGCAGACCGTTACTGGACAGACTGAGTTTGGAACAACACAATCTCCAGTTTGGGAGGAATCCAACATTCTAGGAGCAGAGATCACAATCTATGCTGCTGAAGATATTACCATCGGTAACCATACGTACTATCATGAAGGTGAAGCTGTACAGACCCTAGAATCTGATTGGGAAACCGTTGTCAGCAAGAAGCTTCCTGTAGGACGTTACTATTACCGAGAAACAAAAGTACCTCATGGATATATCGTGGATACTGAAAGACATTATTTCGAAGTAGAAGATAATCAGAAGAACGAGCTTCAGAAGATCGAATCTACTCTTGAAAATGAACGTCCGACAGTAGATATCGATATGACCAAAGTATTGGAAGAACAAGAAGTATTCAAGAATCCGGATGCCTATAAAGATATCGTATTCGGTATCTATGCTCGTGAAGATATTTACGATTATATGGGCGGAGTTGCTATCGAAAACGGACAATTGATCTATACTTCAGGAATCAATGAAGATGGTCATTTGACTTTAGCTGATACATTCGATTTCCCTAATGGTGTATATTACATCAAAGAACTTTCTACTAACGGTCAGTACATTCTAAACGACAATGAATATGATTTTGAGATTGCTTATCATGGAGAAGATATATCCAACTACGTAGTTCAGATCGGTAACGAAGGCAAGATCGATAATGAACTTGCAAGAGGTTCTATAGAAGTACAGAAAGTTGATACATTAGATGCTGATAAGAAATTAGAAGGTATCGAATTCAATATTTCTGTTAATGAAGATATGAGCGAGATCCTTTCTACAGCAAAAACTGATAAGGATGGCATTGCTAGATTTAACGATCTAGAACTTGGTACATATTATCTACAGGAAGCAAAACAAGTGGATGGATATACTGTTAATGACCATATCTATAAAGTTGAAGTAAAAGCTGATGGTGATCTATTGACGATTACATGTGAAAATAAACCTATAGAAATGGAATTCTCAAAAGTTGGGGAAACAGGTTCTGAAGAATTAGAAGGTGCTGAACTTCAGGTAATCGATAAAGAAACTGGTGATGTAGTAGATGAATGGATTTCTGGAAAAGAATCTCACTCTATCAGATATCTTGTCGAAGGTAAAAAATATATCATGAAGGAAATCACAGCTCCTTACGGATATGAAATTGCGGAAGAAATTGAATTTACTGCTGGTGATGGCGATAAAGTAACGATGAAGGATAAGATGATCAGAGTTGCTATCGAAGTCAATAAAGTAGATTCTGTAACGAAGGAAAACATCAAATCCAAAGACTTTGAATTCACAATGTATTCTGATGAAGAATGCAAGAATCCAATCGCCGTCGTAAAAGGCGATACAGAAACAGGTGTTGCACGATTTGATGATGTAACATATGGAACATACTACATAAAGGAAACGAAAGCTCCACAAGGCTATAAATTAAGTGATGAGGTCAAGAAAGTAGTCATTGATGAAAATACACCTATCGTTGATGGAGTATATAGCTTTGAATATGTCAATGTTCTATTGCCTGTAATCAAGGTCGATTCAGGTGTTACGGCAAATACTATGGCTCTTGTGGGAATATTCGCTATTTCTGGAATCGCAGTCGTATTTGTAAGCAGAAAAAGAAGAAAAGCAAAATAAATTAGCTTGATGTGGCAATATTGCCACATCAAGCTAAATCAAGGGAAGGTACAGATCAAGCCTTCCCTTTTCTTGTTTTTAGAAAGGAGATAATGATGGTAAAAGACATGGGGATCAAAAAGATCTACGCAAGTGAAATGAAAAAGAACGAAGAACTAAGAACAAAGCTGAAGGAAAGTGATACCAAGCTAGCAGAATTGAAAAAGCTGTACGAAAGGCAGCTGAAATGGGAAGAGACAGGCGAAATGCTGAAACACGAAATGGAAAAATATAAGACCGGCAAAAGCAGAAAAGCGAAAGCTCAGAATACAGCGAATGTAGAACAGTCTGTCTTGGATGCACAGGGAGGTTGGGAGCATGAGGAGAGAGAACAAGAACAGCCTATCTAAGAAATATCTCTATATCTCTATATCTATACTGGTTCTGATCTTCATCTCGATTGCGATCCGTCTGACTCCGCTTACCCATTCATACTGGGTGAATTATGTGACTGCCTTTCTGATCAATAATATATTTTCGCTTATCCTTATGTGTATTTCAGCTTTTATCGTATTTCTGATCGATGTAAAAAAATACAACAGGGATTCTGAAGAAGGAGATGGTAAACATGGCAGATAGCGGATATATGACAAAGGAACTGATGCAGGGTCTGGTGACCATTGGCTGGTCGGTAGGTACATCTATGACTCATGTCCTTAGAGATGCCATATGGCAGCTGAAGGTCGCATCAGAAAGATCCGGAGAAAATGCCTACAAGGATTATCTTCGAGTCAATAAAGGTAGAAAGTTTTCAGATGAGATCGATTTTCTACGCATTGCTGAGAAGAAAAAAAGTGATGTCGTAAAGGCATCTGTTTCCAAAGATGATGCATTATTCCTACAGAGATCCTGCCAGCGATATGGTGTGGATTTTCATCTTAGGTCTCGCCCTTCCAATCTTGAGGAACTATATGACAGGAAATATAGAGATGGTGAGATCCTGAACACAAGGGACAATGATGTGCTGAAAGCATTCATCCTTACGGATGCATACGGAAAAGAAGTCATGGATCCGAAAGAACCTAACATGCCTCTGCTGAAGAAGGACGATTATCTTCTGACTTTTCGCAGCACGGATATCAATAAATGGGAACTCATATGCGAAAGGCTGGAAGAACGCAATACGAGCATCCGCGAAAAGATAGACAAGGCGAAACAGCATAAGGAAGTCATGAAAAAGGCGAAACAGGAGCAAGTCAAAGCCAAACAGATGGATATCGAACTAAAAGGAAGGGAGTGATAAGCGATGGAAAACACCTTAGATAATATGCATGAGAAGACCCTGCATAAATTGAAAAACGCAATAGAAACATATAACGAAAACGAAAGTGATGTCATTGAACGATATAAGGCTCATATGATCGATGAAACGCAGATGGTGGAGTACCTGCTCACGGTAAGACAGAGAAAAAATGATCTGATACATTCCCTGCTCTTTGCATGCAAGGAACTCTTATGCACGGCAAAGAAAAGCAACCTCAAAACAGAAGATCTGGCGTCCATACAGGCAGTATATCGGGGACTGTATATCTGCTCAGACCTAGGAAGTGATGATCTTGAGAACTAATAATGTGAAAGGAAAACTATCGGCTTTTACCATCATCTTTTATCTGTTCATGATCTGGCTCGGTAATCGTATCGGTAATTCCTTCTATCTTGCTTCAGTAAAGACCAACAATATATTTGATTTTATGACCTATGGGCTCGATCATATAAATCTTTTCAGTGATCCTTTTCCAGACCTTAATATGGGAGCAATCATAGGTATGGCATTGCTTCCAGCAATTGCCTTCATATATAGCGAGTATCAGAAGAGCAATAGAAAGAACTTCAGACAGAAGGAAGAACATGGTTCAGCAAGGTATGGAAGATTTGAAGAAATAGAACACTTAAGGGACAAATGAGAGGTACGAATATGAAAAATGTAGAAGAGAATGGTCTTGATTCGAACATGATATTGTCCTCTGAAATCGAACTCAGCATGAATACGAGGAAGACCTTCCTGAATAATAATATCTGTGTGATAGGAGGAAGCGGTTCCGGAAAGACCAGAAATCACGTAAAGCCAAATATCCTTCAGATGTACGGAAATTATATTGTCGTAGACCCCAAGGGTTCGGTATGTGAGGAAACAGGCAATGCATTCATCAATTACGATAAGGATGATAAATATGACAGGAAGATATTGAACCTTGTCCAGATGGATAAGAGCATGCATTACAATCCATTTCATTACTTCCAGAAACCTAATGATGTGTTCAAATTCGTCAACAATCTGGTTGCCAATACAAATAAGGATACTGCAAATAAAGGAGGAGATGAATTCTTCGAAAAAGCAGAAATAGCATGGATGACTGCGGTCATCTTTTTTATTATGGCGGTCGGAACCGAGGAAGAAAGAAACTTCAATTATGTCATGGAGCTTCTGGATCATGCTGAAGCTAGCGAAGAGGATGAGAACGCACAATCCGTACTGGATATCATGTTCGATGAACTTGAGGAGATGAATAACCGTCAGCTACGATATGGCAATTCTGTAAATAAATATTCTTATTCCTTCCTAGCGGTCAAACAGTACAAGCTTTACAGAAAAGCTGCTGGAAAAACAGCAAAGTCTATCCTGATCTCCGTAGGTGTCCGCCTGGCTATATTCAATCTTCCTGAACTACAGGAACTGTTAAGAGAAGACGAGCTGGAACTGGACCTTATCGGAACCCCGAAGGTAAAGGATGAGAAACATCCGGATGATATGACACTGGATCTAACCAAAGAGGACTGGATGAAGAAATACGATAAGACAAATGATGACTACGAACGTCTTCCTTCTTCCAAATTGAGGAAGACCATATTATTCATCATCATTTCTGACAGCGATACGACATTCTCCTTCCTGTCCTCGATTCTGATCCAGCAGCTTTATGAGATGCTGTACCGCTGTGCTGATGCAAGAAAAGATCACCGGCTTCCTATCCATACCAGATTTGTCAATGACGAATTTGCCAACTGTGGAAAGCAGCCGGATTTTGAGATCAAGATCGCAACGATGAGATCAAGGGAAATATCTGCAACCATCATCCTGCAGAACATATCGCAATTGAAGAGCGCGTATAAGGACTGCTGGGAAACGATTTTCGGTAACTGCGATACCACGATCTTCCTAGGCGGGAAAGAATACGAATCGATGGAATATCTCTCAAAGCTGATAGGGAATGAGACGGTAGATTACACTAGCGTATCAGAAACTCGCGGCTCCAACTGGTCATATCAGAAATCCAATCAGCTGATCCAGAGACCGCTTCTGGCACCGGATGAAATTGGTCGTCTAGGAAAGGATGAATGTCTGGTCCATATCCGTGGATACCATATCTTCCGAGATAAGAAATTTGATGTTACGAAGCATAAGAGGGTCGAGCTGACAACAGATGCTCATGACAAGAAAAAGGCAAAAGATAATTTCTTTGATATCGAATTATTTCTCATCGGCTTGAGAAGAAGACAGGCTTCAGTTCTGACAAGCAGAACAAAGCCAGAATTCAAAGGAGAGATCGGTACCAATCGCCTGCCTTCAAACCGAGGTATGTACATGACGTTTACCGAAGAACTTGAAGTCGTCAAACAATCTGAAAAAGAAAATAATTCTTTTTATGACAATTTTTAGATCACGATTATCGTCTTTATGCTCAGACGCTAAACAAAGCACAGGAAAGAAGAGGTTAAAAAATATGAATTACTTAAATCAGCTATTAATTGCAAAAGTCATCATCCCTGTTGCAGCAGGAAATGAAGGACAGAATTTTTTATCGAAGACAACGGACTGGCTAGGGCAGGCTATCCTGATATTCGGAGCCGTTTGGGCAGGACTTGGAGCCATGAAGCTTTCCACTGCTCTGAAAGAACACAGCGGACAGGATATAAGAGATTCTCTTTTCCAGTTGCTTGGTGGAGCGATTGCATGTGCGGTAGGTGTAATGTTCGGAGCTCTTGATGTTACCTTCAACTAGGGAGGGATAGAGCATGGATGAAATTATTGAAGGAATCGCGGAAGCGATAGGAAACTTTTATGCTGATTTCTTTTCCGGATTATCTTCTGTTGTTGAAATTGCATCCGCCTCTCCAGCTGAATTCAATACGACCATATGGAATGCTGTCGGTATACATTCCCCATTGGGACAGGGAGTTGCTGTAGTTGCAAGCTCCTTCTGTCTCTTATTCCTTGCAATGGAAATGCTTGCCTTATACAATCGATCAGATATCAAGGGATTGGATGCCTTCCATTCCCTTTTCGTGGTCGTATTCAAAGCTACTGTTGCCATCTTCTTATGTAAGAATATGACGACGATCATTGGTGCCTGCTTTGACCTATCGGCATATATCATCGATTCCATGGGAAATTCTATGGATATCCAGGATATCAATGTAGATATCTCTTCTGCTGTTGTAAATGCACTGAAGGATGAAAATAACTTCTGGCAGCTGCTTCAGCAGTTTTTATTAGGACTTATCGGATGGATCATAAACAACATAGCGCTTGTATTGGTAAAGGCGATCAGTGCATTGCGATTTATCGAGATATATATCTTTACAGCTGTTGCACCACTGGCTTTCGCAACATTCTGTTCCACGGAATTCAAGACCATAGGAATCAAATTTATCAAAAGAATGTTTGCGCTGGCTCTACAGGGATTATTCATCATCATAATCTGCTATATCTATACGCAACTGGTAGCAGCAGCATTTTCATCTACAGGAGACCTGACGCAGGCAGATATAACTAGTAAGATGTTCGAACTGGTCGGATATTCCATCCTGATCATGATAGCGGCTTTCCAGAGCGGAGGCTGGAGCAAGGCATTGCTTGATGTAAATTAGAGGTGAGAAAAATGGAAGATAAGAAATATGTATTCTATACGACGGAAGGAAACATAGTCGATAAGATGAAAAGAAACGAAATACAGGATATCCATATCGGGACTTCGGAAGTGACCGGAAGAAGAGATCTCTCTTATCATGGCAGTTCGATGTATGAAGATATTACAAAGATAACGGATATCGAAACCGGCAAGGAGTATGTCCATGACTGGAACAGGGTGGAATCGGTCAGCATTCTGTCATTTGATGATCATGAGGATACCATGAAATCACTTATTGCTTCTCAGAAGGCAGAAATAGAGAAATTGCAGAAGATGCTGGAACAGAAACAGAAAGAACTGAACGGTCTTGAAAAAAGCCAAAAGAAATTAGAAGAAATCGTACAGGTGAAAATATATGGGAAAGAAGCAGGTATTTCTGAAAAAGATCAGTCGAAAGAAAAAGATACCGAGGTTCCCACTAAGGATGAACAACCTGCTGAAAAGCAGGAAGAAACCAAGCAAGATGCTGGTTCGTCTTCGAGAAGGATATATGCAAAATTCAACAGCAAACAGATAAAAGAACATTTTGATCATCCTTCAAAGGAAGATAAAGATGGTAATCCTTTAAAGATGGTAAATATATTGATCCCTTCCAAGGAATTTCGTCATTTCCGATTTGGAACGGATAGCCATGGATATGATCGCGATAAAATTCAGGCATACTGGACCTCTTTGAAAGCATTAGTAAAAAAGGACCAGGATAAAGATGGCAATGAGAAGAAGAACGGTCGCAGATATATCTATCTCAATTCAGATATAGAAAAACCAGTATATAAGGTTCGATTTGAAACACAGCAGGATGACAGAGGAGAATTTGTAGAACCTGATCCAGTGATCTTGAATGCGAAGCAGCTGGCACAGATATATCAGGAACAATATGAAATAGGAAAAGAGAAGATGCAGAACAGAGATCCAAACAAACTTCTGGAAGAAGATAAAAGCAATTCTCAATCCAAGGATGTTCAACAAGATGCAAAGAGCAAAGGAAAGAAAAAATCTTCTCCAATGCTGGAAAAATAAATGTGGCAATATTGCCACATTTTTCATTCATGAACGGAGGTGAGACCTATGCTGTATGTCAAAGTGCCAAAAGATATCAATGAATATAAGGAAAAAGTATTTTTGGGAATGACTTCAAAACAGCTGAAATGGCTGATATGCGGGATATTGAGCGCACTGCTGTTTTACTTCCTGACCATAGTGTTATTACATCTGCCTCAGGATATAGGACTATATGGCGGTGCCTTAATAGCTTTATTCTGTTTTGCCTGTGGCTGGTATGACATTAAGGGAGTTCCTTTTGATGAATACCTGATGATCAAATTCAGATATCGTACAAAACAGCAGCTGCTGGAATATGATAACGAAAGCTTCCAACAGAAAGGAGAGATGAGAAAGCATGATAAGAAAAAAAGCAGAAAAGAAAGAAGAAAAAACAAAAAAATCAATAAAGGCATCAAAGAAGAAGACGAATAAGGAAAATGTAAATAAAAAAAGAGTTACGCAGAATGCCATTTACTATGATAAGATGCTGCGTTCCGGCATTGCAATGCTGGGTAACGATCTATACTCGCAGACAGAAAAGTTTGAAGATATCAATTATAGCATTGCTCCGGAAGAAGAACAGCAGAGCATATTTGGACGATACATGGGTTTGCTCAATGCATTGGGAAATGAAGTTGATATGCAGCTTACGATATGCAATCATCCTATCGATGAAGAAGAACTGCTTTCTTCGATCATCAGACATAATGTAGGCGACGGCTACGATGAGCTTCGGGAAGAACTGAACCAGAGCATCATTTCAAGTCTAGAAAAAGGTACGAATAAGATCATATCTGAAAAATATATCACCTACACGGTAAAGGAAGATAATTTCTATGATGCAAAAAAATCGCTGACCATCCTCCATAATGAAATGGAAAATAAGTTCATGGATCTAGGCAGCCACTGTGAGGTGCTGGATGGGAGAGAAAGGCTAAAGCTGATCAGGACCATCATGAACCCTGCCAAGCCTTTTGAAATAGATTATGATGCATTGCTTCCAGGTTACACCACCAAGGACTGCATCGCTCCGGATCTGCTTGATTTTAAGACGAGCGAAGATTATTTTAAGATCGATGACCGCTATGCAAAGGTCATGTATCTGAAGACATGGGCGACGGAAATGAACGACAGCATGATCAATTCCCTTTCCCGTATCGAGCATAACATCACTACGTCCTTTCATATGAGAGTATATGAGAGAGGAAAAGATATCAATGAAATAAAGAAACGAATTGCACTCATGGAGAATGAGATCACAAACCGTCAGGAAAAATCATTCATGAGAGGTCATGATCCTCAGATGCTTCCGATGAACCTTAGATATGCCTATGAGGAAGGAACTGCGTTATTGGATGATGTAGAAAAAAGAAACGAGCGTTTATTTGAAACAGAGCTGCTGATCATGATAAATACAGAAACATTGGATGAATTAAGAGAAGCAGAAAAAGCTGTGAATGTCGCAATGAGAAATCTATCCTGTGAAATGGGAACCTTATTCATGAGACAGGAAGAAGGATTCAATTCGATTCTTCCGTTAGGGCTTCCTATTGAAGGCAAAGGAAGGACATTGACAACAAAAGTATGTGCCATCGTGCTTCCCTTTACAAGCGTCGAACTGATGCAGAAGGATGAGCCGCTCTATTACGGAGTCAATCAGACAACAGGAAATCTTATCTTATGCAACAGAAGCAAGTTACAGAATCCTGCTGCATGGATCCTGGCAAAACCAGGGGCTGGTAAATCCTTCAAGGTCAAACATGAATTATCACAGGTCCTTTGCTTTCAGCCGGAATCAGATATCATCGTAATCGATCCGCAGGGCGAATATGCCTTTTTAGCTGAAGATAGCTTTTATCATGGAACGGTAATCAAAATAGATAATCGTTCCGGCACATACTTTAATCCGTTTGAAGGCGACTATGACAACACATTCGGTTTCGTCAAGATCAAGGTAGATTTTGCACAGACCATCATGACAGAGATCATGGGAGAAAAAGCATTGACCCCTACAGAAAAATCAATCGTAGATAAAGGCATAACCAGAATGTATCAGGAGTATGAAGGAAGAAGATTTGCTGACAAGAATGCAGAGATGCCAACGCTGAAGGATTTTAGGAATATCCTGATGCAGGAAAATAATCCAGAAGCACAGGCAATGGCAGATGCCTTATACACCTATACGGACGGTTCTTATGATATTTTCGCCAATAAGACAAATGTAAAAACAGACAATCGTCTAACGGTCTATGATGTATCAGAAATCGGTGATTCCATGCGTTCTTTAGGATATAAGATTATTCTGGAAACATTACGTGATAAGATCCTTCACAATAAGAAAATCGGTAGAAGAACCTATATCTATATCGATGAAATCTATCTCCTGCTGAAGGATGATTATTCTGAAAATTTCTTTTATGAATTCTATAAATGGAGCAGGAAATTTGACGGATACCCGACAGGGATCACACAGAACGTGGAGGAACTGCTGCTTCGAACAAAGACGAGAACAACAATTGGAAATGCAGAATCCATCATCATGCTGAATCAGAGCAAATCCGATCTGATACAGCTTGGTTCCCTATTAGGTCTATCGAATGAACAGATGAAGACATGTCTGAACGCACCAAGAGGATATGGACTGTTCCGATATGGAAAAGCCATAGTACCATTCAAAGATGAATATCCGAAAAATACACATACGTATGATCTATGGAATACCGATCCGGATGAGATCAAAAAAATAAGACAGGAAAAACAACAGAAGGAAGGCAAGAAATATGTTTAATCTATTTATACAGGATAAAGGATATTGCAAATGTTATGTCATAGATGAAAGAATTGCCGGGCATATCGATTTTTCTGAAAAGCTGGAACTGCTCAGACAATACTGCTTCAATGCGTATGCAGGAAGAAAGATAACAGAAACGGAACTTCTCGAAAAACATATGTTCCGAATGAAAGATGCTGAACATTCTGTCTTCGAACAATATATAGCTTTTGAAGGAACTTTCCTGAAGGTAGAGCTGTATTGTGAGAAGCTACAGGAAGGATACTTGGTGAAGAAGATCCTGATCGATGGAATGCAGCAGGATGCACAGACACAGGAGCCTGCAAAAGAAGAACTGCCTAAGGAACTGGTAGAAGATCAAAAACAGGAGATAAGACAGCAGATGGAAAGCGCAGATAGATTTATTGCTGCCTGCTATAATATCGATCGTTCGTTAGCTTTCTGCCAGGTAGAAAAAATAGATTCCATGAAATATAGGATGCTTGGCACCAGCAGAGAAAAAGGTCTTTTCTACTGCATAGATACGATGAATGGCAGCGTAAAGGTGATCGATCGCATGAATGATAATAGAAAAGAAGAAACGTCCGTTGATACGGAACTGGAAGCTATCTTATGGCTTCTAGGCTTTAAGCAGGAGGATATCAGGCTGATAAAACAGGAAAAAGATATCATGGGGCATCTGGTTTCTATTGCAGGACAATGTAGAGACCAAAAGATATTAAAGACAATATGGTTGATGAACAAGAAAAATCTTCTAGATGCACTGTTACAGAATCCTGCATTTGAAGGAATGGCATGATGTGCAATATTGCCACATCAGAAAACCCTGTCTTAAATTTTCCTTGCTATATAAAGATTTATCTCTTAAAATCATATATGAATAAGTAAAGGAGGAGACTATGGAATATATCCTGATGAATAAGAATATGCCGTTAATGGAGGTATCCAAGGAAGAAGAAGAAACTGAATTTCTTTCTATCGGCAGAAGATACAATATTGGATTTTCTCCTTTGATATTGCAGAAATCACTTAACAAAAAAGAAGAAGACCTTTTGAAGGTCCTGAATCAATGGTACAACAGCAGAGCAATCCCAAATGATAGGGATGAAAAAAATAAGATTCTGGAAAGATTTAATATCAAAAGAACAGATGAACTTCTTAATATGGATTACGGTCTTTCATTATCAGATCAATACTGGCTAAAACCGTTGAATGAGAATGTCTGCTGGGAAGATATCAATTATTTTCATAATGATTATGACAGCAGAGAATTCTTTGATGCTGTATATGGAGATGGGACATATCAGTCACTGAAGATCAATTCTACGGAATCAGATAAATTTAGAACTCCGAATAATTCATTGACAGGACAGCTGAAAAAGGCATGGGTGAAGATCGATGGTGAAAACTGGATGTTCAAGGGTTCAAATACCATATATGGCTTTGAACAGGTCAATGAAGTGCTGGCATCTAATATATGTAAAGTATTAAATGTTCCGCATGTGGAATATACGTTAAAAACGATCGAAGATAAAAGAAATTATACTCTGATGAGTGCATGCCCATGCATCATAGATGATAAGACAGAGATGATAAGTGCTTATGAGATCTTATATGGTGAAGACCTGCACGGAGACGAAAGAGACCTGAAGCGTTATATTGAAATACTGGAAGAACATGAAGTGCCAAATGCCAGAGAATATGTGGAAAAGATGTTCATGCTTGACTATATCATATTGAATGAAGATCGGCATATGGGAAATTTTGCCGTCATTCGAAATGTAGAGAACCTTTTATGGGAAAAGGTATGCCCTATCTATGATAGCGGTAGAAGCATGTGTACGAATGTCACAGAAGGATACTGGGATTTTAATGAAAATGATGTCAAATGTTTTTCCAGAGGTATGATCAGCAGTGAACGGCTGCCTTCCTGTTTTACGGTATCCATCAGACAGTCACAGATAGATGAATTAAGATATGTAGCAGATGATTATGCTAAGCTATTAAAAGATAATCAAAAATATATAAAATTATTTGATAATCAGATTCAGAAGCTCCATGCTGGCTTGTCGCAAAGAATTGATAAATTTGAAGATATCATGAAGGAAAAAGGTCTGATCATCAATGATCAGAATTTAGGAATCAAGGGTTTTATTAGCAGAGCAAACGAGAAAAAAGAAAAAGACGTATCTGCTATTCATCAAAGAAGATCGCCAGATAAAGAAAGATAACCGGTTATTCGATGACCGGTTTTTTTTATATAGGAAGAGAGGAGTTGATCATATGTCAAAATTGGATGATGATGTCCTGCATTATATAAAGATCGCAGTCATCGTATTTATATCGGCTGTTGCTATTCTTGTAATGCTGTTCCTTATCTTTCGTCCATCAGCAAAAATCGAACTATCCAGACATTCGATCGAATACGGGGAAACGCTCAGCGCTATCGACCTCATCGAAAAAGTAAAAGGTGAAGATGTCTCTACAGCAGATATAACCAAAGGAACGATGACATTTGATGAGCTGGAAATCAGTGCCACAGAATTAGATAAAAAAAAGCTTGGTGAACAGACTATTATTTATTCTTTTTCTGATGGCTCTGAAGATATTTCTGAAACCATAGAAGTAGTGGACACTACGAAACCGGAAATAACCCTAAAAACAAAAAAACTCACACTTTCTCTGGATGAAGCAAAAAAGATGAAATCATGGAAACAGTATTATCAGGTACAGGATAATTATCATGAATTTCCTACCGTTCTGGAGGAACTCGAAGAAGAGGAACTGGACTATGGCAGCAGCACATATGTAAAGATCCGCGCAATAGATCCTTCCGGAAATGAGACGGATGCAAGTATACAGCTTCAGATCAAAGAAAAAGAAGTCAAGAAAAAGAAGGAAGCGCAAAATGAAGAGAAAGATTCAAAACAGGAAAGCAGCAAACAGGAACCTCAGCAATCCACACAGGAAGAACCTCAGAAGGATTCCAGCAATGATGCTGCTAATGAAATTCCTGAGGAGAAGATAGAAATATCTGCTAAGGATTATCTGTTCTCTGATGGATATGATATGACGACAGCTCCGCAGGCATGTCAGATAGATCTTAGCAATAGCGGGCGTTCTGGAATGTGCGTTCCTTTACAGGATGAAAATGGTATTTATATAGGCATGCGTCTTACTTATGAATAAAGGCTGGTGATTTAATGAGCGATGGAATTAAAACAAGTTCCCAGATACTGGAAGAAGCTGGGAACGCTGCTAAGAGCGGAAAAGATATATTGAGCAACAGTGCTTATTCAGCCGCAGAGATCGGAGAAAGAGCTACGACGACATTCACAGAGATTGCCGGTAATGCTACAAGCACGGTAAGGACAGGTATTCATAGGATGAACGATGTCATAGTAAATCGTACTCCGGATTTCTATGATATAGGAAGCGAAGGCGAAGGAGATCTTGGGAGCGAAGCTGCCGGAGCGATGATCGGCAATAGCGTGATGGTTACCAGAAGCGCCTATCATGCAGGAAAAGGAGCAGTGGGAACCATAACTGAAGGAGCGGTCAAACATGTTTTCTCGGAGAATAGAGAAAACAGAATAAAGGAATCCATTACAGAGGATAAGATAACATCATCCTACAAGGATATTGCATTCGCTCGCAGCAGGAAAGATATTACTTCAAAAAAAGATAGAATTTCTATCATGAAGACAGAAGCCAATCAGTATGCAGAAAATACATTCAGTGAAAGGATCGGAATCATCAGAACAAAATATAGAACAGAAAAACTAGACAGATTCCATAGAAGACAGGAAAAATGGGGAAACCGAGCTACGAGCATGAAAATTGATTCCTTCAGTCTGAAGAAAAGCACCTTAGCTACGCTTGATAACCAATCAAGAAAGCTCATGAACAGACCAAGCTACACTATGAGACGTAATGGAGATGGAACCTTAGCTACGTCATATGACATGGCACAGAAAACAGCACGCGGTTCAGCTAAATCCATAGCTTTTGGTATAAGAAATCGCAGAAGACTATATAAAGGGGCTCGTTCCACGATAACCATTTTCCGTCATCCTGTACTGGCAATGCAGAGGGCTTTTCAAATGGTAATGGCTTTGATATCTGGAATTGCTTCTTTTGTTATGTCGCTTCCCGCCTTATTAGCAAGCGTCATAACGCTTCTTCCTGTCATCATTGCAGTTATCGTCGTCGTAGCGATCATCACAACGGTCTTTGGATGGTGGAATGAAATTACTGCACCTAAGATAGAAGCAATCGGAGTATCGGAAAAAGTACTTGCATATGAAGAAAAGATAGAATCCGCACTTGATAAGTGGTGGGATGATAAATGGACACCATTGGTAATGGCGGTAATGATGCAGGAGAGCGGCGGTGAGGGATGCGATCCGATGCAGGCATCGGAATCCAAATATAATCAGCTATACGACAGAGTGCCCGCGGGAACCTCCTGTGAGGTAGGAATAACAAACACCGATTATTCGATAGAGGTAGGTGTCAAGACATTAAGGGATGCATTTTCAAAAGCTGATGTAGATGAACCGGATGACATGGAAAATTTACCATATGCATTGCAGGGATATAACTTTGGTGAAGGATGGTTTCAAAAATATACGGAATGGACCGAAGAAAATGCAAGAGAGTATGCCAAGCGGATAGATGGAGGAGATCCAGATTATCCTTATCATGTCTTACGCTACTATTCCGTAGGAGGAATAGGCGGAGCTGTTGATAATGTACCAAATTTTGCGAACAGCAGGGCATGGAAGGCACCTAGCAATCCATATGCGCCAGCATATTACGGTCAGTGTACCTGGTTCGCATGGGGCAGATTTTATGAAATTTATGGATATAACCCTGGCTTTACCGGAAACGGATATGAATGCGCCGGTCAGCTTCTGATAGCTCATCCAGATAAATTTGTTCCTTCTTTTTCCGAACCAAAAGCAGGATCCGTATTTTCTGTGATAGGTACCAAAGATAATCCTCTGAACCATGTAGGGATCATCATCAGCTATGATGGAGAAAATGTTACCTGGCAGGATGGGAATTATAATGGAACCTCAGATAGCTGGAACGTTGCAATCAAGGACTGGAGGCAACAGACAGATACTCTCAAAAACTTTAAGAAAAGATATGCAGGCACTTCCGGAAAGATCCTGTTCGCAAACCCGGTAAAACCACCAGTCAATGAAGTTAAGGAGTGAACATCATGATGAAAAAGAGAATTTTTCTTGCCTGTCTTGCATTTGTGGCAATATTGCCCGCTTTTGGATGCAGGCAGAAACCAATGGAGATAGATGCAACAGAAAATTTAAAAATTGCATATTCCGGCTTCAATGAAGAAGCAACGGCAGAAGTAGAATCAAATGAAATTGAATATGATAAGAAAGATGAAACAATCGCACGGCTGATCAAATCCTTCGAATATGATATCAGTCCAGATAAAGGACTGAAGAACGGAGATAAAGTAACTGTTGAAGTGAAATATGAAAAAAATCTGGAAGAACTGGCAAATGTTGAACTGGTCAATCTGAAGAAAGAATTTACCGTATCCGGATTGCACGGAGATCAAAGAGAACAGGTAGTAAAAGAAGAAAAAACAGAAGAAGGAGATACGATATTAAAATCCTATGATGTCATCGACGGAGTTGAGATACCATCGGAGTGGAAGATGACGGAAAAGGAAAAAGAAGAATATTTAGATTATTTAGATTCGATCGGTAAGGAAAATGGAATGACGCAGGAGAGCGGCGGTAATGAAGCATGGAAACAAGGCATTGCAGAAAACACTACGAAAAGAAAAGATACTACATTTTATATTGAAGAATATAAAGATGCCATTACTACCTACGATGCAGCAGAGGAGTTCGGAAAGTATTCTTCTCAGGAATACAGGATCGAACAGGTAATGGAAGATGATGAATTAATTGGATACAGATGTATCTTTAAGGATGAATGATATGGATCAGGGTACACGAAAAACGCTGATGAATATGGCGAGTTATTTTCAAGATGTACTGCATGATGAAGAAAAGCTAGGCAGAGACCTATTATTCAGCAAAAAGCATACAGATATCGAATACTATAACATCGCATCCATCATGATGCAGAAAGAAAATGCACAATATGTAATGTCGTTGGAAAACTGGAAAAAAAGAAATAACAAGATCGTGCCTCAGAAGCTGCAAAGACCCCTTGCTGTATTCATTCCGGATATACAGGATAATGTGATAACCTTTAAAAGCTACCGAGTATTTGATATCGAACAGGTCGTCATGAATGAGCAGGATAAGATAGATCTTCTGGCAAAAAACAGGTCCCATCTTTATAGAGTAATGCAGGAGGTCACCGTTCAGAAAATCATAAATCTATGTGGAGATAAGAAGAACTGGAGAAATGAAATGATCACAGAATATCTGAATTCCCTGCCTTTCTATAATAAGGCAGAACAGAAGATCAGGGAACTATATCTAACTTGCCTACATTTCACGTTTCAGGAAGAACTGGATGAAAAAGATATAAAGATCCACATTACAAAAATAGAAAAAAATGAATGCAGAAGGATATATAAGAACGTACATGAAGCTATAGCTGGGTTTCATTTTTTCTTTATTGATTTTATCAAGATTTATGCTGTGTATGAAAAAGAAAGAAAAGAAAGGATGATGATGGAAATGGATAAAACAATGGGCCTGAAGGATCTAGTGAATAGAGCCAAAAAGATCAAAAGAGGAGAAAAGATAATCTATCCTGAGGTCAATGATATAGAGATATTTGATTCTTATGAAAAAGATAATCCGCAGAAGCTGACGGCAGCTGAAGAATCCATGGCAGATATGGTGGTAGATTGTTAGATCATATATATTAAGGAAAGAAAGATACAGAACAGGAGGGATACAGATGTATATGACACAGGAAAAGGATTATTTCTATTCCCGACTAAAGAGATCCAAGACCGTTCAGGAAGTCTATCTTCAGCTTGCTGAACTGGAAGCTGATGACTGTGAGGGTTTCGTAAAGGAATGGCTGACTGATTTTAAAAAAGGAATCACTCCAGAAAGCATCATATTCAAGAACAGACAGGAAGCCCATACGTATTACTTTAAATAAAAGATGAGGAGAAACAGGGATGAACATCTATAAAATATATAATATGTCAAATGAAGAACGGAAGAAGCTGAAAGAAACGATCAACTCACAGATCGACATCATGGATTTTGCATCAGAACTAGGATATACCGTAACCAAGATAGGACGTTCATATTCTCTTGAAGAACATGACTCGGTCGTGTTCTTTCAGGATACGAACAGTTACTGGCGCTTTTCAGCAGGCAGTGGAGGCGGTGCCGTGGATTTTCTTAATCAGGTATATGGTTACGATCATCCTGAAGAGAATCTAAACTATCTGAAATGTCTCCAGATACTCTCAGAAAAAGATGGAGTCAATCTGGAAAGCCAATCTGAAATAAAACGTAAGGAGACGACCGCAAAAGTCAACGAAGAATACCCAAATACAAAAGAAGGGCAGATCAGAAGACATAAATTTCTTATGAAGGAACTTGCTAAGAACAAAGATGATAATGTGCGAAGCGTATATGGATATCTGATATCCGGCAGGAAGATATCTCCGGATATCGTTCGCAGGTTTATAAAGGAAGGACTGCTTATGCAAGGAAAATATAATTCATCAGCTGGAGGAAAGACATGTTTGTTCATAGCTAGGAATGAATATGGCTTGTTATCCGGTATCTGTGAAAGAGGAACCAATCAAAGCATAAAATTTCAAATGAGTGCATCAAATTCAAATATGAGCAGAGGATGGCTCTATGACCCTTCCATCCGATATGACGATATTCAGCAACATACGCTATATAATGAAAATCTGCTTCCAAAGGATGTTTATGATGCAGGAAATAAGATACTTCTATGTGCTGAGTCAAGCATCGAGATCATGTCGATCATGACAGTAATGCAGGAAGCAGGAATAGATACCAATGATTATGCATTCCTATCCTGTGCCAGCATCAACAACTATAGATCTATCATAGAGACCTGTGAACTATATGGATATAAGGATGTAGTCGTCATGTTCAACAATGATCTGAAAGCGGAAGTTGAAAAACACCATAACTGGGGCAAGGAAGCTTCTGCCAAAGCAATAACAAGACTAGAAGAAAAAGGAATCAGAGCAAGAGAGTTCTATCCGCCAAATGATATAAATGATTGGAATGATGTCTGCCGTTCGCAGAACTTCAAAGAATTAGCTAGACAGATAAAAGAGACATTTCCTAAACGAATTGAGGAACCACAAAGGAGCTTGAGAGGGTTCATTGATAAAGCGCAGGACAGGAAAAATCAGATTAGCAGCGCAAGGACTACAGAAGATAAAAACATAAAGATGAACATAGAAAGATAAATGTGGCAATATTGCCACATTTTTAATTTACTGGAGGTAATCATGAAAAATATCAAACATATGCAAAAAGAACTAGGGATCACAGAACTTCTGAATGAAGAAGAAATGCTTGGTGAACCAGAGGAAGAAATAATCTTTTCAGATGAAGAAATGGAAGTGATCGAAGATGAAGAACAGCAAGACCAGAGAACTTATTAAAGAACTTTATCTGAATGCCTTGAAGGAAGAACAGCTTCCTTGGAGAAAGGGCTGGTATAATTCTTATGCTTTGCATAATGGCGCATCAAAACACAAATATAGAGGGATCAATAAACTTCTCCTTTCCTTTATAAGCCAGATGGAAGGATACACAGATCCAAGGTTCTATACCTTTAACCAGATAAAAGAGATGAAGCTCCATCTGAGCAAGGAATCAAAGGGGAAAGGCATACCTGTTGAGTTTTGGACACTTTATGATCTGGACAATAAGAAAACGATGAGTATACAGCAATATGAAGATGCAATCGCAAAGGATAGAGAAAATCCTCCTAATGTACGCTGGATGGTCAAGAACTATTACGTATTCAATGCAAGATATATAGATGGACTAGAAGAATATAAGGTGAACGAAAAGAAGGTCTTGCCTACACTTCAAAAAGAATTTGTAGATACCCTGATAAAGAACATGGAAGTTGATTATGTTGAGAGCAGGTTAAGCGATAGAGCATATTACTCCCCTAATGAGGATAAGGTCGTCGTTCCTTCCTATAACTCATTTCTTACTGATGAAGATTATTATGCAACGATACTTCATGAACTATCTCATGCCACAGGTCATGAAAGCCGTCTGAATAGACCCTTTGGGGGAATATTCGGTTCTGAATCGTATGCAAAAGAAGAACTACGTGCAGAGATCGCATCCAGCTTCATTACTTCAGAAATAGGTCTCTTATCAGATGCAGGAATGGATAATCACAAAGCGTATATTCAAAGCTGGATCAAAATCATAGAAGAAAAGGATAATGAGCTATTTAAAGCAATTGCAGATGCCGACAGCATTTGTGAATATCTTAAAGATAACGGAGAATTAAACAGGTTGCTGGAACATGAGGCAGTTCAAGGGGAAGATGTGCAGATTTCAGGAATAGAGAATATGATTGAAAAAGCACAGGATGCTGCCGCAAAGAATAGGGATACGCAGACACGAAAAGTGCAGGAACAGGTACGATGATATACCTGAAGATAAGCAGCTGCTTTTATTCTTAAGCCCTTTATTTATGTTGAGCTATTTTGTGATGGTGTTCTGAGCAGAAGAGATTTAAAAACGGTAACAGAATGGTAACATGGACATCATCTGATATTTCCTACTTTAACGGAACATTCTTATGGAATGTATTCTATTCCAAAAAAATATGCAAGGATAAAATGAACGGTCAGGACCGTCCTTGCATATTTTCTCGTCATAGAAGTCGTTAAAGTTGTGGGCGAAAGAAAGGATGATGAATCATGAAAACAGTATATTTAGGATATGCCCGAGCATCTACCAGAGAGCAGAAGCTGAGAGGTCACACTTGTGCAGCACAGGTACAGGAACAGAAAGAGTGGGCAGAAAGGAATGATATCGTTATCGATGAATATTTCATAGATGATGGATACAGTGCCAACAATATCAAAAGACCGGATTATCTTAAGATGGTATCCAGAATAAAGGAAAACAAAAAACTTCCCGATGGAACATATCTGATCAAATATAAGCTGGTCATCAGATATTCCAGCAGGCTGATAAGAGACCTGGTACTGAAACGTTCCATGATAAAGATGTTCAAGACATTTAATGTCGAAGTAATCTGTCTTGATGGAATAGCGTTCGATGGGAGGGAAAATGTAGATGCAACATTTACTTCTGATATCCAGACATTAGCAGATGAAATAGAGGTGAAAAGAATACCAGGAAGGGTCAGAGCATCTTATATCGAAGCTGCAAAGAATGGAAATTATCCCATGGGAGGCGTTGCTCCAAAAGGCTATGAAAGAGTGAAAAATGAATATTATGAAAAAGGGAATAAGATAGTTTTGGCAGAGGGCTCTAAAGCAACAGGACAGAAGCTTTACGAGATGATGGCGAGCAATAAGTATTCCATCAGAAAGATGAGGATATTCATGAATAAGCATCAGATATTCGATACCGAGTGGACAGACTCTAAAGTATATCGATATTTCTCGAATCCCATAAACTACGGAGCATATAAGACGAAGTATTTTGACAGTGAAGATCCTGACCTAGCAGTGAATGAGAGAAATCTGAAAGGATGGTATGATGGAACTAACAGGATACACACCGAACCTCAGGTGTCGAAAGGATTATGGGAAGATGCCTATAGAGCTATGAGCAATGCGCAGAAACCTACGAAATACAATTATTACTTTAAAGGACTGGTCCAATGCAACTGCGGGAATTGGATGGTTGCAAAATCAACGGTCAAAAAGAAAAGAGATGTATATCAGTATTATTACTGTCCATCCTGCAGAAACAGGATCAATAATGATAAGATACTGAATGAATTCTTAAAAGACTATGATGAGATCATAGAGAAAGATAAAAAAATAGTCATAGAGGATATAGAAGATAGAATAAAGAAGAAGAATAAACGAAAAGAACTTCTTTCTTCGATGTTCGATGATGATGAAATTACTTCAGAGGAATATCTATCAGAGTTCAGAAAAGTGAATAAGGAACTGAATGAATTAAATCGATTTTTGAAAAATTCGATAACACAAAGAAAACAGGCATTCAATACCATGGATTATCATTCCAGACGTAACCTTATACAAAACACGATCAAAGTGATCAAGATATCACCCGCAGACAGTTATGGAGAAAGGAAGATAGATATCGAATATATGCAAAAAAATCAGAAAAATAAGAAATAGAAAATTTTCTAAAAAAGATTGACGAAAGTGAATCTGCATGCTAAAATGTAATTGCAAATCTGGAATTAGACAAAAAAGGTGCAGTAACATGCATCTTTTTTGTTTATAATGAAAGATCAAGAAATCATAAAATCCAAGAGATTGAAGGGAAGATAATACATAATGACAAAAAATAACTTTCAAGAAGGAGATGAAGTATATTTTGTTTCATCTTCGATATTTGTTCGAAAAGCAACCATTATACGAATAACCAATGATTTCTGCACTATTAAGTTTGAAGATACTGGTGGAGGCACAAGGGTTAGAAAGAGTAAAATTTATCGTCGCAAGGAAGAAGCGGAAGCAATCGTAGCAAAGAATAAAAGATTTGGGGTATAAATTAATGATTTTTATTTTAGAAAATAATTCATTAAAATATATTGATACAAACATATAAGACAATTATGATAAAATCATATACATTGCTTAAAAAAAGAGGTATAGTATTAATAGGTAAAAAGAATATATGCCACGAAAAGGACTGAGAAGAATATGGAAAAAAGAGATATGAATGCAGAGCAAGCAAGGATAGCAATTGATACAATTGTATCTGAATACAAGAGAGTAGAAGTGGGTATTTATATAACTCATCTGTGCAAGAGATATATGTATGAGTACGATATGTCGAAAGAGAAATTTTTATACCGACTAGCAGGTAGTTTAGATCATGCCGGTAGTTTAAATCCTGAAGATAAATAAGGATAAGGAGCGTATAATGCTCCTTTTTTAATAATGTTTTCTCTTTTTTGCTTTGTTTTTCAAAATAAAATGTTGAAAATAGAAAAGGTTAATGTTAAAATTAGGGTAACAGATCAGATAGGGGTAAAAGATATCGGATTAGTTCGACTATAATTCCGGGTTTGCACCAAATAAACTAAATGGCTGTTAAATGGTAGTATAACAGCTTTTTTTGTGCTTTCTTTTGAAGTTTGCAAATCAAAGATAAAATAAATGAAAAAAAGATGCATGTTTGATAAGTCAGTTGGATATAATGGTAATATGGCAGAAAATTTTGATAAATATAAATCATTTATAATGAATTGTAATAATAAAAATAACATTACAATTTCATTGTTTTGAAAACAGTATAAATTATAACTGGTATATGTAACTTTTTATATATAATTAGTGATAATTATGTGAAATCAATGTGAAAGCTATTGAAAAAGTATGGTTTGGCGTGTTATAATCAAGGAGGTGTTACCAATATAGAAAGCGGTTTCTTGTTAAATTTTGTCTATATGACGATATAGATTCTAATAAGAAATCGATAAACAGAAAATGCATGCACTCTGTTTTACAATATATTGGTAATGGATAATATTGAACTCGATGAAGAAAGGAAGGACTTAGTAATTATGGTAGGAATTATCCTTGCAAGTCATGGGGAATTCGCTAATGGTATTTTACAGTCTGGTGCTATGATTTTTGGTGAACAGCAAGATGTAAAAGCAGTAACACTGCAACCAAGTGAAGGACCTGAAGATATTCGAGCAAAAATGGAAGCAGCAATCGCTACTTTCGAAAATCAGGATGAAGTTTTATTCTTAGTTGATTTATGGGGCGGAACTCCATTTAATCAGGCTAATGGATTAATTGCTGGACATGAAGACAAATGGGCAATTGTTACTGGTTTAAATCTTCCAATGCTGATTGAAACTTATGCTTCAAGAATGTCTATGGAAAAAGCTCAGGAAATTGCAACTCACATCGTAGAAGTTGCAAGAGAAGGTGTTAAAGTACGTCCTGAAGAATTAGAACCAGTAAAAGAAACAGCGGCTCCTGCAGCTGCACCTCAACCACAGGGGGCGATCCCTGAAGGAACAGTGATTGGTGATGGACACATTAAATATGTATTGGCTCGTATCGATACTCGTTTATTACATGGACAGGTAGCTACTACTTGGACAAAAACTACACAGCCAAATCGTATTATTGTTGTTTCTGATTCAGTTGCACATGATAACTTACGTAAGAAAATGATCGAACAGGCGGCTCCTCCAGGAGTTAAGGCAAATGTTGTACCTGTTGATAAAATGATCAAAGTCGCAAAAGATCCTCGTTTTGGTAATACAAAAGCAATGCTGCTGTTTGAAACTCCTCAGGATGCACTTCGTGCTATCGAAGGTGGGGTTGATGTCAAAGAATTGAATATCGGTTCTATGGCTCACTCTGTAGGTAAAGTAGTTGTAAACAATGCGATTGCGATGGGTAAAGAAGATGTGGAAACAATTGAAAAATTGAAATCACTAGGTATTAAATTCGATGTTCGTAAAGTACCTGCTGATTCGTCTGAAAATATTGACGATCTTCTTAAAAAAGCAAAAGCTGAGCTGAAATAAAAATAGGAGGAGAATTATAATGTCTATTATTACAATTTTATTAATTGTTATAGTTGCCCTTCTGGCTGGTATGGAAGGTGTATTGGATGAATTCCAGTTCCATCAGCCAATCGTGGCATGTACTTTAATTGGATTAGTAAGCGGACACTTAACAGAAGGTGTTATGTTAGGTGGTTCCTTACAGATGATGGCTCTTGGATGGGCAAATGTTGGTGCTGCAATCGCACCGGATGCTGCACTTGCATCTGTTGCTTCAGCAATCATCATGGTATTAGGTTTAGGTGGAAATACAGATACACAAACTGTTATTTCTGCATCTATCGCAGTTGCAGTACCTCTATCTGTAGCAGGTTTATTCTTAACAATGATCTGCCGTACATTGGCAATCCCTATTGTACACTTCCAGGATGCTGCTGCTGAAAAAGGTAACTTCCGTGCAATCGAAATCTGGCAGATTCTTGCTATCTTAATGCAGGGTGTGCGTATCGCAATTCCAGCTGCTGCACTATGCTTTATTCCAGCAGATGCAGTAACTAGCGCGTTGAGTGCAATGCCAGCTTGGTTATCAGGCGGTATGACTGTTGGTGGAGGAATGGTTGCTGCTGTAGGTTATGCAATGGTTATCAACATGATGTCTACAAAAGAAACTTGGCCATTCTTCGCAATCGGTTTCGTATTAGCTGCAATTAGCCAGTTAACATTGATCGCATTAGGTGCTATTGGTGTATCTCTTGCATTGATTTATCTTGGATTAAAAGAAAGCGCTGGTTCAAATAGTGGTGGAACTGGAAGCGGTGACCCATTAGGCGATATTTTAAATGATTACTAAAATCTTGAAGGAGGATAAGAACATGGCTGAAAAAATTAGATTAACAAAAAAAGATCGTATGTCTGTTGCTTGGCGTCATCAGTTCCTTCAAGGTTCTTGGAACTATGAACGTATGCAGAATGGTGGATGGTGTTATTCATTAATTCCAGCAATCAAAAGACTTTATACAAATAAAGAAGATCAGATTGCGGCATTAAAACGTCACATGGAATTCTATAACACTCACCCTTATGTATCTGCACCAGTTGTAGGTGTTACTCTTGCATTGGAAGAAGAACGTGCAAATGGGGCAGAAGTTGATGATATGGCTATTCAAGGTGTTAAGGTCGGAATGATGGGGCCTTTGGCTGGTGTCGGTGACCCTGTATTCTGGTTTACACTACGTCCAATTCTAGGTGCATTAGGTGCATCACTAGCAATGTCAGGAAATATTATGGGACCAATCCTATTCTTCGTATTATGGAATGTTATCCGTATGGCATTTATCTGGTATACTCAGGAATTCGGATATAAAGTTGGTACTTCTATTGCACAGGACTTATCAGGTGGACTATTAGGAAAAGTTACACAGGGAGCTAGTATCCTTGGTATGTTCATCATCGGATCACTTGTACAGCGCTGGGTAAGTATTTCATTTACTCCGGTTGTATCAACTGTAACACAGTCTGAAGGTGCTTACATTGATTGGAACAGCTTATCTGAAGGAGCAAAAGGTATTCAAGAAGCACTTACACAGTATGATGCATTAGGAAGCGCTGGATTGAATGTTGAAAAAGTCACAACATTACAACAGAACTTGGATCAGCTGATTCCTGGTTTAGCTGCATTATTACTAACATTATTATGCTGCTGGTTATTGAAGAAAAAAGTTTCTCCAATCGTTATCATCATTGCATTATTCATCGTTGGTATCGCAGCTCGCTGCTTGAACATCATGTAATAAACAATAAGAAATCGAATAGCTCGGTTATTCCGAGCTTTTCTTAACAAGATAAGGAGGATACATATGATACAGTCTTTAAATACAAAAGTTGATTTAGCAATCAAGGCAACATCTTATCTAGGTTTAACTACTTACGGTAATATCATGATTGGAGATAAAGCATTTGAGTTTTATAATCAGCGTAATGTTGCAGACTATATTCAGATACCCTGGGAAGAAGTAGACTATGTGATTGCATCCGTAATGTTTAAGGGAAAATGGATTCCTCGTTTTGCGATTCAGACCAAAGAAAGCGGAACATATTCTTTTTCTTCTAGAAATAATAAACAATTATTGCGAGCTGTTAGCAAATATGTAGAAGCAGATCACATGCGAAAATCTTTAACTTTCTTCCAGGTAATGGGTAGAGGCGTTAAGGGATTGTATAAAAAGATATATAAAAGATAATAAGATTGTTGAGTATGTATAAGGGGTAATGAAAGGTATCTAAAAAGGATACCTTTTTTAAAAATTGGAAAAAATATATTTATTAATATTAAAAAATGTTGTACCATTAGCTAGGTGATAAAAAATGAAATATGTAAATGCTCGTGACTTAATGATGTTTCTACCTCAGCCAATCACAAAATTGGGAGTTTTTGAGGCAGAAACGGTAGATGCAGCATTAGCAATGTGCGCAGATGCTTTTGTGAAGATTGAAAAAGAATTTAATGTGACAATTGATTTTCCAACATTTAAATTTCAATTGTTGAAAACTATGAGTGAGTTTTTATATAAATGTGGTGAATGCCACCATGAATGTTTAAAAAATCCACGTCAGCATATTGAAGAAGAACGCTATATTAAAAATCATATAAAGGTTCCTTTATGGCCAAAACGTATGCAGAAAAATAATGCAGAGAACTTTTTTTTGATGGAATATATCTTAACTTATGCAGATATATTATTCCGTTATCTTTTAGATGCAGGGTTAGATAAAGAAACTGCTAATCAGCTCGCTACAAATGCATTGGATCAATTAGCTTTATGGGTTGATGAGAATTGTATTCGTAAATGTGAATATTCCTGTATTCGTAGAAGTCAGTCTTCCGGATATTGTACGCTGTGTTCTTTTATGATCCAGCCAATGCCATGTCCAAAGAAACAAGAAGTTAGTCTTCGTCAGTTAGGTATGGATGAAAGTGATTTAAACTGTATGCGTAGATAAATATAGAAAAAAGTAACTGTAAATTAATGAAATCATCATTATTTACAGTATTTTTTTAAACTTCATAAAAATTAAATTTTGTCTATAAAAAATATAGTACAATGTACCTATATGATGGGAGGTTAGAGTATATGAAAGATAGTGATAAAATATTACAGGAAGTAAAAAAAGCAGTTGTGGGGAAAGATGAAGTATTAGAAAAAGTATTAATGGCAATGTTGGCAAAAGGACATATATTAATGGAAGATATTCCTGGGGTAGGAAAGACAACAATGGCAAAAGCCTTTGCACAGGCACTGCAGGTAAATTGCAGTAGAATGCAGTTTACTGTAGATGTACTTCCAGCTGATGTGACAGGATATAATGTTTTAGATATTCAAAGTGGAAAAACACAATTAAAAAAGGGTCCTATATTCACAAACATTTTTTTAGCTGATGAAATTAATCGAACATCATCACGTACACAAGCAGCTCTATTGGAAGTAATGGAAGAAACTAGTGTAACAATTGATGGAGAAACAATGATGCTGGAAGACCCGTTTATAGTAATCGCAACGCAAAATCCAGTTGGTTCTGCAGGAACACAGTTGTTACCGGATAGTCAGATGGATCGTTTTATGATTCGTCTAGAAATTGGATATCCAACAAAAGATGCTGAAGTGGAAATTCTAAAGCGCAAACAGCAGAAAAACAACACTGTAGTAGAAAGTGTTTTGGATCGTGATGCTTTTATTAAGATGCAGGATGAATGCAGTAGAGTTTTTGTGCATGATCGCATTTACTATTACATCGTTTCCCTGATTCAAGCAACTAGAAATCATAAACAGATTATTCAAGGGGCAAGTCCTCGAGCAGCTGTTTCACTAATGGAAATGGCAAAAGCATGTGCGTATTTAAGAGGAAGAGACTATGTTATTCCAGAAGATGTACAGGAAGTTTTTTTAGATACAGTAGCTCATCGTATGATCATGTTCCCAAACAATACAATTGATGTGGAACAGGCCAATGTAGTTCTAAAACAGATTTTGCAGGAAGTTCAGCCTCCTTTGGATAAAGGAATTAAACTATGATACGTTCTTGGCTTGCATATATTACATTGCTGATCATAGATGTGCTATTATGGCTGACAGTTGATGGCTATGTATATTACTTTTTATTCCGAGTAATGCTGCTGCTTCCGATTATTAGTTTTGTGCTGTTTTTGATAGGAAAGCGAAAACTAGCACTTCACCTAACAAAGAAGGAAAATCATATTGTAGTGACTATTGATTCTAAATTACCATCTTCTTTATGTAGTCAATTAATTTTACATGGAGAGTGGAAAAATATATTTCATGGCATACAGAAAGAAACTGAAAAAGTTTTCTCTGAAGATAAGCTAGAAATAGAAAGACCAGATTTAGGAAGCGGATTTTATGCTTTTAACATTCAGTCTATACAATGTTACGATTTATTACATTTGTTTCGATATCGTTATAAATGTGAATATGAAATTGAAAGTTACCAATTTCCTCAGCCAATTATTTTACAGGAACAGGCTTTAAATCATTTACAAAATAAAACAGAGAAACAAAAGAATGCACAAATTGATACAGATTATGAAATTAAAGAATATCAGGAAGGAGAAATACCAGCTCATATTCACTATTCCTCCAGCAATCGTTTTCAGAAACTGATGTTGAAGAAATTTGATACTATGCAGGATTCTCATATTCAAATGCATATTTGTTTTCCTGAAGAAGTAAATGATTGTGAATTAGTACTGTCAGTATGTGTTGGTTTATGCCAAAAGGCGAATGAACATAATACCTTTTATCTATATTGGCAGAATGAAAAGATAACACACAAGCTTAAGATTCAGCATAATGCAGATGTAAAGAAATTTTTATTAACTTGTCTCGCTATGCCTAAATATACTGGTAATCCAGTAAAAACAGATGGGATAATCTATCTTGATAGTGCTTTATGTCATCGTTTAACACAAGAGGTAAGCCCATGAAAAAGTATATAATGTCTATGATGATACCCGTATTTTGTATTGTATGTTGTTTAGGTATTTTAATATGGGGATTTCCAGAAATGCTGGATACAGTTATTTTGCCGCAATATATAGTTTATCTGCTTGTTGTGGCATGTGTATATTGTTTTCTGTATCAAAGAAAAAAGATAAAGATTATAAAAGTTTTCTGGCTTCTATTTATCTTAATAGGAATATTTAATATTAGTACACTTATAGAAGGTATGCATATCGGTTATAACCTTATAACGGATGCCTATGCATTTTATAGTGATTATATTTTTAATCAATATGAGATAGCAAATGATTTTCTATTAGTTAGGGATCAGTTCACGACTTTCTTTCTATATATGTCTATATTTTTCTTTCTTGCTGTCTATACATTCTGGCAGACAAAGCATTATTTTGCCGTATTTATGATTACTTTTCTGCCATTCTTCTTTGTATTATTGTATTCTACTCCTATTGCATGGGTATTTGCATTACCATTATTTATGTTATGGTTCTATATGTTTATCTCAAATAAAGGGAGAAAGGGAAACAGAAGAGCGACAAGGAAAACAGCTTGTTCTGTTAGTGTAGTATGTCTATTGGCAGTTTTTCTAGCCACGCCATCAAATACATATGAATTAAGGGGGACAAGCGGAACCTTAAGAGAAAGAATTGCTTATCGTTTAGAAGAAATGGCTTATAATATTACGCATGCAGATGAAGAAGTGGGAGAAGTTGATTTGGGTAAAGCTGGCAATCGTATGTATGCCAATGTTACACACCTATATGTATATGGAGAAAATTTAACCGGAAGTTTATATTTGAAGGATTACAGCGGAGCTATATATGAAGAAAATAGCTGGCAGTCTCTTACAGAAGAGACATATGAATCACTAAAAGATTATGATTGGAGTCAGATAGATAGCTGGATTTATAGTAAAAATTCTGATTTGAAGGAAATATTATCTTTATGGGATAATGAAATGATAATTCGTATTGATGATCGTCGTCCTTCCAAACGTTATGCACTTATACCTTATTATATGATATATTCTTCTTCAGAATTAACAAACTGGTATGATGCATATCGTACTGGACAAGAAGATGAGATGATATATAGAACATATAAATTAGATGATTCTTCTGTTTATTATACTAGAGTTTTTGAAGATGAATATATTGATTTTGTAGTAGACAATTATTTACAAGTACCAGATTCAGCAAGAGAACTCTTTGATGATATTATGCCCTATAACCAGTTTTCTAATTTAAGAACAGCTGAGAAGATAGAATTTATTAAGAGTTATCTGAGAGAAAATACAGAGTATACTTTAACACCAGGGCGAACTCCTGATCATCAAGATTTTGTGGAGTATTTCCTGCTTGAAAATAAAAAGGGTTATTGTGTGCATTATGCAACGGCTGCGACGTTAATGCTTCGTTATTTGGATATACCTGCTAGATATGTTACAGGCTATTATCTTCCTAGCTATGAAATCTCTTATGGTGTCGGAAATGTCCAGGATAATGATGCTCATGCTTGGGTTGAAATCTTTGACAGTGAAAAAGGCTGGACTCCTATCGAATTTACACCAGGATATTCAGTTAGTCGAGGTACAGAATCATCTTCTCCTGTTGTAAAAAATGAGAATCGTCCTGAAACAGAAACACCACAGACAAATAATTCAAGTGAAAATCATACAACACAAAACCAAAATCAGTCTTCGACGAATGTGCAGACAGAGGAAAATGCTTTTACATTATCCATGAATATGAAAATTGCGCTTGGAATTGTGACTGCTCTTGTAATTGTTATTTTACAAAGACAGATTCGTATATATAGACGGAAAACTAAGTGTCTGAGTTCTGACTATAAACAGGGAATCACATATAGTTATTTCTTATTATGTAAGATCATGAAGGAAAATGAAATTGAAGAAAGCATCTATTCTATCTGTAGAGAGGCTATGTATTCTCAACATAAAATGCATAAGGAACAAAGCGAAGAAGTATATGCTTATACAGTTAAGAAGTATAAAGAATACAGTAAGAAACTACCTATTTATAAAAGATTGTGGTTACGTTATTATCATGCAATATAGCATATAATACAGTATGATATATATCCTCCTTCAGGTATATGAAGGGGGATTTTTTTCAATAATTAAGGTATTAGAAAACTTAAGTGTTCTAATAAAAAATAGATCTAGAATTACTAGACCTATGCAAACTGTTTAAGCTGAAAGTTTTTGTTTAGCCTTTGCTTCAAAAGCTTCTTTCTTTACTACGAAGCGATCATGACTGGCTGTTCCAATTGTATCCTTCTCGTCTTTAGCGACAATATGGAAAGATATTTTTTTGCGATCCTGTGCAACGATTTCAGCACAGACTTCCACTTCCATTCCAGCAGGAGTAGCAGCATCATGTGTTGTGTTCATCATTACACCAACGCTTGTTTCCCCTTCTTCTAAGAATTCTTCTAAACAAGCAGCGGCAGCATTTTCCATTAATGCAATCATCATTGGAGTTGCGTAAACATCAACAGTTCCACTTCCTACATGAGAAGCTAACATGCTTTCTTCAACTTTGATTTTCTTTGTTAAGGTGGTATGCAATTTAATTTCTTTCATGTTGTTTACCTCACTTTTTCCGCTTTAAATTATAGCATAACTTATTAAATTCCTGCCATACTATTTATATACTTTGGAGGGAAAAATATGTTTAGTTATGATGAGAAATTACTATATAAGGTAGAAATAGATCGACCTGATATGAAGTATTATGTATTGCTAGATCGAAACCTGCAAGGTTGCCGTGATGGGCTTCAACAGGCAATAGTGTATATTCGACAAGGTTTTATGATACATAATCCAACGTTTCATAATACTTTTATGCAGCTGGCAGCTCGTAAAATCAACGATATGGAAATTTTAAGTGATTTACTTCATAAAATGCATGGAGTGGATAATCGTTATTATGATGAATCAAACGATGATACACCAGCATTTGAATTAATACAGCCATTGAAACAGAAGGAAGAAAAGAAACAAGAAGAACAGCATCATGTGAATAATGATTTAACGGCAGCTGTATTACGCAATTTAGAATATGAAAATAAAGCATATGAAATATATGAACAGCTCATTCATATTATTGATGATAAAGGGGCAAATAAAACTTTCATGTATTTAAAGGAAAGTGTTTTGCAGACAATAGAAATATTGAAAAATATGTTAGAAATACTTACGAATCATGAAGAAATAAAGGATTTTGGTGAAGGAGATACACATAATGCGTGGGACTTGGATACATCAAATTATTTTGATAAGCCTAATCCGATTTTCTTGAATCCTTCAGATTTAGAGGACTTTCCTTTTTGATAATAGATGCCCAATGATTGTAAGAGAATATGCAGTTATTTAAACTTCATCTTACCTGATTTTCATGCTATACTATAGATGAAAAATAGGAGGCAGTGTTATGGAAATGAATAAATATATTGATCACACGCTATTAAAAGCAGATGCTACATATGATAAAATTGAAACATTATGTCAAGAGGCAAAGGAATATGATTTTGCGAGTGTTTGTGTAAATAGCTATTGGGTAAAAACCTGTTCAGAATTATTGAAAGATACAGATGTAAAAGTATGTACAGTAATTGGTTTCCCATTAGGAGCTATGAGTACAAAAGCAAAAGCTTTTGAAACTAGTACAGCAATAGAAGATGGTGCTAGTGAAGTGGATATGGTCATCAATATCGGGGAATTAAAAGCAGGCCATTATGATGCTGTTTTAGAAGATATAAAAGCAGTAGTGGAAGCCGCAAAAGGTAATTGTGTAAAAGTAATTCTTGAAAATTGCTTGTTGACAAAAGAAGAAATTGTCAAAGCATGTGAATTGTGTGTTGAAGCAAAAGCTACATTTGTGAAAACATCAACAGGGTTCTCAACAAGTGGTGCAACTGTAGAAGATGTAAAACTGATGAAGGATACAGTTAAGAATGCTTGTTTAGTAAAAGCTGCTGGTGGAGTTCGCTGTTATCAGGATATGGTGAATATGATCGAAGCAGGTGCAGATCGTATTGGTACAAGTGCTGGTGTAAAATTAATGCAAAATGAAACCAGTGATGGCGGTTATTAAAATAACTTTATAAAGCTATGCAATAGACTTAGTGATGTGCTATATTGTATAGCTTTTTTACTACTGTTTCTTAGAAAAATTATAAAAATGGTCTAGACTTTTAAATTAGTATATGTTATACTGTTTTGGCAGTGAAATAATAATACTGCGAATCAGAACTGGAGTAGTACTCAAGAGGCTGAAGAGGTGCCCCTGCTAAGGGTATAGGTCGGGAAACTGGCGCGAGAGTTCAAATCTCTCCTACTCCGCCATTATAAATAAGATGCTGTGACAAAGTGTTACAGCTTTTTTTGTTTGATGATAAAAAACAGTGCTTTTCAATAGGTAAAATCTATTTTTGCTTGTATTTTATTAACATATATTTTACAATGTAATCAACTGATTTAATTATGGGAATATCAGCACGAAATCATTGGAGAGAAGTGGGTTATGAGAATTTCAACAAAAGGCATATATGCATTAGAAGCGATGATTGAATTATCGTCTAGAGATGAAAGCTGTGTTAGTATACGTGATATTGCAGAGGCAAGAAATTGTTCTGTTAAGTATCTGGAACAATTGTTTAACCGTTTAAAGAAAGCAAATCTTATAAAAAGTGTAAGAGGTAAAGATGGCGGTTATCAATTGGCAAAACAAGCAGAATATATCAGTGCTAAAGACATTATACTTGCAGTGGAAGAAAATTTAGACCCTGTATCTTGCTTATCAAAAGAGTGTGGACGTTCATCGTTTTGTCCAACACAAAATGTTTGGCTAGGGATACAAAAAGAAATTTACCAGGTTCTAGAAAATAAGAGCTTAAAATATTTGAGTGAAGTCTATAAGAGAGAGGTTTAGTTTTATGAAATTATCAACGAAAACCAGATATGCAAGCCGATGTCTGATTTATCTAGCAACAAATGCGATACAACAGCCTGTATCAATTGCACAAATTTCAAAAGATGAACAAATTTCCGAGCGATATCTTGAATTGATTTTTTCCACTTTGAAAAAAGAAGGATATATAAAAAGCACAAGGGGAAGTCAGGGAGGATATTTACTGGCAAAAGACATAAAAGAAATTTCTATTTATGAAATTATGCGTTTAATGGAAACTACAACTAGCATTGTGGATGAACAAGATAACCAGGATACATTAAAACGTATTTTAAATCATGAAGTGTGGAATCCAATTGATGAGAGCATAAAATTATATTTATCAGGTATTACTATTGATCAATTATGTAATATATAGGAAGCAAGTCTTCCTTTTTTTAGGATTTTTCATACTTTGAGTCGTATAGATATATATAAGGAGGATTCACTCTGATTAAATGGAGTGATAAAATTATTATGTATCGTACGATTAAAGTAAGAATTAAAATGAGTAACCTTGAGAAACAATATTTAAAAGCATACGAAGCTATATTCAAAGAAGAAATTAAACACTGTATCATACAGATGCAGGAGTGTCCTTTGGATATACGATATAAAACTATGCAGTTTTCTAATTTTATAAATAAAAGTAATTACTGGATTATTTATAAATTAGCCTTACATATGCATAAGTGTATTTCTATTGGGAGAAGATATAATTATGGAAGGTCAAGTTCATGGAGTCCTAAGGCTATACAAATGGAAATGAATCATATGATTCTTTTATATGGAGAGGATTTTCCAATTAAATGCAGTACTTTAAAATTAATGCCTTTAACAGATGAACTTGTAGAAATAAAAACTAATAAATTAATTAGAGTTGATTTAATACATAAAGATAACTTATGGTATGCAAATTTTCTTATACAGATTCAAGAGAATAATAAAATAAAGTAGCTATTTTCTAAAAAATATGCTACGATTAGTTACAGTTATGATTTTCATTTAATGAAATGAAAGAGAATAACAGTGGCTGGAGGTATTGCCAATGGAAGATATTAAGAAAGAAACATTAAATTCTAATGAAGAAAAGAATACAAATACCACAGAGAATGAAATAACAGAAGAACTTATTTCTTCAGAAAATATAGATCAGCTGGTTGAAGAATTAAAGGAAGAAGTAGAAGAAGCTTCAGAAGAAAAAAAAGAGGTTTCTTCTGAGAGTGCGAAGCCTTTAGAAAACAATAAATCAGTTTCAGATGAAGTAAAAAAATATAAATTATTTTTTGTGACAGATTTAGATAAAGAAGCTGTTTATCTGCATGAGATGTCAAAAAAAGGTCTTCATTTTGTTAAGCGTAATGGTATTCAATATATATTTAAAAAAGGTGAAGAAAAAGATTACTATTATCATTTAGGTTATTATGAAAAAGATCTTCGAGATGAAGAACAGTATGTAAAAAACTACGCAGATGCTGGCTGGGAATTGATTTATCATGAAAAAGGCGAGTTTGATGGCGTATGGAATTATTTTAGAATAGAAACAGAGGAAGAGCCTCATATCTTCAGTGATCGTGTTTCTAGAATTGCATTATATAAGCGATTGTTAGAGAGCTGGAGATCATTATTAACGATGTTTGTAATATGTTTTCTATTCGTACTAGGCTTTTATTCATTCCTTTTATTAAGAGTCAATCCATCTACTGTCACAACAGTTAGTCTTTGGGTTGCAGGAATCTTCTTAGTTCTTATTGCGATATCCTTTGCAGTATATTTGAAGCTATATAAAAATATCGAAAAGAAACTAGATGAATTGTTGAAACATTAGTCTTTAAACAGGGATATAAGAGAATTGATATAAAATTTACAAAAAAGCTTGTATTTTATTTATATCTATGTTATTATATCACCTGTCGATGGAGGTTTAGCTCAGTTGGGAGAGCATCTGCCTTACAAGCAGGGGGTCAGGGGTTCAAGTCCCTTAACCTCCACCATTTAGTAAATTAAGACCTATATGGTCTTTTTTTTATACATATGAGAAAAAAGCGATTGATTTAATCGCTTAGCTTTCTCTTCAAATTTTAACTAAATGCATGATATCATCAAATAACTGTACAATCGGGCAAGATAGTTTCTACCCGCTCTTTTTTTACCAACAACAGCCATGATAGCAAACTTGTATTAAGCTACAGGAACTAAATTTAATTTATTCTAATGTGGGATAATGCTGTTAATTTAATAAATTAATCATATTTAAACCTTTTATGCATCGTTCTCAAGTTTTGTAAGAATATAGGATTTGGTATCTTCATTTGCATATTTACATAGGAATGTATAATTATGTTTTGAAATATAATTAGTGACACCAACACAATCATAGGTTTTTCTTAACAGCAGGGAATAGGTTTCCACATCATCATGTAGTAAAGAGCTAATTTCCATAAAATAAAAGTCTTTATATTCTAAGGAAATAAAATCGAAGATGTCTTCTAAAGTCTGGCATTGGTCTAATTTCTGTTTGATATCTTCATTACGATAGTCTTCCATTGTTTTTTCATTTTCCATTATGATATTGTCAAAAGGAAAAACATATTTTGAAGGATCATCATATTTCTTTTTTAAATTTCCATAGGTTAATAAATATTTCCAAAGATAATTTTTATGTTTTTGTAAGTCTATCATTTTTCTCACCTCATGTAGCTATTATTATACTACAGGGAATTTATCATATTCAATATTAAGTGATTTGCTTTGTAATTTTGTAGAGCTGTACATTAAAAATATATACACAAAGACAAAAAAGTGATATAATACCACTGTTCTGAGAATGCCGGCTTAGCTTAGTTGGTAGAGCAACGCACTCGTAACGCGTAGGTCGTAGGTTCAAGTCCTATAGCCGGCACCATAAGATCATTTACCGTTTATATAGCGGTTTTTTTATTAAATTCCTGTAATATAATTGTATTTTTCTATAATACATATGAATTGTAATAATTTATGATAATAAGGCTTGTAATCCTTTTCATGTTGTACTATCTATGATAAAATGTTTAAGACGAGAAAGGAATATTTGTAATTGAGATTATCTAATAAATTACAATATACTAGGTGAGAAAATGAAAGATGTAACTTTAGTTGTTTTAGCGGCTGGTATGGGAAGCCGTTATGGTGGCTTAAAACAGATTGATCCAATTGGTCCAAATGGGGAAATCATTTTGGAAATGTCTGCTTATGATGCTATTCGTGCTGGATTTAATAAAATCGTATTTATTATTAAGAAAGCAATTGAAGAAGATTTTAAGAAAGCAATCGGTGATAAAATCGCAAAGCATATTAAAGTAGAATATGTATTCCAAGAAATGGATGCTTGTTTACCAGAAGGATTTGAAATTCCTAGTGAACGTGTAAAACCTTGGGGAACTGCACATGCAATCTTATGCTGTAAGGATGTTATCCATGAACCATTTGCAGTTATTAATGCAGATGATTATTATGGAATAGCTTCTTTCCAGAAACTACATGATTATTTAGTTTCTAATGAAGATGAAACAGCTTATAGTATGGTTGGCTTTGTATTAGGAAATACACTTACTGATCATGGAAGTGTTGCACGCGGTGTATGTAAGGTAGAAAATGGTAAGCTTGCAGGAGTAGATGAACGTACAAGAATTGAAAAAAGAGATGGAAAAGTTCAATATTTTGAAAATGATACATGGCATGATGTAGATGCAGATTCTTTAGTATCTATGAATATGTGGGGATTCACACCAAAATTCATTGAAGAAGTAGAGGAACGTTTCCCAGCATTTTTAAATGAAACAGTAAAAGAAAATCCATTAAAGAGTGAATTCTATATTCCAGTTACAGTAGATACTTTAATTCGTGAAGGAAAAGCAACTGTAACAGTATTATCTAGTGATGATAAATGGTATGGTGTTACATATCAGGAAGATAAACCAATGGTAAAAGAAGGAATTCGTAAATTAATTGATGAAGGAAAATATCCAGTACCATTGTGGAGTGAATAGAAAGGGGCTTTCCCCTTTTTATTTGTGTAAAGGAGAAAAATGATGTCAATATTTGAATTTTATACCCCTACTCATGTTTATTTTGGGAAGAAACAAGAAGTGCACGTAGCGGAAAAATGGAGCGCCTGTAGCGCTCCATCGGTGCATTTGTAGCGGTAAAGCGGTGCACTATTTATCATTCTTTCTTAATGAATCACCTTTAAATTCCAATCTATATGATTTATAAAGAAGTCTATCTAAACATGCATCTGCATAAGTACTATCTTTAAATAGATCATACCACTCTTTTACCGGCAATTGAGAAATAACTATCGTTGATTTTCTTCCTTCTCGACCATCTAATATTTCAAAAAGATCCCTGCATTTTTCAATATCCAGCTCCATTAAACCAAAGTCATCTATGATAAGCAGATCTACTTTACTTAGTTGTTCTACCAGATTTAATATTTTTACTTTGTCATCCAATTGTCGATAAGAATCTAATTCTGTAAGTAATTTTGATGCTTTTATATATCGAACTGTTTTAAACTGTTTTAATGCTGCTATTCCTAATGCATTTGCGTAAAAGCTTTTTCCCGTACCTGTCATTCCGGTAATCAACAGATTTTGTCCCGTTTCAATCCATTCACATGTATTCAGCCGTTCGATAAGTGTTGTATTCAGTCCTCTTTCTGGATCATATAGCTTTTCGTCAAAGCTTGCTCCTGGAATTTTTAATTCTGATTTCTTTAGATATCTTTGAAATTTTTTATTATAACGAAGATTCCACTCAGCATTTACCAGCTCGATGAATCTTTCTTCAAAATTCATTGTTGTACTTTCCGCATTCTGTCCCTGCTTACGAAGCTCTTCCGCCATTCCGGAAAATTTCATGATTTTCAATTTTTCATATAGTTCTTCATATAATTTTTCTTCTTCTTTTCTCTCATGATTGCTGTTTAATTTATTCATAATGTTCTTTACCTCTTATATTCCTATGCTGTGGCAGCTTTTCTGTTCTATGTTCAGTTCCATTTTTATTTGCCAGATTTTGTAGTTCTTTTTTAAAATAGCTGTAGCTGATGGTATTTCGTATAAGACAGTTTTCTGCTGCTTTATTGGAAATTGCTTTTGAATATTCCTTGCATAGATGCAGTATGCCATTGCAGCTTTTATATGACTGTTGCT
>URYK01000001.1 GCA_900552125.1 uncultured Solobacterium sp. | reverse complement strand
GGATAACGCTCGCCACCTACGTATTACCGCGGCTGCTGGCACGTAGTTAGCCGTGACTTTCTGGTAAGATACCATCACTCCGACATCATTCCCTATGTCGGCCGTTTTTCTCTTACAACAGAGCTTTACAGTCCGAAAACCGTCTTCACTCACGCGGCATTGCTCGTTCAGGGTTCCCCCCATTGACGAAAATTCCCTACTGCTGCCTCCCGTAGGAGTTTGGGCCGTGTCTCAGTCCCAATGTGGCCGTTCGCCCTCTCAGGTCGGCTACGCATCACTGCCTTGGTGGGCCGTTACCCCGCCAACTAGCTAATGCGCCGCAGGTCCATCCATGTTCACACCTGACGGTGCTTTAATATGAGCTTCATGCGATCCTCATACCTATCCGGTTTTAGCTACCGTTTCCAGCAGTTATCCCGGGCACATGGGCAGGTTACCTACGTGTTACTCACCCGTTCGCCACTGACTTCCAAAAAAAGCAAGCTTTTCTCTTCCGTCCGTTCGACTTGCATGTATTAGGCATGCCGCCAGCGTTCATCCTGAGCCAGGATCAAACTCTCCATTTGATTTAGCTCAAACGCTAACTTTGCGTTTTTGTTTTTTCTTACGTTATCTTTTCCGAGAATATGGTTTCTCAGGTAATTGACGTTTCCTGTTTGGTTTTCAAAGACCGAAATGTTTTGTTTCGTTTGCGCTTCGTTCAGCGCTCGTATATAATACACCGAATAATCTTTCATGTCAACAACTTTTTTAAACTTTTTTTACATTTTTCTATTTTATTTTAAGTAAACGTTTTCATACTATTGTTTACAATCTTTATACCGTTTATTCCATTATGTTGGTAATTTCTTATTATAAAAATAGAAGACCCTTGTTTATCCTAAGCAAAGGTCTTCTATTTTTATATTTAATAAGCTTCCTCACGAAGCTTTCCGCATATTGGATAATTATTACATGTAGGATTACAAGCACTTTGTGCTGTCAGCCTTAGTTTTGCTGGTACTAGAGCTGTTATTTCATCATCGTCATACCCAACAACAAAGCTCTTTTCATTTACCATAATTGGTCTTTTTAAAATTGATGGATTTTTCTGAATGATATCAACTAGCTCTTTAATAGATAAATCATCCAAATCCTTGTTTAATTCTTGAAAAGCTTTCGAACGTGTAGAAATGATATCCTCTGTTCCATTTTCCGTTCTCTGTAATAGATATTTTATTTCTTCTTCCTTCAATAAAGTAGTAAAAATATTTTTCTCAATGAACTGCATATCATTATCTTTTAACCATTGTTTTGCTTTTCGACAGCTTGCACATCCAGGTGATGTATATAACACGATCATCTTATCTGCCTCCTTTTGCTACTCTTATTATAATTCATTGTATTTTAATAGGAAAGCATAAATTTCATATTTTTTATATTTTATCTTAAATACGTCATATTTTTATCTCGTTTTTATATATCTTTACTCTATTTACCTTGACATATACTTAAAATCTATCATTTAGTTCTACTGACGATAAACTATCAGCATCAGTTCTTTTTTGTAATCAATTAAATATATAAATTATATATTTTTCTTGTTTTTCCTTCTAATTAATAGTATGATATGAACTAGATAATGCAATGAAAAAGGATTAGTAGTATTGTACTATTGTTTGAAGAGAGCTGATGGATGGTGAAAATCAGCACATGGTATAATACGAATTGGGACTTTGGAGCATGTTCTATGGAACCGGTATGCCGCCGTTATTGGCAAGTGATTCTATTATCATAGAATAAGTCGGGTGGTACCACGTTGAATGCGTCCCTACAATGGTACTTTTTTTATTTTATGGAGGTGTTTGTATGAAGAGAATGTTAAGTGGAGTTAAACCAACTGGTCGTTTAACTTTAGGAAATTATATTGGCGCAATCCGTAATTTCGTTGCTTATCAGGATGATTATGAAATGTATGTATTTATTGCGAATCTGCATGCGATTACTGTTGCACAGGATCGTGCCGAATTAAAGAAAAATACAAAGGACTTGATTGCTTTATATCTGGCTTGTGGTCTTGACCCAGAAAAGGCTACGATTTTTCTTCAAAGTGATGTTCATGAACATGCTGAATTAGGTTGGATCATGACATGCAATTCCTATATGGGAGAATTGCAGAGAATGACACAATATAAAGATAAAACCGCAAAAGGTGAAACAGGCATTACTGCCGGATTATTCACTTATCCATCTTTAATGGCTGCCGATATTTTATTATATGATGCCGATTATGTACCTGTAGGAATTGATCAGAAACAGCATGTTGAATTAACTCGTAATCTTGCGGAGCGTTTCAATAATCGTTATGGTGATACTTTTGTAGTTCCAGATCCGTTGGTTTCAAAAGTTGGTGCTAAGATTTACTCTTTACAGAACCCTACAAAGAAAATGTCTAAATCAGAGGATAATCCAAAAGGAACGATTGACTTATTAGATGAACCGGCTGTCGCAAGAAAGAAAATCATGTCGGCTGTAACGGATTCTATCGGCATTATTCAATATGATCCTGAAAATCAGCCTGGCTTATCAAACCTATTAACAATTTTATCTTCCTTAAGCGGAGAAAGCATTGAAAGCATTGTTTCTAGATATGAAGGTAAAGGTTATGGTGAACTTAAAAAAGAAACCGGTGAAGTCGTATTTAATTTCTTAACTGACTTGCAGGCTAAATATAAAGAAATCATTGCAAGAGGAATGGTTGAAAAAGTAATTACAGAAGGTAATGAGAAAGCTCGTCGTATTGCTCATAAAAAAATTATGAAAGTAAAGAAAAAAGTTGGTTTTCAGATTTTTTAAATAACAAAAAATCATTGTATCCTGCATAATGAATACAATGATTTTTTTATTATATTGCACTTAAATTTAAAACTCCTAAAAAGTAACAAATCAATACCGCAACACCAACAATAATTCGGTAATAACCAAATATCTTGAAATCATGATTACGGATGTAATTCATTAAGAAACGAATTGCAAACATAGATACTACGAAAGCAATGATACTTGCGACTACTAACAAGGCAACAGCCTGCCCACTCATATTAAATCCATAATTCAAAAAATATTTAACAAATTTTAACCCGCTTGCTCCTGCCATTGCAGGAATTGCCATAAAGAATGAGAATTCACTAGCCGCAAATCTTGAACATCCTAAGATAGAAGCCCCTAATATCGTAGCTCCGCTTCTTGATGTTCCTGGTACTAATGCCGCAATTAATTGAAACATACCAATAAATAACGCTGTCTGATATGTAATTTCTTTAACTTTTCGATATTTTACTTCTCGCTTTGTATTTTCCAAAATAATAAATCCGATACCAAACACAATTAAGGCAACTGCCACAACAATTGCATTATTCATATATTTTTCTACATAATCATTTAGAAAAATCCCAATAATACCAGGAATAGATGCTACAAACACATGAAACCACAAATCCCATGTAGCTCTTTTTTCACTGATAGACTTGCGTGGAGAAAATGGATTTAATTTATGAAAATACAGTACACATACAGCAAGTATGGAACCAAGCTGAATCACTACTAGAAATAAGCCCCAAAAAGCAAATTCAGCTGTATCAGGTTTTGCCAGTGAAGAGCTCATTGGAAAAAAGCTATTAAATAATATCATATGTCCAGTACTGCTGACTGGAAGCCATTCTGTAATACCTTGTATAATCCCTAAAAGAATTGCTTTGATCATATCAAAAATAAACATATTATCATCTCCTTTTATGTGCTTTTTATTATCTTAAGAATGTAGCCATGTATTTACCATTTCTTTAAATAGTTTTCCTCGTATTTCATAATTTGGAAACTGATCATAGCTGGAACATGCTGGCGATAACAAAATCACATCTCCTGTCTCGCTATGTGCAATTGCTTCCTGCAATGCTTCTTCCATCGTTTCTTTTGTGATTACATGATGGAAAATTTCTTTAAATTGTTCTCTTGTTTCTCCAAAAGCCACACATAGTTTCACTTTTTCATCAAATTGCTTAAGATCATCAAAGGATATACCTTTATCATGACCTCCAGCTAGTAATATAATATTTTTTTCAAAGGACTTCAAAGCCGCAGTAACAGCATGTGTATTGGTAGCTTTGGAGTCATTATAGAAACGTACTCCATTTTTCTCTCCAATATATTCTAAACGATGTTCTACTGGTTTAAAGTTAGCAATTGCTTTTTGAATATCAGGAATAGATACACCTAATTTATAAGCCATGCAAGATGCAATCATAGCATTACAAATATTATATTCTCCTACTACTGGAAGTGTTTTTTCTTCAAATAGCAGAGTATTATGCAAGTAAACTGCCCCGTCTTTACGATATAAATCTACATCACTTCTTTTTAATGAAAAGTCAATAACAGTACAAGGAATATTCTTTGCATACTGCATTACTGTTTCATCATCAACATTTCTTAAGAACCAATCATCTTCTTTACAGTTCTCATAAATTTTCATTTTGCTGGCATAATAAGATTCTACATTAGGCATATAGTCTAAATGATCAGGTGCTAGATTACATACGACACTTACACTAGGCGCAAAAGTATCGATACCTAACAGCTGAAAATTACTTAATTCTAAGGCTACATCTTTTTCTTCTGTTTCATAACGTAAAGCTAATTCACTTAATGGATAACCGATATTCCCAGCTACAATAGCTTTATCATTATACTTCAGCATTTCATAAAGCATGGTTGTAATAGTCGTTTTACCATTTGTGCCTGTAACTGCCCCATAATGAAATTTTTTCGCAAAACGATATCCGATTTCCACTTCTGTAAAGATCGGAACTTTATGATCCACAAAGTATTTCACAAAAGGAACTGTATATTTTATTCCTGGATTTTTTACCACAAAGGTATATTCTTCATTTTTTAAGGCTTCAGGATGACCTTTATCATAGATCGTGATACCTAAAGATAGTAATTCTTCTTTATTTTCAATTTCATTCATATCCGTAAGAATCACTTCATATCCATGGCGCACAAGCAGTTTGCTAGCCGCAATACCGCTTCTTGCAGCACCTATTACTAAAACTTTATCACTCATCTTATATCACTCCCAGCCATAATCCGATACACGCTAATACAAAACCTATACACCAAAACATTAATACGACTTGAGTTTCTTTCATTCCACCTAATTCAAAATGATGATGCAACGGAGCCATACGAAATACTCTTTTCCCAGTTGCTTTATAGCTTGTTACTTGAATTACTACTGACAATAATTCAATAACAAATACACCGCCAATTATAATCAGTAATAATTCTTTTTTCAAAATCATCGCACTGGCAGCTAATAAACCACCGATTGCCAAAGATCCTGTATCTCCCATAAAAATCTTAGCTGGATGAATATTAAAGCGAAGATATCCTAATAGTGAACCACATACTGCTAAAAGAAACATTGCCAGATCATTATTCTTCTGTAATAATGCAAAAACGATAAAAGGTGCTATCGCAATCATAGAAGTTCCTGCACATAGGCCATCCAACCCATCTGTTAAATTAACCGCATTGGATTCACATGTAAACATAAAGAATATTAATACAAAGTATAGAATTCCTAATTCTAATGAAATATTCAATACCGGAATTACTAGCGTTGTTTCGGCAATCGCCTGATAAAACAGGTAGAAGACAACCGCTAATACTGACTGCATCAAAAATTTAACTGATGGCTTTAATCCATCATTGTTCTTTTTCACCACAATTAAGAAATCATCAATAAAACCGATACATGCATAACCTAAATATGCCAATATACATATCAGCATCTCTGGACTGGAAAAAGCCTTATAGTCTAATACCAGCATCACTAAGATCGGTATGCATACAAATACAATACCGCCCATAGTTGGGGTTCCTGTTTTAGCCATATGACTCTGCGGTCCTTCTTTTCGTATGCTTTGTCCAAATTTAATTTTATGTAGGAAAGGAATAAGCTTTGGCATGACCAATAAGGTCGCAACTAAGCTGATCCCAAACGCTAAAAGATATTTTATTTCCAAAGTAGTTCCTCCTTAGCTAGACATTCCATCACTACAATTTTATCAGAAAAAGGATATTTCTTATTAAACACTGTCATCGTATCTTCATCTCCTTTTCCAGCGATTATTATTATATCATTTTTTTGTGCTACTTTAATAGTATGTTTTATCGCAAAATAGCGATTTTCAAATATCATCGTATGCGCATAATGTTTCACAAGCATATCATCTAATATTGCGGAAATAGATTCTCCTCTAGGATTATCACTTGTAAAGACCGCATAATGACTATATTCTGCAGCTATTTCAGCCATAATCGGTCTTTTATTACGATCTCTTTCACCACCACAGCCTAAAACAATTATGACTCTTCCTTTACACACCATATTCGCAAACATTAATAGCTCTTTTACTGCTGATGCAGTATGCGCATAATCTACCCATATCACAAAATCCTTAGTTTGTATAATTTCCATTCTTCCACTAACCGATTGAATTGTTTTACAGTCACGACATAAATCTTCATAAGAATAACCTAAATAATGAGCAGAAACAATCGCCTGCGCTAAATTATATACATTAACTTTTCCTAATAAAGGTGCACTTACTTTATGTCCTTGAAGAAAGAAAGATAAATCTCTATCACTTAAACAAATATCATAAATCTTTATTTCCGCATCTTTTCCTATACCAATACAGTTATCTTTCACAAGATAACGTAATTCCTGCATATAAGCAATATCATTATTATATAAAATAATTCCTTTTTCTTTTACATAACGTCGCAGTTTATATTTCGTGAAGCGATAATGCACCTGTGTAATATGATAATCTAAATGATCCTGCGTTATATTTGTATAAATAATCTGATCAAAGCGTAGAAAATTAATGCGATTCTGATCGATCGCATGAGAGCTAACTTCCATCACAACATAGGATATATTCTCTTTTATCGCCCTTCTAAAATAATTAGCTAATTGAAAACTTCCTGGTGTAGTATTTTCAATCAGTATACATTCATTAGGAAAATATATTTTTCCTGTTCCTATTCGCAGAACTTTACAGTCCTGCATCTGTAAAAGCTGGACAAGAAAATCCGCTACACTGGTTTTCCCATTTGTTCCAGTTATACCTATTACTTTCAAATGTTCACATAGGTTCCCGTAATATAGTTCAAGAAGTGCTTGGCATATTCGTTCAATATGTTTTGTATAATATACATGTTTTTTCACAAAATTAGACTCTTCGCATAAGATAACGGCACCTTTATCAAGTGCTTCCTGAATAAACTTTGTCCCATCTTGCTGAAATCCTTTACGGCAGACAAACAGCCAGTCTTTTTCTATATCATTAGTATGATCACTGATACCTTGGATGATTCGATCGTCATCGCAGGGAATATGCAGTAACGAAAATAAATCACTTAACTTTGTCATTTCCAAGATAAATCCAAACCTCCCCTCCTTCTGATGAAATTGTTGTTCCTGCTTCTGGCATCTGTTCCATTACCGTGTCGCCTTCTCCAATAAAAGTAAAAGTGACACCTGCCTGAACAACTTCTTTTTTCTTCTTACTTACAAAATTCTCCAGTTTAAAATTCTCCGTTTCCGGCCAGATTAATTTCTTAGGAATCTGTTCATCAACTTTTTCAATACCTAAATAAGGCAAAATATCCTCGTAACAAGCCTTTACAACTGGGGCGATAACTGTACCGCCATATAAAATATCATTTTGGGGACTATCTGCCGCAATATATAAGACAATTTCAGGATCATCCATCGGGGCAGCGCTTAAAAAAGATAGAATATAATTCGATGTAGAGTACACTCCATTTTCCGCTTTCTGCGCTGTTCCTGTTTTTCCGCCAATTTTATAACCTTCTATATAAGCCGCCTTTCCTCCACCATTTGCCACAACACTTTCTAATGCATAACGCATCTGTTTGCTGGTTTCTTCTTGAATGACCTGACGTTTTATCGTTGGTTTATATTCCAAAATCACATCGTGGGTAATAGGATCCTGAATGCTTTTGGTAATGTATGGTTCATATAATGTTCCGCCATTTATCACTGCGGAAAAAGCTGTCACCAATTGGATTGGAGTAACACTCAATCCCTGTCCAAATGCAACTGTTGCCTGCTCTACTTCTCCCATCACACTTTTTTTAAACATGATTCCAGTACTTTCTCCTGGCAGATCAACACCAGTTTTCTCACCAAATCCGAAATTTGTCACATAGTCATACTCATTATCCAATCCTAATCTTCTTGAAATTTCCACGAAGCCTGGATTGGATGAATTTTCTAAAACCTGTAAGAAGGTCTGTAAACCATGCCCACCCGCTTTCCATGATTTAATCCTAGCTCCTCCTACCATCTCATAACCTTTATCAAAATACGTATCTTTAAACATATCAAATAAATTAAGATCTAAAGCAGAAGCAAATGTGATAGATTTAAATGTAGAGCCAGGTTCATAACTCATCCAGATAGGTAGATTACGATTATAGATATCACTAGAATAATCCTCATAATGATTAGGATCAAAATCCGGTTTACTAACCATTGCTAATATTTCCCCTGTTTTTGGATTCATCGCAAGAGCTAAAGCAGAAGCAGGCTTATAGCGTGTCATTAAATTATTCATTTCTCTTTCTACGATATTTTGTATATTCGCATCAATCGTAAGTTGAACATCCATTCCTCTTCCCGGTGCCTCATAACTTTCCTGATACAACTCTACATTATGTCCTTTCGCATCAAATGGAATATTTAATGCACCATTTTTTGCGGATAGAATTCCATCATATTGCAGTTCCAAACCAGCTAATCCCTGATTATCAATACCAGTAAATCCCAATACCTGTGCAAGATAACTTCCATTTGGATAATTTCGCAGAGAATCCTGAACCAGATATACGCCACTAAGATCCATAGCTTCTAGCTTTCTTGCCTTTTCATCACTAATCAATCTTCCCTCAGGCTGGATTTTTTGAGTACTCACATGCTTTGTGATTGTTGTATAAATTTTCTCCTCATCAGCTTCTAATACTTCCGCTAGTTTTTGAGCCGTTGTTTTCGCATCTTTAATTTGTGCTGGAACTACCATCACAGAGGTACTAGGAATATCATGTGCTAAAACACTTCCGTTTATGTCCACAATAGAACCTCGAAGCCCTGCCACTGTAAAATCTCGTTCCCACAGACTCAGTGCTTTCTGCATAATATCCGTATGATGAAAAATCTGTTCATAACCTAATTTCCCTAAAATACAGCCAAAAATAATGATACAGCACAAAAAAATAGAAGAAATTCTTGTTTTCACTTTACTACGAATCATACAGACCACCTCATGACATTTTATGTAAAGTGAATATTATTTATGATGTGATAGAAAAGAAACTCTTCTATTTTAATCTATTCTTCCTTACATACTAAAAAGAGATTTCCAAATCTATTATCTAATAGAAAGAAATCTCAGTTTTTTATTCCATCTCTACCTTTATGACCGTATCTGAATTAATAGCTTTTCCTGCCTTTATATTTTGTGAAGTAACTTTTCCTGTACCACTCATCTGCACCTCTATATGCGTCATTTCCCAGAAAGCAGTAACATCTTTCTTTGTCCAGCCTTTCATATTCGGCATCGTGATCTTACTTCCATCTGTTAGCAGGAATACATTCTGATTCGATATGATTGTTTCATACTCTTTTGGATATTGTTTTACAACATTAGAACCATTACCGATCACAACAAGATTGGTAGAAGTATCTTCCAGTTTATTTTTCGCATAACTCAATGTATGATTCAATAAAGAAGGCATCATAGATTGTTTAAAATCTTTGTATGATTCACTTGATTCATCACTTTCCTGATCACTTGTAATATTAGCTGCCACTAAAGCTGCACGCATAACTTCTTTCATTGGCTCACGACTATAACTCAAGATATCCTTTGCCTGAAAAGCATAGTACACCATAACCTTTGGATCATCTGCAGGAGCTGCCATCATAACAGAGTTCGTATATAAGCTGCCATCATAACCGTTCTTCCCTGCTATCTGTCCTGTACCAGTTTTCGCAATGATTTCCACATCATTCATTTTATATGCAGCGGCTGTACCATCTTTATCATAAACTACTCGTTTCATTAGCTTCTGCATATATTTGCTGGTTTCTTCAGAAATAGGCTGACCAACAACAGTAGTATCATATTGTTCCACAACTTTTCCACTTGCGTCTTCAATACGATCTACCACATAAGGCTGTACCATTGTTCCATCATTAAAGATTGCAGAATATGCCTGTACCATCTGTAATGCAGTGACATTAATGGCTTGTCCAAATCCGGTTGATAATTTTTCAGAAGCATAATTAAATGACATACTACCGCTTCCATTACTGATAAAAGGAGTATTCACTGGCTTTAAGAACCCAAATTTATCCACATATTCTTTATAGATATCTGGATCCATATATTTAGTCAGTAATTCACAGATACCGATATTACTAGATAATACAAATCCTTTATCAAAGGTGATCGTACCATGATCATTACCCAAGGCATCTTGAATATATAGATTAGATTTATCTGTACGATAAATTTTACCATTACTGTCTTCCGTAAAATAAAAGATACCAGAATTAAAAGTTTTATTGTATGGATAGTTCCCGCTGTCAATTGCGGCCGCATAGGTAATACCTTTCATAACGGAGCCAGGCTCATACAAATAATCCGAAGGAAGATCAACATAGTTTTTTAAATTTCTTTTATTCAAATCGAAAGAAGGAGAACTAGCCCAGCCTAATATTTTACCTGTTTCTACTTCCATAACGATACCCCAGCCACGAACTCCGCCATACGTATCTTTTACACTTTTATCTAAAGATGTCTGTAAGGTCTGCTGTACATTACTATCTAGTGTCAATACAACATTATCTCCATCTTCTGGATAACTCTCTGTATATTTTGTACCTGGAAGGATATTTCCGGACGCATCACTCTGATAGACTTCTAGCCCATCTTTACCCTTTAAGTAATCATCTAAGGCTGCTTCCAATCCCATTTTTCCAACCATCGTGTTTGTTTCATCATCATATTGTGCATATCCAATAAGATGAGATGCGAAAACACCAGCGGGATAATTTCGATTAACCGTTGATTCAAAATCAATTCCTGTCAGATTTAAAGCTTCAATTTCTGCTTTGACTTCGCTTGATAAATTTTTACCTTTATCCCCTAGTTCTGTCTGATACAAGTTGTTATCTTTTGCACTCTGTAAACGTTCGGTGATATCACTTTCTTCCATATCTAAAATAGGAGCTAGGGCTTTGGCAGTAGCTTTGATATCCTGTACATATGCAGGTTTATCTTCAATACCTTTTCGACTCTCATCTAAATAAAGAATAATTTTATAAGTATCTTCGTCCTGCGCTATTACTTCTCCACTGCGATCATAAATTGTTCCACGTTTTGCCTTCAATACATTTTGACTAGTAATATCCGGATCCTTGTAATCCTTGATATTAACTCCTGTTCTAAAATGTTTTTGTGTAACCATAGTAAAAAGGATATTGGATAAAATCACAACACCAACCATCCCTATAACTATAATCATATACATTAATCTTCTATTACTGCGTCTTGGGTTCATATCATCACACCTTGTTATTCTGTTTTTTCATTTTCCACAACAACAACGTTGTCTTGATTTGTTTTAATTCCCTCTTCCTCAGCCATGCCTAATACACGGTCTCTGCTTTCTAATGTATTAATATCTGCTTCCAGATTTGCGACATCCTGTTTTAGTGTGCTTGCCTGTTCTGCACATTCCTGTGCCTTTAATTGTAATGTCATATTGTAGGATTTCAGCGCAAACTTAGCACCAAAATATGTAAATAAAGATAATGTAAAAATCAAAGTTGCTAAACCTTCAATTCTTAATCTTCTCTTTCTTTTTACTATTTTTGCTTTCGCCATGCTTATCACCTAACCCTTTCTATACATCTTAGTTTTGCAGAATGAGAACGCATATTCTCACTCAATTCCTCTTCTGTGGCAGTAATTGGTTTTCGATTAACCAATCGATAGTTCGCTTCTTCCATATCAGAAGGAAGAATCGGAAGGCGTTTATCATATTGTTTTGGTGTGCTATATGCATGGAATGTTTCTTTTACCATACGATCTTCTAAAGACTGAAAACTAATCACACATAGTCTTCCACCTACATTCAGTAAATCCAAAGCATCTTTTAAAACAATCTGCAGTTCATCAAGTTCATCATTGACCGCAATTCGAATCGCTTGAAATACTTTCTTTGCTGGATGTCCTTTTTTATTCAATACCTTAGCCGGTAGAGCTGATTTAATTACATCTACTAATTCAAAGGTCGTTTCAATTGGTTTCTGCTTTCTTGCAGATTCGATTTTTCTTGCGATTTGTTTTGCAAAGCTTTCTTCTCCATATTGGAAAAATATACGTACTAAATCCTGATATTCCCATTCATTAACTACCATATAAGCAGTTAATTCCTGGCTTTGATCCATGCGCATATCTAATGGCGCATCAAAACGATAACTAAATCCTCTTTCTGCTTCATCAAATTGTGGAGATGAAACACCTAGGTCTAAAACCATCCCATCAATAGCATTCACTCCACGCATTGCCAATTCACTTTTTAAATTTGAAAAATTACTATGTATCAAGGTTACATTATTCCCAACTGCCATCAAACGGTCATATGATTCTTCAATTGCAGAAGCATCACGATCAAATGTGTATAAATGACCTTTACTGATTCGTTTTAAAATCTCAGCACTATGTCCACCTCTACCTAAGGTACCATCAACATAAATTCCATCTGGTCTGATAGCTAGCTGATCAATGCTTTCTTGTAGTAAAACGCTATAGTGTTTCATCATATCATAAACTCCGTTAAGCTTTCAGCTATTTCTTCAAAGGTTTCATTTGCTTCTTCATCCACTGGTTCCCAGCGTTCTTTTGACCAGATTTCTACATGATTTGCAGCTCCGATCACCATGCATTCTTTCTCTAATTCCGCTAGTTTTACAAGTGGAGAAGGTATCAATACACGTCCCTGTGCATCTATTTCACATTCAGCAGCCTTGCTCGTCATCATTCGCACAAACATACGAGCATCTTTTTTTGTGGTAGGAAGTTTCATTAATTGTTCATAAATTTTTTCCCATTGTGATTTGGTATAAACAGCTAAACAGCCATCTAAACCACGTGTGATAATAACCTGTTCGCCTAATTCCTCACGAAATTTAACAGGGATGATAATACGTCCTTTTTTATCAATATTATGTGCGTATTCACCCATGAACATATTATCACCTCCACAAATCACCACTTTCTGCTACTTTATACCACCATTATACCCTTTCGCACGTAATTTGTACATATCGAATTCAAAAAATTCACACAACTTCCATATATTTCCTATTTTATCTAAATATCCAAGTAAACGTTTTCAACATAAAAAAAAGGACTCATTTCGAGCCCAAAAAGTATAAATTTATATTTTGCGACAACATTTTTCTAACTGATGCTGAATATATGGTCCATCCTCATCTTTAAATAACACAATCAGCTTATCACTTGTCCTAATAATGGTATCTCCTTTAGGAATCAGTTCTTTACCTTGTCGTTCTATACTAACTAGTAAACATTTATTAGGCCAATTTATATCTTTTACTCTTTGATCACATACCAAACTGCCTAGTTCTACTACATATTCCTCTAATCTTCTTTCTCCATGGAAAGCAGATATATCTACTCCATTCTTAACTAATAAATTATGTAAAAGACTTTCATAAATCGGTTCACTGTTTAAAAAGCTTGCGCTTACATAAGCCAATAATGAAACAACCGCGATAGGCAATAAATTAGTCAACGTACCACTCATTTCCGCAATCAGAATAATACCGGTAATCGGAGCTCTTACAATAGATGTAAACGTAGCTGCCATCGCAAGTATAATAATATTATTGATAAAATGTGCATCATAGCCAAAATACTGAATAACAATATTGCCAAAAATTGCTCCACAAAAGCTTCCTAATACTAACATTGGAAAGAATATTCCACCTGGTGCACCAGAACCAAAGCTTATCAAAGAGAATATAAACTTTATCACAAACAAAACAATTAAGCCCGGTAGAAGACGAATCGGTTCTTCTGTAAGCATTTCAATCATATGATGCCCACTACCTAACACATCACTATAACATAAGGCAAGCACTCCTGATAACAATAAAGGAATGAATACTCCATAGTGCTTCAGATCAAATTTAGTAAACAATCCCTGAACAAATAAAGTTGCTTTATTATAGATAACACCAAATACTCCACATAAAATTCCTAAAAGCAACAATAGCCAATAATCATGAAGTGGGAAGCTTTGCAGTATTTCAAATTGAAATACCGGTTCCAGACCAAATACATTACGTGAGATAAAATCTCCCGTTACACTAGCACACATGACAGAAACCAAAACAGATGAGCTAAAGTTTTTATGTATTTCTTCCAGTGCAAACATTACCCCTGCAAGTGGTGCATTAAATGCTGCGGATAAACCAGCGGCAGCACCACAGGTAAGCAGTAATCGCTCTTCCATTTTTACACGATGAAATAAATGAGAAATACCCTTTCCTGCCATAGCCCCTAACTGTATACTAGGTCCCTCTCTTCCTAATGACAAACCTCCAAAAGCACATAAGATACCGCCAATTGCCTTATATAGTAATACGCTATACCATTTCTGATCAATAAACGACAACATTTCTCCTTCTACCTGTGGAATACCGCTTCCTGATATAAAGGGTTCTTTTTTCACAAGCCAGGCAATTACAGCTCCTAAGGTTATTAAAACGATGAACCAAAGAAGTGCATGTGTCCAGCCGGAACGCACAAAATTAACCATAAATGAAACAAATTCTTCCGCATGACTTAAGATGATACGATAGATGACTGCCACTAGTCCTGCACATGTTCCAACAAGCAATCCTTCTCCAATTAACACATATTTAAAGTGTTCAGCCACTTTAAAAATATGTTTCGTGTTTCCTCTCTCTTTCAAAATAAATCCCTCATTTCAAAAAAAATTATATCACTCCTTTTTTTCTTTGACAAAAGATTTTACATTAATAGAAACAGGTATATAATATTTTTAAGAAAGCAGGTGATTATATGAGTAATGTTATTGAAAACATGAAAACTAGAAGAAGTATACGCAAATTTAAATCAGATATGATCTCTAAAGAAGATCTAAAAGAAATCATAGAAGCTGGTACCTATGCACCAACTGGTATGAACAGACAATCCCCTATCATCATCGCCATCACAAATAAAGAAGTTCGTGATAATCTTGCGAAAACAAATGCAAAAATCGGTGGCTGGGAAGAATCCTTTGATCCATTTTATGGAGCTCCCGTTGTTTTAGTAGTTTTAGCTGATAAAACTTCTCCTACTTATATTTATGATGGAAGTCTTGTAATGGAAAATTTAATGCTTGCAGCTCATGATAAAGGCATTGGAAGCTGCTGGATCCATCGAGCAAAGGAAGAATTTGAAATGCCGGAATGGAAAGCATGGTTACATAGTCTTGGAATTGAAGGAGAATATGAAGGAATTGCTCATTGCATCTTAGGTTATGCAGATGGCGAATATCCAAATGCCTCTAAGCGAAAAGATAATTGGGTATACTCTGTGGAATAAACTAAAAAGGAGCCGTCAAGACTCCTTTTCTTATATTAAAACAAAGACATCTGATTTTCTTCCTGCATTCCTTCTAAGACTCCCATACTTTCTAATTTCTTTACTAAGGTAGAACTTAATGATGTTCTTCTTAATAAATCTTCTTTTGATAAGAATGGGCCTTGTTTTCTAGCTTCCACCACAGTATCCGCAACGCTTTCTCCCAAGCCATCAATGCTTGTGAATGGAGGAATAATATAATTTGCATTTTCTGGATCAACTATAAATTCCTTTGATGTTGAACGCATTAAATCAATATTTGTGAAATAATATCCTCTAAGAACCATTTCTAAGGCAAGTTCTAAAGTATTATAGATATCTTTATCTTTCTTTGATACATCATTTTTTGTTTCATTATTCTTTAAACGATCATTGATATCCTGCATCTTACGGCGAATCGCCTGTTCTCCCTTAATCATTGTTTCAATGTCATATGCATCACATCGAATAGAGAAGAACATACAATAATATACCTGTGGACGATGGACTTTAAACCAAGCAATACGAATTGCCATCATAACGTAAGCAGTCGCATGGGCTTTCGGGAACATATATTTTATCTTTAAACATGAATCAATATACCAGTCTTCCACGCCATTGGCTTTCATTTCTGGAATCCATTCATCCTTTAAACCTTTTCCTTTACGTACACTTTCCATAATAGTAAAGGCAAGTTTTGGAGGCAATCCTTTATGCAATAAATATACCATGATGTCATCACGACAACCGATTACACTTTTTAGTGTACAGGTACCATCATCAATTAGATCCTTCGCATTCCCAAGCCATACATCCGTACCATGACTCAGACCAGATATTTTCAGTAATTCATCAAATGTAGTCGGTTTGGTAAGTTCTAGTATACCACGAACAAATGGAGTACCGAACTCTGGCAGACCTGCTGCACCTGTTACTTCTGTTGACTTGCTAGTATCAATTTTCAATGCATCTACTTTTGAGAAAACACTCATCGTTTCAGGGTCATTCATAGGGATGGTTGTAGGATCAATTCCACTCATTCTTTCCAGCATCTTCATCGCTGTTGGATCGACATGCCCAAGAATATCAAACTTTAATACATTATCATGGATATCATGGAATTCAAAATGTGTTGTTTTCCATTCTGCATAAGGGTTATTGGCCGGATATTGCACAGGGGTGAAATCATGAACATCCAAATCCAAAGGAATAACGATAATACCGCCTGGATGCTGACCAGTGGTACGTTTTACCCCTTCACATCCTTTTGCCAGATGTAAAACCTGAGCATTTCGCATACTGCCTTCAATCCCCATTTCTTCTTCATACCCTTTAACATAACCAAATGCTGTCTGTGTCGCAACCGTACCTATGGTTCCAGCACGATACACATGGTCTTCACCAAATACCTCTTTTGTATAGGCATGAGCAGTTGGCTGATATTCTCCTGAGAAGTTCAAATCGATATCAGGAACTTTATCTCCTTCAAATCCTAAGAAAGTTTCAAATGGAATATCGTGTCCATCTCCACGAATTGTTTCTCCACAATGTGGACATTCAATATCTGGAAGATCAAAACCATCCGCTACACTTCCATCCGTATAAAACTTCACATAGTGACATTTTGGACATACATAATGTGGAGCTAATGGATTTACTTCGGTGATTTCTGACATTGTCGCAACAAAGCTAGAACCAACAGAACCTCGTGAACCTACTAGATATCCATCATTCAAGCTCTTCTTTACCAATAAATGCGAAATATAGTAAACAACATAGAAACCATGACCAATAATACTTGCTAGTTCTTTTTCTAATCGTTTTTCAACGATTTCAGGCAACACTGGACCATATTTCTTATGCGCATTCTCATAACATATTTCTCTTAATTTTTCATCAGAGCCTTCAATATCAGGTGGATATAAGCGATCTTTTACCGGTTTTACTTCTCCAATCATATCCGCAATCTGCTTGGTATTTTTCACGACCATATCATATGCTCGCTGTTCTCCCAGCCATGCAAATTCCTTCAGCATCTCATCCGTTGTACGGAAATGCTGATCTGGAGCAGTAAATTTTCTACGTTTCTCTTGATTATAAATATATAACGGGTGACGAATACCGCCAATTGCCTGTGATGAGATATAAATATCACGAATCATTTTCTCATTTGGATGTACATAATGACAGTCGCCAGTTGCTACTACGATCTTACCTAAAGCATCTGCACTCTCAACAATGGAAGATAGGATTTCTTTTAGACGATCCATGCTGGCAATCGAATCACGTTCAACTAAATGTCGGTAATTCTCTAATGGCTGTATTTCGATATAGTCATAAAACTGCATCACGTTTTCCAAAGTTTCTTTATTACGTGTCTGAGCCATGTCAAATACTTCGCCATTTAAGCAGCTAGAACCAATTAATAAGTTTCCATTAATTCTTCGTTTTTCTATCTCACTACGTAAAATACGCGGTTCTGCGACAATGTTAGTAGTACTCTTTCCATTATAGGCAAGATATTTAGTATGAGATAATGTTACTAATTCAAATAATTCTTTTAATCCTGCCATATTTTTAGCCAAGATTGTCACATGCTTTATACGAACCTTACGAAAACTTTCTTCAGTCTGCATGTCCTGTAATTCTTGAAGATTTTTGATATGCTTTAAATCATTCAGCATGCTCATATAAGTCTGTGCTAGAACTTCCGCATCATAGTCAGCTCGATGGGCAACTTCTTCATCATAACGAATACCATAAGAACGTGCAATCTGTCCTAAACGATATCCTTTACGATCTGCCTGCATGCTTCTTGCCAGATCCAAAGTATCTATTACAGGATTCGTAAGTGGAGGACGTCCAATTCTTGCTAATTCATCATTTAAAAAGTTATAGTCGAATGTCGCATTATGGGCAACCAAAATACTATCTCCAATGAAATCTAATATTTCATCTACACATTCTTCAAATATTTTCGCATCTTTTACATGTTCTTGAGTAATACCTGTTAATTCTGTAGTAAAAGCACTTAATTCAACAGGCGGCTTTATAAACATCTGTAAACTTTTCACACAAGCACGATCCTTTACGATCTGTCCGCCAAACTCAATAATATGGTCATAGCGAGTAGATAAACCTGTAGTTTCCAAGTCGAATACACAATATGTCCCTTTTTCCAATTCAATATCTTGGATATTTCTTACGATCTGTAAAGAAGGGTCTACCATATTCATCTCAATTCCATAAATCATCTTAAATGGTTTTTCTCTGCCCTTATTAATCGCAGAAACTTTATGCTGTGCTTTAGGGAAAGCCTGAACGACTAAATGATCCGTAATCGCTATGGCATCCATTCCCCAGGCATTAGCCTGATCGATATATTCTTCAATATTACATACGCCATCCATTTCTGAAAGTTTTGTGTGTACATGCAATTCTACACGTTTTTCACTTGCCTCATCTACACGTTTTACTTCAGGAACTTTTTCAATGACTTCCGGCATAAAAACAAGTTCACGACTATAGGCATCATATTCTACTTTTCCATATGCTACAACGCAATCTCCGGTCTTAATCTCATTTAAAACTTCTTTTGAGACGGCTCCACGTTCAAAACGTTTCATGATAATAGCGTCATCATCATCCGCAATCCATAACATCTGAATATCTCGACCAGTACGTAATGTACGTGTCTCTGTTTCAAAAATCTTTCCATGAATGCGTATACCAAAACACTCTTCACTAATATCTTTTATTGAGAAAGGCACATAAGTATCTAAGCCTTTCTTGCCTTTTGGTTTCTTATTATAATTTTTCTTTTCTTCAAACACTTTCACAGGCTTTGGCGCTTCCTCTTTCTTCATAGTAACAGTAGGAATCGGTGCAGATTTCTTCATTTCTTCTACATGAATTTCTAACTGAAAACCGCATTTACGTAAATAATCCTGCAGTAAATGTTTATGTTGTATTGCTTTATCGCGTTCTAGTTCATCATAAATCTGATATACAAGATATCGCTGTTCCACAATCGTAGGCAACGATTCATGAAAGATTCTTAATTGCATATGAGAAGAAACAAAGTGTTCGATATAATTACTGATTTCTACCAAATCAGCTGTAGATTCTTCACATTGAATTGTTAGATCAACCGCACATCGCGTAATCTTTTTTAAACGCATACAGAAAATATCCCAGACCTTAAAAGGTAAAGGTTTAGGAAGAGAGATATCCATCTGAATAACATTCGATTTCTTCATATAGACTGGTTTCATCACAAAATGACCATTCTCAAAATATACAAGATCAGGATTATCATTTTCCATCTTCTTAACTAAATCAATAAGTTTTAACTCCATTTCATCCCTCTTTTCTGCTTTTTATATGATACCACACTTCCTACTTTAGAAAAAGGAAAATTATTGAATTAAAAACCATATTTTCTTATTAAACTAAGTCAATTTGTTCTAGCCATATATTTTTTGAAGCATCGCTAGGCATTCTCCAATCTCCTCGTGGAGATAGACAAATAGAACCTACTTTAACACCATCTGGCATACAATTACGCTTAAACTGCTGTGTAAAAAAACGAGAATAGAATGTCTTTATCGCCTTTCTGATGACCTTTGGATCAACATTATGAAATGCTAATTTAGCTAATTCATATATTTTCTTTGGTTCTTCATGAAACCTTAACATATGATATAAGAAAAAATCATGAAGATCATAAGATCCCAATACTTCTTCTGTTTTCTGCTGAATTTTTCCTTTAGAGTCTGGAGGAAGAAGTTCAGGAGAAACAGGAGTATTACATATATCAATTAATACTTTATACAATTCATCATTATGATTTTCTTTAGCATCAAGAGCAACACTTTCACAAATAAACCGAACTAAAGTCTTTGGCACACTCGCATTTACTGCATACATACTCATATGATCTCCATTGTATGTACACCAGCCTAAGGCTAATTCGCTAAGATCTCCTGTACCAACTACAAAACCATTACATTTATTTGCAATATCCATTAAAATCTGTGTTCTTTCACGGGCTTGTGCATTTTCATATGTAATATCGTGAAGTGCAGGATCTTGATCAATATCCGCAAAATGCTGATTTACACTTTTCACAATCGATATTTCTTTAGAATCAACATTTAATAAATCCATTAGAATCTGTGCATTTGATTTCGTTCGTTCCGTTGTACCAAATCCAGGCATAGTTATCGCATGGATACCCTTAGTATCCAAATCATTGATCTCAAATGCTTTTGCACATACTAAAAGAGCTAAAGTAGAATCTAAACCTCCGCTAATCCCAATCACTACATCTTTTGCATGAATCTTCTTTAGACGTGTTGCTAAACCATGTGCCTGGATATTTAAAATTTCACGACAACGCTCGATTCTTTTCTGTTTTGTATTTGGTACAAAAGGATAAGGATCATATTTTCTTGATAAATGAATATCTGTAAAAGGCTTAGTTTCAATAGAAACTAAAGTACAGTTCCGATATTCCTCATAACTTGTTTTGAAGTGAATACGATCATTTCTTAGATGAGCTAAATCAATTTCACTTATGATAAATTTTTTCTTTTCTTTTAACGTTGTTTCGGCAAGCAGTTTTCCATTTTCTACAATCATATTATGATTAGAGAATACAAGATCACTAGTACTTTCACTAGGACCAGCACTGGCATAAATATAACCAGAGAAAGTACATGCACTTTGATGATTGACTAGGTCTCTTCGATATGCTTCTTTCGCAATCCCTTCATTCGAAGCAGAACAATTACATAATATATTAGCGCCAGCAAGGGCTAGATTAGTACTGACTGGAATCGGAACCCAAAGATCTTCACAGATTTCCACTCCAATACGAGCTCCCGTAGTTCTATCTTCGACAAGAATATCATTGGAAACAGGTATCTGTTTTCCCAAAAATTCTATCGTGGTCTGTGGCGGTAATTCTTTTGCACTCGAAAACCATCTTGTTTCATAAAATTCATTATAGGAAGGAAGATAAGTTTTTACCTGTACTCCCAACACTTCATTTTTCCTAATAATCGCAGCGCAGTTATATAGTTTGTTTTGAATCACAAGAGGAAGTCCTATAACTGCAAGAAGATTTTCAGGCATTTTTATTACTAAATCTTCAAATTCTTTTTTTATCTTATTTAAAAGAATATCTTCATAAAACAAATCCTGACAAGTATATCCGCTCATACATAGTTCTGGAAATACAGCCAATTGTGTATCCTTATCTAAAGCATACATAATATTCAATATCTCTTCTTTATTTGCCTGTGGATCAGCTATATTTACCTCTGGAGTTGCACTAGCAACTTTATAAAATTGAAAACGTCGCATAATTTCCTCACATTCTTTTTCTATTTATAAACCTTTTTATCTTAATACGTTCACAAAGTATTTCAATGCTTCCTTAATAATACTTCTAGGAGCTGCCATGTTAATACGTTCAAATCCTTTTCCTTCATCTCCAAATAAATATCCTTCATCAAGAATTAATCCTTGACTCAGCATTTTCTTTTCTAACTCTTTTGCGTCCTTACAATAGCTACGTACATCTACCCAAAGTAAATATGTTCCTTCACAATCTGAAACAATTGCATTAGGTAATTCTCTTTTCAGATACTCATATGCATAATCTATATTCTCATCAATGTATGAATTTACCTGATCCATCCAATCTTCACTATCATTATAAGCCGCTTTTGTAGCAGTTATCGCAAAAGAATTACAGCTGGTTAAGGACAAACGATTCATAACATAATCCTTCCATTTTCTTTGATACTCTGGTTTTGTAATAATAATATTACTATTTTGCAGTCCTGCTAGATTAAATGATTTGCTAGGTGCAGTACAGACTATAATTTCGTCTCGATAATCTTCCGCAATGGTATGAAGCGGATAATGCTTTTTATCCTTTCTCACTATATCACAATGAATTTCATCACTAATGATCCATTTGTGATATTTCTTCGCAATCATAACCATACGGTTTAATTCTTCTTTTGTCCATACTCTACCTATAGGATTATGTGGAGAACATAAAATCATACCTTTTACTTGTTCATCTGCCATTTTCTTTTCAAAATCTACAAAATCTATTTCATATCTTCCATTATGATTAATCAAAGGATTTTTGACAACACGTCGTTTACTCGCAAGAATTTTTCTTTGAAATGGATAATAAACCGGCGTTTGAATTAAAACTCCATCTCCTTCATCACTTAAAATGTCAATTAAATAACCTAATGCTGGTACGACTCCACCTGAATAGAAAATAGACGAAGGATCAATTTCCCATCCAAAACGTCTTTGAAACCATCCGGTTACACTGTTACGATAATCATCATCAAAGCCACAGGAATACCCATAAATCTGCTCCTCTACACGTTTATGCAAAGCCTCCTGTATTGCCTTACTACAAGGAAAATCCATGTCTGCCACCCACAAAGGTAGAATATCTTTATTTGTATCAAAATCTTTATCCCATTTTATACAGCCTGTTCCTTTTCTTGGAACAATTTTATCAAAATCATACATTTTGTTATCCTCCTAACATTTTATTCACTAACAGTTTTATTATATTCCCTATTCTCTAGCTTGAAAAGAAAAAACTTATTCTATAACTGGATAGAATAAGCTAGTTCATTTAATACCGAAATTCTTCTCGGAAAAGTTCATCTATTGATTTTCCTGTTTCCTGACGAATTTCCTCCACTTCTTTATTTAAGACAATTTCTCCATTTTTGAGAAAAATAACACTTCCAAAAATCCGTTCAATATCTGCTATTAGATGCGTCGCAATAATGATAGTCTGATCACTAGTATAACTTTCTAGAATAGTATCTAAAATGACCTCTCTTGCCGCAGGATCAACACCGCCAATCGGTTCATCTAAGATAAAAATTTTAGCTTTTCTACTCATTACTAGTGCTAACTGAAATTTTTCTTTCGTCCCTTTTGACATAGTTTTTATACGATCATTCTGATGAATCTGAAATCGATCCATTAACGTTAAACAATGATCTAAATCAAAATCATCATACATATCCAAAAATACAGATAGCGCATCTTTTACCTTCATCCAATCTGAAAAATAGGGTTCATCAGGCAAATAAGAAATGATTGCTTTTGTATCTTTGCCTACGCTGTTTCCTCCTATTTTCACAATCCCTTCATAATCTTTAATAAGACCGGTTAAGATTTTGATGAACGTTGTTTTTCCACTTCCATTAGGACCTAATAGTCCAATAATTTGTCCCCCTTCTAGAAATAAATCAACATTATGTAACGCTTTTTTCTTTCCATAGGATTTACTTAATCCACAAATTTCAATCAGCTTTTCCATCATACAACCTCTCTCTTAACATCATTAATATTTTTTCTACATCATAATCATAACTCTCTATATCTTCCACAAATTGTTCTATTTTAGATCGTATCACATCTTCTTTTAATTCTTCAATAATTCCTTCGTCTCTTGTGATAAAACGACCTATGGTTCTTTCACTTTCCACAAAGGAGTCTCTTTCTAACTCACTTAAAGCCCTTTGTACAGTATTTGGATTGACACCTAAAGAAAGTGCAAACTCACGAACAGATGGAATTTTATCTCCAGGTTTATACTCCCCATTCACAATTCTTCTTTTAATTTCATCCATTATTTGTAGATAGATAGGTTTATTTGCACTAAAGTCCATTTGACCATCTCCTTTAATATTCCCCATTTTTCATACGCTTTATTGTCTGTAATACACAAACAATAATGACAACTAAAATCACTCCACCCGTAAGATAGATTGGCCACCCTACTTTAAAATAATCCAACAATAAATAACCTGTAAATATATACCAGAAAGAGAATAACAATATAATTAATACAACTAAAACTTTTTCTTTAATATCATTCATTACTCAATCTCCATCTTATGATCTAGTATATATTTACTTCCCAAGAAATAAAGTGCGCTTACGATCAGTGACTTAGCAATAGAGAAAAAGAATACCTTCATTTCAAGAGAATATGAGATAAGATTACCAGTAATTGAATAATTAAAGGTAATAAGAGAATTCGTAGAATAAATGCCAAATAAAGACATTAACAAATCATTGAATACATAATCGACAACAGAAGATAGTATAATATATAGTAAAATACCTACAACAAAACGAAATTTGCGTATATATTTTGTATGTACACTGTTCATAACTAAGTAAATAAGCGAGATAAATTCAATTGCAGAAATTAATATAAAAATTAAATAAAGAAGAAATTCTGTTAATGCTCCATTTTCAATCATATTAGATAGTCCATCAAAAAAAACTTCCCAGTCAAAATTAAGAGCTCTCACAACAAGAAATGCAAACGAAAGTATAAAGACAATAGAAGACATGATATACCAAAAAGCACTACAAATAACTTTTGATAGTAACAACTGAGTAGAACTTACCGGCAAAGTATGTGTAAGATATGCATTGCGAGTAAACATAGATACATGATAATTTCTTATCATAACTACTATGCACATAATACATAACGCAATAAGAACTACTATATAAATTATTGCCATAATAGAAGAGAATAATCCTTCATCATTTAGATCTAATAATATTGCAGATATCATTATTATAGCGTATAAAACCAAAAAACTCCGATAAGAACTCTTTAACTCATTCTTACATAATTTAAGAAACATATAATCACTCCCTCATATCAATGTATCATTGTATTAATCTACTAATACAATGATACATTGATATTTATCCTTTGTCAATATAAAAAAAACATCTTCACGATGCTTTTTAAACCTTAACCTTTTGCTTATTAGATAAACTTTGCAGAAATTTAATACATAATTGAATACTTGTGCCCATAAATATGATTGCCAATAGACTTCCAATGGCAAATGTTGCACCTAAAAGAACACCCAAAATCGCTAATAATATATCTGCACTTGTTCGTACAACACCAATGGATAAATTTCTTTTTTCTGACAATGTAAATACAACCGCTTCATAAGCTCCTTTCCCATAATCCGCAAGAGCATAAAATGCAATACCAAACGCAAGTATAATCAATCCGATAATCATTATTATAATACGTATACTATAGGAATAATCCTGAAAGTTCAAAAATATCATGTTATCTGTAACTAACGCAATAACAATTGGATTTAAAATACTGCCGACATGAATATGCTTTCGATCCGCAAAGAAAACATACACCAATAAAATCGCACAAACTAACAAATTAGCCTGTCCTACACTAATATGCAACATCTTTGATACACCAATCCAGAACATTGTCATTGGATCGCTTCCTAAATTTACCGCAATCGTTAAGCTAATACCTATTCCCATAATAAACGAACCTAGTATTACCATAAGCAGCTTTTTTAGCATCATAAACACTCCTTTTCCTTTAAAAAAGATACCATAAAGATTTTCTTTACAGTATCTTTGTTTTTTATTTCAATTGTGGCCAATACTCTTTGTTTGCTTCTATATAATCATCTAATATAGCTTTTGCGACATGTGTAGATGGAACAATCGGATTTAATGTCAAAGCCTCTAACGCTTTTTGATAACTACCTTCCAAACAAGCTTCAACAGTCAGAATTTCATATGCTTTCATAACTTCCATCAATCCCTTTTGGAACGTTGGAATCGTCCCAACTGTTAAAGGCTGATATCCGCTGGCATTGATTCTCGCAATACATTCCACAATAGCTCCTTGTGTAAAGTTAGGAATTACTCCATCATTAGGAACATTGATAATAAATTCCTCATTGGTATTATTAACAATGGCATTGACAATATTCACAATAAAATCACCATGAATAGAATCCTTTAAATCATTTCCTTTAGCTGTACCTTTCTTTACTCCTTCTCTGCACAAAGCAAAAGTTTCTTTTTCTCGATGATCAATACAATACTCTCCTCGTGTATAATTAATATCTTCATCTTCAAACATTTCATCAGGATAATAATAGTACTGTAAATAGCTCACGGGTAAAGTTCCAGGGAAATGTTTTACAAACTGACTTTGACGTTTTGCCGTTCTTGCCCAGCTCTCATCTGTTGCTGTTCCCGTATACATACCATTTTTTTCTACATACTTGCTTAACTCAGGAAGCTGATCCACCCCTTGAGCATCATACATATGTGTAAACCATCCTAAATGATTCAATCCAAAATAACGGTAGGAATAATCCTTAACATTTCCTTTCATAATTTTAGCCATGTCTGATTGCTGCCAAGGCGGTACATCACAGATACAAATATTTTTAACTTCTGGAACTGCTCTTTGTATTGCTTCTGCAACGATTGCTGTTGGATTTGAATAATTAATAATCCATGCATCCGGCGCATATTTCACAACATCTTTCGCTATTTCTATCATTGCGGGGATTTCACGCATCGCAAAAGCAAATCCGCCTGGACCACAAGTTTCCTGCCCAATAACGCCATGCTTCATCGCAATTTTTTCATCTTTTACACGCTGTGGCAGCATCCCTGTACGAATCTGTGCAAGCAGGAAATCCATCCCTTTAAATCCTTCTTCACGATCCGTTGTCATCAAGACCTCGATCTCCGGAGCTTCCTCTTTAATCATAATCTCCATGAAGTCTCCCGTAATATGAAGACGTTCTTCATCATTGTCAATAAAGACAATTTTTTGGATAGGTATGCGATTTCTTTGTTCCAAAAGAGAATTCACAATACCTGGTGTATAGGCACTACCAGAACCTATAATCGCAATTGTGTACTTTTTCATAATATTCCTCACTTTCCATATGGAAACATTATGCTACTCTCGTTCATAATCGCTATACAAATGTACGTATATCATAAATGAAAATGCTGATTGTTTCTACGCTATTACTATATGATATTCTTAAGCATTACTCAAATAAAACTTTTCCTTTGTATTAGGAAAAGTACTATTAATATATATCACACAATAACAAACAGCTCTTACCGGAAATATATTTTCACAAATAAAAAGACGTATTCATTCTAATACAGGAACTTCACACGTCTTTTCTCAAACTTGAAATTATGCATACTGAACTAAAGTATCCAATGCAATCTGAATCATCTGATCAAAATTTCTTTCTCTCTCTTCAGCACTTAGCTTTTCTTTTTTTAAACTATGATCACTCACAGTCAAAATAGAAGCGCACTTTTTATTTGCCTCTTTTGCGACATGAAATAACGCAAAACTTTCCATATCTACTCCAAGACAGCCTTTTTGATCACGAATTTCAGATAAATCTTCTTTTACTTTATAATAAAAGCAATCACTTGTATGTATTCTTCCCTTTTTACAAATAACACCATGTTCTTTCGCGCAATCGATGATTGTAGAATAAACATCTTTATCTGGATACACTACATCCTCTTCATATCCGCTATAAGTGTGCGCAAATGTTGATTGACTCCAGCTACTATCAACTACAAAAACATCTTGTAAATCTAATTCATTTGAATATGCTCCACATGAACCAGCACGCAGTATTACGTCTACATCATATTTATAAAACATTTCATGTGCATATATTCCCATGGATGCACATCCCATGCCACTCCCCATAACGGATATTCGTTTCCCCTTATAATAACCAGTATATCCAAACATATTGCGTACCTGATTAAACTGTATACTATTTTTCAGATAATGCTCCGCGATATATTTGGCACGTAGCGGATCTCCTGGCATTAATACTACTTTCGCAATATCTTCTTTAGATGCGCTATTATGAGCAGTTGCCATTAAAACTGCCACCCGTTAAAAGTAAATGTAGTATCTGTTACATTTTCCGGATCATATTCTTTTAATATTTCGGCATAGCGTTCTTTATAGTTATTTTCTACTTTTGCTTGTGGAATTACTTTACTTGCTTCATTTAAGAAATGGAAAGAGTCTCTACCCATAGCCTGCCCGCGTTGTGTATGTTTATCTAATGCATAATCAGGTATTTCAGGTAATTTTCCCATTGCAAAACTCTTAATACAAATATTCTTCAATAAATCACTAGAACGATCTTTTTCACTTTGACACATGTAACGAATTGCATGAATAAAGTAAATCGTACGATCATTATCAGAATAATCGAAATTTAATCGCATTTGTGATAATGCATTTACTACTACAGCTGCCATAGGATTTCCCATTCCTATATCTTCTACAGAAATAGTCAATAATCTTCTCCACATTTTTTCTTCTAGCTGAGGAGAAGAAATATATAATTCATATGCGAACATACAAGCTTGTTCTTCTAATCCTCGACGAATGGATTTCTGCAATGCAGAAATAACTTCATCACAAGCATATCCATTTCTTGTTGTAATCTTAGACCAAGGGTCATACATCTGTTTTGCCATACTATTTTACCTCTTTTCGTTCATCTAAACATTTATAAAGTTCAATAATTTCTAATGCCATAAGCTTAATCGTCTCACAGCTCATAAACTGATCTTCTGCATGCAAAACAAGCATTGATACCTGAGGAGTATTTTCACTCGCTTCTTTTTGCAAAAGCTCCATATGACTTTCATGGGCATCTTTAATTACATTATCGCCTTCTTGAATTTTATCAGCTGCTTCCTTATATAGCTTACGTTTTGCTAATTGAAGTGCTTCTATATAATTTGATTTAGCAACTCCAGAATAAGCAATAATCTGCATTGCTTCCTGTCCTAGCTTTTCTAAATCTACCATATATTATCCTTTCATTGCTTTTGCTTGTTCATATGCTGCTTTTCCATCCGCAATTGCATAAGCACGCATATCGACTGCTGCTGTTGGAATATTTAATTTTCCTTTAATATCATCTACAGCATACATGATCTGTGGAGCTACTAGGCAAACATCCCATTTTCCCACTTGTTCACTTACACTAGCAGAGCTATGTGCTTCTACTATAGCTTCTTCTGAAATGCTTGCAGCATACTCCATAATTTTTTTCACTAAAATTGAACTTGACATCCCTGCATTACATACAACTAAAATTTTCATAACAATCCTTCTTTCTTTTTTACATAATTTGTATAATTCGTTCTAGATAATCAATAAATTCCTGTGATGTCTGTAAGTCTAATAAGACATTAACTAACTTTTCTGATACTGCAATTTTATTTATGAGATTATAAATATAAATCATATCATTATTGATAGTTGGCTCTTGCGCCAGCACAAAGAATAGCTTTATCTTATCATCCTTCGATGTCGTTTCTTTTTTTACGACACCTACACTAATACCACTGCGAATTGCCTGATTCATCAGCGGATGGGGAAGATATACCCCGTTACTGATATGTGTAGGATATACTTTTTCTCTAGACAGTGTTGTTTGGAGAAACAACTCATCATCTTCAATATGACCTTGTTTCTTTAAATTCTGAGCACATTGTTTTATAACTTCTTCAAATACTATATCTTCATGAAAGAAAAGTATTTTTTCTTTAGAAAATACTTCGCGAAATATCTTCATCCCTGTTGATATAGCCGCTTGCCCTTCCATAAATTCTTCCAACATCTTTTTTTCATTAATTCCTGGAAGAGACGAAATCGTAATTACAGGTAATTTTGGCGTAAAATCTATCGACGTAGTACTAATAATCAAATCAGCCTCCGTCTTTTTTATTTCTTCCTGAAGTGAATATAGTGGTGTAATCGCAACTATTTTCAAGTGGTCTTGAAATTCTTGTTTTAGCCAAATTTCAATAAAGCTTGTAAAACTTTGCAAAACACTATTTACTAAAATAACACGCAGACAGATATTCTGCATTTTAAGAAAAGGCATAACATATAATGCCAGGAACGATATCTCATCCTCACACATATAAAGTCCATATTTTTCATACAGAATAGGCGCAATCATCAATGCTATTTCATATGCAAATGAATACTTTGTCTTAACTTCCTGAAGTAAAGGATTACTCAACTGATAATCTACTAATAATCGTTTTATAGCTAAATTCAGATGATTACGAAAGTTATCGTACAGTGTTGGAATACTCGTAAAATCGTAATTGTACTTTATTTTCATCTGTCTTGTAAATTCTTCTACTACTCCATCACTTTCTACATCTGATATATCATCATTACTATAAAAACCTAATGTTTCTATATAGTTTTGTAATAAATTGCAATCATCTTCATTAAAATCAAAACGTAAATCATCAATTAAGTTTTTTAGCATCGTACTCAATGATATATTTTGATGAAATACCTCCATTTTCTTTTTCAGTAAACTTCCATTCTGAATCCGTACAAAAGTGAAGAATATCATCCAGGATATCACAAATATCATACGATCTGTCAATGTTATATCATGACCTTTACAATAGCTGACAATATAATCTGTAATATCGTTCAGCTCTTCAATGTCATATGATTCTTTTACTAATTGATATAAATGGAGATTGACTAAATTATCAGAAAGATATATTTCATCTTTAATGATTCGATAGCATAATGAACGCAATTCTACTTCATCGCATTGTAATATTACATTTCCATTGCTTACTGATATTTCACAAAAATGATATGTATCCTTTAGAAAACGAATTAGTGCCATCACATCTTTATAAACAGTTTGTTCAGAAACATATAACATATCCGCAAGCTCAAATAATGAGATTTTAGAATGCAGTGCAACTTGCCCTAATAAATAGTATCTTCTTTCAATAGGTGTTGAGGCGATTTGCCTACTATCAATAGCATCCATCAGTGAAAGACATTCCTGAATTTTCACAACGTTTTCTTTCATTATAAAGTATCCAGCACGCTTACTAGATTGAATCATACAATGACTATTCATAAGAGTCATATTGATATCCGCAATATCATTACGAATTGTCCTTGTAGTCACATGTATTTTTTCTGCTAGTTCTGCTCCTTTGATTCCTCTAGGATTTTTTAAAATAATAGTAAGTAATTTTTTTTGTCTTTCACTTAGCACAAAATCGCCTCCCACATTTCTATATAAATTTTAACATAGAAATATGTTTATTAACCATTTTGTATCTCAGTTTTTTTTAATTTTTCCTGTTCTCTTTCTTTACGTAATTCATCAGCTTCCATAGCTTTAAAGAATGGATAATAGAACAATCCCATTAGACAAACATTAAAGATTGCAAGAACAGCAGCTTTCCAATCCATTGTTAATAAGAATGCCTGAACTCCAGGAGGAAGGAAACCCGGTGCTTCTCCTAATGGTAAAGATACCCATCCCCATGCCATTGCCTGGTAAGAAATAATAGCACAGATAACTGGTCCTAATACAAATGGTATCAACATGAAAGGATTCATAATCATCGGTACACCAAAGATGATCGGTTCATTGATACCAAAGAATGATGGAACTAATCCAATCTTACCGATAGAACTTAAAGACTTAGCTTTTGAACGACACATCATCAATACCAATAATAAAGTCATACCAGAACCACTAACCTGCAAGAACCCAAAATAGAAACCAAATGTAAAGATATGTTCAGGACTTGCTCCAGCCGCAACTGCATTCGCATTCTCAAGTGCATAAGAAATTGCAAATGGAGCCCAAACGCTTTGAGTGATTGCAGCACCATGTAAACCAAACATCCATAATAGCTGCGTTAAGAAAATAATAATCGCAACAGCCCACACAGAATCCATAGAATTAATTGCTGGTGCTAATAAAGAAATAATGATTTTTGGGAATGTAGTCCCTGCATATGTAGTACAGCACATTGCAACTGCAGAAGCCAAAACTACATCAACTGCAATTGGAATTAAAGCAGAAAAGCTTTCCGCAACCATTGGAGGAACACTATCCGGCATACGAATCGTCAAATGATATTTTTCAATCATTCGAGAAATTTCAACTACAAGTAAACCACCAACAATACTTACGAATATCCCTTCAGCTCCTAAGGATGAAATATCCCAAACACCATTTTCACCAATAGACACACATAGAATCAATTGTACTAATACCGCAGATACACCCAACATTGCGGTTGATTTCATTCCATATCTTTTTGCTAAAGATTCCGCAATAAAATATGCTGAGAACAATGACATAATGTTTGTCGTAAAGTAAGTAGGAAAATTAAAAATTGCTGAATGAGCATTGACCCAATCACCAAATGCTCCACCAAATAAATTTCCCAAGCCTACAGGTATTAAACAGAATGAACCGATAATAACCATAGGAGTAATCGCTATAACCCCGTCTTTCACTGCCTGCAGATGTTTTTGCTTTTCCAATTTTTGTGCAATTGGAAATAACCATTTCTGCAATACTCTTTGAATTGCTTCCAAATTCAATCTCCTCTCTTTCTTTTTCCTTTACTAATTTAATATAAAAGCTATTTTTTCACAAATATTTCATTTCCTGTCACTTAGGAAACAAAGTAAAAAAACCTCAAAGCAATCACCTTGAGGAAAATTTATTTCACAATTCTTACTCGTTTATTTATATCTTCTTTTTCTTTTGATGCTGGTTCCCTTACAATTCCTCCAAATGGCATTTGTGCTACTAACACATATTCTTCTGGAAGCTCTAACAGTTTCTTAACACGTTCATCAATCACTGGATTATAGTGCTGTAAAGAAGCTCCAATTTCTAATTCTCGTAAACCGCTCCAGATTGCCAGCTGCAGCATTCCATTTGCCTGATTTGCCCATACTGGAAAATTCTCCGCATAACTAGGGAATTGTTCCTGCATTGCTTTAACTACAGAACGATCATAGAAATAAAGGATTGTCCCTGCCCCATTAGAGAAACTATCAATCTTTTCTCTTGAAACTTTTCCTTCAAACACATCATAAATTGTATCCCATAATGTATCCTGCATTTCACCTTCCACAACAACTACTCTACTGCTTTTCATATTAAATGCATCTGGAACTAGTTCTGTTAGTTCTCGAATCATATGATTCACTTCTTCCATAGAAACTGGAAGTTCCTTTTTTATTTCATAATATGATCTACGTACTTTTAAAGATTCTACTATTTTCATTTTTTTCCTCCTGACAGTATATTTATTTAATAAATGTTCCATTTCTTAATTCTACAAATGCTTTCTGTAATTCCTCTGGTGTATTCATTACAATAGGTCCACCCCAGGAAACCGGTTCTTCTAAAGCAGTACTGCTCATAAATAATACCTGAGCTCCCTGTTTACTATGAATCGTAACTTTATTTCCTTTTGATAATTTTGCAGCTGTTTTTTCAGAAATAACTGTATTTCCAACTATAGCCTCTCCTACTAATGTAAACAGCATTATGGAACGATGCTCTTCTACATCAATAGTAATTGTACTATTTTCCTGTAAATGAATATCATAATAATCAAATGGCAGATACTGGCTCATAAATCCTGTATCTTCTTTATATTTACCTGCCAATAAGCGTATAAAACCGCCATCAAATGGTATATCTTTAATTTGATTTTTCTTGATACTATGATATTGCGGAGCTGCCCTTTTATCTTTTGCCGGTAAATTCAGCCATAGCTGTACTCCTAGCATGTGTTTAGATGGTGGTATCAATTCTTCATGTAAAATACCTGAACCTGCAGTCATCCATTGTACTTCGCCATCTTCTATTGTATCTGAATAGCCTAAATTATCTCGATGCATCATTTTACCGCTAGAGACATAACTGATTGTTTCTATTCCACGATGCGGATGCATTGGAAATCCTGCGATATAATCTTCCGGATTTGTACTGTCAAATGAATCTAGCATAAGAATAGGATCATAGCCATCTATCGTATCATTACCCAATACACGTACAAGCTTTACCCCTGCACCATCTTGTGTCTGATATCCTTTTACTAAATTTATTATTTCTCTTTCCATTTTATTCACTCTCCAAATTTTTTCAATGTCTTCAACATAAATTCCTGTTCTTCTCTTGACCAGCTTGACATAGCTTCTTTAATCAATTCTTTATTTAATGGAAAGATTACTTTCATCAGGTTCTTTCCCTTATCAGTTATATGAAGAATATTTTTACGCTTATCCATCACATCTACAGTTTTTTCTAAATATCCTCGTTTTTCTAAATTTCTTATAATTACTGGCATTGTACCACTACTGCTTAATATCTTTCTTTGGACTTCACCAACACTTAAATCTCCTTTATGATACAAGGCTTCTAAAACTGCAAATTGCCCTAAACTAAGATTATACTTAGAAACTAGCTGAGATGATCTGCGATCAATCTCATTACATACTCTATGTAACCCTATAAGAAGTTTCAATTCGATATCTTCCATATGATATCTCCCTTTCCTTTCTACACCACTCATTTTACTCTAATTAGAGATAAATACAATTCATATGCTCTTAACCTTTCATTAAAATGCTTTCCTACACTTTTATTATTGACAACAATAGTTGTCATGATATAATAAATATGACAAAGATAGTTGTCATTATGACAAATATAATTATCATAATAGAAAGGAGGATTATGATTTTAAGAAACAATGTAAAACTGTACCGCGTAAAGCTAGGTATCAACCAACAGCAATTAGGTACTTTAGTTCAAGTATCAAGACAGACCATTAGTCTAATCGAGAGAGGAGATTATAATCCCTCAATTTCATTAGCACTAAAGCTTGCGAAAGTTTTTGAATGTAGAGTAGAAGACATATTTTATTTGGAGGATAGAGAAGATGAAAAAGATTAAATATTTTGGAGTTGTTTTATTATTTGCGATAATAGGAGGATTTTTAGGTTATTTCATTCCATTTATACATGATGATACAAATTTACATATTCCTGATTTAGGCTTATTAGTTTGGTTACCTATCATAATCTCATTATTCATAGCTATTATATTTTTTCAAAAAGGTAAAACTAAAATTCATAAAGGAATTGATAATGATAAAAACTTTGAAGATGCGAATAAATTTCTTTGTCTTTCTCTTGGCTTTATTACCTTAACCACACCACTTTTTTTCATTACCATTACCTTAGGATTTAAAAACTTTCTAGACGAATCCACTATGTATACACTTGTTCAATTCTTATTTATGATTATCTTTTCAGGACTAACAACCTATCTGCAGAGAAAAATTATTACTCTCTCAAAGATTTTATTTCCTGAAAAAAAGGGAGATGTATTCGATATAAACTTCCATAAAGATTGGATGTCTAGTATGGATGAAGCTGAATTATCCCAAGTTTATCGTTCTAGTTATTTTTCCTTTAGGATCATGAATTCTATTTATCCTATTTTATTATTTATATTGTTTATCATGAGTTGTGCAAACATCATTAGTGTTACACTTCCATTAGCTGTAGGCTTCTTATGGATCACTCAATTCTGTTTATATTTCAGCTATGCTTATCATTTAGAACATGGTAAAAGAACAAAGCATATCTAAAAAAGAAGATTTATATCTATTTGTATCGACTAAGATATAAATCTTCTTATTTTTTATAGTCTATAAATTCTCTTACATGATCTTGAAATGCTTTAATTACCCAATCTTGTTCAATTAAAGCCATTTCTTCTATTGTTATATGATAGCCTTTTTGTCTTAAATGTTCACACAAAGAGTTCTTACCATGTAAAACATCATATTTCATATGATTTCCTTTTGTAATAAAAACAGGTATGATATGAAGTTTTTTATTTTCTATATTTATTTCATCTTTTATACCTATACATACTGCATGATACTTCTGACAGATAGATTGAAAATATTCATTTCTACTATGCAGAACAAATACACAAACTTCATCTGGATATCTGGAAAACGTTTCTGATACATAGTTATCTATCATTTCACAAGTTAACCAGAAAGGCAATATTTCTCCATACTGATTACACATAGAAGATAATTTCTGATAATATCTTCCTTTCTGCACCATCACGATTTCAAACATAAAGGATACTTCCTCTAGATTACTTGCTAATAGAAGAATTTCATCTAACGTAAACTCTTCCTTAAATTCATTCTGATACTGTTTCTGTGCATGGATTGCACAAAGGCAAGGAATACATACTGCCTTTTCTATACCTAATGTATCAATAAAACTAGGCAAATCTTTACGAATAATTGTTTCATCAGCTCCACCATGATATAAGTAAACAATGACTTTTTTTCTGATAAGAATATTATGAACCTGCGTAAGCTTTTCATAAGGAAACTTAGAAATCACTTTACGTATATTGCGGTAAGTTTGCTTAGGAAGCATATCCTTGATGGTTTGTAACAGTTCTAATTTTTTTTCAAATTTCTGTTTCCATGTTTCTTCAAATGCGATTAGCATTTCTTTTGTCATACCTGGAGCCAAGCCTTGTGTTGATACTGCGAGCTGTCCATGAGATAGCTGTTTTTGTTGGAGGGAAGAAAAACTGACTTCTTCACATTCTGTTGCACTGCCGCATAAAATATTCATCGAATTTGCAGCATGTACAACCTGTGCATTTACCAAAGCATCATTGGTAGCTGCATAAATCAAAACAAATCCGTTTACATCTTGTACTTCAAACGTTTTATTTATACATTTTACGGAAGTGTTTCTTATTTCTTCCAAAATGTCTGGAGCGATTACAGTAATATCTGCCTCTTCTGATAAAAACTGTTTCACTTTACGATATGCAACATTTCCTCCACCAACAACTAAGACTTTTTTATTTTTCAAATGAAGAGAAACCATCAGACTCATGATTATAACTCCTGAATTACTTCTTCAAATGCTTGTATCGTTTTTTGTATATCTTCTTCACTATGACAAGTATTTAAGAATAATACTTCATATTGTGATGGACTCATCATAATTCCTTTTTCCATCATTTTCTTAAAGAAAAGCGCAAACTGTTTCGTATTACAAGTATTTACATCATCAAAATTACATGGCTTTTTATCAGTAAAGAATATAGTCATTAAGGAACCTGCCTGAGCTACCTGATAAGGAAGATGATTGTTTACTAAGATTGTTTGAAAAGCATTCGCAAGTTTTCTCGTTTTTTCTTCTAGTTCATTATATATTCCCAGATGTTCTTTTAGATAAGTCAGCTGTGCTAAGCCAACATGCATGGCTAGTGGATTCCCGCTTAACGTTCCTGCCTGATATACATTTCCCTTTGGAGTTACACAATCCATAATAGCTCTTGAACCCCCATAAGCTCCTACAGGAAGTCCTCCACCGATGATTTTCCCAAAACATGCCATATCTGGTGTAATCCCATACCACTGTGCAGCTCCGCCAAATGCCATACGAAAGCCTGTGATAACTTCATCAAAAATCAATACAATGCCATGTTTATCACAAAGCTCTCTTAATTCTTTTAAAAATGCCGGATCAGCTTCCACAAGTCCCATATTAGCCGCAATCGGCTCTATAATAATTGCCGCAATTTCATTTATGTTAGCTTGAATAGTATCTTTCACATTTTCAATATCATTATAACAACATACTAGTGTGTTTTTTGTAATATCGCTAGGAATTCCGGGGCTTGTCGGCATTCCAAAAGTTAAAGTACCTGAGCCAGATTTAACTAATAATGCATCATTGTGTCCATGATAACAGCCCTCAAATTTAATAATTTTATCTCTTCCTGTATATCCTCTTGCCACACGTAAAGCACTCATTGTTGCCTCAGTACCTGAATTAACCATTCTTACCTCATCGATACCTGGATAAGCATCAACAATCATCTGTGCCACTTCTGTTTCTACTACTGTTGGTAATCCAAAACTAAATCCCTTATCCATCGCCTCCAACAATGCTTTTTTCGCAATTGGATTTTGATGTCCTAAAATAAGTGGTCCCCAAGAGCTGATATAATCAATATATTCATTGCCATCCACATCCAGTATGTGAGATCCATTTCCTGATTCGATAAAAACAGGTGCACGATCAACATTCGCAAAAGACCGTACAGGTGAATTTACTCCCCCTGGAATATATTTTTGTGCTCTTTCAAATTGTTTTGTAGAGGTTTCCCATTTCATTATTTATCTTCCTTTCAGTTTCTGTGCAATTTCTAACGCAAAATATGTAATAATCATATCCGCTCCTGCACGTTTCATTGATAATAAGGTTTCATAAATTACATCTTCATTCATTAATCCTTGTTCTACAGCCATCTTCAACATGCTGTATTCTCCACTTACATTATAAGCACAGATCGGATAGTCAAAATGAAGTGATGCATCTTTGATTACATCCATATATGATAAAGCCGGTTTAATCATAATTACATCTACGCCTTCTTCAATATCTGCCTGAATTTCACGCAATGCTTCTTTCCCATTACCATAATCCATCTGATAAGATTTACGATCTCCAAATCCCGGTGCACTTTGTGCAGCTTCACGGAATGGTCCATAATAATTAGACGCATATTTTGCGGAATATCCCATAATTGGAAGATCATAGTATCCTGCTTCATCTAATGCATGACGAAGTTCTTTGATATGTCCATCCATCATATCACTTGGCGCAACCATATCAACGCCTGCTCTTGCGTATGATAAAGCTATTTTAGATAGATAAGAAAGTGTTATATCATTTTGTACAACACCTTTTTCATTTAAGATTCCACAATGTCCATGATCTGTATATTCACACATACAGACATCGGCAATAACATATAAGTCTGGATCAATTTCTTTTAATCGGCGTATTCCTTCCTGTACGATACCATGTTCATCATAGCTGCTTGTGCCACAGCTATCTTTATGTAAAGGAATCCCAAACAACAATACACTTTGAATGCCAGCAGAATGAATTTCTGAAACCACTTCATCTAATGCATCTAATCCATAACGATATATTCCTGGCATACTGCTGATTTCTTCTTTTCCAGATAATCCCTCTACTAAAAATAAAGGATAGATCAAATCTTCAACATGTAAATTAGTTTCTCTTATCATTGAACGTATTGCGGCATTTTTTCTAAGTCTTCTTCCTCGATAAAACATTTTAATTCCTCCAGTAATCTATAACCATTTGTACAACTTCTTCTGCTGTTGATATTTTTGCGGTATGTATATCTTCTATACCATATTTATATAGTGTTGCGGATGTTTCTTTACCCATAGACATGATATATGGTAAATGATCCTGTCTTAATAAGTCTTCACAGGCATCTACAGCTGATGAACAAGTAAATACCATAACATCATAATCGGATAACTTTATATTGGTATCCACATCAATCTTAACATTCTCATAGACAAATCGATGTGTTAGCTTTGCCTTAGTCTCTAATACATCACGTAATTTTTTATGATAAGTCTTTCCGCTTAAAAATAATACATGATCTGTCTCTTTTAATTCTTTTTCCATGCTGTCTGCCAAAGACTCTCCATCATAACTGTCTGGAATAATATCCGCATATAGCATATGTTCTTCAAAAACTGCGGCAGTCTTTTTTCCTACACAGCATAGTTTTATTCCTAATAAATTTCTTAGGTCAATTCTTTTCTTGTATATATGATCACACAATGCTTTTGCCCCATGGCGACTAGTACATACTATATGTGTATAATCAGATAGGGAAAGATCAGATAATGCTTCTTTTCTATATTGGATTTCTCCAGTATATAGTTCTTTTACTAACGCACCTTGTTCATGAAATAGTGATGGCATTGTTCCATTTCCTTTTGGATGAGCTAATAATATCTTACAGCCACGAAGAGGTCGCTGTTCTAAAAATGATAACTCTTTTCGTAGAGATATGACATTGCCTACTGCGAATATGGCAGGTGAAAGAAGCGGGTGTTCTTTTAGTATCTGATCAATGGTAGAAAGTGTACCCTCTATCACCTGCTGACTGATCCATGTCGCATGAGAGATGATGGCTGCAGGTGTATTAGGATTCTTTCCTGCTTCCAGCAATTTTTCCGCAATCTCACCAACTTTACTTAACCCCATTAAGAATACACAAGTATCTTCTGTTCTAGCCATTGCGTCAAAATCAATATTGGCTAGTTTATCATCTTTATCATGTGCAGTAACAACATGAAATCCTCTAGCCATTCCTCGATGTGTAATCGGAATACCTGCATACGCCAGTCCTGCAATAGCTGAAGTTACTCCAGGTACGACTTCAAAAGGAATATGGTTTTCATATAATTTAATTCCTTCTTCTCCTCCACGTCCAAAGACATAGACATCTCCACCTTTTAAACGTACAACACAATCATATTGTTTTGCTTTTTCGACTAAAAGATTACATATAGCATCTTGTTTCATTGTATGATTTCCGGCTTGTTTACCAACATAAATCATTTCACAGTCATCCATGGCCAAATCTAATATCGCATCTTCTATCAAACGATCATAAACGATACAATCCGCCTTTCTCAATAAACACTCTGCTTTTCTGGTAAGTAAATCAATGGATCCTGGTCCTGCACCTACTAAATATACTTTCCCCATATGATTACCTCTTTTCTTTTATTGTCTTAATCGCTTCCTGTAAGAGTTGATCTTTTTCTTCTATACTTCCTGATAAATGAAGCTGGATTAAATTATTTCCATTTTCATCACCATGTACACAATAGAAATTCAACCGATCATCCTTCATCTGAACACAAGCTCCACTTGGCACATGACAGCTACCATCCATTGCCTTTAAGTATGCTCTTTCCATATCACAACGTAATTTTGCCTGCTCACTGCTTAATGCATTTAATTTCTTCAATAGTTCCTTATCTTCACTTCGGCACTCAATTCCTAAAATACCCTGTGCACAAGCTGGAACCATTTCTTCACAGCTAAAGATATGTGTAATTTTATTTTCCAATCCTAAACGACGTAACCCAGCTACCGCCATAATGATACCATCTAGCTGTTCTTCTTCCATTTTTCTAAGTCTTGTTTCTACATTTCCACGAATACCAACACACTGAATATCATTTCTTAGTTTTTGTATCTGAAATGCACGACGTTTGCTTCCTGTACCAATGCGAGCATTTAATTTTAATTCTTCTAGTGAAGAAACTTCTCTAAGAATTAAGGCATCTCTAGCATCTTCGCATTCCCAGGCATCCGCAAAACAAAGACCATCTATTGTCTGTGAAGGCATATCTTTCATACTATGTACAGCTAGATCAATACTGCCATCTAATAATTGATTTTCAATTTCCTTTACAAATAGTCCTTTATCCCCAATCTTATCCAATGCTATATTTTGTATACGATCTCCCTTTGTCTTAATTACTACGATTTCAAATTGATCATCTGGATATGCTTTTTCTAATTGTGCCTTTACCCAATTGGTCTGTGCTAAAGCTAAGGCAGAACCTCTAGTTCCTATTTTATATGTTTTTGTAGGATTCATCATAAACTTTCCTTTCTTCATTCTTTATTTTCCATCTGAAATAAATGTTTTACCATTTCCTGATACTGCGTCTGTTGTGATTCATCTAATTGTTTTAAAGTACGAAATGGTTCTTTCATAAGCCGATACATAGAAGTATGCAGGGTTTTATGTAAAATGTATTTTTCGCGTTCACTTAGGTCTAGCTTACGCTCTAATAAATCATAAGTACTATGGACAATTTCATCACATTTTTCCTGTAACGATGCAATTGTATGATCTACATGGGAAGAAAGAATCCATTTCTCTAACTGTTCTACTTTATCAGTAATTATACTACGTGATATCTCTACTAATTCTTCTCGTTTTTTAAGATTATGATTAGCAATTTCCTGTAATGAATCAATATCAAATAAAGTAATCATATCATCATCCTTTAATGCTGGATCAATATCTCTAGGAATTGCCAAGTCTAGACATGTTAATTCTTTAGTTCGCTTTCCTATATATTCTTTTTTCAATAAAATATGTGGACAGGAAGTAGCACTTATCACAATATCACATTCCTGCAGTTTTTCATAGCGATCCTCTAATGGCAATAAGACTAAATCAGGAAACTCTGCCTGTAAAGAAATAGCATTCTTCAAAGAACGATTCGCATTATACACTACTTTTGGATTTTGTTCGAAGACATATCGCATAGCAAGAGAAGCCATTTTACCAGCACCAATAACCATTATGCTTTTGTCAGAGATACCTCCATGGCATAAAAGCTGCTGAATACCAATATAAGAGATAGAAAGGGGATGTTCACTGATTTTTACTTTTGATCGTATCTGTTTAGCACAGGTAATCGCATCCTGAAACATACGATTTAGTATTTTATTCATTTTACCTTGTCTTTGGGCAAATTCCATACTTTCAACCATCTGTCCTAAAATCTGATCCTCGCCAATCACAAGCGAACGAATACCAGCACATACTTCAAATAGATAGTATAATGCCTGTTTTTGTTTATATAACAACAGTTGAATATCTTCTTTCTTCAAATGAAAAAAATCTAAATATACCTGCTGAAGCTGTTCTAACTGTTCCTCTTTCTCATACAGAAAATATAATTCACTACGATTACAGGTAGAAACAATTACCCCATAATCAATCCCAATATCATCCATAAGCTCATACATTTCTAATTTTTTTGTATCAGAAAAAGAAACCAAATCTCGCTTTTCGATACTGCTGTGATAAAAATTTGTCCCAATAACTGCTAAGTTCATGAAAATGCCTACTTTCTACTAATTGATAAAATGAGAGGTGAACGTGATGTTCACCTCAGATTATTATACATCTTATCCTACATAGGATGCAAACAGGAAGATAAATGCATAAGATGAAATAGCTACACAAGCCCAAGTAATCCCACCAAGTGCAATTGGTTTTATACCTTTGGAGAATACTTCTGAAAATCTGATTTTAAAACCAACACCAGCAAGCGCTGAAGCAAATAGGAATTTAGAAATCTTTCCTAATAAAGATCCACAAGTAGTACCAAGTAATTCAAAATCAAAGATTCCTAAGGTATTTAAACCTGCCATAACAACAAACCACAAGATAAACATTGGGAATGTCTTTTTCACAACAGCAAATAAAGAATCACCATTTCCTGTCTCATTATTTTTCTTTGCACGATTTGCCATAATGATCGTCCAAGCCAGAGCTACGAAAATCAACATGGTAGTACGTACTAATTTAACATTTAATGCACCGCTCCAATCACCAAGATTATGCATAGCTACATAGGTTGCCTGTGCTCCAGCAACAGATGAAGTATCATTAATAGCCGTTCCAGCTACAAATGCAAACTGATTGTCTGTTAAAGATAGCATATCTGCTATATAAGGATAAGTGAACGCTGAAATCGTATCAAACAAGAAGATTGCAGCCATCGCAAATGCAATTTCCTGTTCATGAGCTTTGATAATTCTAGATAGGGTAGCAATTGCTGTACCACCGCAAATACAAGTACCTCCACCTACTAAAGTAGAAGTATTATCACTAACGCCAAGTTTTTTCCCGACAAACAAGGCAACTGTAAATGCTAATAAGATATTAAAAATGATAAGTGGCAATGCTTTTACACCAGTACCTAGAATATCCGCAAAGCTTAATGTTGCTCCAGTAAGAATGATTCCCCAATTTAGGAATTTCTTAGAAGCAAAAGTTGTTCCTGCTTTAAAATCTTTATCGATTTTAGGCACAATGTTGCAGATAATCATAGAAACCAAAAGAGCTACCATTGGTCCTCCCATCACAACACGTCCCAGCATGGAAGTCTGTACATCTGTTGAATATGTAGCTAAATATCCTATAACTAAACATAAGATAATAGCTCCATATTTTTTTGTATTTGAATTCATGATTTTTTCCCTCTTTAATCTTCTCTATAGTTTCCCGTTATTATGTGCTAACTCAATAATTAGCAAGTTGCTCCACCAGTCATATGTAGCTGAGCATCTAAGATTTCCTGTTTACGTTCTAATATATCATTAGATAACAGCTGTTTTTCAACATTTTCAAATCCGATACGCTCAATTGTCTGTGCGAAACGTTCTCCCGTTTTTCCCTGCTCACGGAATAGTAAAATCGCTTTTTCAATTACATCCATAACTTCTTCTTTAGTAGTGAAAACTTTATTCAATGCTTTACCCTGTGCAATGTTTTTACCCCATCTTCCACCGATTACTACTTTGAAACCATAAGTTCCTCCATCAATAGCATCAAATGGACATGGTTCATTGTATACACAGCGACCACAGTTATTACAGATATCTTTATCAATTTTTAGTACATCTTCTAACTTAGCTGCACCTACAGGACAAATTTTTTCTACCTGACATTTTTTACATCCATTACACATATCTTCATCATAGTTAGGAATCAGCTGACCAATAACACCTAAGTCATTTAAGTCTGGTTTAACACAGTTATTAGGGCATCCTCCAACTGCAATTTTAAATTTATGTGGAAGTTTTACATCATTATATCCAACATAGAAGCGTTCATGAATTTCTTCTGATAACGCATAAGAATCTAATAGACCATACTGACAAGTAGTACCTTTACAAGCTACTACAGGACGAACTTTAGAACCTGTACCACCTGTAACTAGACCTGCTTCTTTAAGATAAGCACGGAAATCTTCGATTTTATCATAAGGAATTCCAGATACTTCCGCAGTTAAACGAGTTGTGAACATCATATGTCCATCTCCGAATTTTTCTGCAGCTTCCCCGATACGAATAGCCTGTGCTGCAGTAATACGACCATTTACCGTAATTACACGTCCATTGAAATTATCTGTTCCTTTATGATTTAGAAATCCAAGAGCTTTCACTCTTTTAATATCTTCCGGTTTTAATGTTGTTGCCATTATCTTATTTCCTCCCAATAATATATGATTAAATATTTTCTTTAATAGTATCTGGCTCTGTCACAAAAATTCCTCCTTCAAGAACTTTTGTCCCTGTATAACCATAACCTTTTAATCGATTCTGTAATAAATATGCACGTTTTCCCTTATTGCAGACAAGCAGGATCTTTTCATCTAATGCAAGTCCATCAATTGGACCATCTACATCTGTTAATTCTACATAACGTGCATCCTCGATAGATGGACTCAGACAGCCATCAATTAATGTATAGCCTTTTGCTGCACCTTCTTTTAACTCTTTTGGAGTTACAGTTTCAAATGCTCCGCTAACTTTATTCATTAGAATATTTAAAGTCGTCGCAAATGGATGGATGGCAGTTGAGAATGGAGGTGCATATGCAAAGTCAAAGTCCACAAGATCATCTAATGTAGCCTTCAGCATGATGGCAGTTACTGCAATATCCACCATCTTATCGACTGCACCTTTTCCAAGAACCTGAAGTCCTAACAGTCTTTTTGATGTCTTATCCGCAATCATCTTAGTAATAAACGGTGCACTTCCTGGATAATAATGAGCTTTATCATCCGTAACACTGATTACACTGATAGGATCAAAGCCTTCACTAATTGCCTGTGCTTCTGTTAATCCTGTACGACCTGCATTCATATTAGGTAAATGGCAAACAGCTGTACCTAAAACTCCTCGATAAGATACATCCTCGCCATTAATATTTCTTGCGGTTAAACGTCCTGCAATATTAGCAGTTGAACCCATTGGTGACCAGACAGGTTTTCCTGTGATTGCATTATGAACCATTGCACAGTCACCTACTGCATAAATATCTGGATCATTAGTTCTACAATTAGCATCTGTTAGAATTGTCCCTTTAAACATTTCTAAACCGCTCTCCGCAAGAAATGCTGTATTTGGACGAATACCTACACTCATTACAACTAAATCTGCTTTAAATTTACGAGAATCTGTGATGACTTTCTCAACTTTTCCATCACCTTCTAAAGCTTCTAATTTAGTTGAAGTAAACACCATAACGCCTTCATCTGCTAAATGATTTTCGACTTTTTCACAAAGCTCTGCATCAAATCCTGGAAGTACATGTTCAGCCATATCAATTACGACAGTACGAATACCTTTCGCATGTAAGTTTTCCGCAACTTCAAGACCAATGTACCCTCCACCTACAACAACAGCACGCTTGATATCGCTCCCATCAATCACTTCACGTAATGCAATCGCATCATCTGGTGTACGCATAAAGAAAACATTTTCCAGATCTGCTCCAGCAACTGGAGGCTGTACTGGATTTGCTCCTGTCGCAATAACAAGTTTGTCATACGTATGAACAGATTCTTCACCTGTTTTTAAATCTTTTACACAGATTGACTTTTCATCACGATTTACAGATGTTACTTCTGTTTCACAGCACACTTGCACACCAGTTAGCTTCTCATACTTTTGTGGAGTATTTACAATCAATTCTGCCTTATCTTCAATAACATGTCCTACATAATAAGGAAGACCACAGCCCGCATAGGAAATATCTTTTCCCTTATTAAAAACAGTAATCATTGCATCTCGATTTTCACGTTTCAATTTTGCAGCTACTTTGGTACCGGCAGCTACTCCACCAACAACTAAAATTTTCATGTCTTTTTTCCTTTCTTCCATCTGTGATGGATTTCACAAGTATATTATAGCACTTGATATTTTTTTAACAAAATAGTAAAATTCAATCATAGGTATTAGAAAATCCAATACCACTTAAGTATTAATATATGAATTCCTTTTAGTTTTTTCCCTTATAATTTTAAAAATTACGAATTTATTATAATTTTTCCAAATAAAATCCATTAAATAAAAGAAAGGATAAGTATTATGAAACAAGAAGAAATCAACAAAATGATAAACATTGGCAGAGCCTTTATGCACCATAATGAAAGAGAAGACTTTGTATCTGATCAGGAATTAAAGAAACCACAGCCTCCTTTAGTCAAAGAACGTATGAGTGATCATGAACCTATTCAATTACCACGAAACTTTAAAGACCTATCACTACAAAACAACTTTATTGAAATTATAAAAAAAAGAAAAAGCTCACGTATCTTTACTGAACAAGGAATATCCTTACTACAATTATCTTTTTTATTGTGGAGTACACAAGGTATTTTAGATATTAGAGGGAAGAAATATGCTACGCTTCGTACAGTTCCCTCAGGAGGGGCAAGGCATGCTTTTGAAACCTATTTAATTATCCAAAATTGTGAATCTTTAAAACCAGGTTTATATCATTATTTACCTATGACACATGAATTAGAATTCATAAAAAAACTAAACAACATTCAAGATGTTATAAATAAAAGTTTATGCAATCAAACATGGAGCACAAAAGCTGATGTTGTATTTTATTGGACCTGTATTCCAGCACGATGTGAATGGCGCTATGGAATCATGGCACATCGAGTTGCACTAATCGATGCAGGACATGTTGGACAAAACCTATATCTGGCATGCAGTTCTTTAGGACTAGGAGCATGTGCTGTTGCGGCATTTGATAATCCATATTGTGATGAAATAATCGGAATAGATGGAAATGAAGAATTCGTTGTATATAGTGCTCCTGTTGGAACTATATCTCAAAAAAATAAACAAGCAGAAGATGCTTTTTATCAATTTGTGAAAGACCAGAATTTATAATCTATTTAATTTATTACCCTTGGAGGACGTTATGATTACCCTACGACACTTAAAAATCTTTATTGTTGTGGCAGACTGTAAAAAAATGAGTGAAGCCGCAAAACTATTATATATCTCACAGCCTACAGTATCTCAAAATATCATTGAGCTAGAAAAAGAGTATGGAATTAAACTATTTGAGCGTCATCCAAAAGAACTGCTCATTACAAAAGAAGGCCAGGTTTTATATCAATATGCTAATGCCATTATTAAAAATCTTGATGATATGACAACTGCCATCAATAACGCTGCCCATATCGAAAGTCTACGATTTGGCGCAACCCTAACAATTGGTAGTACAATATTATGTTCCCTTTTAGATGAATTTAAAAAAGAATTCCCAGATATGCAATTACATGTAGAAGTCAATAATACGCAAGCAATTGAACAAAAGCTTATGTCCAATGAAATTGAAGTTGCCCTTGTAGAAGGTATTATAAAAAATAATGATATACATGTAGAATCTGTAATCAATGACTGTCTAGTCTTATTCTGCAGTATACACCATCCTTTCGCAAAACGTGATTACATTGAATTAAAAGAACTTCAAAATGAAAATATAATTCTTCGCGAAAAAGGAAGCGGAACACGTGAAATGTTTGAAAACTATATGTTTGTACATCATTTACCAATTCATTCTACCTGGGAATGTAATAGTTTTTCAGCTATTAAACAAGCTGTTATTCATAACTATGGAGTTTCCATCATGTCAGCTCGTATGCTACAAGAAGATGTTGATAAAAAACTTGTTAAAATTGTTCCAATTAAAGATTGTAGCTGGAAACGTCATTTCTATCTATGTTATCGAAAAAATAAAGAAATATCATTTGTATTAGAAAAATTTATGGAGAAAGTAAGAACTTATTCCACATATGGGATTTTATGCCCTTATGAAGAACGACCTAAAAATACATAATACTAGATTTTACATAAAAAGAAGTATTACGCAAACCAAAAAGCGAAATACTTCTTTTTATTATCTGATATAATTTTCATTTATTTGTATTTTTATCTTCAAAAATAAAAACAAATATGATACTCTTACATAGTAAAAATTAACATTATTTTTACATTGAACAAAAAGAGGAGAAATTATGAAGAAAAACAATGAGAAAGCGTCCGTTTTTGAGCTTAACGGAATCCCTTCACTTAAGCAGGCGTTTCCTTTAGCGCTACAGCATGTAGTGGCTATGATCGTAGGCTGTGTAACGCCAGCTATTATTATTTCACAGGTGGCAGGACTAGGAGTTCATGATCAGGTTATTTTTGTACAAGCTGCCCTTGTGATTGCGGGAATTTCAACTTTGATTCAGTTATTCCCTATTGGAAAAAAGCTAGGATCAGGTCTACCGGTCATCATGGGAGTAAGCTTTGCATATTTACCTAGTATGCAGGCAATTGCGGGAACTTATGATATTGCGACTATTTTAGGAGCACAGTTAATTGGTGGTATTGCGGCAATTCTAGTAGGAATCTTTATTAAAAAACTACGTAAATTATTCCCTCCTATCGTAACAGGAACTGTAGTCTTTACAATTGGATTATCCTTATATCCTACCGCAGTAAATTACATGGCAGGAGGTACATCTTCCGCAAACTATGGTTCATGGCAAAATTGGCTGATTGCCTTTATCGTACTAGCTATTGTTACTGGGTTAAATCATTTTGCGAAAGGTATCTGGAAATTATCTTCTATTCTAATTGGTATTATTGCAGGTTATATAATAGCCGCATGCTTTGGAATGATCGATTTATCATCCGTTAGTCAAGCTTCTTTATTCCAAGCACCACAGCTGCTTCACTTTGGAATGAAATTTGAATTCTCTGCAATATTGACATTTATTATCTTATTTACAATTAATTCTATTCAGGCAATTGGAGATTTCTCAGCTACTACAACTGGCGGCTTAGATCGACAGCCTACAGATGATGAATTACAAGGTGGAATTATTGCTTATGGAGTAACTAATATCCTTGGTTCATTCTTTGGTGGTCTTCCAACTGCAACGTTCTCTCAAAATGTTGGAATCGTAGCTACAACAAAAGTAGTGAACCGCTGTGTATTAGGAATAGCTGCCTGCATTATTCTAGTTGCTGGATTTGTTCCTGTAATATCAGCACTTCTAACAACCATTCCTCAATGCGTATTAGGTGGAGCAACAATCTCAGTATTTGCATCAATTGCGATGACAGGTATGAAACTAATTGCATCACAGCCATTAGACTATCGCAACACTTCTATTGTTGGATTAGCAGTAGCTTTAGGAATGGGAGTTACACAGGCATCTGCATCTTTAGCTACTTTCCCATTATGGGTAACAACAGTATTTGGTAAATCACCAGTAGTACTTGCGACTATAACCGCAATCATACTAAATCTGATATTACCTAAACCAAAACAGAAATAATTGTATATAACTATAAGCTGTAATTCACAATCTTTGAATTACAGCTTTTTTATTACGACAGTATCCATTAAAAACTACTCTTGCTTTTCTAGGTTACCATTTTTCATTATATATATTTCATCAAATATCAAATCTCTTAAAGGTTCATGTGAAGCTATTATAATTGTTTTATTTTGTTCTTTAAGACTGTTAATTAATTCTGAAAATATTCTTTTACTTTTTTCATCCATTCCTCTTATCGGTTCATCTAATAAAACAGCATCAATAGTGTTCCAGATACAATGAAAAATAAACCTATCCAAGCCTTCTTAGCTACTTTTTCATGAAGAACCAAATGGGAAAATACAACCGTAACCACTATACTTAATTTATCAATCGGTGTTACTAAGCTTGCAGGTCCTATCTGTAATGCCCTATAAAAACATAGCCATGAACAACCTGTTGCTAAACCAGATAAGCAAAGAAAGATATATTCCCTTTTCGGAATATGTTTTAGTGTATTTTGATTATTTGTAATAAAGACAATCATCCAAGCCATAATTAGGACAACACTAGTACGTATTGCTGTTCCTAGATTACTCTCAATATCAGTAATTCCGATTTTACCTAAAATGGTCGTCATACTCGCAAAAATCACAGATAATATTGCATAAAGAAACCAGCGATTACCTTTTTCTTCTACATTACTTTCCTTTTTCTCTAACATCATATAGGTTCCTATTGTTATACCTAAGATCCCTATAATCTTATAAAGATTAATAGGCTCCTGGAAGAAAATAAATGATAATATAATCGTTAATACAACACTGGTTTTATCCACTGCCGCAACCTTATTGATATTTCCTATCTGTAATGCTTTAAAATAGAAAAGCCAGGAAGCACCAGTAGATAATCCTGATAAAATCAAAAATATAAATGTTGTAGATGAAATTTGCCCTATATCCTTCCATGAACCTGCAATTCCTACCATAATCCATGAAAAGATAAAAACAATAACCGTTCGTATAGCAGTAGCTACATTGGAATTTGTATTACGAATTCCACATTTCGCAAGAATAGCAGTTATTCCCGCAAAGAAAGCTGAACCAAATGCAAACAAAATCCACATGAAAATCACTCCCATTTTAACTACTTATTATTTTAGTTCACTAGGTTTCATTATTCCACTTTTCAATAAAAATTTTAGTAATTGTTTATAAAATCGCTTGCTTGTGACGTTACGTATCAAGTTATACTATAAATAAGGAATACAATCCATTCCTATAGATTAAGATAGAAAGGACTGTGATACGAATGGAAAAACAAAAAGCGATACCTCAGGGATATATGACGATAGGTGAATTGGCAAAGAAAATGGATGTGACCGTTCGAACAATACAGCATTATGATCAAGAAGGTTTACTTTCTCCTTCTGCGATAAGTGAAGGTGGCAGGCGTTTATATACCGATAAAGATATTATTAAATTACACCAGATCTTATCATTAAAGCATTTAGGTTTTTCTTTGAAGGACATTAAAAATAAAATTCTACCACTGGATACTCCTGACGAGATCATCAATATCTTAGATGAGCAAGCAAGCGCTGTTCAAGAAAAAATTGCAAAACTGACAGAATCATTAAGAGAATTAAGGGCTCTTCAACAAGAAGTCGTACAAATGCAAAGTGTGGACTTTAAAAAATATGCTGATATCATTGTAAATCTTCAAATGAATAATGAATATTACTGGTTAATCAAACACTTTGATGATCAAATGCTCAATCATATTCGCAGCCGTTTTGATAAAGATAGTGGGACTGCTTTTATGCAATATTTTAATAAGCTACAAGAAGAAGCCATTCAATTATATAAAGATGGTATTTCTACAGACAGTGAAGAAGCTCAACAATTCGCCAAATCGTATTGGAATATGATTATGGATTTTACACAAGGAGATATGTCAATGCTTCCAAAACTGATAGAATTAGCAAATTCTGAAAACTTAGATAAAAGATGGAAAGAAAAACAGGATCTTGCGAATAAATTTATTGAACCTGCTTTAGGAATATATTTATCGAAATTAGAAGTAAATCCATTTCAGGAGGAAAAGAAATGAGACAGGCTGTTAAGGTAAAGGAATTAATAAAAAGATATGGTCATCATACAGTATTAAATGGATTAAACTTTGAAGTAAATCAAGGAGAAATCTTTGCTTTACTTGGTGTTAACGGTGCAGGTAAAACTACTACCTTAGAGTGTATGGAAGGATTGCGAAGCTATGATAGCGGTCAGATTCATATCCATGGTAAAATCGGTATTCAGCTTCAATCTGCCTCTTTACCAGAACATATCCTAACCAAAGAGGCAATTCAGTTATTTGCATATTGGAATAAGGTAACAGTAAAACCTATAATGCTTCAGGCTCTTGGAATTCATGATTTCTATAAAAAGTCATACTATCAATTATCTACCGGGCAAAAAAGAAGACTACATTTAGCTCTAGCTTTATTAGGAAATCCCGATATCATTTTTCTAGATGAACCAACAGCAGGACTCGATGTGGAAGGAAGAATTGCCCTTCATAACTATATTCGCCAACTAAAAAAAGAAGGAAAAACAATTATTCTTTCCAGCCATGATATGGCAGAGGTTGAAAGCTTATGTGATCGTATCGCTATATTAACAGATGGTAAAATCGTATTTACTGGTTCAGTTGAACAGCTTAATTCCAGTGTTGGAAAACATTATGATATATCTATACAGACAAATGAAGGAATAGATACTTTTGAATCAGACGATATTGGTAATTTTTTACTTACTATTCTTACACAATATAAAGAAAAAGGAACAACGATTCTTGATCTACAAATAAATCGTGGTTCCCTGGAACAGCATTTTATGAAAATCGCAAAGGGGGATAAGTCATGAAAGCATTTCTATATGGTATTATCCTACAATGGAAACTAGATATAAGAAGTAAGACATTATTGATTACCTGTTATATTGTTCCTTTATTATTCTTTGCTTTAATGGGAAACATCTTTATCTATACGATGCCTGAAGCAAAAAGCACACTCATACAGACAATGACTATTTTTGGAGTTACAATGGGGGCATTCATCGGTCTTCCTCCATCATTAGTTGAGATTTATGGAAGTGATATTAAGAAGGTATATAAAGCAAATGGGGTTCCATTATATCTAGGTCTTGTCCTTACTACTATTTCTGCATTTTTACATTTATTCATCATGAGCCTGATTATCTATTTGATTGCGCCTATCGCATTTCAAGCTCAACTACCATCAAATCCAATAATATATTTTAACTCTTTAATGATTTTTATTACTGTTTCTTTAAGTTTTGCTAGTATTATTGGTTTAGCCGTTAAAGACCAGACTAAGACATCCATGTTTTCTATTCTCTATTTTTTACCTTCTATTCTTCTATCTGGTATTATGTTTCCTATAAATCTGCTTCCTTCTTCATTAGAACTAATAGGAAAACTTTTTCCTGCCTCTTGGGGATATCCATTACTATTGCACTCAAGTATATCAATAAATACTCTGTTTCCTCTTCTACTAATGCTACTTTTAGCAATTATATTATGCATTATGTTATTACACAAAAGAAATAAATAATTTTTATACCGAAACATCCTTTAAAGCTTTCTTTATATCCATGTCGATCAAAATAGATTGCCTAGTTATTTCCTTAGGCACGATGGCTTCTCCATAATTAATACAAGCATACGTAATATTTTCATTATGATATGTCATTTTCCAAAAAGGATATTTTATAATTCCAGGAGTATTCCCTCCTACTCCTAACTCTAAAAGAAGCATCTTTCTGTTTGAAGCTTTTCTTAAGAATTGTTCATAACGGTTTGATGCTTTTTTCCATCCTTCATCTTCTACAAAAAATTCATCACATCGTAAATTAGTAGTCATAGGTGCTCCACACACCGGACAATAAGGAATTAAAGATGTTGGAATCTTTCTATCTTTTTGTTCCTGTATCATTTTACGTATAACTTCTTCATTATCATAAGTCTTATCATGGCACGCTTTCGAACATTGAAATAAACCATAATCTCCTTGTGTATAAAACAATCGTTTTTTATCAAAACCTGTTAACTGAAATTGATGATCGACATTCGTAGTTAATATAAAATAATCTTTATCTTTTACTAACTCAAGTAATATTGAATATGGTTCACGTATTTCCTGATCATAACGATTTATATAAATATGACGACTCCACCAGCCCCAGTATTCTTCCAATGATGAAAAGGGATAAAATCCTCCGGAATACATATCCTGTATTCCGTACTTTTCTATAAAATCTGAAAAGTATTTTTCAAATCTTTCTCCGGTATATGTCAATCCAGCAGCTGTAGATAGACCAGAACCTGCACCAATTAGAATTACTTCTGCCTCATGAATTGCTTGTTTCAGTCTTTGTATATTATCTGAGTAATCTTTGGTATATTCGTTCATCTTCTTCTTTGAAAACATTGAAAATCACCTCAATTTCAGACTGTGTCTCTTTTTTATATTCCTCTACTGCAGCAATTGCAATTTCTGCAGCTTTTTCATTAGGAAAATGAAATTCTCCTGTGGATATACAACAGAAAGCAATTGAATTTAATTGTTTTGCATCTGCCAGCTGTAAACAACTTAGATAGCAGGAACGAAGTAAATCACAATCATGTTTACTCAATTCCTTCATAATAATTGGTCCCACAGTATGAATAACATAGCGAGAAGGAAGATTATATGCCTCTGTTATCTGGGCATTACCTGTTTCTTCTCTTTTCCCTAAAGCCTGCATCATTTCATTACATGCCAATCGAAGCTGAATGCCTGCTGCAGAATGAATCGCATTATCAATACAACCATGACATGGGATAAAACAGCCTAACATCTGATCATTGGCCGCATTCACAATGGCATCCACCTCCAATCGTGTAATATCCCCTTTCCATAAATATATATCCTTTTTTATAGGCGTCATATCTTTTATAGAGACAATACCTTTATTATTCAATTCTTCAGTTAAACATGCATCTTGTATTTCTAAGAATTTAGAAGATATAGCATATGGTAATCGGATATTCATCAAAGAACGAAGCAGTCGCTTTTGTGCAGGAATAGTATCTGGAATCTGCATATTTCTTAATTCTGGCTGCTCATCTACTAAATACTTTATTAAATATACTAAACGTTCTTCTTGTGTCATAAAAACCACCTCTTAATCTACTATAATTGATTTTTTAATAATTGCTTTTTCAGGACATACTTCTAAACACTTTCCGCAGTGCAGACAATGTTTTTGATTAATTACAACTGGTTTATGTTCTATATCAATACATTTCTGAGGACAGTTTTGAAGACATAAATTACATCCTGTACATGATGATTGTACTTCGTAAATTTTCATATTTTGTTTTGTATTACCTATAATCAATGTTTTACGTTGAATAGGTTTTGTACGCAAATCAAATACTTCTAACTTTCCCTCATAAATTTCAAAAACTTCTAATACATCCCTTGCTTTTTTATCTGGATATATCTCTTTCATATAAGAGTTTTTCACAAAAATTTCATCTAGTTTATCATGTCCGATATTCTTTACTTTTCCCTGAAAAGATACGGCAATCGAAGTAAGAGTTGAATCCCCTTTTACTCCTGTAAACGAAAGATATTGTTTTTGTATCAAACGATGATAAAATGACTTCCCTCTTGCGGTTAAAAAGTATAATTTATCATTCTCTGCTAACATAAGATCAATAGCACAAGTAATAGGATATCCCTTTTCATCAACCGTAGCCATGACAACGGTATGTATTTCCTGTATAATCCAAGATAAGATATCTTCCATACACATCCTCCTTTATTCATTTTCTTGCAATTTTCTTTTACATAATTATAATACTATTGTAGGTAATATATTTAAAGTAGGCACATAAAAGTGCTATAGGCACCTTTTAGATACTATTGGAGGAATGAATATGAAAAAAGAACTCCCTGCATGTCCTGTAGAAACTACTCTAACACTTATCAGTAATAAATGGAAAATTTTAATTCTTCGTGATTTATTGACAGGTACAAAACGATTCAATCAGCTAAAAAATTCTATTGGCAACATTTCACAAAAAGTCCTTACCAGTAATCTTCGCTCTATGGAAGAAGATGGATTACTAACTAGAACAGTATATCCTGAAGTACCACCTAGAGTAGAATATACCTTAACAGATTTAGGTTATAGTCTAGAACCAATTTTAGATGCAATGAAAGTTTGGGGACAAGGATACCAAAAGGATTATGGAACAAAATAACCATAATCCTTTTTATGTATTTAATAGTTTTCTCAATAAGTCCGCAAACTCTACAATATAATAATTTTCTTTCTCTGAATTCCAACAGGCAAAATAATTTCTCTGTACTCTTTTTTCTCCTTGAAATAAAGGAATACGTTTTATGCCATTTAGCGGTTCCTGTAAATTTCCTATCGCATCAATTGGTAAAAAGCCACGATTGCCTAATACTAACATGCGAGCCTGTTCCAGTGTTTCCGCAAAAATAAATTTCTTAGAAATACGTAATGTATGTTCGTAAAAATCCTTTTCTGATTGTTCACAATCTTTAGAAGCTACAAGTATACAGCTTAATTCCCTTAAGTCTTCACGTGTCACTTTATCTTTTTGACTAAGAATCTGCTGATCTGATATTTCAATAAAACTATCACTATATTTTAGTTCATAATTGACATACTCATCACTATAAGCTCTACGTTGTTCCGATATTTTTATATCAATCAAACCATCAGCTAACAAATGAAACAATTCCTCATGATTACCAGTAATAATAGAAATTTTAACTTCTGGATAAATCTTAGTAAATTGATTAATTGCCATCTGCAATTCAAGCCCTCCATAATTTTTAGGATAGCCAATTTTTAATGATAATTCATTATCTTCTCCTCGACGAATTGTTTCTTCTTTTACTTTTTCAAAATCTTGTAATAAGCTTTTACCATGGCGATATAAATAATCACCTGCAGCTGTAAGAGTAAAACTACGATTCTCTCGAATCATTAAAGCGACTCCTAATTCTTTTTCTAATGCCTTAATCTGTTGTGAAATAGCAGACTGTGATATATAACAAATATCCGCTGCTTTGGTAAAGCTATGACAATCCACTACTGTAATATAGTATTTTAACTGTTTCAACAGCATATTACATCACCTACTTTATTCCATTATACCACATGTATATATTAATAAGTTTTACTTATTGATTTCATAAATAAGTGAAATTGTTTAAATTTTCAATTAACTTATAATAATTATGTACAGAGATGATGAAAGACTTAATTGTTTATTTTTCACATAACAAAGAAAACTATGTGAATGGAGAAATTAAAGTATTAGAAACAGGCAATACAAAGATTGTGGCAGAGAAGATACAAGAAATAATCCATGGTGATCTTTTTGAAATCAAACCATTACATGATTATCCTTATCATTATTATGAGTGCACAGAAATCGCAAAAAAAGAACTAAACAACCAGGAACGTCCTAAAATTATAAATACAATTTCTCATATAGAAGAATATGACAATATATATTTAGGATTTCCAAACTGGTGGGGTACGATGCCAATGTGTGTATGGACATTCTTAGAGAGTTATGATTTCTCTGACAAGAATATATATCCATTTTGTACCCATGAAGGCAGTGGAATGGGGAACAGTGAAAACGATATAAAAAAACTTTGTCCAAGAAGTAATGTTCATAAAGGTTTAGAAATAAGAGGAAGTCAAGTACATAAAAGTGATAACCGTATTACACAATGGTTAAAGAAACAATAAGTGAGGTGGAAAGAATGAGTAATGATGTTATGATCGTAGTAGGTGCAGGACAAATCAGTATGGCAATTGCCAGAAGAATCGGATATGGCAAAAAAATCATTTTAGGAGATAAGAATATTGAAAATGCGAATAACATTGCCAAGATTATGAATGATGCAGGTTTTGATGTTGAAACTTTAGAAATGGATTTATCATCTAGAGAATCTATATTGCATATGATTCAGATTGCACAGAATTATGGTGATATTACTACACTCATTAATGGAGCTGGAGTATCTCCTAGTCAAGCACCAATAGAATCTATTCTAAAAGTGAATTTATATGGAACCGCGGTATTATTAGAAGAAGTTGGTACGGTTATAAGTAAAGGTGGTGTCGGTGTAACCATTTCAAGTCAGTCAGGTCATCGCATGAAACAATTAACACCTTTGGAAGATGAACAGTTAGCTACTACTCCAACAGAAGAATTGTTAGCTCTAGACCTTTTACAGCCTAGAAATATCAAAGATACCTTACATGCTTATCAGCTGGCAAAACATTGTAATGAGAAACGTGTAATGGCAGAGGCAGTAAAATGGGGACAAAAGGGCGTAAGAATTAATTCTATTTCACCCGGTATTATTGTCACACCTCTTGCGATTGATGAATTTAATGGCCCACGTGGAGACTTTTATAAAAACATGTTCGCATACTGTCCAGCAGGTCGTCCAGGTACTGCCGATGAAGTTGCAAATGTTGCTGAGTTATTAATGAGTGAAAAAGCAGCCTTTATCACTGGATCTGATTTTTTGATTGATGGTGGCGCAACTGCATCTTACTTCTATGGACCTTTAAAACCTGCAGATTAAATAAAGCCCTGTAAAATACAGGGCTTTTAGTATAAAACTTAGGCTTTCTTCTGACATTTCTTTAACGCTAGAAACAAGAATACAATAGAAACCATCATAAGGATATGAGAAATTCCTGCAATACCAGATATAGCAGCATTCATTCCAGTGGATACTTCCATACCTAAAACCTGTACGATTCCTCTAACCATAAACATAATGACCATAAATGGCAAGCTAATATTGTAAAGCGTGAAGAATCGTTTAAATTCTTTCTGAGTCTCTATATTTGTCATGATACTGTAAAGTCCAATGATTAAGAATAAAATAGTTCCTAAGACAAATAGGTGTACGTGCATAACTCCTAATGTAGTCTTGCCTGTAAATCCATTTAATTTTGTAAATTCACGATAAAACACACCACAAATCAAAGCGAAGATTGCATAAACAAAAGATACATTCACATATTTTTTCATTTTCTAATTACCTCTTTTCATTTCTATTTAAGATTATTCTGTTACTTTTTTGAATGTCATTTTTATGAAACCAAAACCAAAAAGAATTCCCGCCATTAATAAGGCAAAACCTAATCCTGAATAAAAGACAGATATAAATCGCTCTGGCGCAATTCCTGAAGTACGAAGCAAAATCCCACCAGTCATCATTACTACCATAATAATAAAGGATGGCTTATCAAAAAATTTATAAAACTGCTGATACTCTTCTTCATAACTACAAATACGTATAGTATGTTTTTTAACTAGTTTTCCAAAGATAAAGAACTGGAAAATGATATAAATGATAATGGATAAACTTATATTCAATATTCCTAAGTAAGGACCATATAATTCTATACCGATATGAAATATATTTGCTCCAGCAATCACCCATACTAGACTAGCTAGTAATAATAAATAATTCTTTCTTATTTTCATAGTTAACCTCCAAAATGAACGATGTTCATTTTTGTTCAGATAAAATCCCATCTATTATATGGGACTATGTTTTAGTATATAATTTTTTGAATAACGATAAGTAGGAAATCACAAGACTGTTCTTTGTGAAGAAGTAGAGAAATCAGATTTGAAAACACAAAATCAATAAACTGTTCTTCTTGAAAAGTCTGATTAAATACATCCTTTTTAATATTCTTATCTTCTTTTAACGAAGTGAGTAAATATTTTTTTATGTTCTGAAAATATTGATGCATTGCCATTCGTCCTTTTTCTTTTCCATTCTCTGCTAAACTCATAGAGTGCAAAGAAAAGAAGAATGGATATTTTTTACTGCCTGATTGAATACATTCGAATAATCGCTGTACATTTTCAATAAATCCAGAGGATTGTTGAAGAAGATTATCTTGAATAATTTCCTGCCAGATGGAAGCAATTGTCGCAATCAGTAAATCATTTTTTGATGCATAATAGTTATAAATAGAGCCTACTGCTACATCACACTCTTTGGCAACACTGCGCATAGTTATTGCCTGCAATCCTTTTTCCGAAGCAATTCTCTTACTTATATCCAAAATATCTTTTTCAGATGTTATTGTTTTATTCATTGTATACCACCATTCTGAACATTGTTCATTTTAAAACTTTCATTCCTATAAGTCAATTTATATACTCATAAAAAAATATGATGCATTACTTAACATCTTTTTTTCTTATAGCTTTCATTAAGCTGGTGAGTAAGATAAATAAACAAGGCCATGATTCCCACATTTTCTAATATATAGAGAAATATGGTTTTATCATAATTAAAGAATACAAAGTCACTAATAGAAAACATGTAAAGATATATTTGACTTTCTATGAATGAATATACTCCATACAAAGCAATTATAATCGGTATAATCGTATAAATTATTTTTGAAATGATAGATGAAGAAAGTTTCCATCTTTTTTTCAGTGGAACAAGTACCATATTCCAATGAAGACCTATGTGACAGGATACTAACACAAAGCACCAATAAGATGCGATCATATGCAATTGTCTAGCAGTCGCAATAGATCCTAATGCAGGTATAAAGGTGAAAACAGTATGAGACATCATGATTCCACTTACCAATAACACAAGTATATCAACCAATAGTAAGATATTTAATATATTCATCACTAGCTTAGTTAATGTATATTTTTTTACTAAATTTCGATACCAGTTCTTATTTAAAAAATGATGAAGAAGAAAACAAATAATTGTTAAAGTACCATTCATTTCTGCTCCTGTACCAGAAGCTGTCACAATAGCTCCTAATACAATTGGAGTTACTGCTGGAAGCTTTCCTTGTTTCAATTCCAAATCCCAAATATCTTCTTCCATAACGGCCTGAGCAGCAATAATCTTACAACAGTCAATGACAGAACCTCCACCTACTGCCAAAATTAAATCTACATTATTTTTTCTTGCGATAGCTGCCCCTTCCAGCACTTTTTCATAAGTAGGATTTGACATAATTCCAGAAAATTCTACAACTTGCTTACCTGCATCATGAATAGCTTTCATGACATCATCATAGATTCCATTTCTTTTAATGGAACCTCCACCGTATGCTAACATTACTGTTTCTTTAACTTCGCTTAAAATTGATGAAAGATTCTTCTTCACTATATCTTTCCCAAAATATACTTTTGTCGGATAATCAAACATAAAATCATACATATTGCATACCTCCTTGATTTTTTGTAACACATGTGTTTTAATTCTCATGTGTTACTTATCTTTACATCTTTATTATATGAAGGGGTAATTATCAAAACAATGGTCAATCATAATAAAAAAATGGTTTAAGCAACACCATTATTTCCAGTGTGTATTATTTATAGGAGGGCAGTATGAAAAAAGAAGATTTAAGAATTAAAAAAACGAAACAAGCTATTCGTTCCGCATTTAATGATATGATTTGTGAAATGGACTATAATGAAATCACGGTAAAAGAACTCGCTGCACGTGCACAAATTAATCGAAAAACATTTTATCTACACTATGACAGCATAGATGCGCTTATGGAAGAGTTAGAACGTGAAGTCATTGATGCTTATTTAAATCTAAATGTATCCTATGCTAATTTTTCAGATATTAAATCCCTAATTCGTTTCTATTTTGAACATGCCGCAAAGCTCTCAAAAGTTCATGAACGTATCTTCTGCTGTGCCAGTTATCGTGGAATTTTTGAGAAAATCAATCGTGAGATCATGAATGGACGCAGAAGAAAGAACAAAGGTATCTTTAAAAATGATATCTATTATGAGAATATTATATATACGTATTATGGCTCTATTACATCTATTTTGTATCGTCAATGGGTGGAAGATGGAAAACGTTTATCATTAGATGAAATCATAGATTTGTCTACTAATTTAATCTGTTATGGAATGTCTAGTGTATACACCCAAAATAAAGAACACAGCTGAAGTGTTCTTTATTTTATTTATAGTCGAATACTGATTTCGCCAGATGATAGATGATCTATTCTTCCATCTTCATATTGCACAACTAAACAACAATCCTCATCAACATCCAAAGCTTTTGCATTTCTATTTCCAGAAGATGACAATATCATAATATTCTTTCCGATTGCTAAACTTCTCTTACGATAACTTTCAATGAATAAGTCTTTATTATTTTGTATATAATAGTTCATAAAATTATTTAAGAATCTAGCAGTTAATGCATTTTTTGCATCCTTTTGTCTTTCATCAAAAATAGTACCGGCAATATCTTCTATTTCTTTTGGAAACCCTTCTATTGATGGATATACATTCAAACCAATTCCCAATACAATATAATCTAGTGAGCTCGTTTCCATATTAAAAGAAGCTTCTGTCAGTATTCCACTCACTTTTTTTCCATTCAAATAAATATCATTTACCCATTTGATATCTGCTTTCTTATTTGCAATCTCTTCAATTGCTTCACAAGCCGCAACTGCAGCCATTGTAGTAATATGAACTGCCTGACTAGGGGTCATATGCGTTGGTCTTAACAATATACTCATATAGATTCCTGTATCTTTGGGTGAATAAAACATCCGTTCAAATCTTCCTCTTCCCTTTGTCTGAGAATTAGCAATTAAAGTATATCCCTCTAAAACCCCAGCATTAGCCTTTTCTCTTACTACACTATTTGTAGAACTCACTTTTTCTACTACATGAATATCTAAAGATTCACATACTGGTTTCAGATATTTTTGAATCCCTTGTGATGATAAAATATCTGTATCTAATGAAAGTCGATATCCTTTATTTTTAATCGCATCAATTTCATATCCATCTTTTCGTAAATGGTTGACAGCTTTCCATACAGCTGAACGTGAAATACATAATTGATTCGCAATTTCTTCTCCTGAAATATAGATTCCTTTATATGATTCAAATAATCCTAAAAGTTTTTCTTTGGTATTCAAACTTATCACCTCTGCTAAAAAAATATAACATTAAAAAAAACAATAATCAACCAATAAATAATATATGGTTGACAATTGTTTTTACTTTACTTTACCCGCAGCACTATATTCACAATGAGATAGTTCATCTTTAGGAAGAAAACAAGTTCTTCTTTGTTTCTCAATTAGCTGCTCTACAAATTCATTTGCTGGATTTTTGATTATTTCTTTCGGTGATGCATATTGTTGTATTTTCCCTTGGTTCATTACCAATACTTTTGTACCTAACTGCAAAGCTTCTTCAATATCATGTGTAACAAATAAAACGGTAATCTTTGTTTGTTCATAAATACGTTTTAATTCTTTTTGTAGCTGTCTTCTTGTAATTTCATCTACTGCACCAAAAGGCTCATCCATTAATAAAATTTCAGGAGATGCAGCTAATGCTCTTGCGATACCTACTCGCTGTTGCTGGCCTCCAGAAAGTTCATCTGGATAACGATCTTTAAGTTCTTCTGATAATCCTACGATATTCATCCACTTTATGACTGCTTCCCTAGTTCTATTTCTATCTTTTTTGTTTAATAAATTAGGCACATAAGAAATATTTTGTTCAACATTCATATGTGGAAATAACACGCTTCCCTGAATTGCATAACCAATATTTCTTCGCAGCTCAATTAGATTCTTATTTCGAATATTATCCCCTTGAACAATAATATCACCAGATGTAGGCTCTATTAATCCATTTACCATCTTTAATAAAGTTGTTTTCCCACAGCCTGATGAACCAATGATTGTCACAAATTCTCCTTTTTCTATAGCTAAATGAAGTTTATCAAAAATAACATGTTCTCCATAAGCTTTCTTTATATTTTTAAATTCAATTATAGTACTCATTTAATATCCCTCCTCTACAATAGGTGATGGCTTTGCAGGAATTCCTTAGCCACATCTCTTGGTTCTTTTCCTTCTGTTTCTACTGCATAATTCATTTCTGCCATATCCTGATCCGTAATTATTCCAGTTACCTTTTCAAAAATACTATTAAGTTCTGGATATTCTTCCAGTACTTCACTTCGTATGACATTTCCACATAAATATGAAGGGAAAAACTGTTTATCATCTTTTAAAACCTTAACATCTGATGAAGCGAGCTGACCATCGGTTGTGAAAATAATCATCACGTCAATTTTTCCCTGTTGAATAGCCTGATATTTAAGTCCGATATCCATATCCATCGTATCTTTAAATTGTAAATCATATGTTTCACATAATGCATCATATCCATCTTCTCTTTCGAAGAAATCATACTCAGCCCCAAAGGTCAATTGATTCGCAACGGATTGTAAATCGGAATACGTTTCTAAATTATATTGATCAGCTATTTCTTTACGAACAACGATACCATAGGTATTATTGAAACCATACATTCCTACCCATTCCATAGATAATTCATCTTCATATCGCTGCTGTAAAGATGTAAATAAATCCTCGTTATATATTCCTTCTTCCTTAAGAACGGTGTTCCATGCGGTACCTGTATATTCAGGATAAAGATCAAATTCCCCATTTTCCATTGCTGGCTGGATATTAGATGTTCCTCCTCCTACTCCTTGCGTCAATTCAACCTGCAGATCTGTTTCTTTTTCAATTAATAAATCCAACATTTCACCTAATATATACTGTTCTGTCATTGGTTTTGTCGCAATGCGTAGAATCTTTTCTGTTTTAGTTTGTAATATCATAGAAATACTAATTCCACAGCATACAAGAATTGATATTATATATAAAATCTTATTTTTCTTTTTATCTTTCTTATGATGTCTTTGTATACGTTTTTCAATAAAGCCTAAAAGAAAATCCAATACTAGGGCTAATATTGCGATACATAAACTTCCTAGAATCGTCATTGCGGCATTATTTGTTGTAATGCCTCGATATATCGCAACACCTAGCCCCCCTGCGCCAATAAAAGATGCTATACCTGCTAAGGCAATGGTCATAGTTACCATACTTCGAATACCAGACATAATTACAGGCAGTGCTAATGGCAACTTGATTTTCATTAAAATCTGCATCCTTGTACTACCTAATCCTTTTGCTGCCTCTACAATCGCATCATCAACTTGCGTTAACCCTGTATATGTATTACGTACCATAGGTAATAATGCATATACGGTTAATGCAATAATAGCAGTTATATTTCCAACTCCAGAAAAAGGAATCAAAAATCCTAACATAGAAATTGAAGGAATAGTATAAAGAAAATTTATCGTACTTAATGTAGGTCTTGCGGATTTTTGAAATTCACTTATTAAAACACCAATTAGTCCACCAAATAAAATAGCTATTATGATTGCAAATATAGAAATTTCTAAATGCTCGCACAACAAGCCAAGGAAAAAATCGCCCCTCTCATGTAATAATGTCCATATATCGTTTATCATACTGTAACACCTCTTCTAATAATTGCTTGAACTGGACAATTTTCCACACATAGTCCACAATGTAAACAATGAATTTGCTGAATATAATATGGCCTTCCAGCTTCAATACATTGTTGAGGACATATTTTTTTACACTTCCCACATCCAATACACTTTTCCGTAATTTGAAATCCCTTTTTATGAATAACAACTTTTTGAAGTACAAAACTTTCTCTATAGATTGGTGATTTGCCCAAATCAAAGAATTCAACTTGTCCTTCTTCAATACAAAATGGTTCAAGGATATAACGACTTTCTTTTGGGTATACATCTTTCATGCTTGTATTCTCTTCGAAGATACGATCAATCCAGGCTTTTTGATCATCTAACTTCTTTACTTTTCCAGTAAGACGTACCATTTGATATTCTTTATTCATCCCTGTAACAGCTACTCTTTTTAAAGTAATAAGCTGTTTATAAAAATCTTTTCCTCTAGCTGTACAGAAGTATAATTTACCTTCTTCTACCAACATAACATCAATTATTCTTACTTGCGGATATCCATTCTCATCTACTGTCGCAAATGCCACATCTTTAACATCTCGTAATATCTGTAAACAATCTTGTACGTTCATAACTTCCTCCTACCGTTCTAAATAATGTATTTTTTATTCTTCAATTTCTCTTTGTATACCTCTTGCATATTGAGATACAATCATTCAACTATATGCATAAAATTCTTTTATTTATACCTGATTTTCAGTACATTTATCTTGATTTATACAAAATTTTTCTATCTTCATAGTTCTTGCCCCTTTCTTTAACTATTAACATTTTAAATAGCATTTTTATCTCAAACAAGTACGCACTTTCATGTGCCTCAGTTACCTTTTTGTAACTAATGAAGTAATTCAGCATTAAAAAAAGAACCCAGCATAGGTTCTTTGTCGTAAAAATAAATTCTTTTAATTTTACTCAGCCTTTGTTATATAACATTGTTTCTTATAAAATGATATTCCATACCCCAACACTTGCTGATATCCTTCTGCTAGTATTCCTTCCATATATCGTTTTTCAATTATCTGTTTTGCTCCTTTTTTACTATCTGAAATCAAATTCTTTAATTCATTGGAATGCTTACATTCTATCACAATTACCTTATCCGAAATTGTTTCAGGATAAATAACAATATCCGCTCTTCCATCTCCTTTTTCATCATTGGATTTTGTCTCAAATTCATCTAATATTCCACCTAAGTATCCATGATAAAAATCTTCTTTATTGTCAAAATAGCTAATTGTCTTTAATAAAATTTGATTCAGATATTTCATAGCTTTCTCTGTATCCGAATTCTTCAAAGCTGTTAGAAATGGAACTTCTCTAGGCTTTACATAGTTAGTAAAGTTATTCATAAAAGATGACTGATAAATTTTATATACTTCTTTATTTGGTATTAATAATTCATATGTATCCTCATCTAGTCTTTTCTGAACTTTTAAATACCCTGTAGCTAATAAGAAACTGTAGATATTATCAATATCATCCATATCTCGATATGTTAATTCTTTCTTTATATGTTTCTTTATACTTTTTTTCTTCATCAATACTTCAAAATCTTGATACATTTTAGTATCTGCTTTAGTAATATAATCTATCACAATATCATTTCCACTTGTGTTTGACCAAAAACTATCAGCTGCATAAATTTCATTCTCTAAAACGTTTTTTACATAGTATAATGAACTCCATGGATTATAAATTTCAATATTCCCAAATAAATATCCATCATACCATTCTTTCATTTCTTCTAGTTTATCTTCTATATGAAAATATTCTAAAAGTTCATTGATTTCTTTTTGAGTAAAACCAAAACAATCACTTGCCTTAACATCCATAGTGGATCGTACAGCAAAGTTATTAAGACCAGTAAAAATACTTTCTTTCGCAATTCTTAGACAGCCTGTCATGACACCTTTTTCTAAAGCACCGTTTGTTTTTAGAGCAGAACTGAAAACATTTCTCAAGAAATTTACCATTTCATCGTAATATCCATTGATGTACGCTGATTGTAATGGCACATCGTATTCATCAATCAGAATAATTACTTTGTTTTGAAAATGTTGATATAAACATTCAGAGATAGTTAGTAGTGAATTTTCTAATTCACTTTTAGATGCGGTTTTATTTTCTAATCTTTTTAATTCCTCTTTTATAGAGTCCACAATATACGAAGATGAATATAATTCATAATATTTCACAATAATTCTTTTAATAATACCATTAAAATATTCATAGGCTTCTTCTATATTTAAATTTTTCATATCCTTTAATGAAATAGATATCACTGGGTACCGATTCTGAAGTTTCATTAGCTCTTTATTAGAGCTAATCTTCAATCCATTAAAAAGATATGCATTACCTTTTTCCTTATTAGAAAAAAAATAATACAGCATAGACATATTTAAAGTCTTTCCAAATCGTCTTGGTCTAGTATATAAAACTACTTTTTCTTCATTTACATCTTCAATAAGGTTGGTTTTATCAATATAGTAATAACCATTATCAATGATTTCTTTAAAATCTTCTATACCTGTCATAATTCGTTTCATATACATCCGCCTTTCTTTTTATTATTATAACATACTCTCTAACCAAAAGAGATGAATATTACCTTATTCTTATATGATAAAAACCGATACTTGATAATAGACTATCAAAATATCGGTTCTTTTTAATTATTTTCTTTAAACTTGTTTATTCCTATTTCTAATCGTTTTAACCCTTCCATCATGATTGTTCTAGGACAGGCAATATTTACTCGAATAAACCCTTTTCCATTTTTGCCATAACCTGCTCCATCAGATACAATAAGTCCTGTTTCATTTCTTAAATAATCACACAATTCTCTTGTGTCATTTGTTATCTTTTGACAATCAATCCATAAAAGATAGGTTGCCTTAGCATTTATTAATGTTAGTTCTTTTATGTTTTCTCTAAGATATTGAGATGCGATTTTCCTATTTTCTCTTATATAATTTACACATTCTATTAACCAATCTCTTGATGATTGAAAAGCCGCAATTGTGGCGTCTATCGCAAATACATTTGGTTCAGCAACCTCATCAGTATTCAAACCACGTATAACCTTATGTCTTAAATATCGATTAGGAATAATAACACAGGCAGCCTGTAAACCGGCCATATTAAATGCTTTACTAGCTGATACACAAGTAATACTTATATTAGCACAAGTTTCATTAACTGATGCAAAGGGAATATAACTTTCATCGGTTAATGTTATATCGCAATGAATTTCATCACTAACTACAATTACATGATGCTTATTACATAATTCACCTATTTTCATTAGAGTATGCTTATCCCAGATTTTACCTACTGGATTATGAGGATTACATAAAATCATCATCGTTGTTTGAGGGTTTGCGAGTTTTTCTTCTAAATCATTAAAATCAATTTCATATGTTCCATCCTTGTATACTAAATCACTTGATAGGATATTTCTTCCATTATTATAAATGGAGTTATAAAAGATATTATATACCGGAGATTGAATCAATACATTTTCAGCTGGAGTTGTAAGCTTTCTTACAATAGAAGAAATCGCAGGTACAACACCTGTACTAAATACCATCCATTCCTGTTTCATTGTAAAATTATGTTCATTTTTCCACCAATCTGCTATCACTTGATAGTAGCGATCAGGTACATCGGTATACCCAAAGATTCCATAATCTGCCTTTTTATGAATAGCTTCTCGTATCGGTTTCGCTACTTGAAAGTCCATATCTGCTATACTCATTGCAATCTCATTATCTTTTACATTCCATTTAGAAGAATCGCTATTTCTTCGATCAATTACTTTATCAAAATCATGTATCATAAAATCACCCTTTATTCATTAGTAATTTCAAATGTTACTTCTACACTGCCACTTCCTAATACATCAGCTAAATCATTAACATTTGTTAAATAGCCAATTGGCGTATAGCTATAACTAGTAGTAAAATCATCATGAAATAATACTAGACAATCACTTCCGAATAACATTAAGTCTCCTGTTTTAATAGAATCTGGAATCGATGCATCTGTTGGCAATGCTTCATCCATGTAATAATACTTTTCATTTCCATTCATTGGATTCATTTCAATCGTAAGCGGTAGTCTTGATAAGAACTCTGTAGCTGTATTATTGTCATATAAAACAGCTGTATATGTGTTACCATTGACAAATACTTGTACTGTTTGAACTTGTTGTTTACTTTCTGACATTGAAGATTCCACCTTTTCTGTTTCTTCATATTCTTTTTGCGATTGATTAGATACTTCTGCTACTTCAGCAGTGCGATTACTACATGCACTCATCAATAGAAATAAAGCAATCGTACTTATATAAATGAATACCTTTTTCATAGATCAACCTGCTTTCTTAATGATAACCAAGAGATTGTAGAAATTGTTCTGTTCTCTTTTCTTTTGCGGAAACAAAGATATCTTCTGGTTTTCCTTCCTCTACTATCCTTCCCTGATCCATAAAAATCACTTTATTGCTGACTTGACGTGCGAAATTTAATTCATGTGTTACGATAACCATTGTCATACCTTCCTTAGCCAATTGCTTTATAACATTTAATACTTCCTGAATCAGCTCTGGATCTAAGGCAGATGTAGGTTCATCAAAGAAAATCACTTCTGGATTTGAGGCAATAGCTCTGGCAATACCTACACGCTGCTGCTGACCACCTGATAATTGATGTGGGTAGTAATCATAACGATCAGATAAACCTACTTTATCTAAAGCCTTTTTCCCAATTTTAATTGCCTCTTCTTTTTTCATCTTTCTAGCTATAATTAAACCTTCCGTTACATTTTCAAGAGCTGTTTTGTTGCGAAATAAATTATAGTTCTGAAAAACAAAAGCTGTCTTTTTGCGAATTCTAGCCACATCTTTCTTACTTATAGTATGCATATCAATTTTCTCATCATCAAATATCATTTCACCTGTATCACAGGTATTAAGGAAATTAATACAGCGAAGCAAAGTTGTCTTACCAGAACCGCTAGGTCCAAGAATACTAATGACATCTCCTTTTTCTACTTGCATATCAATTCCATATAATACTTGGAGAGTTCCAAATGTTTTATTTATATTTTTAACTTCCAACATACTTATTCCTCCAATTTCAGTTTCTTTTCACAGATTGTCTGTAATTTAGTTAATACCGTACAAAAGATAAGATAAATCAAGGCTACCTCACAATATAGTGCGAATGTCTCATACGTTCTAGCCGCAACTCTTTGTGCTACCATAAACATTTCTGTAATGGTAATACTCGCAGCTAATGAAGTATCCTTCACTAAACTAATCAAAGAATTACTTAATGGAGGAAAGGCTGTTCGAAGTGCTTGAGGAAGAATAATTCTACGCATAATCTGCATATATGTCATGCCTACACAATACCCTGCTTCCATCTGTCCCTCAGGTATAGATTCAATCGCAGCACGTATTGTTTCTGAAGCATATGCACCAGTGTTAATAGAGAATACAAAGACAGCAGATGGAAAGGCATCAACGATAATCCCTAAACTTGGTAAACCAAAGAAAACAACAAACAATTGAACAAGTAAAGGAGTGCCGCGAATGATCCATACATAGAAGCGAGCAATCTGTTTTAATACTTTAATATTGGCAACCTGAACTAATGCAGTAATCAGCGCTATGATCATCGCAAATATGAAGGAAATAATCGTAAGTGGTATTGTGACAAAAACTCCTTGTGTGAGAATCTCACCAAAGGAACTTATTAAGATTTCTATTAGTCTGCTATCCATGCCATGTCCTCCTCGTCTTTTTCTTATTCCTGAGTTACATCAATACCAAAATATTTTTCAGATATTTCCTTTAACTTTCCAGATTCTCTCATATCATTTAACGCATCATTAATAGCTTCTAATAAACGTGTCTCACCTTTTCGAACAGGTACCACTGATGAATTTGTAGAATCTGTAACAGCAACAATTTTTACTGGTTCTTCTGGATGATTTTTCATATAATCCGCAAATGCTGTTTCTGCATTTAAAGTTGCATCTGCTCTATTAGAGTTTAATAAATCCATCACTTGATTTAAAGAATCAACGCTCACTAAATCTGCTCCATAGCTTTCTGCCATCTGCCCCCAGCTGCTAGTTAAATTCTGTGCAGCTCTTTTTCCTTCCAGATCTTCAAATGATGTAATATCCGTATTACTTTCTGGTACTAATAATGCACCATGAACATATGTATAAGGTTCTGATAAATCATACTTTTCTGCACGATCTTCTGAATATTCTACTTCATTGATTACCGTATCAATTCGTCCAGAGTCCAAAGCAGCAAATAAAGAATCCCATTCTGCCTCAAAGAATTCTACTTCTACACCTAAATGTTCTCCAATTGCTTGCGCTACTTCGACATCAAACCCCACTAGATTTCCTTCATCATCATGATAACTATTAGGAGAATATGTACCTTCTGTACCAACAACCATGACCCCTTTTTCCTGAATCTGAGCTAATTGATCCTGCTCCTTGTCTCCTGCACTTTGATTATTATTGCTGCAGCCACTTAACATAACAGTTCCAATGAAAAGTGATGCAGTGATTGTTTTTAAAAGCTTTTTCATTTTCTTTTCCTCCAATCCTTTACATAAATATCTTAAATCTAATCAAATTAGATGTAAAATACCTATATGAAATAACATACTATGCCTGAAATGAATATATCAAACATTAATCACTTACTCTTATTGTTTTTCTTTTTCTTCTTTCTCCATCTGATAAGAAAGATAATCTAAACAATCAATACATTTATAACCTTTATGAACTTCATCTAATAATTTTTTTCTATGTTTTGATAATATCTGATTTGTTTTGTTTGTATCACCAGCTTCACAGCATTCCAAAATACAATCAATCGTATGACAATCACAGCCAGCATCTACTAAACTCTGTTTAATAAAATCTGGTGTAAGTTTTTTTTTCATTCATAACACTTCCTATCTATATACTTTTCCCAATTTGATATGCTTCTGTTAAATATTGCTTATTCACATTATTATGTATCTCACATCCTCCAGCACATACCATCCCTAAATATTTCCAGCCTAATGCTTTTGTTAGAAAGCGATAATACGAGATAGCCTGTTCAAATGTCCAGAAATGATCATCCCTTGTACTCATTAACAATACCGTTTCTTTTCTTGGATATTGATCATCTACAGAAATTGCATACAAACGATCAATAAAAGTCTTTATCCATGATGAAATTGTCCAAAAATACAGCGGAGAAGTAAAAACAACTACATCAGCTTCTAAAAATAATGGATAATACTCCTGCATAGCATCTTGTATAATGCATTGATGATTATTATTCTGGCAATAATTACAGCCTCTACAGCCCTGTATATTTTTCTCACCTAAATAAACTTTCGTACAAATATTACCTTCTTCTGTAGCTCCTTGAATAAAAGCATCTGCAATTTGATCTGTATTTCCATGCTTTCTTGCACTGCCAACTAATACAGCTATTTTCTTCATAACATCCTTCCTCTCTGCATTTTTATACTAACACTAGAATATAGAGATAACAAATACCTATATCAAATACTATGCTATACTTGAAACGTATATCTGACTGCATTATAATTGTATAAAGGAAGTGATGTTTATGGATATTAGAGTTTTAGAATACTTTTTAGCAATCGCTCGTGAACAAAATATTTCTGGTGCAGCAGAAACCTTACATGTAACTCAACCTACGCTATCAAGGCAAATGAAAGATTTAGAAGAGTCGTTAGGAAGACAATTATTTATTCGTGGTAATCGAAAAATCACTTTGACTGAAGAAGGAATGATTCTTAGAAAAAGAGCAGAAGAAATTCTTGATTTAGTTAAAAGAACAGAAGATGAAATTATTGCGGCAGATGATATTACGGAAGGTGATGTTTATATTGGGGCTGGTGAAACTGATGCTGTACGATATTTAACCAAAGCAATGTATAATGTACAAAAAAATTATCCTAAAATTCGTTTTCATATCGCTAGCGGTGATACAGTAGATGTATTAGAACATCTAGATAAAGGCTTATATGATTTTGGCCTTCTATTTGGACCAATTGATACCACAAAATATGAATATCTGGAATTACCACAAGCAGACCAATACGGTATTTTAATGCGTAAAGATAGCCCTCTTGCGAAAAAGGAATATATTGAACCGAAAGATTTATACGATCAGCCTTTAATCTGCAATAGGAAAATTGCAGATGGAGATTTACTAACTACCTGGATGAACAGAACAGTCTCAGAATTAAATATCGTTGGAACGTATAATTTATTATTTAATGCTTCATTAATGGTCAGTGAAGGTATGGGATATGCTTTTGCTTTAGATAAAATTATCAATGTGACAGGAGAATCTAACTTATGTTATCGACCTCTTTATCCAGCTTTACATGCTAGAATGTTTGTGATCTGGAAAAAATATCAAGTTTTATCTAAAGCCTCTGAAAAATTTTATGATTCCTTATATAATGATTTAACTCAAAATTAAAGGAGCTTTAACGAATTAACTTAATTTAGGTAGTTAATTCGTTAAAGCTCCGTTTAGTAGATATTCTTCGAGCAAAAGTGAGAGCCAACACAAGTTTAATCAAATCCGGAATAATAAATGGTATTACACACCAAGCAAGAACCATCGCAAGACCTATGGTTTCATTTGTCTGTGCATAGATAATCATAAACCATGCAGTTCCAAAAGAGTAAAGAACAACCAAACCAATAAGCATAGCGAAGATTTCAGTATATGGTTTCTTTCCAAAAAGTCCAGTAATCAGCCAATAAGCTAATCCCATAAAAACAAAACCAACTATATATCCGCCAGTACTACCAAGTAATACACCAAGGCCAGAAGTAAATTGTGCAAATACAGGAATTCCAATTACCCCAAGTAAGATATACACAATAATGGTTAATGTGCCACGTTTTCCTCCTAAAACTGATAATACGAAAAATACTGCAAACGTCTGCATAGTAAAAGGTATGATAGTTGGTATACTTATCCAAGAGCATATGGATATCATCACTGCACCCAAAGCCATATATGCCAAGTCAATGGTCTTAAATGTTTTATTTATTCTTCTTGTATTGTTCATATATCAAATCTCCGTTTTTTTACAAAGCTCAATCCATTCACATTCATCACAGATTTCATTGAATCTATTTGTTTTAAAAATAGATTTTCGAGCCATGTATGCTAATTCTATCCATGAAACAGTTTCTCCATAATTAAGATTGCAAGTACTTAAAACAGAAGCATCCATCATAGCTACTTTATCAAATGAAGTACAAAGTTCATTGATATTATTAGGACATCTTTCACAAATATCATCACAACCATGTGTAATAGTAATTTGTACTTTAGGGTTATCAATAAGCTTAGATACAATAGCATTCATATGTAAAGTGAAATCTTCATTATAGCCTTTACCAATAAATTTCTGAATACAAAGAATATGATGTGGTCTTAATTTCATTTTCAAATCTCCTCTTTAATTGAAGGTGTATACTACAGTTTGTGATTATAGCATAAAGAAAAAATATTGTAAACCACTGATAAATTATAGGTTGACAATAAATATAAATCTTTTTTCTTAGCCTCAATAATAAAAATGGAATTTATCTAATTTCAAGATAATATATCCTGATGTTAGAAAATTCCATTTTTAACTTATATATTTACTTCAAATAATTTATTTCATTATTCCATTTCCATAGAATCAACAATGCTATTTACTAGATTTTCTATCTCATTTTCATTGTTTTCACTTAAAGAACTTACCATGGATACTTCAGAAGTTAAGATACTCATTTGCTTCATTTCATTATCTAAGAAATCTTTCATTAATGAACCAGATTTCGGTGCCCAGGATCCATTTTCAATAATACCTACTGTTCGTTTCTGTAGATTTAATGCCTTCATATGCATTAGGAAATCATGCATCACTGGATAGATTCCTAGATTATAAGTTACAGATGCTAGTACAATATGACTATATTTGAATGCATCACTAATTAAGTAGGATACATGTGTATTAGATACATCATGCACTACAACATTATTTATTCCTTTCTCTACTAGTCTAGCAGCTAGTACCTGTGCAGCCGATTCTGTATTTCCATACATAGAAGCATAAACAATCATAACACCTTTTTCTTCTGGTTCATAACGACTCCATTTATCATATTTATCTAATAAATATCCTAAATTATTTCTCCATACTGGTCCATGTAGTGGACAGATAGTTTTGATATCAATTGTCCCTGCTTTCTTCAGCAATGCCTGTACGTGAGGTCCATATTTCCCAACGATATTCGTATAATAGCGACGTGCATCATCTAGCCAGTCACGGTCAAAGTCAACTTCATCATTAAACAATTTTCCATCTAATGCGCCAAAGCTTCCAAACGCATCAGCAGAGAATAATACACCATTTGTAACATCAAAACTTACCATAGCTTCTGGCCAATGTACCATAGGTGCTTCTACGAAAGTTATCGTATGTTTTCCAAAACATTTTGTATCCCCTTCTTTTACTTCCTCTGTTCGTCCATCAATATGAAATCCAAACTGATGCATCAGTAAAAAGCTTTTTTCAGTAGATATAATTTTTACATTAGGATAACGAAGAAGGATTTCTTCTATGCTGGCACCATGATCTGGTTCCATATGATTAATCACAAGATAATCAAGATCACGTCCATCCAGTACATGTTCTACATTTTCCAGAAACTGTCGGCAGACACTCCAGTCTACCGTATCGAACAATACGGTTTTCTTATCCATTAGCAGATAAGAGTTATAAGATACCCCACGTGGAATTGGGTGGATATTTTCAAATAGAGCTAGACGATGATCATTTCCTCCAACCCAGTATAAATCATCAACAACTTTTCTTACGCAATACATATTTTATCCTCCTCATTATCAATCTAATGTTTCTATAAAGTTTTCTTTATCTTCTCCACATGCTGGACAAGTCCATTCCTCTGGAAGTTTCTCAAATGGAGTTCCTGGTTCAATATCGTTTTCCATATCTCCAAGTGACTGATCATATTCATAGCCACAGCCACTACATACATGACGCATATAAGAAGGAGCTTCCTTTTTGATAAATGGTCGTTTCATTTTCTTCATTGGTGGAGCAGGCTTCTTTTCTCCTGTATCTAATGCTTTACTTAACAATGGTAAGATTTCCATCAAATCTCCAACGATTCCATAATCCGCATTTTTGAAAATCGGAGCATTCGCATTATTATTGATGGCAACGATCGTAGTTGCATCCTTTATTCCTTTCAGATGCTGTCCTGCGCCAGAAATACCACAGGCGATATATAGGTTGCCAGTAAATTTTTGACCAGACATACCAACATAGCGATCAATTGGTACATATTTTAAAGTTTCTGCGACAGGACGAGAACTTCCAATAGCAGCCCCTGCATTTTTCGCAAGATCCTCTATTAATTTCATATTTTCCTTTTCGCCAATTCCCTTACCAGCAGATACCACACGTTCCGCACTTGAAATAGGTGTATCTATTGGAATACCTACCGTAAAGTCATAACCATCCTTTTTCAAAGCTTCAACTAAAGCATTTACACGTTCTTGTGCATCTCCATCTTTAAAGATCTGTTTTTTACGGTCACCAGTGATTGCGCCTTTTTTCTTTCGAACACTATTTTCTTTTTTCGGTTTTCCAATAATATGAGAAGCAATGACAACTCTTTGAATTTCATTTGTACCTTCATAAATTGTCGTAATCTTAGCATCACGATAAGCTCGCTCTACTTCCATACCTTTCAGATATCCGCTTCCTCCAAAAATCTGTAAAGCATCGTTACATATTTCTAGTGCTACATCACTTGCATATTGTTTTGCCATAGCAGATTCCATTCCATATGGTTCATGATTTTCTTTTAATTCTGCAGCTGAATAAACAAGCATACGTGCACAGCGAAGTTTTGTGGCCATATCTGCAAGCTTAAAGCTAATAACCTGCTGTTGAGCAATTGGCTTACCAAACTGTATACGTTCTTTAGCATATTCCAATGCATGTTCATAAGCACCCTGTGCAATACCTAAAGCCTGTGCCGCAATACCAATACGACCACCATCTAGAGTAGACATTGCAATCTTAAATCCTTGTCCTTCTTTTCCAAGTAAATTTTCTTTAGGTACCTTTACATCATTAAAGATCAGCTCAGCAGTTGAAGAAGAGCGAATTCCCATCTTGTCATAATGATCACCAAAAGTAAATCCTTCCATACCTTTTTCTACGATAAATGCTGAAATTCCTCTTGTGCCCATATCTGGATTCGTAGAAGCAAATACTACATAGATATCTGCTTTATCTGCATTGGTAATAAAAATCTTACTACCATTCAAAATATAATGATCACCTTCTAAAACAGCAGTTGTTTCTGTTCCACCAGCATCACTTCCTGCATTTTGTTCTGTTAATCCAAATGCACCAATCTTTTCCCCCTTAGCAAGCGGAACAAGATATTTCTGTTTCTGTTCTTCTGTTCCATATGCATAAATCGGATAGCTTCCTAATGATACATGAGCAGATAAAATTACCCCAGTACCTCCATCTACTCTTGATAATTCTTCTACAGCAATGGCATAGCTAAGTATATCCAATCCTGCTCCTCCATGTTCTTTTGGATATGGAATACCCATTAATCCCATCTTCCCAAACTTTTCAATTGCCTCGCTAGGGAACTTATTTTCTTTATCAAGCATAAAGGCAATAGGCTTGACTTCAGCCTCTGCAAACTCTCGCACTTTCTTGCGAATTTCTTCTTGTTGCTGTGTTGTTGTAAATAGCATAGTTTACCTCCTTCTAATTATCTCTATGTTCTCAGTTCAGCATTGGTGAAGAATCTCTATTTAATAAGAATTATCACCTTACAGCTCCATCATACAGTAAGCGGTTACAATAAGTCAAAAAGTATGCTCAAAAATTTTTCTAAGAATTAATTCACCTTTAAATCTTCTATTTCTAATGTATTTGTGTCATAACTCTTTTAATATTTCTCCTATGAATCTTTTAATTCAAATAAAATAAGTTATCCAACTATTTTTGTCTTAATATATCGTTTGATATAAATATTTATAAATCTATTTTTAGTTTATTGACACTTATTTTTTATCAGAGTAAGATTAAAGTATAGATAAGCAAATAAAAAGGAGGATTGTATATGGAAAAGCTCACTATAGTATCTAAACAATATATCTTGCTTGCTTCTATCCATTGTTCTGAAAACAGCAGAATAAAAACATTGTTTGATGTATATTACAAGATTTATCCTGCTTACATTGAAATTGAATATTCTGATTCAGAATTTATAATTCATTTTGAAAATCAACAATATCATTATTCTTATTCAGACATAAATAAGATTACATTATCTATCTGTGGCAGACGTGCTACTATTAGACAACAATACTTATTAACTCTGCATATCGATTTATGTAATGGTATGAGTTTAGAGATTGAAACCTTTGATTATGAAGAAGCAATTCATTTCTATGAGAATGCAAAAGCAAACAAAGTGGAAGCTATTGAAACAAATAATATAATCAGTATTGTAAATAAACATCTTAATGATTTAAGGCAAATGTATGATTTAATTGAAAAAAATGCAGATACTTTCTTCAAAGATCATCCTCAAGATAAAAAACGTCTAGATTTTACAAGAAACACTTTAAACAGATACAATAAATAATCTTTATATACATAATAGGCTATGACAATTTATAGAAATTATAATTTTCTAAATTCGTCATAGCCTCTACTTTTTCTCTTAACATAAGAAAAGAATATAAGAAAAGATGTAAGTCATTTGATTCACTTTTATTCTCTGATTTGTCCCTGACCAAATACTTTATATTGGTATGAAGTCATTTCCAATAATCCTAAAGGTCCTCTAGCATGCAGCTTTTGCGTACTGATTCCTAATTCCGCCCCAAAGCCAAATTGTCCTCCATCACTAAAACGAGTAGAGGCATTGTGGTATACGCAGGCAGAATCAACCTTATCCAAAAAGATATTTGCTGTTTCCTGATTTTCCGTAATAATACTTTCAGAATGATGGGTAGAATACTGATAAATATGTTCAATTGCCTCATCAAGCGAATGAACGATTTTCACTGCTACTATATAATCATCATACTCTTTCATATAATCCTCTTCTACTGCTGGTTGACATGATATTATTCTTTGTACCTGCTGATCCCCTCGAATTTCCACCTGATTCTGAAACGCTTCTTTCAGTAATGGCAGATATGTTTGCGCAATATCTTTATGAACCAGTATAGTTTCAATAGCATTACATACAGATGGTCTTTGAATTTTAGCATTGACACTAATATCAATTGCCTTCTTCATATCTGCCTGAGAGTCTACATATAAATGGCAATTCCCTGCACCGGTTTCAATAACAGGAACGCTGGCATTTTGAACAACGTGCTGAATTAATGCAGCACCTCCTCTAGGAACGGCAACATCTATATATCCATAGGCATGAATCAATTCATCTACCATTTCTCTTCCACCATAATCAATCAATTGTACACAGTGGATTGGCAATATATCTTTGATTGCTTCCTGCATGAGTTTTGTTAGAATGCGATTTGAATGAATTGCTTCCTTACCTCCTTTTAATATGCAGACATTCCCTGATTTTATGCATAAGCTGGCTATATCAACAGTTACATTTGGGCGAGATTCATAAATAATTCCAAAAACACCAATTGGGATGCGTACCTGTTGTATCAATAATCCATTTGGTCTTTTTATTTCTCTTATAATATTTCCAACCGGATCTTCTAAATCAATTAATTTAGCGACATCATCCGCCATTGCTAAAATTCTTTCTTCATTCAGCAATAAACGATCAATCATAGCATCTGTAATTCCTGATTCTTTCGCATGATCAATATCTTTCTGATTTTCTTTAATAATGTCAGCTACATGTAATTTTAAGTGATCGGAAATACTTTTTAAAGCCTGATTTTTAGATGATGTAAGCATTGTTTTCATTTGCCGGCTAGCCTGCTTTGCTAGTGTACATTGTTTTAATAATTGCTCATTCATGTTGTTCACCTCCTAAGATTACCATATTATCTGCATGAATCACTTCATCATAATGATAGTTTTCTAATATATCCTGAATTTCTTTGCTCTGATGTCCTTTGATCAAAGAAATTTCAAAGCTTGTATATTGCGCTATACCCTTGGCAATTTTTTCCTCTTGCTGATTTAAAACATCAACCACCTGTCCAGATAAAAACTGACCGCGAACATCAATAATACCTGAAGGAAGCAAACTTTTATGATTTTGAATAGCATGACTCGCTCCATCATCAATCATGATCTCCCCTTTTGATTGTGTTCGATAGGTTAACCAATGAGCCCTTGCTTTCAAATAATTTTCCTTCTTCCCATTAAACCATGATCCTTCTTCTTCCCCTTTAAAAATATGCAAAAGACAATCTTTCTTTTTCCCGTTAACGATAATCATATGTTTGCCATAATCATTTACAATTCTGGCAGCCTGAATCTTGGTAGCCATCCCGCCTGTTCCTAATTTTGAAGATGAACCCGAAGCCATGCTTTCAATTTCTTCATCTACCTGTTCTATAAATTTAACCAGTTTCGCATCAGGATTTTCATGTGGATTATCTGTATAAAGACCATCGATATCACTTACTAAAATAAGTAAATCAGCATCAATTACAGGAACAAGCAGAGCAGATAATGTATCATTATCCCCTACTTTTATCTCTTCCACTGCTAAGGCATCATTTTCATTAACGATAGGGATTACTCCATAATCAAGCAAAGCATTCATCGTATGAGAGAGATTTAAAAGCCGTTGCCGATCATCAAAATCTCCATGATTGACTAAGACCTGTGCACATTTTAAGTGAAACAACTGAAAAATTTCCTCGTAAATCTGCATCAGTTTCGCTTGTCCGATAGCAGCTAAAGCCTGTTTCTGAGGAAGACTTTCAGGTTTCTTTGTTTCATTCATCGCACCCATTCCAGCACTAATTGCTCCGGATGAAACGATTACCACTACGAATCCCTGCTCAATCAATTGCGCAATCTGCATCACAAAATATAAAATTTTCTGTTGGTCAATATATCCATTCGCATGACATAGCGACGATGATCCTATCTTTATAATTACTTTTTTAATGTTTTTAATCTCCCGCATATTATCTTCTCCTCCCTTTATTTTTATTATAATTAGATTGAAATACATACTTCTTATTGATTCATTATACACTTATTTGCCCATTTATAGAAGTATTGTTTCACCTAAACAATTCCAGTAATAACAATGATTTTTAACAGCCTAGCTTCAGCTTTTTTCATTCATAGAAATTTTCAATATTGAGTGCTGCTATTTTTTATATGCAATTATTTTATTACAATCCATCTTCCATCTCGTTTTGATACTACTCATTCTATTACTTTCTTATTTTGCAAAGATATAATGCTCGCTCTATGGTTCTTTTAGTTTAACCAATCTTTACTGCCAATTCATCTGATGTATATGACGGATTCACTTCTTCATAAGTCATTTATCATAATAACACAATCTCATGTTTTATCGTTTAACTGTAATTGTCATAGCATTAATATAAAAAACGGTTTATGTCTGAAACAAAAAAGATAATAGGTCCATTATTTAAATATGTATCCATCGAACCATTTCTTCCTGTATTAGTTTATCAGTTTAATGAAAATATTTAAGCCTAATCAGCTAATCATTACATTAAAAAATGCTATAAATATGATAAATCATACTGTTTTATTGTTAATATTTATTTTATATATTGGCACATTAACATCCATAAATGAAAAAGTCCCACCGGGTTACTCTTGAAAACCAGAGGCGTGATGGGATCAGTTGTTATTATTATACAGCTTTAAATTCGATTTTCAACAATTCTTCCTCAGAAGAACATAATTTCTCCATTTTATTTTTATTTTTTTACTATCAACGACACTGATTCAACGTGGAATGTGTTTGGAAATAAGTCTATAGGTAATATATTTCCTTTTACATGATATCCCATTTTCTGGAATAACTGTAAATCTCTTATTTGTGTTACAGGATTACATGATATGTACAAGACTTGCTTAGGCTGTAATCGTACCAGACTACGAATAAATTCTTCACTGCTTCCAATTCTTGGTGGATCCATAATCACAACATCTAAATGTTTTTTCTCCTTCGCTAGTTTTGTCATGTAACGACCAGCATCATCACAGATGAAGCGAATATTGGAAATTTTGTTTATTTTCGCATTTATCTTTGCATCTTCTACTGCATCTTTGTTTAGTTCTACACCAATTACCTGCTTAACAAACTTAGAAGCATACATTCCAATTGTCCCAATACCACAATAAGCATCTAAAACAACTTCGTTTCCTTTAAGTTTCAATAAATCCACTGCTGTTTTATATAGAACTTCTGTCTGCTCATGGTTAATCTGATAAAAAGATTTAGCTGAAATCCTAAATGTTAAACCGCATAAAACATCTTCAATATAGCCAGGACCATATAATACTCGTTCATCATTACCTAGCACAACACTTGTCTTTCTTGTATTTACATTTTGTACGATTGTAGTAATTTCAGGATGACGTTTTCTTAGTTCCTGAACAAAGTTTTTTCTAGCAGGAAATACCTGTTGATTAATCACAAGTACAACCATAATCTGTTTTGTTGCCTCACCATAACGAATCAACACATGGCGAATTAGACCTCTTCGTTTATCTTCATCATAAGGTTCTATTCGCATTGACTCCATTAGCTCTACAATGCTTTGAATAATTTGATCACAAATTTCTGGGTGCAAAAGACACTTCTTATAAGGAATAATACGATGAGAGAATTCCTCATAAAAACCTGCTTGGATACGTTTTTGTTTATTTTTCTGAAATCCAATGATCATTTTATTTCGATAATGCCATGGTTTCTCCATCGTCTTTATATCATCAGTTTTCAAATGCAATCCTTTTGCCTGCTGACATAATTGCTGAATGGATCGATTTTTATATTTTTTCTGACCTTCTGCATTTAAGTGCATTAGCTGACAGCTTCCACATCGATCATAGATTGGACATTGTGGTTTTATACGATATGGAGATGGTTTCAGTATTTCCATGATTTCTCCAATATAACCACTATTTATACGTTTAACGATTTTGACTCTAACTTCTTCATGTAAATCCGTATAACGTACATAAACATTATCTTTTCCTATACGTAAAACTCCATTATGAGCTTCATCTATTTGTTTAATTACACCTGTTACAACTTGATTATTCTTTAACATAATTCACCTTTTTCAAGTATAGATTTAGCTAATTCTATACTTTCTCTTCCTTTAAAAACAATACCATGCATACCTAATTGTTTTGCCTGTTCAATATTACTAGAAAGATCATCAAAATACAATACTTCTTCTGGTTTTAATCGATACCGATTTAATAATATCTGATAAATTCTTGGATCAGGTTTATTTATCTTTTCCTCATAAGAATAAACTTTGCCATCAATAAGCTGCATAAAAGTTTGAGTTTTAATTAAGTAAGATACTGCATCCTCACTAATATTAGACAGAAGATAAATTTTATAACCCTTTTCTTTCATTTCTTTTAAAAATTGAATAGACTCTTCCATAGGATTTAAGAGTTTTACCCAATTACTTAATACTAATTCAAGTTCCTGTTTCATATCCGGATATATTTTCAAGTATTCTTTATGTAAATCCTCTATCGAGTATAATCCTTGATCATATGCTAACCATAAAGGATTAGAGAAAATTTTTCCGCAAATCTTTTTGGTTTCTTCTTCTGTAGAAAAATAGTTTATAAAATAGCGTTCAGGCTGAAATGTTACTAATACATTCCCAATGTCAAATACTAAATGTTTAATCATATACAACACTCCTATTTTCTAACATTATACTATATTTTAGGAATGAATAAATATAAAAAGAGACCAGAAACTATCTGATCTCCTAATGTTTAGTCTACAATTTCCACTGTCTGATTATTTTTTGCAGATTCGCCTTTAACTTTTGCAAGTCCTGCACGTAACATTACAATAGAAGTATAAACTGTTACACAGACAACGATCCATTTTAATACATCAAGTGGAAGTGATTTAATTAATAAGGATGCTACTAAAGTTGCGATAGAACCAAAGATTGCCATGGATAAAGCTGCTTTACGGTTATATGCGCCTTCTTTAATAAATTTTACAGATGCAGGTGGCATTAAGAATGCACATGAACCCATCATGATAGGGAATGCAACATCTGGAGACATACCTAACATATAAACAAGTACCATACATGGATTATATAATCCAACACCAGCAGTCATTAACGCACCTAAGATGAAGTTAATGATACCTGCAAATACAAGTTTTCCTCCACTCAAACCAATATCAGATCCACCTAGAGGCATTAGATTTAGAAGACTAGCTAACATTAATGCAGCAGTACATGCAAGTGCAAATCCCATTACTAAACGAATTTTCTTTTCTGACATACGAGATACGACACCAGCACCTAATACTGCTCCTAACATTGCAGCTACTAACATTACTACTAAAGTAAGTGGTTCAACCTTTACAACAGTTGTGAAAATTAATGCCTGTAGAAGTACTGGAATACAGTTTGCGACATTCATAGTACCTGGAATTAATTTATCTCTTGTCTGTTTTGTGAACTTTAATAATGCAGTCTGTGGTGCAAATGCCCCAATACCTAGTGGGTCAAAGAAGTTTACCAAAGCCCCAATAGCTCCTGTTTTCCACCAAGATACATCCCCTTCGAATTCATCCTTATGTTTGTATAAATCATAAGCGAAGAATAAGGCGTAGCCTACTAGTAAGATAACCAGCAACCCAATAATTATTGTTGTTATATCCATTTTTTCTACTCCTTTAAATTTATATAATCTCTCTAATCATTCAATAATTTTCTATTTTGACATTTCTCTAGATTTATCTGCACATGCTTTCATTCCCTGCATAATGCTGGAACGGAATCCTGTTTCTTCTAATTTTGCGACTGCCGCAATTGTAGTTCCCCCTGGAGAACATACCATATCTTTTAATTCTCCTGGATGTTTTTCTGTTTCTAATACCATTTTTGCACTACCTAATACAGATTGTGCCGCAAATTTATAAGCTTGTGGACGAGGCATACCTTCTACTACTGCTGCATCAGCCATTGCCTCAATCATCATATATACATAAGCTGGTGAAGAACCGCTTACTGCAGTAACAGCATCCATTAAATGCTCAGGTACGATTTCACATTTACCAAAGCTATTGAAGATTGCGACGATTTCTTCTGTTTCTTCTTTAGAAACATTTTTAGCAGGTGATATTGCTGCCATGCCTTCTCCTACTAATGCAGGAGTATTTGGCATAGTTTTTACGATTTTAATTTCTTTGCCAAATAATTCCGCAACTGCCTGAGAAGACTGTCCTGCTGCAATTACAACAATAATTACATCTTCTTTTACTACATCTTTGATCTGACTAATTACTAACGGATACAAGAATGGTTTTACAGATAGTACGATAATGTCACATACTTTTGCTAATTCTGCATTATCTGTTGTAGTATTCACACCATAGCTTTCTTTCATACGAGCTAAACTAGCTTCGTTGATATCTGATACATAAATTTTATCTGAAGGAAGAAGGCTGGCGTTGATGATTCCCCCAATCATCGCACCGCCCATATTTCCGCTTCCAATAAATCCTATATTTTTATTCATTTTCTTTTCCTCTCTATCATATGAATTAATCAAAACTTTGTTCTGTACGGTTAATAATTTCATCCTGTAATTCTTTGCTTAGGTTACGGAAATGATCAGAGTAACCAGCAACACGAACGATTAAGTCACGATATTCTGCAGGATTCTGCTGTGCTTTAATCAATGTTTCACGATCAATTACGTTGAACTGAATATGATGTCCATCCATGTTGAAGTAAGAACGAATTAGATTAGCCATATTTGTCAATCCATCTTCACCAGCAACTACTGCAGGAGTAAATTTCTGATTCAATAATGTACCACCAGTTGACAAGTGATCCATTTTACTAGCTGAACGGATTACAGAAGTTGGTCCATGAACATCGGCTGCTTTTTCTGGTGAAATACCTTCACTTACTGGTTTATGAGCTTTACGTCCATTTGGAGATGCCATCATTACTTCACCGAAATATACGTGGCATGTTGTTGGAAGCATATTGATTCTCCACTGTCCATTACGCATGTTAGGACGACCTGTAATAGTGTTTTTGTAGAATGTAAATACTTCTTTCATGATGTCATCTGCATAATCATCATCGTTTCCATATTTAGGAGTTTTACGAGAAACTAAGTTATAGATTAATGCATTTTCTTCACCTTCGAAGTTAGCTTCCATTGCACGCATCAATTCTGCCATAGTAAAGCGTTTTTTATCATATACATTATATTTAATAGCTGCTAAAGAGTCAGTGATAGTACCGATACCTACACCCTGTAAATAGTTTGTATTGTAACGAGCACCACCAGCATTGTAGTCTTTACCGCTAGAAATACAATCATCTGTAATAATTGATAAGAATGGAGCTGGCATATATTTTGCATAGATACGAGTAATCATGTTGCTGCCTTTTACTTTAATATCCGCAAAATATTCAATTTGTTTCTTATATGCATCAAATAATTCTTCATAAGATTTGAAATCTTCCGCATTTCCTAGTTTTAATCCTAGCTGTTTTCCACCTACTGGATCAAATCCATTGTGTAATGTGATTTCTAGGATTTTTGGTAAGTTGAAATATCCCTGAAGGATGTAAGCTTCACGTCCGAATGCACCAGTTTCAACACATCCTGAAGTTCCTCCACGACGAGCATCTTCAATAGATTTACCTGCATTCAATAATTCCTGAATAATTGCTTCTGTGTTATAGAATGCTGGCTGTCCCCAACCTTTACGGCTGATTTCACAAGCTCTCTTTAAGAATTTCATAGGAGTTTTCTTAGAAATCTGAACATTACTTGATGGCTGTAATAATTTCATTTCATCCATACAATCTAAGATTAAGTAAGATACTTCATTGACACCATCTTCTCCATCTGCAGTAATACCACCAGTATTGATGTTCGCAAAGTCTGTATAAGTAGAAGATTCTTTCAATGTGATACCTACTTTTGGTGGAGCTGGCTGGTTATTGAATTTTACCCATAGACATTCCAATAGTTCTAATGCTCTAGTTTTATCCAAACGACCTGCTTCAATATCTGCTTCATAGAATGGATTTAAGTGCTGATCTAAACGTCCTGGAGAATAAGCATCCCAAGGGTTTAATTCAGTTGTAACACCTAAATGTACAAACCAGTACATCTGAATAGCCTGCCAATAAGTCTGTGGTTTATGAGCTGGTACAACATCACAGTTAGCCGCAATCTGAAGTAATTCTTCTTTACGAACTGGATCTGTTTCTTTTTCAGCCATCTCTCTAGCTAATTTTGCATAACGTTCACCAAGAATCATGATCGCATCGCACATAATGCTCATACCATTTAATTCATCACGTTTTTCAATTGCTTCTGGATCATTTAAATAATCAATTTTAGCTAATGCTTCTTTAATATCATTCTGATAATCTAAGAAACCTTTCGCATAAATTTTTTCAGAACCTACTGTATGTCCTGGACCACGCTGTTCCATGAACTCAGTGAAGATACCTGCTTCATAGCAGTCTCTCCATTCCTGAGACATAGAGTTAATAATTTTATGACGAATAGAACGTTTTTCCCAGAATGGAATGATTGTTTCTTCCTGCTGTTTTAAATCTTCATCACTAACTTTGAAGCAGATAAGTTCACGATCATTCATAACCTTCATGTCTTCTAAAGTGTGGCAGCATAATTCAGGGAAAGTTGGTGTAGACTGAGGACCTGCACCTTTATCCCCAACAATTAATTCTCCATCTTCAATTGTAATTGTTTTACGAGAGAAGATTTCTTTCATAGAAAGTGCACGCAATTCTGGAATAGATACTTCACCTTCATATTTCTTGTAAGCATCTGTCATCAGCATTGCACGTTCCATAAAAATGTGTGGTACTGTTTCTTCACTTTGTTGTCTAAGTTTTTTAATTCTGTCGTTCATCCCTCTAAGTTCCATTGTTTATCCTCCTATCTTAACATCCTTAAAACCATGTTCCTCAAATAGAGATTTCAAATTTTCCATATGTTCCTTGCTAGGTACTTTTAAATCTTTTGCCGGATACTCACGTCCCAATTTCTCATATTTACTGCTACCAGTATTGTGGTATGGCAGAAGATTGACCTTTACAATTCCAATTTTTTCTTTTAGATAATGAATAATATTCATCATTGTCTTTTCATCGCTATTTACTGGTTCTACAACTGGAATTCGAATATTGATATTCGCTTTCTGCTGTGCTAAATACTCTAAATTACTTAAAATGACATCATTTGATTTCCCCATATATTTCTGATGTACTTCATCATCCAGAGTTTTGATATCATATAAGAACGTATCAACGTAAGGTAATAATCGCTCATAATTTTCCTTTGGCGCATAACCGCAGGTATCAATTGCGATATTGTAATCTTTTGCTTTTAGCTGACGACACAATTCTTCTAGAAATTCAATATCCTGAGTCATGACTTCCCCACCAGATAAAGTAACACCTCCGCCGCTTTCTTCATAGAAATGGGCATCTTTATTTACGATCTTCATCAATTCTTTAATACTGTATTTCTTACCAACGATTTCTCGGTTGTTTTGTACACAATAATCAAGACATTCCGAACACAAAACACATTTGTTAGGATCGGTATGTGCTATGCCATCGCTTTCTACACAAATTGCATCATGACTGCAAGCCTTAACACAATAACCGCAGCCTGTACATTTTTCACGTGTAAACATAAGTTCTGGTGTATAGCTTTGGCTTTCTGGATTGTGACACCACCAGCAGTTCAACAAACAGCCTTTAAAGAAAATCGTTGTACGAATGCCATCTCCGTCATGTACAGAATATTTTTGAATATTCACTATGGTTGGCTCTTTCATTTTCCCTCTCCTGTTTCTTTAAATAGATTCGGTGTGTTAATGGTGATGAATTTAACAGTTTTATTTGTCTGATTACTCCAGTTATGCGGACGATTCGATGCATAATGTGCACAATCTCCAGGGTATAAATCATAAGTTTCTTCTTCAATCTGTAATGTTAGAATTCCTTCTAAAACATATACGATTTCTTCTCCCTCATGAGGATAAGTTAATGATTCTTCCATTTCTTTCTGTGGCAGTATTTCTACAAATTTAGGTAACATATCAGCTCGATCTGCCATATTAGTCAAGCTATATTCAATAATAGAATTACCTTCAATTCGTAAAATTTCTCTTTCATAGCTGCGTAATACAGATTTTGCTTTTGTCTTAGGCTGTTCCATGAAATAATTCATTTCCACATCCAAAGCCTTCGCAACTTTCTTTAACGTATCATGTGCTATGGAAGTTAACCCACGCTCTAACTGAGAAAGATACCCGATAGAAAGATTCGTTGCCTCACTGACATCTTTCAACGTCATTTTGTTTTCCGTACGCTTTTGTTTAATCAGTTCTCCAATGTTTTTATTCATCTTCAACACCTCATTTACATCACTTATTATATATTTCACAAGTGAAACTGTCCAGTGTAAATGATAAAAATTTACCTTAATTATTCATATTTTCTATAAAATTGAGGTATATTGATTAAAAATTTTATGTAATTTTCCTATATTTTACCTTACTTTAAAGAAAATAAACTTCATTTCACTTAAATTACTGTAAACGTTGTCATTTTTTTCACAAATACATTTTTATAAAAATCAAAGAAATTAAAAAAAGCCGATAAACATCGACTTAATGTGTCTTTCATCATTGTTTGTTTATAACTTTATTTCACAAGTGAAAATATTTTGAATGATTTTTCATCATAATAAACTATTTTCATGATTCTTTAATAAAGCATTTTTTGTATGATCTGATATAAGAAAGATCTCGAATTAAACTGCATCGGATAGTCTGGAAATATCGTAATCATACGCCATATGTAGATGAGTATGAGACAACCAAAAAATAAAATAGTAACGCATTTATATATTCTTAAAGAGAATACTTGACTTCCTTTTCTCCAATAGCCAGCTCCCATAAATAAGATATAAGGAACAAGCAAAAATACTCCTGGGTGAAAAAAATAAGCGGACTTAAAATCTCCATGAAATAACCAGTATAAAGCTGAAAACATATTACAGCCAGGGCATGGTATACCAATCACATGTTCAATCGGGCAATGATTCCCAAAGACAAAAAGCACTAGAAATAGGATACAACCTATCTGTAGTGCCTGTTTCCAATCTATTCGCTTTTTAGTATCCATGATCAACTAAATTATTGATACTGCTTTGCATAATACATAGTGAAATCAATGGTAAACCAAACACTGCCAATAATACATTGATAAGACTATTATCTTCAGCTCCTAAGTCTGCCAGCTTTTTTGAATATCTCCAAAAACAGTATAAGCCCCATAGACCACATGTCACAATAGATAAAAGTAAATCTGTAATTGCGGAATCATTATCTCTGCTTGCATAGTTAATATCACTAAAAATTGAAACCCATACAAACAAATAGTAAATACCACATGTAATAATTGATAATACAATAATACTTAAAATACTTCTTTTTCGCATATCATGACCCTCCCTATAAATTTCAAATGTATTATATCATAGATTGATAAAGATACTTCTGTTATTTCACTTTTCTCATTTTGTATAACACTAAATAACCGCTAGCTAATGTCAAGAAAGAAACCATCAGATACATTTTCCCATTTGCAGAAGTTAAGCCGCCATAGATCACTACAAAAGCTCCAAGACTTGCTAAAACAGGGCAAACATAACCAAAGAACTTACTCTTTACACCGCCTTTTCTTGCATATAAGATTACTCCTATATATAACAGAAAGTAAAATATGTACATAAGGACAATTGGTAGTCCAGATACATCTAACTGCAGTTTTTGCATCCATGAGACATGAATAGATAAATAATGTACATATAGCCAAAACAATGAAAATCCTAGACTAATAAGATGAGATGAAATCGACACTTGAAATTGCTCATGTAAACGCCCAATCTTATCATAAAATGGTATTTCTTTTCGAATAGCCAAAGAATAAGGAGTTCGACAACTTCCTAAAATAAGCCCATTCAGTGTTCCAATAACAGAAATAACTACCGCAATTAACAATATCTTAGCACCTAATGGTCCAAATAACGTGTTTGCAGCCATTTCAAATGCCCCATCCTTTAATTCCATAATTTGTTCTGATCCCAATAAAAACGTGATTCCTAAAAAGTATAATAAATAAAGAATCAGAATGATCATTGGTGCTATAACCAGCGCAAGAGGCAGGTTTCGCTTAGCATTTTTTATCTCATGACAGATACTTGGTGCTACTGACCAGCCATCATAAGAAAATGCTGCCGCAACAATTGCACTGTTTCCAGCAATGATCCCTGCTCCTGTAATCGAATCGAATTGTATATTATTTTCTCCAAAGATTACACCAATAATTCCTATCACACATAATGGTATCATTTTCACTACCATTGCGGATGTCTGTAAGTATCCCGCAATACGTGGAGAAAAGGTATTGATCAGATATAAACAAAACATATATATAATCGCCACGATCCATACATATCCATCCAGCACTGGAAATAACTGAATCGTATAATTTGCCGCAACCCAGCAGATTACCGCAATTAATGCCGGAAAATACACCACCATCTGAAACCATCCTATAAGATAAGCAAATGTTTTATTATATGCTTTTTCCCCATAGCTGATTAAGCCACCGACATCATCTGTGATTTTTGCCCATTCCGCAATCGTAATTCCACCAAAAATTATTCCAATTGCCCCAATGATCAACACTATGCAACCAATCGCTACATTTCCATTTGTTAATACTAAAATATCATCTGCTTTAAAAAAGATTCCTGACCCAATCACAATGCCGATTACCATTGCGATTGCCATCCATAATCCGTAACGTCTATTATCCTGCATAGTTTATCCTCCAAAAACGATAGGGATAGTATAATATAAATTCGGAATTATGTATAGTCATATTATCTTAAGATATCTAAATCATTTATAACAGCGACCATAAATCTAAATATTCAGGATAAGTTTTCTTTAATATTTGACGTACCTGAAATTTTTTATACCCAATACTCATAATATAAGTTACAAGTAAACATCCAAATAATAGCAGAGTAACCATTATACAAGCCACAATAAAAGCATTTGTAAATCCGGTATTCATATAAGTCACAATCAATAAGAAAACACTAATGATTACACTAGTTAAAATAGCTAGAATCATTCCTTTCTGTTTCTTATGAAATTCTGCTTTTGTCTTACGAATAAACATTTCCACCTGCTGATTATTATAAGCATGATGTAACAGATTTTCCTTTACTTGCTTATCTAATTTTGAAATATAAAACACTGACATACAAATCACTATCCTTTGAAACTTACCGTATCATGTATATGGATCTTGTTAGGATCTACATCTTTCAAATACAACGCCGCATAACAGTCTTTTGCCCCTTGTGCTTTCTTTCCCTGGATCTCCATCGCATGTATTTTACTCTTTATTATATGAGAATTCTGATGCACTTCTACATGATCTTTTACCATGAAACAGCCATGTACAAACCCAACCACAACTACTCCACCTGTCTTCATTTTAAATATATCCTCTATTTCCATAATTCCCTTTCGGTCATTTTTCTTTGAAAAAGAAAGAACACCTGACGCAAAGAATAGGATTGTGATAAAGGCACAGCCAACAGTTGAACGATAACGTTTCATATCATTTTCACTCTCAAAATAGAAACATATGATTGTCGCAATGATTCCTAGCATGCCGAATAAGAAATATTTAATGATTTTTCCTGCCCTTTTCATTTTTACACTTCCTAACTGTTATATTTTAATTATAACATCATCAATATATAATTCCTGAAATAATTTTGGTTCTAAATTAATTGAATTAGCTTTAATAACGTTCAAATTAAAGGCTAATAGGGCAATCATTTAAAGATATAGAAAAAATCAGTCAATCAAGTCTTCAACTTTACATCCTAGAGCTTTTGCCAGTCTTATAACGATATTGACCTGTGCTTTGCTTATATCATTTTGACGTTGCTCATATAGTTGAATCATTCGTAAGGTCACTCCGGATACTTCACTAAGTTCTCTTTGAGAGAAACCTCTTGCTTTCCGTATTTGCTGAAGTTTTGTCTTTCTGTTCATTTTGTTTCTCGATATGATTTCATTCGCTGATTCCACAAATTTGTTAATATCTGCTTCATGCAGAATATACATAGAAATGACGGTAGAAAGAGTCAATCCATTATATACAATATCCTCGAACCGTTGATTCGTTTCCCATTGATAATATGCTAGAACCCACCCTGCCCAGTATTCTTTGCTAAGGTCGATGGAATACTTAGGCTCCTTTCTTTCGTAGTTTACATTTGTAGTCTTCAATACTTCTTCTGCCAGTTCATATCCAGACATACCAGCTATATATTTAGGGTTTCCCTTCTCGAATTGTGAAGCAACCCCAGAAGCAATGAACCATTCAAAGAAAATATCAGGGTTAAATTTCAGTTCACACACTGCATATTGAATCATGTCTCCAAGATTCTGCATGGCATCATTTAAGTACAATTCGTTGTAAGCGCTCATTGTCATTATCCCACCCTTCTCTTATGATATCAATTATGTATTTTTCTTCTAAAATGGTTCCTTTGCTCTTCTCTTTCTTGAATTCTTCTCTTGCAGAAGTATCACGATATATCTTTTTAGGAAGGTAGATATCTCTTGGCGCAATAGAAGCATCAATAAATTCAAGGGCATGGAATGCTTTTTCTGATTTTATAACTATCTGTTCTCCCAATTTTCCCAAAACCATTGCTTTCTCAAGTTGAGATAAAGAAATGGTATTATTTAAGAATGCATTCGCAAATGAAAAATATGAATCATCAGCCCGATAACCTTTAATGATATCATACTTCTTATAGTCAACGGAAAAATGCTCAAAAATATACTCTTTCCCCTGCTTTGCAATATCTCCCATAACTTTAAACTGTCGATTTTCAAGAAGAATACATAACCAGTTCAATATGTTGTAATTTCCTTCTGTAAGTGAAAGAACAGAAAGTCCATTCATATCAAGAATATACTGGTTCGCATATCCGTCAGTATCTAAAGAACATGCCCATTCCTTCGCTAAATCAATGCTTTCAGTACAGTAGAACCCTAACCCATAGTCATTATAAGGATTTCCCGCTCCAAAGACTGGGCGCTCAACAATATGCGGGGAACCATGATATACAATTATTTTATCTTTCATTTTCCTGCTCCTTTTCTATATATGATTGCTATTTTATATTCATATTATATCGTTGTAACGATACTATGTCAAATAATTATCAGTTCCTTCCAATATCTTTCCCTATTATATTTGCTTAATATCGATTTAGACATCCTTTTGGTTCCATTGTGTTTCTTTATGTCATAATTACATTATAAGAAAAAGAAGCTAGAGAATGATCTTTAAATTTTTCTAGCTTCTTTCTTTTATTTTATTCTGATATAGCTTTAATTGTACATAATTATTTGCTTGCACGAACCATGAATTCACAGATTTTCTTAGAGAATTCTGTTGGATTTTCAATAGGGAATCCTTCAATCAATAAGGCCTGATCATACAACAATTCAGCATAATCTTTGACAGCATCTTTACCCTGTTCATAAACTTTTTGAAGAGCAGTAAAGATTTCATGATTTGGGTTGATTTCTAAGATACGAGTTGCTTTCATACCATAAGGATTTCCTTCTGGCATAGCACTTAATACCTTTTCCATCTCAAAAGACATACCTTCATCACTGCTTAGACAAACAGGATCATCTACTAGACGAGAAGAAATCTTAACTTCTTTTACTTTGTCACCTAATGCTTCTTTTAATCCGCCTAATAAATCTTTATTTTCTTCTGTCTTTTTCTCTAATTCTTTCTTTTCATCTTCACTATCTAAATCCAAATCTCCCTGAGAGATATTTTTGAATGTTTTTTCTTTGTAATTCATCAATACTTGTAATGCAAATTCATCGACATTATCCGTTAGATACAAGATTTCATAGCCTTTATCTTTTACTTTTTTCACTTGAGGAAGATTATCAATTAATTCAATCTTATCTCCACTCATGAAGTAAATATGTTCTTGTCCTTCTTCCATACGGCTTACATATTCATCAAGTGTAACCAATTTCTGTTCTTTGCTGGAATAGAATAGAAGTAAGTCCTGTAACATTTCTTTATTAGCGCCAAAGTCATTATAAATACCAAATTTAATCTGTAAACCAAAGTTATTCCAGAATTTTTCATATTCTTCACGTTCGTTGCGAAGCATTAATAATAACTCTGATTTAATTTTCTTTTCAATACGGTTCGCAATAACCTTTAACTGACGATCATGCTGCAGCATTTCTCTTGAAATATTCAAAGAAAGATCCTGAGAATCAACTAACCCTTTCACAAAACGGAAATGTTCTGGAATCAATTCTTCCGCATTATCCATGATAAATACTCCACGACTATACAGCTGTAAGCCTTTCTTATAATCCTGAGAATAGTAATTAAATGGTGCTTTGCCTGGAATGAACATTAAAGTTGTGAAAGATACAGCACCTTCAACACTTGTATGAATTACTTTCTGTGGAGAAGTGAAATCATTGAATTTATTCTTATAGAACTCATCATATTCTTCTTTTGTGATTTCTGATTTATTACGTTTCCATAATGGAACCATTGAATTCAATGTCTTTAATTCTTTAACTGTTTCATATTTAGGTTCTGCAGGTTTACCATCTTCAGTTTCTTCATCGCTATCAACACGTTTACTAGATTCTACCCACATTTCAATTGGATAACGAATGTAGTCAGAATATTTCTTAACTAAACGTTCAAGTTCATACTGCTGTAAATATTCATCATAGTTTTCATCATCCGTGTTATCTTTTAGATAAAGTACAATTTCTGTACCATGGCTTTCTTTTTCACACTCATCAATAGTATAGCCATCCTGTCCATCGCTGCTCCATAAATAAGCAGTATCTTCGCCATACTTTTTCGTTGTTACATCTACACGACTTGCGACCATGAATGCAGAATAGAAACCAACACCGAACTGTCCAATGATATCTACATCCTGATCTTTCTGTGCTTCTTCAATTTTCTGTTTAAATGCCAAAGAACCACTCTTCGCAATTGTACCTAAATTTTCTTCCAGCTCTGCTTTATTCATACCTAATCCGTTATCACGAATTGTTAGTGTACGATTTTCTTTATCTGCTTCTAGATAAATCTTAAATCCTGATGTATCTACATCACTAAGATTATCTGTTAATGCCTGATAATATAGTTTATCAATCGCATCACTTGCATTTGAAATCAATTCTCTTAAAAAGATTTCCTTATGTGTATAAATAGAGTTGATCATTAGATCTAATAGACGTTTAGATTCTGCTTTGAACTGTTTTTTCGCCATATTGTATCCCTCCTGTTAGCACTCTTTATTTAAGTCTGCTAATAGTATAGTACAGAATTTTAGCAATTTCAACCCTAGAGTGCTAATTTTTTAAAAAAACTTCTAATTCCGATCATATTATATTATAAAGGAAGATCTCTTTTCACAAACCCTAAATGTACCAATAAGAAACAAACAATGGATAAAACCGCAAGTATACCAATACAGATAAAAGCCATGGTTTCATATTGTATGATACTTTCTGGCTGAAATAAAGTAAGTGGTGTTGCATACTTTAAAAACTCTATATCTTCATTTACTTGTGATAACATCTGTATTAACACAAACAATAAGCCCAAACCTGCTCCAATTCCAATTGAATAGCGAATCTCATTAAATAAACATGCAAATAGAAAACAAAAGCTCGCCAAAAATATCTGTAAAACCCATAAACCTAAATTTAAAACCAGAAACTTCTTGATATCCAGTTCCCCTTCAAACATGATATGACTACAAACTAATATCAATACAACTGCATAAACGATTAATATCGTTATACCTATAACCAATACCATAGTCTGTGTAAAGATAATCTTACTTCGACTATAATTTGTATTTAAAAGATAAGCCATAGATCCTTTATCTACATATTTAGCCACCAGCTTATAACACATAATCATTGAAAAAATGAAAGGTATTACGATAAGGATAAAACCATATAAATAATTAATCAGAAAATCAAGCATAGTTGTACCAGGATTCTGCATACCAAAGGCCGCAAATAAATCAGGCATGCTTTCCGCAAGAGCATTCATACCAGCCCCTAGTTCCGGATCATACATTGCGGTTATAATGCTGGAATATAAGGTAATCAAGCCAATAAATAGAATTAGTATTTTATAGTTGGATTTAATTTCTATCTTAAGTAATGGCAAACTCATTTTTCTTCACCCCCATAATAGCGCATGAATACTTCTTCTAATGTTTGATAACGAGCATTAATATCCACAATATCATATTTACTTAATTCCTGTATCAAGCCATTCACATCACCTTTACTAATATACTTAATAGTATTTTCATTTCTTGTACTATCTGAATATTTGTTTTGAAAAAGAATCGCATCTTTTTGATTACGAAATGTGATTTCATAATGTTTATTACGTTCTGTCTTTATTTTATTCATATTCTCATCTGCGATAATCATTCCATCTTTTATCACTATAACACGATCACAGGTATGTTCAATTTCCTCAAAAATATGAGATGACATTAATATTGTTTTACCTGCTTCTTTTTCTTTTCTAATTAAATCTACAAATTTATTTTGCATTAAAGGATCCAAACCACTTGTCGGCTCATCTAAAATAAGAATTGGCGCATTCTGCATAAAAGCTATGATCAAACCAATTTTCTGTTTCATACCTTTAGACATCTTTTTAATTTTCACAGATGGATCTAATTCAAGATAAGAAATCAATTCCTCTGCATAGTGCATATCTTTGATATTTTTCATTTTTGCCATAAACCTAATGAATTCATATCCATTCATCTGATCCATAAATGCGATTTCACCTGGCAAATAACCTATTTGCTTTTGAATCTTATCCGCCTGCTTAAAACAATCCATATTCATGATACGTGCAGTCCCTTGCTGGGGATGAATAAATCCCATCAAATGGCGAATCGTCGTTGTTTTCCCTGCTCCATTAGACCCAATAAAGCCAACGATTTCTCCTTTTTTGATTGAAAATGAAACATCAAATATACCTTTATGATTTCCATAATCTTTTGTAAGATTGCGAATATCAATCAAATCCATAACCTATCCTCCTTAAATATTTCTATCATTATTTTCATTGTATCTCATAGATAATATATTACAAGCTCTTCTGAATAAATACATAAAGTTATACGAAAAAAAGTGGTGTTCTGTATAAACGTACTAACCACTTTGATTGTATTAAGGCATTCTATTTATACCCATACCTTGATGATTTCCAGGCTCCATTCCTCCTGGAGATTGCATATTCCCTGGTGTCTGCATGCCTCCTGATCCATAAATAAGAGAAGACATCGTAATTTCAGTAGACGATGAACCTGTTTCTAATGTATAGGTAGAGCCTTCTTCAAGTTCAGGTATACTAATCAATACAGATGAGAAATCAGACTCTGCTTCCCAGCTAACTAATGTATTACCTGAAGCATCTTTTAACGTTATCGCAGTACCTGCCGTTTGATTGCTTACTGTGGAAAGCATAGCCCCCTGTGTTGAAGATGTACTAAAGTTTAATGCCATTTCTGATGCCCCTGCCGCTACAAATATTCCACCTGTAATCTTAGCTTCACCATCATAATCTAGTGAAGCATTACCTCCATTTGCTGGTCCATTCACATTGATTTCTCCGCCACTGATTGTTATGTCACCATTAGAATCAATACCATCTCCTTCTATTACTAATTTCAATGTTCCGCCAGTAATAGAAATTGAACCACTGGAAACAGATGATGTTTCACTCTGAAAACCTCTAAAACCACTATTATCATTACCACCTGCCGCATTGATTCCATCATCACTTGAAACAAGTGTTATTGTACCTCCACTGACTTTGATATTTAGGCCTTCCAAACCTTCATAACTTTCAGTTATATCAATATTTCCATCAGATATCGTTAATGTTTCATCCGCATGCATACCATCATCTGCTGTTTTTATCTGATATATACCACCAGCTATGGTCACATTCTGATTAGAACGAATACCATCATCTGCGGCATCAATTGTATATGTTCCATTGTTAATGGTTACATCTGATGTCGCTTTAATAGCTTTCATACTTGTGGTATCACTGCTTGCTTCTGTAGTTTCCCATGCTCCTGGTCCGAATGAGTCCACATGTTGAATCTTTGAATTTTCACTTCCTCCTCCAGCTTCAATCGTATATTCTCCATCTTCCATTAGAACATAATTCTCTGCACTGATACCATCACCATCTGCAGTAATTGTAAACTTTCCATCCGCAATATAGACAAATCCTAAACTTTCATCATCTGCATTTTCCGCATGGATTCCATCTTTAACTGATGTGATCGTATACGTTCCATTGGCGATACGAACACTATCTTTTCCTGACAATCCATGACTTGCCGCATTAATTTCATATGTTCCGCTTGTTAGAACCAAATCATCTTTAGAAACAATTCCATGTCCTGCATCCGCATCAATCGTAAGACTTCCTGTTCCATTCAATGTCAGATCTGATTTTGAAAAGATAACCGCATCAATATTATTATCATCAATTGCAATGTAAGTCCCACCATTCCTTAATGAATTTTTACTATCCTTAGCTGTAGTCACAAATACTTTATCTGCTTCTTTAACATATAGTGCTGCTGATGTTTTACTTGTAATATCGACTCCATTTAATACAATTTGTATTTTAGCTGTATCACTTGCATCTACCATAACCATACCATCGCTTAAAGAACCGTTTAGTATATAGGTTCCTTCTTCTTTTATCGTAACCGTATTACCACTAATACTTACACTATCAGAAGAGCTAGTGATATTATTATCGTCTAACTGAATTTTGATACTAGTTGCTTCATCATAGCCTACTTCCATATCCCGATCTGTAAACATCTCACTATTTACGTTTTGCGTCGTATCTTTTACAGTTTTTTCACTATTTGAGCTACAGCCTGTAAACACCAGCATTCCTGCCAATAAGAGCCAGCCTATTCTTTTTCTCATTTATATTCTCCTCGTTCTATAGTTCACCTAGATTGGTTTCTTGTTTATTCACAATAATCTCTAAATTACCATTACGGCATCTTAATTTATCAATAAATTCTTTTTCAATTCCTTTTTGTGTAAGTGTCAGATTATACGTTAAACGAAACAGACTTCCCATATTCGTTGTTTTAACCTGTACAAGTTCATAAGATGAAGTATAATCTAAGAAAACTTCATCAAAGACATCACTATAGTTTAAATCCTCAGGAATTGTAATATGCAAAGTTTTATAAAGCTGTCCTTTTTTAGACAAACCAAAATCCAATTGATTATAAACTAGAGTTGCTAGTCCTAATACAATGGCAAAAAGAAATGCATAGGCAATATAGCCCATCCCAACAACTAAACCTGTTCCCATCGCCAGAAATAAAGCACTGATTTCTTTAGCAGTACCTGGTACAGATCGAAAGCGAACCAAACTAAACGTTCCCGCAACCGCAACACCGGTTCCTACATTTCCATTGACCATCATGATCACAACACTAACAACAGCTGGAAGCAATGCTAAAGTTGTCACAAAACTTTTTGTATAACGTGATTTATACATATATACAGCTGTTAATAATAATCCAATAATGATAGCCGCCGCTATACATAATAGAAAATCAGATACCGCAATCACACTTACTGTATCGCTGTCAAAAAGACCTTTAAATATATTTTCAGACATAAAGAATTCCTCCCTTTTCCTTATACATATTCTGATAAGCAAATCCATATTTTGAAAATGATGTTTTATAGATTTGGTGTTTTGTTAAAACATGACTCATCCAAAGAGGAATTCCTCCTGATGTTTTTATTTCCATTAATGTCATTTGTTCATTCAATAAAGGAGTGCCGAAAACTTCGGCACCAAGTGATAAATGATGATTACGATATAGCATATTTTCATCAAAAGTAACGCGAAAATCACTTCCATCTAATGCATAATAAGCCTCTCTTTCATAAGAAAGAAATACTTTTGGCTTCAAATCTTGATAAAACTCTCTAAAATATTCAATTTCCTTCGCAATCTGTGATTCCACTGGCAGTGGTGTATTTTTTAGAAATGCTTCCATTGTCTGTCTTTCAGAAAGAGAAAGCCTTCGTTTATATACAACAGATTTATATTTCTTCTTCAACTCTATAAATACCTCATCCTCTGGTTTTACACTTTGATAACTGCGTAGTCTAAGCTTTTCCTTATAGACAGGTTTTTCAATTGAACGACGAATTAACCGATAAGTATCTGTATCAAAGTAAATGTTACGTATAGTAGTTCGACCATACTTATCCAGTTTCATCTTTGTTTTTAATACTGATAATACTTCTTCTTTTTCTTCTTTAGTCAAAAGATACTTCATTTCAAATCGTTTAAACGTTGTCTGATACTTCATAATAACGATCTCCTATCTGCTAATCAGTGATTGGATAATATCTGTCACATCAGAAATTGGAATGGCATATCCCATACCCTCTACTCCAGTAGTAGAAATTTTTGCGGTATTGATTCCAATTACTTCCCCATTCATATTTAATAAAGCTCCTCCGCTATTTCCTGGATTGATTGCGGCATCTGTTTGAATGTATTCCAAAGACTGACTATTTTCATCTTCTACACTTCGATTTAACGCACTAACAATACCAGTAGTAACAGATTGGCCATAGCCTAAAGCATTACCAATCGCCACAACCTGTTCACCTACAGCCAACTCATCGGAACTTCCAATCGTTGCGATCGTAATAGAAGATTTCGCATCCTCTGATAAATCTGAGGTAGAAACTTTAATTACTGCTAAATCATATGTCTCATCATATCCGCAAAAAGTTGCTTCATAAGTTTCATCATTAACAAATGTTACGGATAATGTAGAAGCACCTTCCACAACATGATAATTTGTCACTATGTATAATTCAGAATCTAATGATTGATAGATGATTCCAGAACCACAGCTTGTTGTTTCTTCTAAATGAGAATATCCACCACGCTGATAACGACCAAAATAATCCTGAACTTCTGATACAGAGATATTCGTTATTGCGACTATGGATGAAAGATTATTTTTGGCAATTGTGGAAACATCCTGTGTCTGAGATGACGTTTTCGTATAAGATATATTCGATGATGAAACACTGCTCTGTATGTTTGTATCTGTTCCAGTAAGTACAGTATTTACTCCATAAAATGCTGCTCCTGTCACTGTTCCAAATAGTACTCCACTCAACATTAAACTCATACCAGATTTTAAAACTTTATGTACTTTATTTTGTAACATAGTATCACTCCTTGTCTTTTTTGAAGCATTTATTATGCTTGTTTATCTTTGATACTCATATTATAGATACCTTACCTTAGCCTTACTTTAAGAGAAACCTTAAGTATACTTAAAATTTTCTTAGACTATAAAAGAAAATTATTTGTATAAGAATATTAAAAAAGCGACTTCTCTTTTTTAATAAAGAAAATCGCTTTTTAATATTCTTCTATTAGTTTTTTATAGGTAAATCTACTTGAATTGTAAGAGATTGTCCATCTGCTGATTCTGCACTGATTTTTCCTTTATGTGCCTTAACAACAGCTGAAGCAATTGATAATCCTAAGCCATGTCCGCCTGTCTGTGAATTTCTAGAAGCATCCATTCGATAAAACCGATCAAACAAATGGCTTAATTTCTTCGGATCAATTTTATCTGTTGTATTATAAACAGATAAATATACATGTTTCGTATTTTTCTTTAGAGATATGGAAATTGTTCCATTTTCATTTGTATATTTCAATGCATTATCTAATAAGATTCCTACTAATTGTCTTAATATTTTCTCATCACCATATACCGTTATCAATGGTTCAATATGAATAGAAAATTGCTTCTTTTCAACAATTGCACGCGACTGAAAGGAATGGGCTGCTTCTTCTACGATATCAGAAAAAGGTAAATCCATTTTTTGAAACCGTATTTGATCCTCTTCTAATCGTGATAATAATATTAAATCATTAGTTAGCCCTGCTAGACGTTTGGTTTGTGCTTGAATATCAGAAATCCATTCATTTTCTCCAAAATCCATTGTCAGTATTTCTGTATCTGCATCAATGATCGTCAATGGTGTTTTTAGTTCGTGTCCGGCATCTGTAATAAAACGTTTCTGCTTCTCATAACTTTCCGATATTGGCTTTGTGATATATCCAGACAACAAGATAATCAGAAAAAGAACTGCCAGCATACCTATAATAAATACACCAATTGTAGTATAAACAAAACTTCGAAAAGTAGATAAACTACGACCGCAATCTAGAAAGATAATACGTGTTTCTTTCTGTGAGGCATCTACTATATAGCGATAATCATTCACAAAACCATGTGTCTTTCCACTTTCCCATACATCACTAGCATACTCCATTGCTGTTTCTGTATCAACTGCCGCAATCTTACCTGTATCCACAAAAACGATATCACCATCTTCATTTAATAAAACTGAAAAATAACGAGACTCATATGGTAATTCCGGAGACAATTCATTTTTCATATGTGGAGGCAAATCATAATCTTTCTGTTTTGGAAAAAGACCTTCATTATCAGCTAATATCTCCAAAATACGATCCGCATCAGATACAACATCATGATAATTCAAAATGCCAATTAGGCCCATGATAACTGTAAATACGATAAATAAAGAAAGCATGGATACTTTAATCAGTTTAAAACGTAATTTCTTTATCATTGGATTTCCTCCAAAGAATATCCAGCATTTCTAGTAGCCTTAATTTGTATATTTGCATGTAAAGCTAGTAATTTTTTACGTAGATAAGATATATAAACCCATACAACATTAAGTTCTGCTTCACTATCATAACCCCATATTTTTTCCATAAAACGTTCTGTTGGTATTAAGTTATGTGGATTGCTCATCAGCATTTCCATCATCTGAAACTCCTTATTTGCAAGACGTACACTTCCATAATTTGAAGATAATTCCAAAGTCGCCTGATTCAATGTGATATTGCCCATCTGCATAAGAGAATTCATCTGTGAAGTATTGACACGCGTCATCGCACGTATTCTAGCTAATAGTTCCCGAGTATGAAATGGTTTGGTCAGATAATCATTGGCCCCTGCATCTAATCCTAATACCTTATCATCAATTTCTGCTTTAGCCGTCAGCAGCAATACCGGAATATTATTTTGAGCTTTACGCAATTCCTTTAAAACTTCAATTCCATCTTTTTTAGGCATCATTATATCTAATATAACCGCATCATAAGTATCGCTTTGTAAATATGCCAATGCCTCTTCCCCATCATAAACAGCATCCACACTATAATGATTTCGCTCCAAAATCGCAGTCAATGCTTTTGAAAGAGCCTTTTCATCTTCTGCCAGTAACAATCGCATATATATCCCTCCAATGCTATTCTTTATACTCATTATAATGCAAATACTTTAAATAAACCTAAAAATATCTTTCCATATAGCTGAATCATAAACTTTTCATAGAAAAACAGAAACATGACCTTTCATATTTCTGTCTTCTTTCTCAATTCAAATATGCAATAATCGCATCTCGATATTCTTCAGTTGTGGCATTTCCATGAAGATCTGGAGTTAACGCCTTTTTCTCCATCAATACTTTATCTACTGCTTTACGAATTTTTAAAGCATACTCATTTAATTGTAAATATTCTAACATCATACAGGCTGACCATAATAGTGCTGTAGGATTGGCAATATGTTTTCCTGCAATATCCGGCGCAGAACCATGAACCGCTTCAAACATCGCATACTCATTACCTAAGTTACAGCTAGGCAATAATCCAAGTCCACCGATTAACCCGCTTGTTAAGTCACTAATAATATCTCCATATAGATTAGGCATTACCATAACATCAAAGGTTTCTGGATGCATAACCAGCTGCATACAGACATTATCCACAATCTTATCGTCAACTTCAATATCTGGATACTGTTTGGCAATTTCTCTAAAAATTGATAAAAACATTCCATCACTTTGTTTTAAGATGTTTGCTTTATGCACACAAGTAACTTTCTTTCTTCCGTTTTTTATCGCATAGTCAAAAGCATCTTTGATAATACGTGTGCTTGCTTTACGTGTAATAATTTTAGTCGCATGTACTGTATCCTCGTCAATCTGTTTTTCTATTCCTACATACAAATCTTCTGTATTTTCACGAAATGTCACAATATCAACATTCTTAAAAGGAGTAGGTACTGCTGTATTTGATTTTGCTGGACGAATATTGGCATATAAATCATACTTATTTCGTAATGTTACATTTAAAGAACGAAATCCTTTCCCAATCGGTGTTGTAATTGGTGCTTTTAGTAATATTTTATTCTTTTCAAACGAAGCAAAGGCTTCATCCGGAATTAATTTTCCATTTCGTTCATACTCTTTTTCTCCTACTTCAAAACATTCATAATTAAGCGGAGCTTTAGATGCTTCTAAAATTTTTAATACTACATCTACAATTTCCGGTCCTATGCCATCACCTTTAAATACTGTAATTGTTTTCATTTTATCGATCCTCCATTTTTTCATACTCTCTTATTTTCCCTACATATTTTGTTGCTGGGCGCATGATTCTTCCATCATATGCTTTATTTTCAATGTTGTGGGCTAGCCAGCCAATCGTTCTAGCCATTACAAATAAAGGGGTAAATACATCTTCAGGAATCTGCATCATATTGTATACAAACCCGCTATAAAAATCGACATTACTTGATATATGAATTCCTTTTTCCTTCCACATAATTTCTTCTGCACATTTTTCAAAACGTTTGTAGAAAGCATATTCTTTCCCTCTATTTTTACTTTCTGCCAGCTTTTCAATATATTCCTGTAATACCTCACTACGTGGATCACTAAGGGTATAAATAGCATGTCCCATACCATAGATCAAACCGCTTTGATCATAAAATTCCTTACGTAAAATCCTATAAATCAAAGCTTTGATTTCTTCTTCATCTTCACTATATCCTATTTCTTTAATCACAGCTTTCATCATATCATTAACTTTCAGATTAGCACCGCCATGTCTTGGCCCTTTCATGCTTCCTATTGCGCCGACCATAGAAGAATAGAAATCAGTACCGGTTGATGAGATGACTACATTCGTAAAGGTAGAATTGTTTCCACCCCCATGATCTGCATGTACAATCAGCATCATATCTAATAGCTTTGCTTCTAATTCTGTGAAATGATGATCTTTTCTAATCATATACAATATATTCTGCGCAATTGATAAATTCTTCTGTGCTGGGTGAATAACAAGACTTTTACCATAATAACGATGCATCTTGCTTTGATATGCATAACAGATGATGGATGGCAGTTTGGCTAATATATTCAGACCTTGACGAAGAGTATTTTCAATCGATGTATCATCAGGTGAATCATCATAATCATATAAAGATAATACCGTTTGCTGAAGACGATTCATTAGATTCTTTCCTGGCATATGTAAGAACTTGGTTTCTAGAAAATCATTAGGAATCTCATAATGCTCTCTGATATAAGCGCAGAACTGATTTAATTCTTCTTTAGTCGGTAAATAACCAAACAATAATAAAAAACAGGTTTCTTCATACCCATTACATCTAGAGTTATCACAGCCATGAATGATTTCACGTAATTCAATTCCTCGATAATACAGCTTACCCTGAGCATCTGTCTTATTACCATTTTCAAATGTGTAGCCAACAACATCAGCAACTTTAGTTAAACCAATCAATACACCTGTACCATCTTCATTACGCAATCCTTTTTTTACATTATATTTTGGATATAAATCATTTGTGATTTTATTAAACGTCTTTGCTTTCTCATAAAACTGCAAAAGTACATTATCCATATCATCATCCTCCCATGATAAACTTTTTCAACATTATATCATATTTTACATTAATAAAGTGAAATATTTTCATATTTCTGATATAATTGTTTCATATATGTGAGAAAGGAAAGAGAAATATGCCAACAATTACTGAGAAAATCATAAAAAAACATCTTATCGAGGGAAAATTAGAAAGAGGAAAACCAATCGCTCTTCATATTGATCAGACTTTGACACAAGATGCGACTGGTACAATGGCTTATCTACAATTAGAAGCTATGGGAATTGATCAGGTAAAAACAGATTTATCGCTCAGCTATGTAGACCATAATACCTTGCAGAATGGTTTTGAAAATGCCGATGATCATAAATACTTACAGACAGTTGCGATGAAACATGGAATTCATTTTTCACGTGCAGGAAATGGAATCTGCCATCAGGTACATCTAGAACGATTTGCTCGTCCTGGGGCTACTCTGTTAGGCAGTGATTCACATACACCTACTGCTGGTGGTATTGGTGCTTTGGCAATCGGTGCCGGAGGATTAGATGTCGCCTGTGCGATGGCAGGAATGCCATTTCATCTGACAATGCCTCATATTATTAATGTGAAACTAAGCGGACAGCTTCAAAAAGGTGTCAGTTCCAAAGACATTATCCTAAAAGTTCTACAGATTTTAAGTGTAAAAGGTGGAGTAGGAAATGTCATCGAATATAGTGGTGAAGGTGTAAAACATTTAAGTGTTCCACAACGCGCAACTATAACGAACATGGGCGCAGAATTAGGCGCAACAACTTCCATTTTCCCAAGTGATGAAGTTACAAAAGATTTTTTAAAAAAACAGCAACGTGAAGATGCCTATGTTGAACTTTATGCCGATGAGGATGCCGTGTATGATCAGGTTATTGAACTAGATTTAAATACATTAGAACCAATGATAGCGATGCCGCATTCTCCAGATAATGTTTTACCTGTAACAGAAGTAGCAGGTCTAAAGGTTGATCAAGTTGCGATAGGAAGCTGTACCAATTCCAGCTATCGAGATATGATGAGCGTTGCGAATATTGTGAAAGGCAAGCATGTAGACCCTAATGTAAGTATGGTCATATCTCCAGGTTCTCGTCAGGTCTTACAAATGATCAGCAAAAATGGCGGATTGAACACTTTACTAGATGCAGGTGCTCGAATCTTAGAGACAACTTGTGGGCCATGTATTGGAATGGGACAATCACCTATTACTAATGCATTGTCTCTAAGAACCTTCAATCGAAACTTCTATGGCAGAAGCGGAACATTAAGTGCAAAGGTTTGTCTAGTATCACCAGAAACCGCTGCAGCTAGTGCAATTGCCGGTTATATTGTCGATCCAAGAACAATTGACTATGAACTTCCTCAAGATGCAGATTCTTTTATCATTGATGATTCTATGATCATAAAACCAGATAAAGAAATCGCAAAAGAAACAGAAGTTATCCGTGGTCCTAACATCAAACCGCTTCCTGTTAATACTCCTCTACCAGATAACATTCAAAAGAAAGTAATAATTAAAGTAGGCGATAACATAACAACGGATCATATAGCTCCAGCAGGTGCAAAAGTTCTTCCTTATCGTTCCAATATTGAAAAAATTTCAACCTTCATCTTTATGAACGTGAAAGAAAGCTTTCATGATGACTGTATAAAACATAATGGAGGATTTATTGTAGCTGGTTCTAATTATGGCCAGGGAAGTTCTCGTGAACATGCAGCTTTAGCTCCTATGTATTTAGGAATCAAAGCCGTAATTGCGAAAAGCTTTGCGAGAATTCATCGCGCAAACTTAATTAATTTTGGTATTATCCCATTAACATTCCAAAATGAAGCTGATTATGATATGATCGATGAAATGGATGAACTTGTTATTGAAAATCTTCATCAGCTAAAAGAAGACCAAGCAATTCAAGTAGAGAATAAAACAAAACATATTTCTTTCTTAGTTGACCATCATTTAACACAGAGAGATATTGATACTATTTTAACAGGAGGTACTTTAAACTTCATTCGTAATCTAAAAGATAATAAAAAATAAGGTGTCTGGCTTAACACCTTATTTTTTATTTCTGTTTTCTATTTTGAATCTCTGATTCAGGATCTTTTACAAATATCAGGAAGAACATTCCTAACAGCATTAATGGTATAAGTCCTAGAATACCATATTCTGTTTTCCCAGTAATGGAGATAATGATAGAAATAGACATAGGTCCTAAGATTGCAGAGAATTTTGTAAATACAGAGAAGAACCCAAAGAATTCATTAGCATCTGCTTTATCCGGAATTAATTTAGTAAAATAAGAACGAGAAACGGATTGGATTCCTCCTTGAAACATCCCTACCAATAAGGCAACGATCCAGATAAAAGATGGATAGGTGCGAATCATAGAACCTGCAAGAACCACCCCAATATATCCTATTATTGCCACATAAATCATCTTTTTACTACCAAACGTATGTACAAGCTTACCAAATAAGATGGCAAATGGACATGCGATAAAATTAATTAAAATAACAACAACCAAACTCATCGTATCACTAATACCCATTTCTGTTGCTAGTGATACTGCCATTTTAATTACTGTATTCACACAATCTATGTAAAAGAAATAAGATATACAGAATAAGAAAATATTTTTATTTTTCTTAATATCTTTAAATGTATGATACAAATGTACAAAGGATTCTTTTACTACATGTGGAACTGGCTCATGATAGTTTTTCTGTTTTACATTTTTTAAGATTGGTCGAGAATATAGCAACCACCATAATACTGCTAATCCCATTGTAATTCCACATCCCATACGATATGTTAATGTGAAAGAACCAATAACTAAATCACCTGTTTCTGGATCACCAAAAAGTGTTACTGCTGCAAATGGAATGACAAACAATAAGAATGGTAAAGTAGAACCAATATATCCCCAAGCATAACCTGCTGCACTTACTTTATCCACACGATCATCATCACAAACATCTACAATAAATGCGTCATAGAAAATAATAGACCCATTATATCCAATCATTGCGATCACAAAGATTACAAGTGCTGCACGATAATCAATCCAAGGAAGTGCTAAAGCAAAACCTCCTATAATACCTATAAATAAGAAAATGCGAAATAACTTCATTTTTAGCCCTTTATAATCTGCCATTGTCCCAAGCACTGGCGAAATAACTGCTAAAATAATCGCATAAATTGTATTCGCCCAACCAACATAAACACTACTATCTCCTGGTGTAATATTAGCGATTAATAAAGGAAAGATTACTGTACATGTAGTCAACACATGTGCAGAATTTCCTATATCATATAAAATCCAGCTTGTTTCTTCTTTTGTGAAACCAAGTTTTGTAAGAATTTTAGTGAACATCAGCTTCGTCCCTTTCTATTTTATTCAATAAATCAAATTTAACACTGTAACAATCTCACCTTCACATCATCCTGATCAATACATACAATAGCATAGCCATTATGTGGCGTACCTAAACAGATTGATCCAGGATTGATAAGTAAGACACCATCTAATTCTTTACAGCATTGATGATGTGTATGTCCAAACAATACAATATCACAATGTTTTTCTTTTGCGTGGTTCTTCAGTTTGGTGTAAAGAATCCTCATACATAGCTCCATAAGTTCATCAGACGATATATTCTTCATCGCAAATACTTCTTGAACGGTTTCTTCATCAAAAAGATTTCCATGAAGGCAAAGCAGCCTCCTATCTTCTATCTGAAATATTCGCTCCATTGGCAAATGACTTGTATGATCGTGATTCCCTTTCACGATGCAGCAAGAACTGATTTCATGCAAATCAAAACCAACATCTCCTAAATGAATTCTCATATCGGCATCCTGATGTTTTTGAAGAATACGCTTTGTCATATCTAAATCACCATGTGTATCGGACAATACTAAAATCTTTTTCATTTCCACACCTTCCAAACCAACAGTGTTATTATAATACGAACTCAATAGAATAGAAATAAAAACTTTATAAATCAAACTAAATATTTACAATCTAGGCTGATTTCTTCAATGTACAAAGCCCTATGCGATGTTTTCACATTACACTGTTGATTGCCTAACTAGGCAAGCAGAATCGTCATATCTTATAGTGAGATATGAAAAAAGATCTCATACAAAAATAAAAGGAGGACTTTATATGTGTAATAACAACTTTGATTTCAATAGTGATTTTGGATTTAGAAACAGCAGTCGATGTGGGTGCAATTGTGGCTGTGGACGCAATAGCTGGAATAGATGCAATGACTTCGATAGTCACTGTGACAACAATGCTTTATTAGAAGCAGAATTCGTAGCTCGTCAGGCATTACGCCGCAGACAACGTGAAAATCGCTGTGCTCGTGAATTTGTTCGTTGTATGAGAAATGCTCGCTGTGAATAACAATTAGCTGATAAAAACATCTCTAGATTTCAGAGATGTTTTTATTTTGTTTTTGAATCCATTCATCAAAGTTTTCAAGTGAAAGCGGGCGAGAAAAGATAAACCCTTGTACCATATTACATTCTGTTTCATACAGAAATGCAAGCTGTTCCTTTGTCTCAATTCCTTCAGCTACAACTTTTACTTGTATTTCCTGCGCCATTTCTATAAAACTGCGAATTATTTTCTGACTTTTCTTTAGCTGAATATCATCAAAGAATTTACGGTCCAGCTTAATCACATCTACATTAAAATATTTTAATAGTCCTAAAGAAGAAAAACCAACACCAAAGTCATCCAAAGAACAGCAAAAACCATATTCATGCATCTGATCAACTGCTTTTCGAACAATCTCAATCTGCTGATCATCAAAGAAGATTGACTCTGTTAATTCCAGTTCAATCAGACCGTCTGGTATTTTATAGCTTTCTTTTATTTGCGCATATTCCTTCAGAAAGCTTAAATCCTGAAAATGTCTTCTTGATAGATTTACAGAAATCAAGAGTGCTGATTCTCCTTTTTCTATTCGATCATGTAGATAACGACATACTTCTTTAAATACAAATTTATCTAGCTGAATAATTTTATCATTTTTCTCGAATAAAGGGATGAACTCCTGCGGTGATATATTTCCTAATTCTGGATGTATCCAGCGTATTAGAGCTTCTGCACTTCCACAAGTCTGATCATTCAGATTGACTTTTGGCTGTAAATAAACATGAAAATCTCCATTTTTCAAAGAAGTTTCGAAGATAGCAGATAAATGCTGTTCCTTTTGCATCTGATGCATAACCTTATCATTATAAAATCCACAGACATTTCGCTGAGAATTCATACGAAGAGCTATTCTGGCATGGTCTTGAAGAATTGTCACATCTTCATTAACATCTGTAACAACACAAGCCCCTTGGCGAATGACTAAGGAATAATACATCTCAGATTCTCTTACATATGAATTGATATCTTTGATTATGTTATCTAGTCTTTTCTGAATTCGATCTGTATCTGTTTCTTTTAAACATAAGAAGAAATGATCAGAATCACTTCTAGCAGCTACTTCATTCTGTTTCATATGCTTTGTCAGAGCCTTATAAATATAACAAAGTGTACGATCTCCTGCTTTAGTACCATACTGACGGTTAATAAGTTTAAAGCGTTCAACATCAAGTAATACTATCGTATAAGCATTATCCCCGGCTTTTTGAAACAACTGTTCACATTTCATCTGAAAGGCTGCATTGCTGTATCCTTCTGTAAGCGGATCGATAAATGCAATATTTTCAAGTTTTTCTCTATTCTTTCTAAAAAAGGATAAAATCAAAAGCAGACATACAATAAACAAAATACAAATTGCAGTTACAATATATACCATACGATCAATATATTGATTAGTCTGATTCATAATCATTGCGGAAGGTACCATCGTAATCAGTGTCCATCCATTTACACTGATAGGATGGTAAGATAGAATAATACGATTTCCATCTTCATCATTAAAATGAAAAGTTCCACTTTTTTTATTCTTAATATCTTCTTCTAATTGATTAAGATTTTGAATTGTTTTAGAATCACTTCTATCATCTACGATAGTCTGAAGAGATAAAAAAGGTTCTAAATCTTTGGGTGGAATCATCACTTCTCCATTCTGATTCACAATTAAAGAAAGACTGCTTCCATTAAAGCTATCGGTTTTCAATAGCTTCTGCATATCCTCTTTTCTTCTTAATCCTGCTAGGACTCCTGCCACTTCCTGATTGCCATCATACACAGGCACCGAAAATAAAAAATCCTGCTTGTCAAGCTTTGTAATGTAATCTTTTCCTTTATAAGATTGCTTAATACCCTCTAAGTCCTGCAAATTTCTAATGATATTATCATTTGAATAAATAATTTCATCACCAGATAATAGAACCATTGTATCAAATTCTAAAAAATCTGCTTTTCGTTTCAAAAACTCCTGTATATCATAATCATCATCTAATTTCTTTACTGAATCCGCAATCAAACGTAAAGAAACCTGAAAATCTTCAAGGTGGGAAGAAATTATATCGGATATCTGACTCGTTATACCTGTCGCATATTCATCATTTTCATCTAACATAAAATCTTTTAAACTATTTGTATTCCAAATTAAAGCTAAAATGATTAACCCTAATACTAAAAAACTAATCCCAATTTTTTTATAAATGCCTATGGGAGATTTAGATTTTGACAAACTTCTGTAGTCTATTTTCATACATATCCTCCTATTATGGTAGAATTTTAACATCTTTAAATTAAAATTACAATTAAATAAAGATTATTATCATTCCTCTACTTTTTTTATTTTAGGTTTTAATATATCAAAGAAATCTTCATAACGAATAAATTTAATTGTATCATCTTCGATATAAGCTACGTAATATTTACCGTAACTATCATATATTACTTCATATCGGTCTTTCTTTAAGAGAATCGTAGTAAGAGATATTTTATAACGTGTCTTATTTCCATTTACTAGACGATCTTCATAAGCATAGTTAGTACTAGCATAAATGGGTTCCTCTCTTCCCTCTAACATAATCTTTCCATAAGCGATATCTGGAAGATATAAATCACTTTCCCCCATTTCAATATAATAGTCATGAAACATATCTTTTGCGGCTTTTTCTACTTTTTCTTTATCTAAATCTATAAACTGCATAAATTCACCTTCCTACATAATAATCTATATAGAATCTTAATAAAGTATAACATAATTAATTTCACACAGCATATAAAAATATGTAATTATCACACAATTATAACATCGTTTTAGAGAAATACACATATTTTTCCACGATACCAACATATTTAAACTGAAACTACTATGTATACTATAAGAGACAAGAGAAATCTTGTTAAAGTATGAAGAATAAATCCCAAAACACATCATACTTCTCCCTTTCAATTTTTATAATAAAACTAAAAAAAGTTTATGGCCCCAAACATAAACTTTTTTTATTATTTAAACTTGCATATAACATACTTTTCCATAATCTATCGAAACTTTATTGACAACTATTTAGTATACTATAGTCAGCAAGTTAGATAAGCTTGCTAGTATGATAATTCCCCCAAAATTAAATTCATACTTTCTCTCTTTCATTAATACAGATAATTTAGAAACACACTGTCCCCCAAACAGTGTGTTTCTTTTTTTATCCTATTTTTAAACTACATAATTTCACATACTTGCGACATATTTTTATGATAACATTCTTATATACTATACTCAGCAAGAGATATCTTGCCAAGTATGATTTTCCCCTCAATAAATTCATACTTTCTCCCTTTCATTTAATTTATAATTCTATGAAAAAGAACGCTTCCCTCAGCGCTCTTTTTCTTTTTTTTATAGACAGTCTTTTATATAGCATACCAATAAGAAAATCAATATCAGAATAATTACCAGCGATACGGAAATCCAAATTGGAGAAAGTACCCAGATCCATGACCATTGAATATGTCCAGTAAGCTTTAGAATAATAAAGACTAGCGTTAAAGCACTACAAAATCCCATCCCTTCGTTTCGTATAACTTTATCTTTACTCTTAGCCCAAATATAAATTCGTATGGCAATTCCTATAAACAACAAGAAAAGACCTATTGATATAAAGATAATTGCATATTCCTGATTCATATTACTTAAGCTAGATACGAATATACAGCTGATTCCTATAATAATACATAAAGATGTAAAACATAAACTAATTATTTTATAAATGGTTTTGCTTTTTGAATCCTGCATTAAATCTGTAATCACATGATCAGCTTTTTCTATTGTATTATTCTCTTTAATCCTTTCTCCATCAAATAATTCTATCATATTGATTTCTAATATTTCACACAAAGGCTGATACAAAGAGGGATCCGGCAGACATCGTCCATTCTCCCATTTACTTACTGATTTATTGGTAACATGTAATTGTTCTCCTAATTGTTCCTGAGTCAATCCTTTTTCTTTGCGACATACCGCAATAAAGCTTCCTATCTTTTTTTGATCCATTCCGATCACTCCTCTTACAGGTTTAGTTTATCAAAAAATACTATTTTTTGCATATCCCTTATAAGTAGAGTTGAAATAATTGATTATTTTTCAAACACAACAAGCCCTATTTCATAAGGAGAATCATAAAACAATTGTTCTTTCTTGTTGGAGTGATAACTCAAAAGTTTAGTTAATATCAAAAAATCTCCCCCTCCACCTATCATCATTAATTCCGCCAATATAAACAATAAAGCAGATTGTATGATGGTTGCGAAAATAGCTAGAATAAATCCTAAAACTACTGTAGGCATAATCAAAGCTATGATATATGAAGATTTCTTTAAAGGATCTTTGCATGTACAATACGGTGTTAACATTTTCCAAATGATGCCAAAATCAACTGATTGAAAACGATGTTTAGCATATCTTGCAAACAGTATTCCATGAATCATTTCATGCAGTACCATGAATATAGGAATTAAGCATAAAAAAATAAAACATTCTGTAAGTGATAATACGAAAGAAATATTTGGATTGACTTGAGTAAACAAGAGGTAGAATAAGACAACAAAAGGCAACATGATAACTAACCCCATCACATTTGCATATCCAACGCCAATCGTTAATTTATTAATTTCATAATTATTTTGTTTCATTTGTTCGATTAATTTATCAAATTCTGCTTTTCTTTGTTGTTCTCTCTTAGATAATTTTCTCTCTTTCAAAACAATACCTCCCTAGTTTTATAATAGCTATATTTCATATCCTTGTCAATTTAGAAAGATAAACAAAAAACTACACAGATGACTGTGTAGCATTATAATTATAGATAAGCTTCTAATACGCTTAATAGCTGTTGTTTTGGCTGATATCCCATGATTTGTTTAACTGCTTCACCGTCTTTAAAGATAATCATTGTAGGAACAGACATGATACCAAAACGCATAGCTAAATCGCCTTCCTGATCAACATCTACTTTAACAATTTCTGCTTTTCCTTTAACATCTTCTGCCAATTCCTCTAATACTGGAGAAAGCATTTTACATGGTCCACACCAAGTAGCGAAGAAATCTACTAGTACTACTCCTTCTTTTGTGATTTGTTCAAATTCTGCTTTATTAATAACTTTCATAACATATACCTCCGTGTATTCAAAGTATAACACATTCTATCTAAAACATGCATCGATTTGCTCATTATATTCCATATTTATGAATAGCATGTGCAATTCCATCTTCATTATTAGTTAATGTTACATCATCTGCAATAGCTTTAACTTCTTCCATAGCATTTCCCATCGCTATTCCTTTACCTACAGTCTCTAACATTTCAATATCGTTTTCTCCATCCCCAAAAGCCATTATTTCTTCCATAGAAATACCTAATTGTTCTGATAGAACTTCTAAACCGCTAGCTTTTGTGATTCCTTTTGGCATAACTTCTAGCCATTTAGGAGTTGTACGTCCTACCCAATAACGATCTCCTAAATCTATCTTTGCCTGTTCACTTACTTTTTTCATAACATCCTCATAATAAGTAATTGAAATTTTATTTATTGTTCGGTTTACTTCTTCATAAGATTTTATATTAAAAAGATGGGGATATCCTTTACGATGATCACCTAGTAAGGAGAATGCTCCTCCTGTCCAAGGATAATCATCAGGAATATGATGTTGTTTTCGATAAATAGCTTTTTCTTTTAAGACACTTTCCGGATTATAGTTAAACATTCCATCATCAAACTGTGCCATAAACTCAACGTCCCATTGTGTAAAATAAGTAAACAATTTTTTTATATCATCAGCCTCCAGTTGTTTACGGATAAAACGCTGATTATTTTTTAAATCATAGATAATTAGTCCATTTACTTCTAATAGAAAACCACCAAACTGATCCATCTTTAATTCTTTCGCATAGTCCATCAAACGGCAATAACTACGCCCGCTTGCCAGAACTAAGCGAACACCTTTTTCCTGTGCTTTCCATAATGCTTCTTTCGTTTTATCTGATATAGTATTATCACTAGTAAGTAATGTTCCATCCATATCCATTGCGATTAATCTAATCATGTCTTCCTTCCTCCTATACAATATGGATTATACATGAAAACAAGAAATAATGTAAATAAATTACCTCTAGATTCCTATAATAATCAGTGTTATACTGTTTACATATTGGGGTGATTCTATGAAAATAACAAAAACAAATGCTATGCGAATGTTAGATAAAAACAAATTAGCATATGATGTATTAACTTATGAACATGGAAAAGATGCAGTAGCTGGTTTAGATGTTGCGGCTCAATTACATCAGGATCCTGAAGCAGTATTCAAAACATTAGTTACTATTTCAAACACAAAAGAATATATCGTGTTTGTAATACCTGTTGCACATGAACTAAGCTTAAAAAAATGTGCTAAAGCTGCTGGAGTAAAATCCGTAGAAATGATTCATGTTAAAGACATCAATAAAATAACAGGATATATTCGCGGAGGCTGTTCTCCAATTGGAATGAAAAAACAATATAGAACGTTTCTTCATGAAAGTTGTTTAAACTTTGATAGGATTATGTTTAGCGGAGGAAAAATTGGACTTCAGATACAAATGAATCCAAATGATTTAATCAATCTTATTCAGGCACAGACAGCTGATTTAATTGATGAACATGCATAAAAAAAGATGAGCTTCTTGTTCATCTTTTATTGTTTTTCAAAAATATATTTATCTAATGCTTTTGCGATTCCCATATTATCATTTGTATCTGTAACATCCCATGCTACAGATTTTAGACTATCCATAGCATTCCCCATGGCAATACCATATTTTACAGTTTTAAGCATTTCAATATCATTCTCTGCATCACCAAATGCCATCATCTCATCAGTGGATATGCCTAGTTTTTCCCCTACTCTCAACAAACCACTTGCCTTAGAAACACCTTTTGGCATAATTTCAATCCAGGCAGGTCCAACCTCTAATATGTCATAGTCTTTTAATTCCTGACGTAAATGAGGGAGATGCTTTTTAAAATAAGATGCTGATTGTATCAAAACAAATTTATTTACGTCCTGTGTAATTTCATAATTAGGATCTTCAATAGGAATAAAATTACGTTTTCCCTGATTAAAGCCATAATCCATTGGTCTGCCAAAAACAACACTTTTAATTTTCTTCATTGCTTTTAATCGTTTGGAAATCAAATCATAGAAATCATAGCCACAGCAGCTAATAACCTCAAAGTTATATTTTACTCCCAAAGCCATTACTTTCTTTGCGTCCTCTCCATCAAAAACTTTATCTACGTAATATTCCTTTTTATGAAAATCGTATATAATCTGTCCATTTACCCCAACAACAAAGTTATTTCCTCTATGTTCAAGCTCCAATGGTTCATATACAAAATCAATACCACCTTTATCTCTACCAGTCGCTATGGTAATAGATATGCCCATTTCTTGAGCTTTCAGTAATCGTTTTTTTGTTTCTTCATCAATTGTTTTTTCGGAAGTTAATAAGGTACCATCTAAATCTAAAGCTATTAATTTAATTGCCATATTGCTTCCTCCCTTCACAAACTAATTATAATGATAATAAGCAAAAAGTAAACTATAAAAAGCATGGAATGCTACTTGGTTAGAATTCCATACTTGATTTATTTTTTTACCTTTCTGCCTTGTACCTGATCAATTAACCCCAGCGTATATTTCTTAGAATTTCTAAAGCTCAAATAAAACATAATAGAAAGTATTCCTGTTGGAATAGCTAATACTAAAGAAACCCATTTAATTATATTTCTTGTAGAATCACTAACACTCAAGAAATTATCTCGTACTCCCATAAATCCCCAAAATGCTAAAGCCGCAAATAAAAGAAAAAAAAGAAAAAATGTTTTTGTAGATCTACCTAATTTTTTAGTCATGACATTACGATAAGCAATTTCATCTTTTATTTTATTTAATTCTTTCTTATTCATAAATGTAATGCATCAAGTATTTATACCTGACTACCGTCCTTTCTAAATATTTGATTAAATAATAACATTTTTAATTGTATTTTACAATGCAAGAAAACCACCCCTTTTGGGAGTAAGGGGTGATTATATTATTACAGATTAAGCAATTAATGAACCGAATCCGAATAAGATTTCACTACCGATGATAGATCCTACTAGAGCAATTACTACCATCAATAACAATACTTTAACTGGAGTAACGTTTTTCTTAGCCATTAACCACCATGCAAATAAAATGAATAGTAATGTTAATACTTTTGGATATGCACTGTCTAATTTCTGAATCAACATTACAGCTTCACCTTCAGAATTTGTCGCAATCTGTACTTTTGAGCTAACATTTACCCAAGTGGCACCCATTGCACCTACGATTACCTGCCCCATGATAATAGCAGATTCACGCAATGCAGTAGCTTTTGTACCAACGATCAATTCTACGGCAGAACCACCTAGTTCATAACCTTTGTCATATACGAATTTTTGGAACCAAGTAGATGTGATATTCCAAACGACGATATAGAATAAAGGCCCAAGTACTGATCCGCCTTCAGCTAAACCTAATGCAATACCTAATAAGATAGGAATATAAGTACCAACGATCAAAGAGTCACCGATACCAGCTAATGGCCCCATTAGACCAGCACGAATACCATTGATCATTTCATCATCAATTTCTTCAGCTCCATTTGCACGAGCTTCTTCCAAACCTGCAGTAATACCGACTACGATAGCACCAATCTGAGGTTCTGTATTAAAGAATGGATAATAAGTTCTTAATTTCTCTGCTTGTTCTTCCTTAGAAGAGTATAATTCCTGAATGATAGGCAACATTGACCACATATATCCAAATGTCTGCATGTGTTCATGAGAGAAACAAGTTAAGTTACCATACCACCAACGCCAGAAGGAACTGTTTAATGTTTTCTTAGATAGTTTTTTCATATTAAATGTCCTCCTCATCATCATCTATAGCGCCACCAGCAGATACACCTGACGCTTTCATCATAACAAATTGATAGTTAATGAACGCGAATACTGCACCTACAGATGCTGCTGCAATTAATCCTAATCCCATAGATCCAGCTAGAGTAAATCCAAATAGGAAGAAAATTAAATCGCTTGTTTTAGATACTACTGATTTTAATAGAATAGCGATACCAACTGATGGAAGAACTGCTCCAACAGCTAATAATGCCTGTACATACCAAGTTTCAGTATTTAAAGCAGCGAATAATTCTTCTACGGCACCTGATCCATAGTAGCATAATAATGTTACTGGTAAGAAAGACAATACAAAGTGAGAAATCAATGGGAATAGAACTTCAACTTTACCAATGATACTAAAGTCACCTTTGTCTAATCTAGCCCAACCAATATGCTGCCAAATCAAGTTCATCATAGCTGTTCCATAGAACAATGTAATACCGATAACACCAGTCATAGCGGAAATTGTAGAAGCAAGTGCATAAGCTTCTTCTCCACCGTAATCCAATCCAGCAGATCTTGCCCCAACATATGCCAATGGAATACCAACGTAAGAAACTGCACGTAAGTCAGATGCTACAGTTCCACCTGGAGTTACTAACGCAATCCACATAACCTGCATAGGAATACCAATTAAGATACAACCCTGAACATCACCTAGGATTAGTCCGACGATCAAGGAAGCAACTAATGGTCTGTTTAAGGTATAGTTACCAACAGTTGTTCCTAAACAAGCAATTGTAGAAGCAGCGGTACAACTCATAATACCGATCAAAATTGCTTGAATTAATGTCATAAATCTTCTCTCCTTTTTGAAAAATATATCTAATCGATTACCGCTCCCAAACTAGTAACCGAATTTAGACCTAAATTTTGGCCAAGAACCAATTGCTGTTTCACTTAACAATGCAAAGTAAACATCATAACCTGCATTTGTCATAGCTTCACAAGCTTCTGCTTCTTCTTGAATCAAAGACTGATTCTGTCCTAATTTAACAGCACCTGGACGATCATTACATGGTCCAATAACTACTCGTTTTACATCGCTTGGTACAAATTTATGATCTACCAAGATTTTTTTCATATCAACTGGATTTTTTGTAATCAAGAAATATTTTTTATTACTCTGTAATACAGTTTCAGCTTTTTCTAAGAAATGTTCCATTGTCCAAACAAACACTTTCTTATCTGTAGAAGCTTTAAAAGACTGTGCTAATACAGGTGTAGTTGCTGCTTTATCATTAACAGCAATAATCCCATCACAAGGATACTCTTTAGACCATCTAGTGATGATCTGACCATGAATAATACGGTCATCTACGCGAACAAAACTAATCATTTTATATTCCTCCTATTTTTTTGATTTAAATTATTACATCATATGAAGATTAAATATCATCTTCATCATCGTTAGAAGCCTGTACAAATTCACATAAACCTGTACGACCCTCATTTAATAAAACATCTTTTAGAGCTTCTCTATCCATCTGATCTTTCATCAATACAGCAGATAAAGCACAAGGCATGTTCATTCCCGCAATAACTAGTGTATTAGATAACAAGCCTTTTTCATCTAAAACACTTAAAGCGTTTGTAAATGGAGAACCACTTAAAATATCCGCCAATAAGATAACTTCATCATCTGCATTAAATTTATCAGCGATTGCTTTAAAATTATCAACAAAAGTATCAGTGCTCATGCCATCTTTTAAAGAAGTACTGAACACATCATCACGTTCGCCAGTCATCATTTTAACAGCACTGTGAAGTCCTGGAGCAAACTCTCCATGGCTAACCATTACTACGTATTTCATTTTCTCACCCTTTCTCGCATTCACAAAAAATGTAAACGCTTTCTCTATTTACTATATTATGATACTATTATCTCAAATTTTTTTCAATATTTTTTTGTTAATTATTCGTGATTTTTGTTACTTATTCTATAAAATTCACATAATCTTCACTTAAAATTAAAATAATGTAATAATTTATACAAATTTACCATATTTTTTAAAGTAGCAACACTAATTATGTGATTAACAATTATTTATTTTACATAAGATACTAGTACTCTTGCGTTTCCCTTAATGCTGAACTTTCCGCAATCAGCAGGGATAAAGATATTCTCAGTATATGCTACAGAAACTTCTTCATTCTGATATTCAATTACTGCATCATTATGAACAAAAGATAATGTATAGAATCGTTCTCCCTTAGTATCCAATTTTAACACATCCGCAATATCATAAAGTTCTACAACAAATGCATCACAATCTGTTAGAACTTTTCTTTCATTAACCTTAACATCCTTGATCGGATTTGAGATTTTTTCTGCTTTTTTACTTAGATCTACAACATCAAAGCTCTTATCAATATGCAATTCCCTAGAATTTCCATTCGCATCTTTACGATTATAGTCATAGAAACGGTATGTCGTATTGGAATTTGTACCTACTTCAATTGCAAAGATTCCTCCGCCTAAGGCATGCAGCATACCTGCATCAATCATTATAAAATCTCCTGTTTCAATAGGAACTTTATTCAAATATTGTTCCAGATTTCCATCTTCTATAGCTTTGCGTATAGTTTTTTTATCATTACATAAGGTTCCCGCAACTAAAGTAGCCCCCGGTTTAGCATCTAAAACATACCATGATTCTGTTTTTCCCATATCATTATCATGTTTTATCGCATATTCATTATACGGATGAACCTGAATAGACAAGTCTTCTTTCGCATCCAGATAAGCTACACGCAACATCTCAGAAATAGAATGTTTCCCTAACATTTCTTTTTCATGAGATGAAATCAGTTCCATAAGAGTCTGTCCTGCAAACTCTCCATTTAGAATTTTATTTGAACAATAACTATGTGCACTGATTTCCCAGCAAGTTCCGTAACCGCTTTCTTTTACTCCTCTAATTTTTGTCAGCTGATCATTAGCCCAAATTGTTTTATCATAAATAGGTTTTAATTTAAGTGGATACATATGAAATCCTCCTCATTTTCTTTATTATTATAATTCGTATAATTTCTTGTGTCAATATAATGTTATAACATTATGCTATTCTTAACATAAATGTAGGCGTTTTATTTTAATCCTTTTTATTGGTTATAAAAATGAAAAGAAAGTCTTGATTTGTCTATTGCTTGTAACATTAAATCAAAACTTTCTTATATTTCTTTTCTATTATGTATTCTTCCTACTTATGAAAAAACTGCGGCGATATCCTTCCAATGACGAATAATCAGCACTAAAAATAGACATATTACCGGTGTCGCAACTAAGATCCAATAACCGCGAGAAACTTTTTTCTCTAATTTTTTCCAATTTTCTTCATGAAAATAGTATCGGTCATCTCCTGTTTTATATACTATTTCCTCCTCCATAAAATTAGCTATGGTATAAGAGATTACTGCTGTAGTCAATTTTACATTCTTGAATGTAGAAATAGGTATAGCTGTTTCAGGAGATAATGCCCCATGTTTAATGAACACGTCTTTTACAATACGCGCTGCAGTTTTTTGTCCGCTATTTTGCGTTTTTGCCATTTATTTCACTCCCTTATTCTAAAACTATTTATTATGCTTCTTCTTTTTTCTATTTTCCTTGATTCTATCTTCTAAATATTCTCCCATTTTTTTAGTCATGACCATTGCAGGATCCTTAATAAAGGTCACATCATATCCTTTCGCAAAAGATTTTTTAGGTCTTACAGCTGCTACACTCTTATAGCGATAAAACTTCTTTTCATAAAAGAATCCATCTTCATAAAACCATGCACGTCTTTTAACTAAACAATCTAAGGCAAAGCCAAATGTACATGCACTTAGTACTAGAAATGCTATACAATAAGAATAGTCTTTATTGATCATCATGGAATATACAGAAGCTATTAAGGAGCCTACTGATACAATTAAATATATGGAGAACCATAATTTATATTCCTCATAAAAGGTATATTCTCCTTTATGGGTTTGAAGACATTCATTTTTTTCTTTATTATGATCCATATATTGTCTTACCCCTTTATATAACTCATAAACTCCAAATACAATCAATATCGCAAGAATTACTAAATCTAAATAATTTCTATTCATACATACTCTCTCCTATTAATTGAACTCATATTTGTATTATACAACAACTTTTTATTTTTTTACAATCCCTAGAAAGAGGAAAAAGCACTATAGATATTTTCTATAATGCTCAGCTTTTAATCAATAAACTGAAATGATTGAAGTGTATCATAGATACTATCTTCGTAACTTGGTCCACAGATATAATCCGCAAAGGAATGTAATCCATGATCTCCATTTTGCATGACAATCCCTAATTTTGCATGTTCCAGCATATCCTGATCATTCATTGAATCACCAAAAGCTGCATATTCTGCATCCTGAAGATTCCAATATCGTAGTAACTCTTGAATTCCAGAATACTTACATACACCATCCTTCACAATATCTACGATTGATCCTGATGACTTTTGTAGACGCAAAGATGGTATATGCATATAAAAGGAATAATCATAATCATAACCTTTAAACATACTGATGATTTCTACTCTATCAGTTTCTTTGAAACTTCTAATTTCTTTTGGTATCTCTACATGAAACTTACGTAAGATATTAATAGTTTCATCATCGTTTTGAGTTAAATAAGAAGTGTTTCCATTTACATATAAACATATGTCATGTTCCTTGCTGATTTCAAATATTTCTTTAAGCTCTTCAGAACTAAAACTATCATGCTTGATTAAATTTAAATGCTCATCATAAACAGTACTTCCAGCACTGCCAATAAAGCCATCCCATTGAATACCCTCAAAAACAGGAAGCTGCTTCGCCATTTCTAATGGTCTGCCTGAACACAAAGCAACTTTATATCCTGCCTGTTTTAATTTTTTGACAGCTTCTATACTTGAAGGCAGCACTTTATTTTGTTTATGGTCATAAAATGTTCCATCTATATCAAAGAAAAATGCTTTGATATTTGTACGTATTTTATTCATTTAACTTCTCCTCATATAGGAATTGTTTATCTATTCTTTCCTGTTTTTTTATCATATGGCCAGTGAATGATTCCACCGATATTATAAACATCTTTATATCCAATAGCCTTTAGCTTTCTTACTGCTGTACGAGAACGCTGCCCGCTGCGACAGTAAACATAATATTTTTTATCTTCCTGCAATATGTTATCAGCTTTCTGCTCAAGTTCATTAAGAGGTAGAAGCCATGCACCTGGAATATGAGCTTCTTCATATTCATAGGGTTCACGAACATCAATTAGCTGAATGTTTTCATTGTTGTCTAATTCCTGTTTAACTTCTTCCATTGTCTTATCAAATAAAAACGGAAACATAAATTCCTCCTAATCTACAAATAAATAACCGCAGAATATATAAAGCATATGAATATAAAACGTATCGATTCCTAAATAAGCGAACCATTTATTTACGATTGCTAAATCAAGATATCCTAATTGCATAAACAGCAATAATAATACAATGACAATCGCAATCACTTTTCGAAAAACTGCATTACTGCGTTTTTTCCGATTTAAAGAGACACCAAACATAAACAAAGATGCCACCATTATGATAATTAATAACGTATGTATAAAACTTCCTTTCAGCCAAGTTTCCACAAGCTTAGTAAGAAATGCCGAAAGTACGATAATTAAAAGAGGGGTACCTAGACGTTTGATATCGTCCATCTTATTCTTCCTCGATTACCACACTAGTCATAACATCGCCATTACGCATATTACGAACAGCTCCCATGTTATCTGTTACCTTACCAAATACAGTATGAACACCATCAAGATGTGGCTGAGGACAGTGGCAAATAAAGAATTGACAACAGCCAGTATCTTTACCACGATGTGCCATAGACATACTTCCTTCTTCATGTTTATGCGGGTTATTTGCTGTTTCACAAGGAATTGTATAACCTAAATCACCAGCACCTGTTCCATAAGGACAGCCTCCTTGTGATACGAAATTTTTTATAACACGATGAAAGGTCTTTCCGTTATAATAACCTTCCTTCACTAGTTTCACAAAATTTTGTACTGTAATAGGCGCATCATCCGGGTATAATTCAAAAGGGATAACAGCACCATTTTCCATTGTGATTGATCCATGATAAATCATATTCATTCCTCCATTTCATTTAAATAATATACTATAAAATGCATAAAAATACAATCCAGCTTTTTACATTCTTAAGCTAACAAGACCATTCCGGCACTATTGATTACACGTATTCTTCTTCTATGAAAGATATCATTTCCAAATACCCCATCAAAGCGAAAACCTTCAAATAAATCTACTCTTCCGGTAATGGTATTCTGAAGATTAATTTCTGCTTTATCAAGATACAGTTTCCATTCTTTTATCACTTTAATATCTAGTTTCTCTACACCATGTACTCCCATACCTAATGCACTGCCTTCCTGTATTACTGAAAGCTGATGCTTACTTATTGACTCTTCACCAATCCAGCTTATGCGAGAGCCTGTATCTAAACCAAAAAGTACTATATCTCCATTTGCTTTCTTAGTGAGAAGACAAGGAAAACTTCCTTTGATCATATTGGGATGGGGTATACGAAATCGATTCTGAATCACTTTAAATTTTTTCGCTATATCATCTATTTCAAAATCTAGCTGATGAAGAATATCCCAGCCAATGATTCCATCAAAACGAAATAAATCGATATTACCAAAGCGAAGTGAGAATTCTTTAGAATCCAAAGAGACTAATCCCATATTTGAAATTTCTATAACTCCCATCTGAAAAGCATCCGCAATAAATCCATCTAATGTTTTATTCTTTCCGCCAATACTTCCAACAGTTAATTTGCCAGGTGCTTTTCTTAACTGAAAATGATGAATTCGATCTTTTTTTATTCCACTGATCTGAGCACCGGTATCCACCACGAAGGTTGCCTTTATATGATTAATATAAACAGGTATTGTATATAAACCAAATATATTTCGAGATAATGGCAACGAAAATTCATTTTGGAATTTACGAATTTCCCAATCATGATGTTTTCTCATGATTTCATCTTGAGCTTTTTCTATGGCAGTAAAAAAAGCTTCATTTGATACAATATTTTTATACCGATTATATTCTTCTGCCTGAACAAAGACAGGAGAATGACTTTTCACTTTACAATTATGCATATGTCCTCCTCTTCTTGGAATGATTATATCATAAGCCTATGTGATAATGATGGAAAAATTGTCAATAAAAAAGAAGCGTCTTGTTTTACCAAGACAGCTTCAATTAATCTTTATCCAAAAATCTCAAGATGTATAAGAAAATATTAATAAAGTCTAAATATAATTGGAAAGCTGAATAGATAGATAATTTATTTTGCATTTCCGCATCGCCTTCATATGATAGATATAAAGCCTTTAATTTCTGTACATCATAAGCTGTAAGACCAGTAAATAATAATAATCCTACGACACTAAATGCCATTGTGCTAGTATCAGCACCCATTAACATAAAGATGATTTCCACAATTATTAAAGATAATAATCCCACAAATAGAATTGGTCCAAAACGCAATAAATTCATTTTAGTAGTATAACCTATAACTGTTAGGCTACCAAAATATACTGTTGTAATTAAGAATGCTGCAGCTAGTGTACCTGGAAGATAAACCAAGCCCAAAACAGAAAATGTAATACCAGTTAATACTGAATATGTTAAAAATAAAAACTTAGTCCCAGCTACAGACATTTTCATCAAACGAGCAGCCAAAGCAATTGCCACACCTAACTGTGCAACAAGCAGAATCAGAGGGATAAAACCGCTCTCATATAAATAATACACTATATTAGATGAATAAATCGCAAAAGCTACCACTGTTGTGATCAACAAGCCAAGTGTCATCCACGCAAATGTTTTTACCGCATATTTCTTTAAACCAGGAATAGAAGCAGAATCTAATAATTGTTCATTAGGATTAAACATATAAATCCCTCCTTTACGTATAGTATACTAATCACCAAAATATTTCGCAACTAAAATTATCTTAAGAAATTTATTTTAAAGTTTCCAGAATACCTTGGGCAATTGCATTTGCCATTTCTGACTGATTTTTATCATTAGTTAAATATTTAGTGTCATTTTCATTAGAGAGAAAACCCGTCTCTATCAATATAGAAGGCATATTATTATACTCGATTACTGATAAAGGAGATTCAGCTTCATCTTTTAAACCGCGGCTTACTATTCCATCTAATGCCTCTAACTGTTTATTGACATTAACCGCAAGCTTTTCACTTTCAGAATCACTTCTTCTTACCCAGATTTCAGAGCCTTGAACTTCATTTTGTGACACTTCTGAATAATTCAAGTGAATAGAAACAAAATAGTCAGCCTCTGCTTCATTCGCAATTTCAGAGCGTGCAAGCAGATCAGCTACATTATCTGAAGGCCATGATACATCATCATTCGTACGAGTATACACAACCTCAACATCATTTTCTTCTAATATTTTCCCTAGTTTTAAAGTAATAGCTAAAGTAATATTTTTCTCCTTAACTTTAGAATCTGATACACTTCCATCATCATAACCGCCATGTCCCGCATCTAGCACAACAATCGGACGATCTTCTTTTATTACTTCTTTTTGTTTCTGCTGTTCCTGTTCTTTAATTACAATCTTTTCTTTATTTATTTCTTTTTCTTGAGCATATGCATTTTTCACGATTGGGACAAATACAAAACAAAATACTATAATCGAGAAAAACAAAATATGTCTCTGTACAAAGTTTTTCTGCATGTTACACCTCTACTTAATGTTTAATTCCTTTTTCAATGCCTGTATTTCTTCATAAGATTCACTTTTAGGATCTAATTTATTTGTATAACGTTTTAAAATGCTACAAGCTTTCTTTTCATCATCATCTAAATAAGATAAAGCATAATGTAATACTACTTCTGTAGGATCTTTATGTGTCTTTAATAACTTCTGATATAATTGTTCACCTTTTTTGGATTTCATCGCAATATAAGCCTGGCCCTGCTCATACTGCATGTTTACACGAAAAAAAACACTGGTTTTAGGAAAAACAGAAAGGAATTTATCTACAAATGAAACAATTGTCTGATATGCCTCTTTATTTTGTCTTCCCTCTTCCATTAATATATCTAATAAAAAAGTGACAACCGCGATCATGTCCACACCATCATTTACCTGATAGGACATACCTTCTAGACTTTCAATCTTAAATTTTTTTGCGGTTTTAAATAATAAACGAAACTGCTCCAGCAATTCCTTGCCAGCATTTTCTTTTCCATTTTCCATTATATCTAAAATACGATCTGAAATAATGCCATAATGAGTAAAACTATATTCTTCCCTTTTCGCAATTTCTAATACTGCTTCATCAATAAATCCTTTCGGATAAACTGTATTCGTATCGTCAATTGTCTGTGTTTCAAAAATCATATCTGAAACAGCAAGATCGTTATATGTATCATTTAATTTTTCTTTAATTTCATCATATCCAAGCTTACATCCTAATGCATGTAACTGTTTTTCGATTTCTTCTTTAGACATTGTAGAAATGGCTTCTGCCATTGTATTCCAATCAGATTTCTGTAAAAACAATTGCTTCATCACATCACTCCAAATCTTACCTAGAATTGCACTCTAGGGTATAACCATATCATTTTTTCTATCTTTTTGCAAGTTTTCATGTCCTTTGCCCTAATGCACTTTTAGGATTTTGCATATTATGTTATAATTTTTCCAAGAAAAGGAGGAATTCTTATGGGAGGTTTTAGTGTACTTTTGTTAATGACAATATTATCCTCACTATTTTTCATTTTTATAACAATTTTCTTCGTAATAGCTGCTTATGTTGCGATAACCTATGTTTTTGAATGTATAGCTGTTACTAGTATGTGTAAAAATAAACAGGTGTCATATCCTTACAGAGGATGGATCCCCTTCTATAATAAGTATCTGTTAGGAAAGGAAGGAAACTCTGATATACTTGGTATATTATCCGCATTCATGCAATTCTGTGTTATCTTTCTAGGCGTTTTTATGTATAAACAGCTAACTATGTATCCCTTCTTATTTTTCTTATTTATCTTGACATCTATCATAGGATTTGTCATTGATCTGATTATTGCTCACAAGATCTATCTCAAAAAAGATATTAAATACGGAGATATCTTCACAGTTTTTAGTGTTTTATCATTAGGCTTTTTACGTCCTATTTTTCTCTTCATAATACGCAATAAAGGATAAGCGATTTCTATTTCACTTATCCTTTATTTTTTATACTAATTGAGGTTCATAACCATTTTCTTTTAATATACGCATAACTTCATCAATATGATCCTGATTATTTGTTTCAATGATAATACCTACTCGACATTGATTAAACAAGATTGCATTTTGGATTCGATTATGATTTACAGAAATAATATTTGCCCCGGTCTGAGAAATCAATTCTATCACACGAGATAGATTACCTGGTTTATCAATTACATTCATATTAATTACTGCTTTTCTTCCTGTTTTCATCAAACCTAAATCAATTATTTTAGATAATAGATTGACATCTATATTTCCACCAGATAAAACAGCTACACATTTATGATTTTCTAAATCAATTTTATTGAACATTGCGGCCGCAACACTTGTTGCACCTGCTCCTTCCGCAACCATCTTCATTTTTTCCAAAAGAGTCAAGATAGCTGCCGCAATTTCTTCTTCACTTACAGTTACTACTTCATCAACATATTGTTTACATAATTCAAAAGTTAAATTCCCTGGTGTTTTAACCGCAATCCCATCCGCAATTGTTGATACATTCTCAAGTTTGATCATTTTATTCTGCTCTAATGATTCCTTCATGCTTGGCGCATGTTCTGATTGTACACCGATTACACGACAATTTGGACGTAAAGATTTAATCGCAGCCGCAATCCCGCTAATTAAACCTCCACCGCCAATTGGTACGATAACAGTATCCACATCATTCATCTTTTCTAGGATTTCTAAACCAATCGTTCCTTGTCCCGCAATGACATAAGGATCATCAAAAGGTTCAATAAACACTGCACCTGTTATTTCCTGTAGGTTTTTCGCATACTCGTAAGCATCATTAAACGTATCCCCTTGAAGCTCTACTGTAACCCCATAACTTCTTGTGGCTTCTATTTTTGATAATGGTGCTGTTTTAGGCATAACGATTGTTCCTTTGATTCCCATCTTCATACAGGAATATGCAACCCCTTGAGCATGATTCCCTGCACTTGCCGCAATAACTCCTTTTTCTCTTTCTTCTGGAGTAAGATTTGATAATTTATTATAAGCACCGCGTAGTTTAAATGCTCCAGTCCCTTGTAGATTTTCTGCCTTTATCCATAGATTTTCATGAATTTTTGTCGCATGTACAATTGGTGTTTTAGAAATGACATCTTTAAGTACTTCTTTCGCATCATAAATATCAGAAATTTGCATTCTCTAATCCTCCTATAGCTAACTAATCTTATTGTACTACGTATTAGAACAGAAAAAAAGATATTTTTCTATATTTTAAGAACATTTTAATCATATTGTATACAAATCATAAACAACTATATTTAATTAATGAACGCGTTTTCAATTTTGATATAAAAGAAAACCTACAGAATACTGTAGGCTATAAATTAATCTTTTTCTATGAATTCTAATAACTGTTTTGCCGCAATATTGATACCTTCACGGTTTTCTTTATTTAACCCTAAGTGAGTATAGATTTCCCCAACAAAGACACCATTATCACGTAGTGCTGTAAACATTTGATCAATCAAAGGCTCACAAATTTCCTGCTGTTGCATAGGTCCAAATGGATTCGCAAAGTAAGTAGTAGAGATACCAACTTCCTGTGTTGTTCCTTTTGCCATACGTTTTCCTTCTTTACAAGTTGCTTTCGCATCTTCTAGATCTTCAAAACGATGCATACCTAATTTATCATCATAGTTATTCGCATAGGCAAATAAATCAATTTTATGATTCATCGCAACAATTTCATATGGAGCTGCAGGTGTAATAACACGAGCATTATTACTAGATTCCGGATTCATAAAGATAGAACGGTCCATATCACGATAAGGTGTACCTGGGTCTAAATCATCTAATCGGATAAATGCACCAATTTCAGTACCTTGTCCATATGGAACACCATCTTCTAAGTGAATTGTACCCATATCATCGAAGACAACTTCAATATCTTTGATAACATCAGCACCGGCTATTTTAAGAGCTTCAATGGATTCTGATTTACCAGCTCCAGAATCTCCCATCAACATAATACCTTTACGTTTTCCGCTCTTTAATGTGATATTAACAAATGCACCGTGAATTGGCAGCCAGCCTTTCTGCATTTTACGAACATTATGAAGTGTTAAAGTCATTTTCTTTAAATAACCAAAGTATTCAATACGTTCATGATAGCTTACACAGCCAATCCATACGTCATCCTCTGCATCATAGTGGAATGTTGTCTGTTCTTTATTGTCCTGATTACCAAATAAACAGATTAAATCAGGTTTCTTTAAGCATTCATCTTCATTTGCTAACTCAAAAAGGTTTGCTAATGATACTGCAGATGCCATAAAATCACGGTGGAAATAGATAAATGCCAACAATGTACCTACTTTACATGGGAAACAGAACCATTCATCTCCGTTTCCTGTAAAATCATGAATTGGATTTTCTTCTACTTCTGTAAACATACCTGTACGTTTATTTGATTTTGGATGCAGGATCATAGGTGTTCTTAACATTACGGATTGAATAAATTCAATATCCTTTAATGCATCATATTTTTCTGATAATTTTGTATTATGAATCTTTTTTACTGCGACCGCCGCATTCGTTCCTGCCTGTAATTGGCGATATACACGGTTTTTTCTTCCCATGATACGCTCTTCAATATGACGATATGCGCCAATGATCAATGTATGGAAATTAGAATCCGCATTCACAAAGCTCATATCCTGCAATGCATTTCCCTGTCCTACAGATACAACAGAAAAACGTTGATGTTTCTTCCAAAAATCATACATCATTTCTACAAACTCTAATAGCTTTGCCTTATCATGTAAATAATCAGATTCAATTTCTTCCGTTTTAAATACGCGTAACAGACGGAATAATTTTAAAATTTCAAAAGTAGCTTCTCTAGCAGTTTTACCATTTAATGCATAAAAATATAAATCATCATATGTCTCTTTTAAATAATCTAAATAATTATGAACAAAATTACTAAATGTTGAGGAATTCAACAATTGATCAGGTGTATGTGCATACCCTGCGCTATAGTTTAGTATTGCTAATTCTTTTGTTAAGTATAGTTTTTCTTTCATTCAATTACTCCTTTCGATATATATTATGAATACTCATAACGCTATCGCAATTATTATACTATAAATACAGTATTTTAGAAAGTGTATTTATCATCATTTTACATTTTATGAAAAAATTTTACATTTTTCTTTCTTATTTCCGCTTTCTTCAAGTAGATAAAAAAGAAAAGAATGATGTAGTCATTCCCTTCTATTTACCTAGTTTTTCCTTTATAAAGGCCACAGCATCTTCAATTGAAATCTCCTGATTTTCTAAAGCTGTTCTTTCACGGAACTCAACTTTTCCTTCTTTGATTCCCTTTCCTACTGTTATACGATAAGGGATACCGATTAATTCCATATCTTTGAATTTAACCCCTGGACGTTCTTTACGATCATCCAACAATACATCGATACCTTCTTTTCTCAAGACTTCGTAAAGTTCATTTCCGATACGCATCTGTGCTTCATCTTTATTTGCCACAACAACAATCGCAACAGTGAATGGCGCAACACTTACTGGCCAAATGATTCCTGCTTCATCATTATGTTGTTCTACAATAGATGCCATGCAGCGTTCTAACCCAAATCCATAACATCCCATCACAACTGGATGAAGTTTATTATTTTCATCCTGATATTCTAGACCTAATGCCTCTGCATATTTTGTACCTAGTTTAAATGTATTACCAACTTCAATTCCCTTACAGAATTTCAATGGTTTACCACACACTGGACAGATATCTCCTTCATGTACCTGTGCAATATCCGCAACTTTTTCTACTGTAAAATCTTTTAGATTTACATTTTGAATATGATGATCTGTTTTATTAGCTCCCACAATGAAGTTTTTCATATGTGCAACTTCACGATCCATAATGATTGGACAGTCTAAACCAACAGGACCTGCAAAACCAACTTTCGCATGAGTAACGCGTTCTACTTCATCAAAGCTTGCTAATTCAATTTCATTTGCCTGTAATAATTTTAAAACTTTTGTTTCATTTAATTCACGATTTCCTTTTAATAGGAAAGCATATGTTTTTCCATCTACAGAATAGATTAATGTTTTCACAAAATCATCTGCAGATCGATTAAAGTATGCCGCAACTTCTTCAATCGTTTTCGCATTTGGAGTTTCTACGACTTCCATTGCTTTTTCTTCTTCATCAGAAGTAACTCCTGTATCAATTACTTCTGTAATTTCTAAGTTACTAGAGAAATCACAGCCATCACATGTTACGACAACATCTTCCCCGATTTCTGTAATAGCCTGGAATTCTTCAGATAAAGAACCTCCCATAGCACCCGTATCGGCCTTAACAATCTTATAAGTCAAATCACAGCGATCCATGATTTTCTTATAAGCATTAAACATTTTCATATAAGATTCATGAAGCCCGGCTTCATCACGATCGAAAGAATAAGCATCTTTCATAATGAATTCACGTACACGAATCAAGCCATAACGAGGTCTTGTTTCATCACGGAATTTTGTCTGAATCTGATATAAGTTATAAGGAAAGTCTTTATATGAGCTTCCTTTCATCATCGCAGCCATAGTAAACAATTCTTCATGTGTAGGCCCTAGTACATAGTTTTTCTGATAACGATCTTTTAGTGAGAACATGTTAGAACCAAAAGCTTCTCTACGTCCGCTTTTTTCATAAATTTCTTCTGGAATAAGTGCAGGCATCAACAATTCCTGTGCACCTGCATTATCCATTTCTTCACGTACGATATCTTCAATTTTCTTTAATACTCTTTTCCCCATTGGCATGATCATATAGATCCCGCTGCTGCTTTTTTTAATCATCCCCGCACGTACCAGCAGATTTCCACTAGTACTGTCTTCATCTTTTACATTTTCACGCAATGTATAAAAGTAAGAATTACTTAATTTCATGATCATTTCTCCTTTTTATTAATATACATTTGAGCGATCCTTTACCATAATTTTACGAATCATCGCATCTTTCTCCATACGACAAGGAACGCGTGTCTTTATTTTCTGCATTGGTGTTTTTGCCACATCCATTTGATTTCCATCTAAATCATAAATGTCATCAATTTCAAATTGTGTCATAGGAATACTTGGGCCAAATACTTCTGCCTGAATATGTGGAGAGAAATTATTGCGCACTTCTAATGTAGCCATTTGGCTTTCTTCGTCATAATCAAGTACATAGGCAATAAATTCTTGTGTAACTCCTGCTCCATTGATTCCATATAAATGACCATCAAAACGTGGCATTCCTTCATAAAATCCACACCCAGTGGGTCGATTTTCCGCCTTTGCCAATTCCATATAATACCAATTCATGCGTTCATCGCTTAAACGTCCGCCATTTTCATAGATTTCATCAATCAACATACGATACGTTTTAATTAACGTTGCGATATAATATGCACTCTTCATACGTCCTTCAATTTTAAGACTTGCCACATTGGCTTCAATTAAATCCGGTATGTATTTCGCTGCCATCAAGTCCTTACTGGACATTGAAAATAAATGTTCCTGATCATGTAATGCTCGATCATCTTCATACAGACGATATTTCCAGCGACAGCTTTGTGCGCAGCCTCCGCGATTAGCATCTCTTCCTGTCATATTATTACTTAAAACACAACGTCCAGAATAGGAAATACACATACCTCCATGTATAAATACTTCTAAAGGTACATCTGTATGAGCACTTGTTTGTTTGATTTCCTCTAGTGTTACTTCTCGCCCTAAGACCACACGATCCATACCTTTTTCTTTCCAATAATTCGCAGCACTGGAATTAGTAGAAGAATGCTGTGTGGAAACATGTACCTCTAATTTAGGAGCGTATTTTTTAGCACACATCATGATACCAGGAGAAGCCGCAATAATTGCAGTAACTCCAATTTCTTCTAACTTCATCAAATATTCTTTTAAGCCTTCTAAGTCTTCTTCATGCGGTAGCATATTCACCGTCACATGAACATTGGCTCCATGTTGTTTCGCAAACTCTACTCCTTGCTTGATTTCTTCTAAACCAAAATTACTTGCACGAGAACGCAAAGAAAATTGTTTTCCTCCTAGATAAACTGCATCTGCACCATACAAAACAGCAATTTTTAAACGTTCTAAATCACCAGCTGGAGCTAATAATTCTATCTTCTTCAAGTTCTCACCTACTTTACCTTACTCGTTTTTGTATAATAGAAACCATGTGTTACATGATCTTCTTCATATTTCTTTTCATATTCTTTAAAGACTTCTCTACCATTCTTCTCATGATTCAAAATATCATGATATAACGATAAAGCTTCACAGACATAATCAATATCATGGAAAATACCATCAATACGGAAATGACGTACTCCAGCATCATATAAATCACAAATTTCTTCAAAGGATGCTAGAGTGAAACCAGTAAACACATGCGTTCCAAGCTCATCTTCCACAATCGGCATATGATCATCTCTTGTCTCTTCCATCAAATATAGATGATGATTATTAACAATCTCTTCTTTCTTTCCTAAAAAGTCCATATAAGAAGTTAATAATTGACGTTTGGAATGCATCATATTCAAACGACCATGAATGATTACTTCACATTCACCTTGCACATTACGTGCAATTTCACACATTTCCTGTAAGGTTATTTCCTTGGAAATGGTAGCCATCTGAATTCCTTCATCCAAATAATATTGTAAATCCATAGCACTTGTTATTAGTGTATCAGGATTATAAATCAATAAATCATTCATACCTAATTTCTTAGCTTCATATAAAACAGCTTCATCTCCATAATAGATGCCATCTACTTGAAGCTCTTTTAATACCTTTAGAAAACGACGTAACTCATCCAATTCTTCTTCAACAAAAATGCGATTTACCAGAACATACATGCGCATAGAACAGCGTTCACATTCTTTCTTTATATTTTCTAAATCACTCTCTGGAAAAACTACAGCACTTCTAGCGGAAAAAAACGGCACACCAATAATAACACTACTAGCTTTTGCCATTTTTAGTTTTTCTATATCACTTAACGCAAACGGAGTTGCGATAAAATCAACCATAATGTCACCTTTCCTTATATGCTTATTTCATTATTTAACAGCATTGTCTTTTATTATAATATATTATCCCGATTATGAATAGGAAAAAACATTGTTTCATCCAAAAAATTTATATACCTTTTACTTTTCTTATACGAACAATGATGATTTCAGGTCTTTCCTTATTTCGAAAATAGGATTCTTTAAAACCATCAATGACGAAGCCATTTTGAAAACAAAGCTGAAAAATATCTTGTAGAGATCGATGATAGTAACATTGCTGTACTGGCTGTCCAGTAATAGCTTCTCCATAATAATCATGCGGAGTCATATACTTTTCAGTTAATGTCACAAAGCATGGGCGCTGTGTTGAAAAAACAAAGGCACCATCATCAGTCAATAGACGATTTACACATCGAAACAACACAGAAATATCACTCATATCCATAATTGCCATATTCGAAACAGCTTTTGTATATAATCCTTTTTCCTTTAATTTCATTAGACTTTCTTCAGCTGTCACATCCACTACATGAAAATCAATGTACTCTTTATATTTGGCCTGTCGCTTCTTCGCAAGTTCAATCATCTTTAATGAATAGTCAAAAGCAGTCACATGAATCTTTTGTTGTGCTAAGAAAGCAGCATAATTTCCATTCCCACAAGCAATATCTAAAATACGATCATTAGGCGAAGGATTAAGTAATTCATGAACTTTAGGTCGAACGGTCATTTGATGAAACTCATTGGATTCATCTCCCATCGCCTCATCCCAAAACTTTGCATTCTTCTCCCATGCCTGTAAGCTTTCTTCATTAGATAACTTCTTATTCATGTGTTTATCCTTATTGTACTGGCGTATAATTTATAACTGCCTCTTCATCAGTTGCTTCTAGTTTAAAGATAACCGGTCGCAAGCCATCATTACAGCTTACAATCGCTACACCTGGTTTGCGAATCCAATCACCATAGTAAAACAATTCTTTCCCTGCACCATGAGCTAACGCAAAAACGTATTGATAGATTGCCTTCCATGCTTCATCACAAAACCCTTCCGGCTTTGCATAATCTGCATAAAATACCTGTCCGCTTTTCATCATAGGACAAGGTCCTAATCCAACAGCACCATATTCCTTTGCCAGTTCTTCATCTAATGTTGTCTTTAAGACTGTAATCTTTACTTTTTTCATACCATCACCTGCTAACATAACTGTTTAAATTATAACATATTCTATTTATAAACTTCTATAAAGTTTAAGCTGTTAATGTGAATTTGAACCTTCATTAAAGAAATTCTCTATCACACTGATCAATGCTTCTAATTGTGGTGAAATCCATTTATTTTTATGATAGAACATTTGAATCCACATTTCTGTAGATAAAAAATCATTTTTCACTTCCATGATCGTCCCTTTCTGTATTGCGTTTTTGGCAGAAAAATAAGGCAGATAAGAAATCCCAATTCCTGCTTCTACTAAATGGACGATAGTTTCTGTATTACCAATTTCTAGTTGTGAATGTAGTTTTATATCCTTTTGTGATACTAAACGTTCTAGTTCATAACGATAACTTTCTCCTTTTTCCGTTAAGACAAAAGGAATCTTTGAGATACTTTCTAAATCTATCTTATTACCTTTTATATAATCATTCTGAATTGGCGCAATAAAAATAATCGGTTCTTTAGAAAGAAGCGTTCTATGCAAGTTAGGAAATAAACTCTTTTGTTCAAGTGTCAAAAATAAATCAATAGTATTATCATGAATTTTATTGATTAACTCATCCTTTTTACTAGTATGTACAACAATTTCAACCTTTGGATATTGTTTATGAAACTGTATCAGTATATCCGGCAACAATGCCGTTGAAATGGATTCTACACTACCAATGTTTAATATGCCCGTTAATTGTTCTGGCTCATGAGCATGGCTATGCTTTGTAGTTTCCATTGCCACAGCTGTAACACGTAAGATTTCATTGGCATGGAAAATAAATTCTTTTCCTTTATCTGTTAGCGATACTCCTTTTCCTATGCGTTCAAATAATTGTACCTCTAATTCTTTCTCTAACTGTTTGATTTGAATCGTTACAGCAGATTGACTGTACCCAAGCTTTTCTGCTGCTTTTGAAATATTTTTTAACTCCGCAACCTTTAAAAAAGTAACTAAATTTCTAAACTCCATCTATTTCTCCTATTAATAATTTTAATATATGTATTAAATCTATGAATTTTTATCATATCCAATAACATGCTAATATAGTTCCAGTAGAGAGTCAAGAAGAATCTCTTGTATGAATAGAAGGATGTGTTTTTAATGAGTTTAAATGAAAATCAGAATGTAGAATGTATCGGAAATAGTATTCATGAGTTTGTGAATGAATTTCTAAATAGTTATCTCAATATGCCAAATAATATGGTAGTGAAGGAGATGGATCCAGACCGTTTTGATTTTATTAAAAATATTGGAATTCCAAAAGAAGGACGAGCAGTAAAAGAAGTTGTTCATGAGTTAGTAAAAGATGTATATCCATATGGACATAATTCTGGTCATCCTCGTTATTTTGGATTTGTACCTAGTAATTCCTCTTTACTTTCCTGGTTAGGGGATATCTTAACTACAGCCTATAATCGTCATGCAGGAAGTTATGCAAATTTTCCTGCCGGAAACAATATTGAAAATCAAGTAATCCAGTGGTTGTGTCATAAAGCCGGTTATAATGATCAAGCAGGCGGATTGTTTGTATCTGGAGGATCCATGGCCAATATGAGTGCTTTAACGATTGCTCGTGATAAAATTCTAACAGAAGATACTTGGCATTTAGGAGTTGCTTATGTTTCTAGTCAAACACATAGTTCCGTCGCTAAAGGTTTACGTATTATCGGTATAGGTAAAGCAAGAATTCGAGTTGTACCGGTAAATGAGAACTTTGAATTAGATGTCAAAGAATTAAAGCGTATGATTGAAGAAGACAAACAAGCTGGTCTACTTCCATTTACAGTTATCGCAAGTGCTGGCACAACGAACACCGGTAGTATCGATCCATTAAAAGAAATCGCAGAAATCTGTAAACAATATCATTTATGGATGCATGTTGATGGAGCTTTTGGCGCATCTGTTCTTTTATCAAATACATATAAACACCTATTATCCGGAATTGAATTAGCTGACAGCATTAGCTGGGATGCTCATAAGTGGTTATTTCAGACATATGGATGTGGAATGATTTTAGTAAAGGATAAAACAGATATGCTGAATTCTTTCCATGTCAATCCAGAATATTTAAAAGACTTGGAACGAGATGATGATTGTATCAATCCATTTGATCTAGGAATTGAACTTACACGACCTGCAAGAGGCTTAAAATTATGGCTTACGTTACAGGTTCTTGGAAGCGATGTAGTAAGTGATGCGATTGACCATGGCTTTTATCTAGCAAAACTAGTCCAAAGTGAACTAGAAAAATTAGATGATATTGAAATCGTTTCTCCTGCTTGCCTAGCCATGATAAATTTCTGTTTCAACCCTGCTCATCTTAATGAAGCTCAAAAAGATGAATTAAACCTTCAAATTTCAAAAAGAATCATCGATAGCGGATATGCAGGCATTTTCACTACTGTATTAAAAGGAAAAAAGGTATTACGTATATGTGCAATCAATCCTGAAACCACAAAAGAAGATATATGTAATACTATTCAACATTTAAATGACTATTATAAAGAATTAGTAAATACATATCAATAGCTAATAAAGAGCACCTGAGTGGTGCTCTTATTTATGCGCTTTTTAGTTCCTGTTCTCTTTTTAATTTTCGAATAACAATACAATATGTCAAGAAATGAACTAGTGCAGTTACTATCCATGAAACTGGATAAGACAAATAAATAATATCAACGGTTGGAATCATAACAAACACGGTCATCAGCCAGACAATACGTAATCCGCATGCCCCAATAAGAGAAACAATCATTGGAATGATGGAATATCCTAGACCACGTAAAGAACCAACCAGAACATCCATAATACCACATAAGAAATACAGTTTTGAAACATAACCCAAACGAACAATTCCAGCTGAAATCACTGCAGGATCATTGGAATAAATGCCTAATAAACTTTCTCCAAAATACCAAGCTCCTATTCCTAAAATAAGACCTGTAAGAATCACTAAAATAATACATACATATAATGTTTTCTTAACACGATCAAGTTTCTTTGCGCCAAAGTTTTGTCCTGTAAAAGTAAGACAAGACTGATAAAAGGCGTTCATCCCTGAATATACAAATCCTTCAATATTACTTGCGGCTCCATTTCCGGCCATTACTATAGAACCGAATGAATTTACCGATGTTTGTATCATTACATTAGATAAAGAGAATATACTTCCCTGAATCCCTGCTGGTAAACCTATTTTTAGAATCTGTAATAGTTTTTCCCAATCCATTTTTAAAAGTTTCGGTTTCAGTTGCATACCACCTGATTCATTCATCAAACAAATGAATATCAGTACTGCAGAAATAATTTGTGAAGTAACTGTCGCAATCGCAACTCCTGCTACATCTAAATGAAAAATAATTACTAGGATCAAATTTAAAACAATATTAACAGCACCAGCCAGGGCTAAATAATATAAAGGTCGTTTGGTATCTCCTTTTGCGCGAAGAATACTTGCCCCATAGTTATAAATAAGATTTGCTATGGTGCCAAGAAAATAGATTCTAAGATATAAAGCAGATAAATCAATTACATCATCTGGTGTATCCATTAAATGCAACATAGGCTTTGCGGCTATAACACCAAAGACTGTAAGAATCAAACCTCCAATAAAACTTAACATCATTGCTGTATGCACAGTTTTACTAATTTCTTCCTGTTCATTTGCACCTATATATCTTGCGACTAATACATTGGTTCCAATAGATAAACCAATGAACAAATTGACAATTAAGTTAATTAATGCTCCAGTTGAACTAACAGCAGCTAATGATTGACTTCCAGCAAACTTCCCAACAACAATAACATCAGCCGCATTAAACAATAACTGTAGAATACTGCTTGCCATTAAAGGCAATGAAAACATTAATATTTTAGGTAATAGACTCCCTTCTGTCATATTAATCTGATAAATATTTTTCCTCATACAATAACCCCTCTTTAAAAAACAAATATTATTGTAGCACTTTCTAACTATAATTTCACTAAAGATTTTGATAGAAAAAATACTGAAAACTTATTTTATGTACTTTCCAGTATTTTTTCTATTTGTCAACTGTTATCAAACGAATTATCTATTATATCACTTATATGTGTCTTATAGAATTCTAGTAATCCTTCCTGGTAACCAAAGACATGGTTCTGCTTGATCCAGGATGCAATCTGTTTCAATTCAGCTGACTGTATCTGCGTTAACAGTTGTAATCTTTTTGCAGAAATATTCATTTGTTTTATTTTTATTGTATTAAGCCATTCTTCTTTATACCCCCATAAGGTAAGCTGGTCTTTATATCGCTGTTTTAATTTATCCGCAATCATCAATCCTTCAGGATCAAAATCCCCTGCATAATATAAATGACAATCACTTTGTATTAGTTTATCCAACAGCGTATAGGTACAGATATTAATTTGTCCATTCCCGCAAACAAAACCAATGGGTAAGCTTCGCTGTTTTGCATAATCACACATGAAACGAAAAACGGATGGATTTTCAAAAATCAGGATTGGAGAAGTTTGAAAGTATCCTGCAATTTGATTGATATTGTTTAAATTCATGTTCCAAGGTTCAAATTCTTCATAAAATCCTTGCCAAGCCTTATTTTCTTTTTTAGGAGTTATATGACAGATATGGCAATAGTTTGATATATCATCCTTCAAAATCCCAGCCTGATATAAAATACTTGATATTTGTTCAGAAGAATTTATTTCACTTGTGATTTCTAATAAAAACATAATTCCCTTCAATAACAAATCTCTAGGCAAATCTTCATCGAAGAAATGAGGATTTTTTGTAATGTTTTGTGAAAAGATAGCTAATAATTCATATTTATTTTCATATACAGGAAGATGATCAAGTGCACAGCAGACATAATATAGAATCCTACGATATCCATTTGCATCATAGTCATAATATCTTCTTACATAGCGATCATTTTCAAGATAATATGAAAGCCAAGAATATGCTTTAAGTTGGCTGGTTTCCTGTAACAGCGAAGTTTTAAACTCCGATAATCCTTGTTCATAAGCAAGCTTTCGTTCTTTTCGACAAAAGATTGGGGTCTTATTCCATAGTTCCAAAGTCTGAAATATATCAGCATCTGCATACTTTGTCATAGCTAGTTTCTTTTCAAATTGGGAATATGTAAGCTTTAACTGCCTATTTGATAGATCCATCCCTAATAAGCCAGATAAACTTTTTATCTCCTCATCGTTAAGATTATCCAATGTTATTTTCCCGCCAAGATATCCCAAACGTTCATATTTGTCAATCCAAGCTTTTATAAAACGATGAAAACCTTTTGTGCTTAAGTAACTAGCAAATTCCTTTTCTAAGTTCATAGTTTTTTCAGCTTCTTCACATGTCCATTCCACGTATAGGCTATCACAGTCACAAATGGTGCATTATTAGGTCTAAATAATTCATAAATGGCAAGTGAACGACAGGATGGATAATCTCCCCATAGTACTTGAGAATTCATAATATAGTCAAATCCAAATTTCGTAATTAATTCAAACATATTATCTATATTATTTTCATCAACACCAGCAAATGCTTCATCTAGTGCTATTAATAATGGTGCATCTTTTCTTGCACTTTCTAGTTTAGCTGCAACAGCTGAGAATAAAGGTACATACATAGATAATGCTTTTTCACCACCACTATAAGCATAGAAAACATGAGAAGTTAATTCCTTTCTATTTTCATTAGGCTTTTTCGCAAATAAAGTAAAATCAAACCATTTTCGATAATCCATGACCTCTTTCATTAATTGATGGAAAGAAGCAGTCGTATTTTCATCCTGACTCATTTTTCTAGCGTCGCTTATTTTAGAACGGAAATGATTTGAAATCTTTTTACGATCACTTTCTTTTAAGATATGATAATCAATCTCTAACAATTCTACTAACTTTTGAGTATCTAGCTGCTGATCATCAACTGCTTTTTTACTTCTCCATTTTAGGCTAAGCTGTAAGCCACTGCTTGTATTCATATCATTCATATAGTTCTGTATTTTTTCAACCCATTGTCTGCTTACCTGAATACGTTCTCTTATCTTTTTACCTATTGTATTGACTAATATTTCCTCGAAAATATGACGATCTTCATCTACAATCAATAATTCCTGCATCTCTATATTTTCTTTTAAAATATCAATCAACTCTAAAAATGCGATGCGTTTACCTTGGCTGGTTGCTTTCAATAATAATCTGGATGGTAAATCTTCCACTTCATGGCATAAATCAGCCTTTTCCTGTACAATATTATATTGATTCAGATATGGATTTTGTTCAAAATATACTCTCTGTAGTTGATCCTGATAATCAGCAATATTCTTTTTATTGCCTAATGAACCCATCAATTCTTTGCATTTATCACCAAGTTCTTTTTCATTATATTTCTCATCAAAAACAAAATGATATTCCATCTCCTGATTAAATATATCTTTATATATGGATAATCTCTGATATTTAATTTCTTTATCATTATTTTTATTTTGTATATCTGCATCTATCTGTTCACATTTTGTTTCTAATACAGATATAGTTTTTTCAAGACGTGTTTTTTCTTGCTCCAATATTTCAATATCTTTTTGAAGAGTTTCCAGCTGATGTGCAATATCTTTATAGCCTGACTCATCTAATTTTTTCTCTAAAATTTCTTTTTCCTGTGATGCTACTTTCAGTTTATACTGCAAATTATCCATATCATACCTTAAGTTGTCTAAATCTTCTTGTAGTTGTGTAAGTATTTCTTCTTCCATTTGTTTAATATTGATTTTTTCTAGCATACCTGTGTAGTCATCTTTAAATGATTCATAACAATTCTGGTATTCCTGAAGATCTAATTTATAGGAAAGGAAGGTTTCTTGTTGTGCTGGTATTAATAGTTGATCCGCAATCTCTTGAATCTTCAAATAAATTTTCTGCAAAGATTCTCTCTCTTTCGAAATATTTTCCTGTAACTCTGCAATAGTCTTCTCTATGGAATTATACTCTTTTCTTAAAGAATCCACTTTATCAAGGGATGACTTAAGCTGTTTTTCATCCGCAAATGATTCATATTCTATAGTTAGTATATCTAATTCCTCTTCCAGTATTGATTGTTCTGCTATATAGGAATCTCGTAATTCTTCCATCTCTGTTATCTGTTTTGTGAGTGCTGCCAATTTTTCTTCTTTTATCTTCAAACGGCTTTCATACCCAATAAACATAGCATCTTGTTGTAACGATAGGCTTCCTTCAATAACTCCAGATTTAAAATATCTTTCTGAAATACATATCTCATTATTGTTTTCAATACATAAATCCTGCAGAATTTGTTTAAAGTCCTCTTGATCATCTAATTTTGATATGCAAACAGTCGATAATTCTTGTACATTTTTTGTTGTCCACAAATAAAAGTCCTGACATCCTGCTGGAAATTCCTGTATCTGTTTCTGATAATCTTTATGTACAATAACTGCATCTAATAATCGCATAGCTGAAAGCAATTCTTCTGCTCGTTTTCGTTTCTCTAATGGCATATTCTCATCAAAATCCAATATTTGATAAAGCGGGCGATATGGAATATGGTTCTTCTCCATATATTGACGATTTAATTTACATTCTTTTGTTTTTTCAGGTTCAAGATCTGGTAAAGATTCCAACTCATTTTTTTCAAACATCCATTGTGCTAACTGATTATTTGCATGCTGTAACTTTGCGGATAAATGTACTTGCTTTTCTATCGTTTCTTTAGAAATTTCATTATATACCTGTTCTACAATTTTTCTTATAGAAAGATAATTTCTTGTTTCTTCATAGTTAACCAAATTAGAACGCATTGCATTTAAATCGATAGCAGAAAGCTTTAACACCTTATTTTGTTCACTATAACGATAATATCCTTCTATATATTCCTCTACCACATTATGATAATGGAGCTCTTCTTTTTCCATCTGACTTTGTATATACAATAGCTGTTCCTGCTTTTTTCCTTCCTGGTCTTCATAAAAATCAATTTTCTCGCTTTGCTGGGAATAACTCTTCCACAAGTCTAGACCATTGTTCACCTGATTTAATAATGACTGTAATTGTTGTCGAGAATACGCAAAGTTAAATTCTTTTTCCCGCTGTTCAAAGCAATTCACAATAGCAATATGTTCACTTAAAGATAAACCTTCATTTAGATCGTTCATCTGTTTTATATATTTCTCACAGTTATATGTTTTTTCTTCTATACTGGATGTATAATTATCTATTCGAGCTCGACTATCCTGATATTGATTCTCTTTTTGATCAAATTGATTCGTTTTCTTTTCAAGATTGTTGCGATTTTCTGTTAATTCCTTTTCCAGTTTTATGATGGTTTCCATCCATTTTTCTACATCACTATTTTTTAATGCAGATAATTCATTTCTCTTAACCTCTTGGGTTACTTTATTCTCAGTTAATTGGTCTGAATTATTTTCAATATCCTTCAAAAACTGTTGCTGTTCTTTTATCTTTTGAGTGATTTCCTGACTTATTACATCATATTCGTGATTTTCTTTCGTATATTTATTCCATTTTTCCACTAATAAAGCTTTATTATAAGCCTGATATACATCTTCTAATTTTTTTGCTGCTGTTAAGCTTTGTTTTAAACTTTCCAGCTGATCCTGTAAATTATCCATATTTACAATTGCTTCACTCATTGGCCGTAAATCTTCATCACTTAAAGGCTGTAGAGAATTAGAAAGAATTTCACTGATTTTTTGAGGAGATAAGGAATTACTTAATTTTGGAGATCGTACTTGTAGCAATAGACTAATCGCATCCCCATAATCATCAAGGTTCTCAAATCCAAATAATACATCATTAACACGCTTCATATAATCTCTTTGTAGACTAATTACCTGATCACCCAATATATTCTTTAACTGCTTTTCACTTAATGTCAAATGATTCTGCATTAATGAAAAATCTATTCCTACTCTTCGATTATCTTCAATCACAAAATACCAGGAATCTAATGGTTTACCGCGTCTAGCTCGCAATCCCATACCTATAGTTTTATATAATTCGCTATCTTCTCGCTTAAATTCTAAATATAGATATCCAATTCGTTCATCTCTATCACTATTTTCATCTATTAAATAGGTATCAATTTTACGAGCACGTGTACCAAAAGGGTCTAGTCGTTCACTACTTTTATTTCCATCCAGCAATAAAGGAATGAAACTCTGCATCGTTACTGATTTACCGCTTCCATTGCTTCCCCTTAAAAGCATATGACCATTTTCAAACTCAAACACCTCATCATCATAACACCAAAAGTCCACCAATCCCATACGATGCATATGCCAGCGACTTACACTCATGATGCCACCTCCTCAAACTCTCCAACTAATTTTCCAATGACAGGATAGCAGATTACCTTATCATTTTCTTCACTTACAAATCCAATTTCTATCATTCTTTTATAAACCTCTTCCACTAATTGATCAATATTTTTTTGTCGATAAGTTACAGGTAAAAAAGCTTCCTGTTTTTGCACAACGTATTTTAATCTTTTCAGGATTTTTTCTTTTTCTTCTATATAGATTTCTTTTTCATCCAATTCAAATGATTCCTTTTTAATTCTTCTTCGAATAAGACTACAGCTTAATACAACCAGTTCATCCAAAGCATTCGCTTTTGGAAACATTTGTCCTATTTTTACTTCTTCATCTAAAATCAGAAAAGCACTGGATTGATATACTTGTAAATCACAAGGAAAAAACTGCTGTAGGTCTTGTTCAATTCGTTTCCGATATCTGCGGATATAGGAAAAATCATCATTTTTTTCATCATCTTCACGATAGATCCCACATGACAATAATAAACGACGGTACACACGCTGTGTACGAATGATACCTCGATCTATGTTATCGTTCGACATCCACTCATTTTTCATGACGTCTTCTGGTTTCTCCCATGCAAATACATCCGTTGAAAAGTTACGCATGAAATAGCGAGATAAACCAGTATTTTCAAACAATGCCTCTGCCTGCTGATCCTGGATAAAGCTTTCACTATTTCCATCATCCTGTAGAATTAGCTGTTCCTTAAGGCAAAATTTCAAGACATTTACAAACATTTTTCGATGTTTGAACTTTAACCAATATTCCTCATTGACTCCAAGCTGTATTTGAACATATTCTGTCATATGAGATAGAATGAACTGTTCTTCTTCCTGTTTATCTTCTAAGAATGCTAAAATATAACAAAGCATCTGATATTCTTCTATATGCTGAAATTGTGTAATTCCCATCCAGGGTTCACTTTTTCCTGGAATTTTATCTAATCGTATATACTGTGGATGTGATATTAACGAAAAACCAGCCTTTTCCTGAAAGAGACTTCTTAGTTCTTTTATCTGATCTTTGATTTTATAATATCGATCTCGATCATCCCGTTTCAATATCCAACGTTTAGATAATAAAGCTTCCTTGTTATTCATACGTTCTCTCCTTAAATATAATTTTAAAATGAGGCATAATAAAATTTCCATCATCGCAACATACTTCACAAGTATTATCCGCATCAGATTTATCTATGACATATTTTCTACCATCATCTGTTTTTGAAGAGCTAGATTCCTGTCCTAATGCTTTTGACAACCATCCTAGTAATGTTTTTCTTGTTTTTCCATCAATGCATGGAAGTGTGGCAAAATCAATCTCATTATCCTTGATTAACTCTTCTATTTTAGCCATTTGTTTCGCTAGTTCTTCTTCAATAGCAAATTGCTGCTGGAGCTTTTCAATCGTTCGATCTTCTGCAGGTTTTCGAATCGTCTTCTTACGAACAATTCTTGAATGTGGATCAAACTTTATCATTTCCGGCTGTTCCTGATAAACGCCTATATTGATATCCTCACTTTTTCTAGGCTGTACATGAGATAGATGTAAGCAGTCTTCTACACCAAAGACATAAGCACTCATGCAATGTGCATCATTGATATTCTGGCATTTCTGAAACAAATCAGCGATATGAATATATTGTTCCTTACGATGAGAACCGCGATTAATCATCTCTGAAATCTGTTGGGCATAGCGAGTCATTTTACGGATAATTTCATTGGATATATCATATAAATGATCAACTTCACTATAACCATCATGACCAACAAACCAGAAATATAGACTGCTCCATTTATCTTTATAGTTTTGATAAACATCTTCATAAATCAGATCAACACCAATACGAGGTATGGTTAATTCATATTTCGTCGCATTATGAAATATAATTTCTAAATCTTCTTCTTGTATATCTTTCATTAAGCTGGAAATCATACTACCAGTATTTTGCATTGTCACAACAAATTCTCTTAAATACATGATTATTTTATCTTTATATACTAGAAACTCCGTTGTTTTCATCAATTCTTCTGCTTTTGCACTGTTTAAAGTTTTTATATAATCCTGATAATTCTGATTTAATCTGACAAAATCATTCATTAATAAATTCAGCCAGCCATTCATATCAACTGGATTTTCCTTTATAACTTTCTTTATCTGTAATAACTGATCATAAATTCTTTCTAGAAGTGTTGGTTCTAAAGATGCCCCTTCAATTTCCAGATTTTCTAAACGAAGTGTTAACCTCTCAATTTCTACTGTATATTCACTTAACTGATAACGATATCTTTTATTTTTGAAGTCCTCTAGTGAAAGGACTTTACTGCTATCCTGACTTGCGGTAAGATTCTGCCATTGTGTTAGCTGCTGCAGATCCTGTTGACATTGATCAAGCGTATAATCTTCATAGCCTTCAATATTGCGAATAACTTCATAGACATCTTCTTTATGAAGCCAATAATGTATTTTTTCATATTCTAAAAAGAAATAACGAATAATCAAACGATAACGGTCAACATTTTCAGCTCGTAGATAATTGACTTCTTTAATTGGTTTAATTAATTTATCATAGACTTTCATACATCCTCCAAATGATTTATACAAATACTATATTATGAATATATTCTAGCATAATCTAAGTTACTATCTATATGTATTTTAACATTTATTGTGCATTATAAATGTAATAATGTAAAAATAATTTATTTTGCGCATTATCCTCTTTTATTTTAATAAAGCGCTAGCTGCATAACTCTTGTTTCACTTACGCCTTAAATCAAGAGTATAATTTATTATCAGAACATAAAACATCCAATAGAAAATCATATATCTGTTGTTCATTAGCTTGCATTGTATCATCAGTAACTGTTAGATTTTTTACTGCACATGAACAATAATAACTATAACCTCTTTCTATAATTCTATCCGCAAATAAGTATTCCCAATCCATACGAACACCACCTTTTATTTCATTATATCTATATAAATAAATTTTTACAACGAACTCATAAGTAATCTTTTCTATTTCATAAATAACTTCATAAATAACTTATTTTTCTTTCATAGATATCATACGCAAACCAGTAAGATTCGTGTATAATAAACAATGGACTATTTACAGGAGGTTTTTTATATGATACTTGAACAAATCAATCCGGATTTACTTGAGCTAGCCAAAGAATCCGATATAGTTTTACAGGATATCTACAAAGAGATTGATTCAGTTTGTTTAACAAACTCTAATCGAATATTATCTGCTTTTATAGAAAACAGAGTTTCTTACTCAGATTTTAGTGATATCAATGGATATGGGAATTATGATGAAGGAAGAGATAAATTAGAAAAGATTTTCGCCACTGTACTTGGATGTGAAGATGCCTTAGTTCGTCCACAAATAATGAGTGGAACAAATGCTTTATACCTTACTCTTTCTGCCATATTAAAACATGGAGATACTATGATTTCATTGTCTGGTGCTCCTTATGATTCACTACAGGAAATGATTGGGATAAGCGGAGATTCCAGTCAGTCATTGAAAGCTAATGGTGTTCTATATGAACAAATTGAATTAGTTAATGATGATTTTGATGATGATACCATTATCAATCGTTTAAAAGAAAATAATGTCAAACTTGTGGAAATTCAAAGATCTAGAGGATACTCACATCGTAAATCACTTTCTATTTCAAAAATAGAACGAATTATCTCTAAAATTCGTGAAGTGAATAAGGATGTCATCATCATGGTGGATAATTGTTATGGGGAATTAGTAGAAACAACAGAACCAGGACATGTAGGAGCTGACGTTGTTGTTGGATCTTTAATGAAAAATCTTGGTGGAGGGATTGCACCTACTGGGGGATACGTAGCAGGAAATAAAGAATTGATTCATATGGTTGCGGAACGCTTAACAGCTCCAGGAATCGGAAAAAACCTAGGAGCAAATTTCAACTTAAATAACTCTTTCTTCAAAGGTCTTTTTATGGCTCCTAATGCTGTAAAAAATGCATTAAAGACTGCTATATTCTCATCTTACATGTTAGAGAAATTAGGTTATGACAATGTTTCTCCTCGCTATGATGAAGCACGAACAGATATCATTCAAACCTTAGAACTTAAAACAAAAGACAATTTAGTAAGCTTTACACAGGGAATCCAGCAAACAAGCCCAATTGATTCCTTTGTACATGTATTACCTGCCCCAATGCCTGGATATCCATTTGATGAAGTTATGGCTGCAGGTAGCTTTACACAAGGAAGTACTATTGAGTTAAGTGCTGATGCCCCTGTCATTGAACCATACACATTATATATTCAAGGTGGATTAACATTTGAATATGGAAAGCTATCTATATTACTTGCGCTATCAAACATGAAAAGGAAGTTGGATTAACAACTTCCTTTTTGTCCACCATCAATTCGAATTACTGTATTATTAATAAAATTAGCCTCATCACTTATTAAAAACTTAACCAAATAAGCAACTTCTTTAGGATCACCATATCGATTGACCATGATTTTTTCAATTTCTTCTTTTAAAAATTCCTCATCATAGCCATCCAATTCATTTTCTGTCCCAATAAATCCTGGGGCAATACAGTTTACATTAATATAAGGCGCAAATTCAAAGGCAAGGTTATGTGTCATAGAAATTAATGCAGCCTTAGAAGCATCATAATCTATACACATAGGATAATAGGTATTGATACCATTTGTGGATGAGATATTAATGATTCTTCCATATTCTTGAGTTAACATATGTCGATATACTCGTTTACTACAATTAAATGCACCTACCACATTTACATCTAAAGTCTTTCTAAAATCTTCCGCATTTTTCAAATGAAATAAATTAGATAAGTCAACAGCTGCATTATTGACTAAAATATCAACACCGCCAAGTTCTGATTCAATAGAAGATATCATTTCATCTACTTCCTCTTCCTTAGAAACATCTGCCTGAATTACCATGCATCGTACTCCATAGTTTTCTATAATCATATCTTTTAATGCATGAGCTTCTTTTTCAGATGTTAAATAATTTATGACGATATCATAACCTTGTTTTCCTAGTTCTAAGGCAATTGCCTTCCCTATTCCTCTTGCCCCACCAGTAATCAATACAACTTTGTTCATAATTTTAAAAAGAGCTTAATTAAGCTCTTCCTGCGTATTTACCATCTGTTGTGAACACAACAATTTTTTCTCCTGGTTCAATGAACTGAGGAACACGTAATGATAATCCTGTTTCTGTAACTGCATCTTTTGTTTGAGTAGATGGTGCTCCTTTGATTGCTGGAGCTGTCTCTGTAATTGTTAATTCTACTTTTTCTGGAACAGATACAGATAATAACAATCCTTCAAAGAACATCAAGGAAACTTCTGAACCTTCAATAATGTAGTATTTGTTGTCTCCGATTTGATCTTCTGTCAATTCATATTGATCATATGTTTCTAGATCCATGAAGTAATAAGTAGAATCTGCCTGATATGAGTATTGTGCATCTTTTCTTGAGATATTTGCTGGTTCAAACTTAGTAGAAGCATTAAAGTTTCTTTCCTGAATTGCTCCTGTTTTTAAGTTTCTCATCTTTGTTTTTAAGATAGCAGCACCTTTTCCTGGTTTTACATGCTGAAAGTCCATAACCTGACAAGGATCTCCATCCACAATTAGAGTTAATCCTGTTCTAAAATCACCTGCTGAAATTGCCATATTTTTCACTCCTAATCTTTTTTATTATCTTTCTATAGTTTATTGTATCAAGTTTAGCCTTAATCCTCAAGGTTCATTAAGATATTTGTGCTTGTTTTTCCTTTGAATGCGATTGAATATACTTGCTCCACTTGATATATCCATATGTTGTATTTGTAAAATAACCTAATTTTAGAACTAATAGAACATATTGTCCAGAAACAATGTTTATAATTGCTTCTAGAAATGCACAAATATACCATGCGATCCACTGTTCTCTTAGTCTAAAGAAAATAAACAATCCATTCGCAATACCTACAGCTGATGCACATGCGTCAATGTATATAATTGCTGTTTCTAATGATTTATTGTTGTAGAAATCAGTCGCAATATCTAATCCGCTGATAAAATAACCAACAACAATCGTCCAGACAATGATTCCAACGATAACTAAAACTTCCTGATATCCTTTTAGTTTTCGTACCACTGTTAATTCGTTCTCTTCATCATCTTTATGTTTTGACCAATTTATGTAACTAATAATATCGATTGGTAACCAGAAGAATAGGGTAGTTGCCATAGTTGCGAATCGATACATTAGCACGATACAAGAAACAATTTCCACTATTTCTACCAAGACAGAAACAAGGAAGTTATATCTTGATTGTTTAGAAATTAATAACTCGCAAAGAATATTCAAGAAAGTATCTAACAAGTAAAGCAGCATAATAACAATACCATTTACTCCATTTGCACTTTCCTCTGGGAAAGCTACTGAAATAATCGTAGCTAATACCATGATTGACATAAACCATGATTTCTCATACGTAGTAAATTGTTTCGCAAAGAATGTCATGATCAAGGTAGATATCATCAGAATGAAAGAAGCAATTCCAAAGTTAAATACTTGTGTTAATTCGTTCGCTCTTACTTGTCTATAAGCATACTGTACTTCTTGATCACTGATATCTTTATGATCAAAATATAACTTTGTACCATTGTCTGTTTCATATTCATATGCTGTAATTGTGTTATCATCCAATTTTACATATTCTTCATATGAATAAGATACAACTAATTCTTTGTCACCATTTCTATAAGTAACATCACAAATCGTGTTATCCTCACTGTAATCTTCTAAATCTACATCTCTTATCATTTCTATACTTTGAACAAATTGAGTGTTTTCAACATTTGAATTGATTTCCAACAATCCATACCCAATGGATGCGATAGAAGCAATACATAATAGAATAGAAAAGATTATCTCAATCTTTCTTAACCACTCTTTAGGCTCCATGTTTGCTTTAAATAATTTAATCATATCAAACCCTCTTTCCAATACTATGCGCATTATAAATACACCCCAGTTTTATAACTCGCTCCAATATTATAATCTATTTTTTTAGAAAAAAGCAATTTTTTATTAAAACGATATAAAACATACGATAATCATCTCTATTAGTAATAAAAATAATCTTCTATCACCAGCTGCAGTACATTTAAATTTTAAGTAAATGAATATGACATAATATAAAGACTTATAATTAAAAATTATTTTCTTTCCTTTTTTTCTCTTTCTTAAAAATACATTATTATTTTTCAGACCTTACAATATTAACTTTACTGTACTTTAAAATATCTATTCATTTCAGATAGTATTCTTCTAAAAGTTGGATACAAACGATTTACATTCTGATAGATAATATTAGCAGTTTCAAGATCGATTTCAGAAATCACTTTATAATATTTTAAAATTTCTCTTTGGCTGCGATACCCTTTTTATCTAACAAATCTAATATTTTTCTTTTATGGTCGGTCAATAAAACTTTTTGAAATTTTTCTTAATTGGTCTTCATACTGTGAAATTTCAGAATAGCTGTACATTGATCGAGTCCATTTAAAAGTTCTTGATACATCTTTTCTTCCATATAAATTTGAATTATATTATGATGATACTCATTCATAAAACATAATATCGCTTACGTTCCTTCTTCCATTCCATTCACTATCTGTAAAACATGATTTCCAAATTCGATAATATTTTAATGATATATGATTATATTCACGAATTTTTTTACATATTTCTTTTATTTGTTTTCCCCACTTTATTGTAGACTTGAATTAATATATCAAATATCTCTAGAATATATCTAATCTTTAAATATTCTTTACATTCTTCAATCAAATCTAAATATTTGCCTTGTTCACATAAAAATGCAATATATTCTTTTTTATACAGCAGATTTTTATGATATTTCTGATGAAATTCCTGTAAATAATATGGGTAATACTACATAATGATATGCAATAAATTCTTTATAGCATGTATAGAAAGTCTATATGATAAATGTTCTTTCTCATATTGTTGAATCAAAAATAACAGTGTTCCTTCTTTATATATTACTTCATTAACTATATTGATGATTTTTCAAAATAATGCATTTTCCTCAAAAGATTTTTTCTTTTCTATTGTAGACATCCTATTTTTAATTTCACTTACAAGTTCAGCATTCTTAACTCTAATTCCAAATCCATCACTGCTGATTTTACCGAAAATATCAAAATTCATATTCCAGACAAGATAATCAATTAAAATAAAATGTTTATTATGCTCCATAAATCGAATATCTGCTCCCATGCCTTCTATATATGCAAGTTCTTCCTTTTTTACCTTTAATTTTTCCTTTAAAATAAAATGAATACTTGTTCCTTCATGATATTTTTCCTGTAACAAATCATAATATTCATTTATTTTAGACATATGAATTTGAGTGGCAAATATCACGATCTCTTTTTTCGCATTCTTAATGTCCTTCCATAAAATTTGTTTATATTCTTTATTCTCAAATAAAATCTGGTCAACTTTAATATCTTTCTTGTCCTCTCTTACAAAATATCCTTCTTTTTGATATTGTTTTAGCCTTTTATAATACATTGCCTGTGCCATGGCAATAGATATATCAACATAATCATATACCTTTACAATATCCTTTCCTTCATAATTTCTATGAATGCGTCCTGTATATTGTGTAATTCTATTTTCATCAGAAATAGGCATTACTAAAAACAATGTTTTTAATGCAGGTAAGTCAAAACCTTCGCCTAAAAGCTTACTGGTGGCCAATATAATAAATTGATCCTCATCATCTAGTCCATTCAACATCTGAATGATACTCTCACGATCTTTAGCTTTCATATCCCCTGTAAGAATGTAGACATTATGGCTGACATACTTTAACATTTCATACAATACATTTAAATGCTCTTTTCTTTCTGATAATACAATAAGTTTCCTAGATTCTTGAAGTTCGTTCATAATATCCTTTATGATTAGATAATTACGAGCACTATCATTGATTAATTCATTACATAATTCTGCATATGAAACTTCTTTTAATGTACTAAATGTTGTGATTCTCGGAATAAGAATCTGTTGAAAAGTATATGTGTTTTGCATTTGTGATTTTGATGTTTCATAACGAATCGGTCCACAGAACATGTGCATTATTTTATCTAATCCATCTTTTCTTTTTGGGGTTGCTGATAAGCCATAAATATATTTAGCACGTATATGTCTTAAACAATATGTAAAAGTATTACTAGCTGCATGATGACATTCATCAACAAGTACTAATCCATAATCCTTTAGGTTTCCTTCCAGATTTTCAATATTAGCAAGCGATGCCGCGATTGCAATATCAATATTTCCATTCATTCTCTTTGATGAGCCATTGAATTTACATACAAAACGATCTTTTTTTAATTTGGTTTCCGGTACCTCCAAAAATTCCTGAATTCTATCCAACCATTGTTCCTGTATTTGTTTTGAAGGTACAATAATTAAAGTGCTCACCTTTAACTTAGATATAATATAAATACCAATAACAGTTTTTCCAAAACCTGGGACTGCTTTTAATACTCCCATATCATATTTCAATAGTACATTCACCGCATCCATCTGATTATCTCTTAATTTTCCCTTAAATGCTACTTCTATGGGATTTCCTGTACAGATCTGGCTGTTTAAATTTAGTACTGTATTAGATAAAACAGCTTTTATTTTATCCTTGATTCCTCTTGGAAGATAAACAAAGCAATCATCTTCTTCAAAAAGTGACAATATTCTAGGAGTAGTTTCTCTATAAATTGGCATTCTCATTCTCTGTTTATGATAATACTCTGGATTATACATAGAAGAAAGTCTTTTTAATATCATATAAGTGCAATTATTCATATATTTTTTTTCTAATTTCAGAAGACTGCTTTCTTCGCCATATAACTCTTTAGAATAGATTTCATCTGTATATAATGATAAACGAAGATTTTGATCATCTAAAAAATATTCTTCATCATAATGTGATTGTAAAATATCGTTTAATGAAGTTAAACCTATTTTAGGTCTGGAAGCTAAATATTCTATCTGATGTGGAATAACCTGCTGCATTTCATTAATAAAAACCGAATTATCTTTTTTTAAAGCAGAAAATCGTAAAGGAAGAGCGATTAAATTACCAAATCCTTCTTTCGGAAGATAATCTTGATTAGGAAACATTCGATCAAAAGATTCAAAAGAAATATGGTGATTGTCTTTCATTGTTTCCTGCAGCAAAAACTCACCTAATTTTCTTGCCTTTACTGCCGGTACAGCTACTTCAAAAAAGAACCATAAGTGACCGCCTTCTCCCGATGCGCTTCTTTCCATTACAGGATATAGCTGAAACTTTAATGCGGTCTGATAAACGCTATATAAATCTTCAAACCAATGATCATCATCAAAATCCATTGCTAAAAAATAACATGTATTATCTCTTAATAATGGATATATCCCTATTCCGATATTTTTTTCTTTTCCTTTAAAGTGAGCGCTTAGAATCTCATCCGTAAGTGGCATAAATTTTGCTATTGGACAATTACTGCATGCTTTTTTCTGTTTTCCTAATCGGCAGCCATCCTTAAACTGATTTCCACACTTTGTCGCCCAGCTAAATTGCTGTTTACTTTTATTGAAATATCGATATGCATAGATATCTTCTCTTCCTCTAAAATAGCTTTTGAATACTTTAATTTTTTCTTGGTTATCCAAATATTCATCTGGTCTAAGAAATATGATTCCTCTTTTCTGTAATTCTTTCTTCATTAATTCGTTTTCTTCTTTTAATCTCTGATTTTCTTTTATCAGATTTTCAATAGTTTCTTCCATATTTTATTCCTATTCCTTTTTATGCTTAAACAGATTTAAAACATTATCTGAGCCTTAATTATCTACTATCTAATATATTCAATTCGTCCATCATTGCTGATCTATTTCGGTATTTTATTCTCCATTCATTCACAATATCCTGAACAATGATTTCTCCGCCACTTATAGTCTGCATCTTTCTTAACACTCGTACTAACCTTTGATAGTTGCTTCGATTTGAAGTATGTACTACTTCTCGACAAACACATTCTTTGCACTTTTGTAATAGCTCTTTTGGATATATACTCTTTAGAGTTTCTGTGTATCTGATTATAGAATCCAAATTATTACTTCCTAAAACATTACTTAATAATTTATCATACAGCTTCTCCTCTATGTACAATTCGTTTATACAATGTTCATTTTTTAGAACAGATAATAGCTGATCTCTAATTGGAATCCATTCATCACTAGAGTATGCTGATTTTAGTTCTTCATAATCTGTCAAGTTTCCTCCAGAATCTATCACTAAATCGTATAGTTCTTTTTTATAGTTTTCCATATTTTCGATTTTCCTATAAATATCTTTAAGCTGCCTGTGATAGTCGATTACAATTCCTCTATAATCTTTTTCTATATTTATAGACTCCTTTAATACTCTGATAGCTTCAGAATAGTTTTTCTCACTTAAGCAATATGATACATAAATATTTCTAGCTTCTGTATTTTGCCAATATTTTTTACAGAATTTTTTTATTTCTATTATTGAATAGTTTAATTTCTTCATTACCTCTATACGCAAATTTATCCATCGTCTTTTCATATAATCTTTACATATTTCTAAATTATTATCTATATAGTCTAATTTCTTATTTAAAAATATTTCTTCATGGAAGTTATCCATAAAATAATCCATCAGATAATAATCTATCTCAATAGCAAATTCTTCATTCAATAATTGCTGTATTGTTTTAAACATTTTATTTTTAATAGAATCATTCGCTTCATCATAGATTTGATCCCATACATCAAGACAATGACATATAAATAATTCACTATGTCCATTTGAGTCATCTATGTCTATATTACATACAGTGCGTAGCAATAATATACTTAGATCAAATGCCGTTTCATATTCTTTAGAATCAATTAAATTCTGTATATCATTATAAAAATATTGATTTATATCATGAAAAAACGCATAGACATGATCATAATCAATATACCTTCCTCTTCCTAAATATGGTAATATAGTATAATTTATTTGATTTATGTATTGCTCTATATCATTAGAAGATAAATGAGGTGTTACAATTGTTTTAAATCTGAAAAATAATTTTTGATCATTACGAAACAAATCATACAAAAATTCCTGTATCTGTTGTTCATTCGCCTGTTTGATTACATCTCTTATTTCATCTTTTGTATTCGTTGTTTTTTTAGAATTATTTTCTATTTCATTATTACCATTTTCCCACTCTAACAGTACTGCAGCCATGTGCTTACAGTTATTACCTCTTTCTGCATATGGGCATGAACATTTCATATAAGAGATTTCATCACCATCTAATTTAATTTCTACACTATAATCCTCCGCTCCAAAAACAGTTGCATGTAATGTATTATTATTAAATTCTAATTCTTCTACAGCCCCTTCATAATAATATTCATATCCTCTTTGAAGTATATGACTTTTAAGCAATTCTCTCCAATCCATAAATATAGCACCACCTTTTCTTTCATTATATCTTTTCATGTTCTGTTATACAATGAGTAGTTAATTATTTTAAACATCAAATCAGGAAATCTTTTTACATTACATAACAAGATAGTTTTCTTGCAGTATTTACGGATGTAATAAGGTAAATACTATTAGCCACTTCATTATTTTCTATAAGAATAGAACGAGTAGCTAAATACTAAAAAAGTTCTTATTATTGTACTTTTAGTTTTGTATTGGTGAATAGTTATAAATACTAAAACCTAAATAATTTTTCTATTTAAAAATTAAAACAAATATAGTATAATATTGACAATTTGAGTGTTTTGGGAGGTTTTATATGAATTTTAAAAATGAAGGAAATAAATTAGCATTCAAAATGGCAATCGCTCTTGTATGTGGTCTAGCAGCTGGTTTTGGATGCATTTTATTGCGCGAGCAGTTAATTGCTTCAGGGAACCAGGAAATCTGGAATACAATCAACAATATACTTTTTCAGGACATTACCGCAGAAGGTGCTGAAAATGCCATTGGTATTCTCTATATTGTAGGACAATTATTTGTCAATGCTTTACAGTTAATTATTGTTCCTATGGTATTTGTTTCTATTATTTTAGCTATATCTGCTATCACAGATACGAAAAAGTTTGGAAGAATTTCTACAAAAACGATATGGACATTCTTTAAAACAACTGTATTTGCACTTATCTGGGCAGCAATTGTTGGTGCTGTTGTCTATCAAATTGGTGCTTTTCATGGAGTAGAAGCAGAAGGACTTGCCATTCAACAAGGAGCAACTGGTTCTAATCCATTAAATATTATATTAAATATTGTACCTAACAACCTTGTATCCGCATTTACACAAAATGGAAATGTACTTGCAATTGTATTTTTAGCAGTTTGTATAGGATTAGCAATGAATCAGTTAAAAGAACAAACAGAAGTTTTAACTAAGCTATTTCGTGAAGTAGATAAAATTATTTCTTTATGCTTATCTGTTGTAATAACAAAATTTGCCCCTATCGCAATTTTTGCTCTTCTTACAAGAACATTCGCAATCTATGGAATAGAATATCTGATTCCTGCTTTAGCTTATGTTATAACTGTATTCTTTGCTTTATTTGCTTATCTATTTGTAGCTTTCCCACTTTATGTTCTAATCATGGGGAAAACAAATCCAAAACCATTTATGAAAAAAATGGCAAAAGTTGCTTTATTTGGTTTCTCCACTTCATCAAGTGCAGCTACACTTCCATTAAACAAGAAAACAGTTGTAGAAGAATTAGGTGTTCATGAAGATGTTGCTTCATTTGCTTTACCTTTAGGTATGACTATCAATATGGATGGTACAGCTATTATGCAAGTAATTGCTGCTTTATTCGTTGCCATTAGTGCTGGTTATGATGTAACCTTTACTTCTATGGCTATCATTGCTATTTTAGCTTTAATATCTTCTGTTGGTACTCCTGCCGCTCCAGGTGCAGGTGCTGTTATCTTATTCACTATACTTACAGGTATGGGATATACAAATGATGCTGCTTTAATGGCGTACTCATTAATCCTTGCTATTAACCGTCCTATTGAAATGCTAGTTACTTCTTTAAATGTTGTAGGAGATGCTTCTACATCAGTAATTGTAGCTAAGAAAGAAAACTTATTGGATGAAAAAATATATAATGGTTAAGTAACTAATAAGAATATGAAAAGAGAACTCCGTTGTGGAGTTTTTTTAATAGTACAGGAATCATTTTTTTGTATAACTATATCACTACCTTACAATAAAGGTTCTATCCTCTTGAATTCCAAAGCCTGTTTTTGTATTAAAAGTCAGTTTCAATTTCTTCTCCATCATAAATTTTTTGAAACTGAATTTCTTTAAATAGTACTTTTCTTCTTACTTTATCTAAATACGTATAATATACAGGAATCCCTTGTTTTTCGCATATATCAGTCAATTTATTTTTATACTTCTCTGATACATTATGACCAATGACCAATAATTCAATTTCATTTTTATCAAAACATAAATACTTTTCTTCTTGAATTATACGATACTCAGACTCATTCTCCCAACATTTAAATTTTTTATAAAAAGAATCTCTAATAATCTTGAGTAAATTAGGATCTGAAAACCAACATTCTGGCACTTCTTCATTTTCTTTTACGTATGTAACGTGTTTAATATTATTAAATGTACCATCAGTCTTAAAGCCAATACATACTCCATTATAGTTATTTGCATATAATCCCCACATAACAGGTGACTTAGCATTATCTGTTAGTGAAAGTATTCGATACTTTGATAAAAGTTCTTCATAATGTGGTGGTAATTCCCCATTACTAGAATATAGAGAACCACCAGCTACAGCATTGCCATATAATCGAAACTGTAAAGCTTCAAATGGATCATTTAATTCATTTCGTGTTGGACAGTAAAGTTTATGTTCTTCTAATATTTCTGAGATATATTTATAGTTAGAATTATCAAAATCACATTTGTTTCCTTCATATACTTCTTGTATTTTTTGAAAATCCATCTCATTAAACATTATTGGTTTATATTTGAAAATTATTCTTGGTAGCACTCAAAACATCTCCTTTTATTCGTTAACATATGCTCTATTATCCTTTAATTTTATTAAATATATCTTCTCATAAATTCTTCTCTACTACAACTATTTGGTTATGTATACTATTTTCAAATTGTTTTACTGTATGTAAAAAAGTGGAATTTTTAAATACATTAGACTGTAAGACTATTCTATTATTTGGATTAAGATAGAGATAATTCATACACATTATTTTACTTTTTGTGCTTCCTTTTTATAAAGAATCTAATAGCTAATCCTTGATTCAAATAAATCCGCCATATTCCCTAATAACAAAGAAAAGTGTCAATCTAATGACACTTAATAAATCAGCTTTAATTATTCTACAGTTTTATTCAACTATCTTAACTATTCTTATTTAATCTTTCTTTTAAATACGCCTTTAAATTTTCATCTACACAATAAATATAGCAACCTTTTTGTCCTCTTGTTAATAATGTTCTATATGTGTTTTTTATAATATTATCAGCAATACTTAAAGCTTTTTCTGGATTTTTCTTATATAACCCCTTTAGTCCTTTAAGTGATTGATCTGTTCTAGCTCTTTTGGTGAAATCTGTGATGATTCCATCGCTATATCGAAGATCTTCTCCAATTATTACACCAACATAATCAAATTCTAATCCTTGACATGTATGAATACATCCTATTTCATGAACAGATTCAGGATCAATTGCCCAAGTTGAAGATGAACCTAGATTCCATGACATACCGAAGTCGCCAATTTGGATATCATGAATATTACTATTATTTTTTCCTTCTTTGATCCAATTCCAGCAATATCCTGCAACCATTCTTGATTTATTGTTAATTTTATTTTTTTCTAGTATTAATTCTTTTACTTCTTCAGGACTATCACAAATTCGTATATCATAATCGAAATCAAAGTCATCTGTTGCTTCAGGATTAATTTCTAATACATTATCAATCCATGATAAGTAAGAATCACTTCCATTACAACGAAATTGTGAAATCAGCGTATCTTCATATACTTCTGCATCAAAGAATTTACACCACTTTTTAATTTCATTTGTACTACCAATATCTTTTATTGTTACTATTTGAAAATCATCTACAAAAAAGATACTTGTTCTTGCTGCATTTATAATCTCTTTAACTTGATTTTCTCCTAAGTTTTGAAACATTCCTGATTTTTCATTTAAACGATGAGCTTCATCAACAATCAAACAATCAAAATCATCTGAAATTGCTTCTGTAAATGAGCCTGACCCTTTGAATAAATTATCAATGTATGCTTTACGGTATTTTCCTTCTGTTAATTTTTTACGATAAACTTCTCGTGGTGCTGAGTTTTTCGTAACATACATAACATTTTGATTCATATTTAATATCGCAACTAACATATTAATAGCTAAAACTGTTTTCCCTGTTCCAGGTCCTCCATGAATAATATATACTTGTTTTTTATCTTTACTTCTAACAATCTCTAATGCTTTTTCAAAAACCACTTTTTGCTCATCAATAAGCGTAAATTCATTATTTCCTTTTAACATAGAAGATAAACTATCTTGTAGTGATTTACTTGGTACAATTCTACCTTGATCAATATGATAGAGAACATCTGGATTTCCCTTTTTAATATACTCTGATATAAACCTTGCTAAACGTTCAGTATCACCTCTTGTAAATACTGGAGCTTTTTCAATATAATATTCATAACATCCATCAGTTAAATCATCATTTTCTTGGAGTCTATAATTGTGTAAATACGCACAAGGTTTTAATTTTATTTTATATTTTCTAACATCCTCATTATAATCTTTAATCATACTAACATATGACCAAGCTTGATATGAAGGATGCGTCGTTTCAACCATTCTCCCTTGTAAATGTGTTTTTACGATTGCTTCTTTGGTTTCTACCTTTTTTAATTCTTGCCATTGTTTAAGTTCTATAACTACAGCACTTTCACGTCCTGTTTCATCTTCTCCACTAATGATGAAATCTACACGTTTATTAGAATTTGGAATGCGATATTCTATTGCTATCATACTTTCATTTGGAATATTTTGATCTTCCATAACTTTGTACATATATTGCATTGAATTCATCCAAGAGACAAATTCATTATGTGCAGTTTTTTTATGTAATCTTTCTTTTACTTTTTGTTCAATTTTATCCTCAATTAAATCCAGTCTAACATCATTTAAAAATTGCTTTTTAGTTTCTTGATAAACAATCATAATTCGTTATACTTCTTAGAGTTTCCTTTTGCTTTTTCAACTGGATACTTTTGACGATTTTTTTCTAATTTATCTAACATAATTTTCTCAAGATCAACTCCTAAACGATTAGCCATCACTACACAATAGTTCATGACATCTGCTAACTCATCACAGACATCTTCCAAATTGTAATTATTATTCCATTGAAAACACTCTAATAATTCACCAGCTTCTATCGCAATTGATTTAGCTAAATTTTCAGGCGAATGAAATTGGCCCCAATCTCTTTCTTTGTTAAATTCAATAATTTCTTTTATTACTTTTTCCATTAATAATCTCCCATATCTAAATATTTATTATTTTTCACATTTACTATCTAATAGTATATCGCTTTTTCATAAATATTAATATTATTTTTATATAAAATTTATTACGCTATCGTAAATCTTAATAGAATGTAAAAAATCATACTCTACATGAGTAACATGATTAAAGTCTTTAAAATAACTATAAAATATGACTCCAACTAAATCCTAGCAAAGATCAGCTGGATTGTATTTTTATATGAAAGTTTCAATTTATTAACTACACCTCTTTTTGAAAAAAAGAGACATTGTTTCAACATCAACTGTACCTCGAGTTTCAATAAGAATATATCCTTCAAAAGACTAACCATTTTTCAATGTATTCTTTGATGATTTTTTTCATTCCCTTAAATGAATATTTTGTTTCCTCCCACAATCTCTATCCACATAACTCAGAACTTATTCTTACAAAACAAAACCTTTTTCATAAGAAATACTTCCACAAGCTCTGATTTATTTATTCACAAAATATCATTGAATTATTACTTAGTCAAGATAGAATAAAAATTTCGCCAAAATATACAACTTATTTAATCATTTATCAAAATAGAAAAAATTGTAAGAACCCTAACTATTCTACATTAGGTTTCTTACAGTCCTTTATCGTAAAAACAATCGAACAAGTTTTTCATTCAGTGAACGATATGGTTGATAACGCATTGGAAGATCAAGCCATGTTTTTTTATCAACAATACTTTTTCGATGTGAAAATTCTTCAAAACCAACTTTTCCATGATATGTTCCCATACCACTTGAACCAACGCCACCAAATCCCATTTCATGTGTTGCTAGATGAATGATTGTATCATTGACACATCCACCACCAAATTGACAACGTGTTTGTAGTTCTTTAATTGTTTGTTTATTGCTAGAAAAGATATAGAAAGCTAGTGGATGAGGTAATTGTTGAAGTTGTTTGATCGTTGTTTCCATGGAATCAAATGTTAATATTGGAAGTAATGGACCAAAGATTTCTTCTTGCATAATTGGATCATCCCAACTAATATGATCCAAAATCGTTGGTTCGATTTGTAAAGTTTCTGCTTTACAGTTTCCACCATGAACTAATTTACTTTCATCAATTAGATGAGAAAGTCGTTCAAAATGTTTGTTGTTGATGATTTTTCCATAATTAGGATTGTTAAGTGGTTGTTCTCCAAATTGTGTTTTTATTTCCTTGATAAGTTCTTTAATCAATTGGTCTTTGATTGATACATCACAAAGAATATAGTCAGGTGCTACACATGTTTGACCACAATTTAGGAATTTTCCAAATACGATGCGTTTTGCAGCAATTTTTATTTGTGCTGTTTTATCAACAATACAAGGACTCTTGCCCCCTAATTCAAGAGTAACAGGTGTTAAGTATTCAGCAGCATGCCGCATAACTTCTTTCCCAACACTTTGACTTCCAGTAAAGAATATCTTATCGAAATGAGAAGTAAAAAGAGCTTGATTTTCTTGTCTTCCTCCTGTTACTATTGCCACATATTTTTCATCAAAACACTCATGGATAATTGTTTCAATAATTTTACTTGTATGAGGAGAATAAGCACTTGGTTTTACAATTACAGTGTTACCTGCCGCAATGGCATCCGCAAGTGGATCCATCGTTAACATAAATGGATAATTCCAAGGACTCATAATCAATGTGACACCATAAGGTGAAGGAAGTGTATAACTTGAAGAAACTGCTTGAGAAAGAGGGGTACGTACACGTTTTTTCTTGGCAAAACGTGGCGTTTTTTTGATCATGTATCGTATTTCATCTAAGGTTAATCCAACTTCGCACATATAACTTTCGAAACGACTTTTACCTAAATCTTGTTTCAAAGCTTCATGAATCTCTTGTTCATGATCTTGTATTGCCTTTTGTAGTCGTTTTAAGGCTTTAATTCGTGTGGAAACTGAAAGTGTTTCTCCAGTTAGAAAATATATTCTTTGTTTGTTGATCAGTGCATTGATTTCTTCTTGTTTCATCATTTTCTCCTTTTTTTACTAGATAATATAACGGTACTAATTCATTTGCGTCCATAAGCATTGGTACAGGATATAAAGGGTTAGCTTCTTTATCCGCAAGAGCAGCAAGTGTAGGAATGTCTTTTTCTTGAATACCCTCTAAATAAGTAGGTATATTCAATCGACGTTCCATTTGTTCGATTGCTTCAATCAAGCAATTAGCTCCTTGTTCCATAGAGTCATTTTCATCAGCAAGATTAAGCATACAAGCAATCTCATACAATTTTTTATGAGCACTTGCTCCATAAGTTTTTAAAACGATTGGTAGTAACACAGCATTGGCTAATCCATGAGGAATATTATATTTTCCCCCAAGAGAATGAGCAATGGCATGTACATAACCGACATAAGATTGTGTAAAGGCTCTTCCTGCTAAAAAAGAGGCAAGCAGCCAATGTCATTAAGTTAAGATATTCAAGAAAGGATTCATTCGTATATGAAAATGGG